>NZ_JAECZA010000062.1 GCF_016056275.1 Dendronalium phyllosphericum CENA369 | reverse complement strand
GGCGGAGGGGCGGAGGGGAAAGAATTGGCATACTGTAGAGCAAAAGGATACAAGAAAGAGGATTTATCTATAGGAGAAAAAGCAACATTTGTTTTAGGAGACGAAGCCCAATTCAACAATGCATTTGTTGTTCAATGCTTATTATTTATCTATAGGGTTTCCTTTGTGCTCCCCATCCCTTCTACCTCTTTGTGAATATAGATTTTATACTCTTTTAAACTTTCAGGCGATACCCTACACCATAGATAGTTTCAATCGCAGACTCGCTGTTATTTTCTCCTAGTTTACGTCTGAGTAAACGAATTTGTGCTGCCACTACATTACTCATAGGTTCTGCGCCAATTTCCCAAAGCCGATCGATCAGTTGGTTGCGAGTGACAATATGGTTATGATGCTTCATCAAGTATTCCAGCAATTGAAATTCTTTGATGGTTAACGAGTTTACCAGTTTGTTGCCATTGGGATACTGACGAATTACTTCGTGAGTGCTGTAGTTGAGGGTAAGATTACCTACTTGAAGATAGCGGGATTGAATTTGAGGACATCGCCGTTGTAATGCTCGCAATCTTGCTAACAATTCTGGCATATCAAAAGGCTTTACCAAATAGTCATCTGCACCGCTATCTAACCCAATAATTTTTTCTTCCATCCGATCTTTGGCTGTCAACATTAATATTGGCAAAGAATTATTTGGCGTTTGCGAAGTGCCTTGATCGACAGAAACCCCTCCTTTAAAAGCTCGTATTTTTTTGCACAACTCTACTCCTGAGATTCCTGGTAGCATCCAATCAAAAATTGCTACTGTGTACTCAGTACAGCCAGTCTCTAGATACTGCCATGCCTGAGTACCATCTAGAAACCAGTCAACTACATACGCCTCGTGATGCAGTACTTCTTTGATTGCTGTCCCTAAATCTGGTTCATCTTCAACTAAGAGAAGTCGCATAGTTCAGATGTTTTGTTTGAGTAATCAAATTTTAGATAAATAGACATTCATTCAAAGATGACGAATAATAGTAAAATGCAAATCCGATTCAGCAACAAAGTATAATACTCAGATAAATATTTAAAGCAGTCAGAATTCAGGAGATATGTTTATTTTAGCTCCTGATTCCTGACTATCTAAATACGTATTGTAGATAATTGAAAACCGTTTCTCAGATCCCGAAGACCACTTTCTTTGTCGCCCTAAATGTTATGTGTTGTTAGCAGCGATGAAACAAAGTTTCTAAATAAACTTGGGCAACACGGCGATCGCCATCTGCATTTTGCAACAAAAACAGTGCGATCGCTGCCGTCAATACTCGTTGCTCATCCCAATCGGGATGCTGTTCTAAGTAGTTCTTTAGACATTCATGCAGTGTTTCGGGAAGCTCGGTAAAAATGTTAACTGTTGCGTTCATGAGATTTTGCTTCTATTGAGCAAATCAATAAGGACAAATAACTTTTCGCCTATCCACCAATTTTTCATCACACTTAAGTAAATTTATACATTTAGTGCTATCGGTTGAATCGACTGCAAAAGCCTGCGGAATTATTGTGCGCTGAAAGGGGGTAGGTTTGTCAATATTGCAAAATATTAAACATAACTATAGAAAAAATAAATATTTACGACAGAATCAACTTTACAGCTATTTTTTTGTTACGTTACTTAATCAAAACTCAGTAAATAAGAATTCTGGGCACTGTGATGACGAAATCCCCAGTAAGTCAACAAAAGCCTATTAACTTGTAGAGCATCTGTGGAAAACAGCTGAAATATCTGTGGAAAGTCTGTGGAATAAGTGAGGAAAAGTTCAACTAATGATTAAGAATTACAAAAAAGCCTAAAAAGATCGGGGAGTAGGCAAAATGGGGAAAAGGTTATAAGGAATAGTTCTTTGCTTTGGGAGCGTCGGAGTCCCCCACCATACATTTATGTTGGTGGCTCTAGGAACGCTCCCGTCGTGGTACTGGGTACTGGGTACTGGGTACTGGGAAATTGTGACAAAATTTGGGAGGGGTCAAAGCAGAATTCCATAATATGAGCGATTTGACACCCAATCACGCCAGTTCGCTCAACGGGGGGAACCCCCGCACACGACTGGCTCCCCAATCCCTAATCCCCAGTCCCTTTTCCTTTACACAGCGAAGCCTTCTTGCTTACACCTAGAGGCTAGACAGGACATCGCGTGCAACTGCTAATGTTTGCTCAATATCTTCATCAGTATGAGCCAAAGAAGTAAATCCAGCCTCAAACTGAGAAGGTGCTAAGTAAACACCGCGCTCTAACATACCGCGATGGAAACGGCCAAATTTAGCTGTATCCGATTTTTTGGCATCTTCGTAGTTATGAACGGGGCCAGCAGTGAAGAATAAGCCAAACATGGCGCTGATATGACCGCCACAAGCAGCATGACCAGTTTCTTGAGCGATTTGCAATAAACCGTCAGCAAGCTTTTGAGTAATTCGGTCAAGATAGTCGTAAGTACCGGGCTTTTGCAGTAATTCCAGCGTCTTAATACCAGCAGTCATTGCTAAAGGATTACCTGAAAGTGTCCCAGCTTGATATACAGGGCCAGCCGGGGCAATCATTGACATAATATCCCGCCGTCCGCCATAGGCTCCTACTGGTAAGCCGCCACCAATTACCTTGCCTAAAGTTGTCAAATCGGGAGTAACACCAAATTTTTCTTGAGCGCCACCGTAGGCAATGCGGAAGCCAGTCATTACCTCGTCAAACACCAATAATGCGCCATGCTCTTGGGTAAGTTCCCGTAACCCTTCTAGAAAACCCGCATCGGGAGTAATAAACCCGGCGTTACCGACAACTGGCTCTAGAATCACACCAGCAATTTCATCGCGGTTTTCCTCAAACAAAGCTTTGACAGCTTCTAAATCATTGAAAGGCGCAGTTAGTGTGCTGCTAGTTGCTGCTTTAGGCACTCCCGGCGAATCGGGTAAACCGAGTGTGGCCACACCAGAGCCTGCTTTCACGAGGAACATGTCAGCGTGACCGTGGTAGCAGCCTTCAAACTTGATGACTTTCTCGCGTTGGGTAAAAGCTCGCATCAGGCGCAAAACTGCCATACAAGCTTCAGTTCCAGAGTTGACAAATCTGACCATTTCGATGCTAGGAACGGCATCAATGACCATTTCTGCCAGGATATTTTCTAGGACTGAGGGAGCGCCGAAACTAGTACCTTTTTCCAAGGCTTCATGTAATGCCGCAATCACTTCTGGATGGGCATGACCGCAGATGGCTGGGCCCCAAGTGCCTACATAGTCAATGTATTGGTTGCCATCGACATCCCAAATGTACGCGCCATTAACGCGATCGAAAACTATCGGTTGTCCGCCGACGGATTTGAAAGCACGAACCGGAGAACTGACTCCTCCCGGCATGAGATTTTGGGCAGCAGTGAAAATTTCTTGTGATTTTGTTGTTTTAATCGTGGTATTTACCAAGGCTCTCTCCTGATAGTGGGCAATCAAAAAGCTATATCTAAAGCTCTATCTTAGGATAGGGTCAAAAACTGCTCAAAACTTTTATCGTATAAAATAATAGCAACCAAAAAATAATAAAATGTTATATCAGTCTAATGAAGACTTGCCTTTAGAAATTCGCACTCGATTATCTGAGGCATACCAGGATCTTTACCGTGCAGCTTTTAACTCGGCTATTCATTGGTATGGTGAAGCATCGAAGGCTCATCAAGTCGCTTTAAGTGCTGTTAAAATGCAGTCAGCTATGGATAGAAAGGCTCTTGTTTTGAGCTAATAGGGTTGGCGGAATTAAAAGTTAAAAACTTTGTATTTAAGGTTTGCACGCTGTTTTTTAGCGCATTTTTATTTCAGAAGCACTGTAGTAGATAATAAGTTTGTTTGGAAAAATCATACCAGCTGTCCTATTCACAATGGTATCGTGAAATGAGCGCTCTTATGAGAACAAATTAGCTGGTATGTTTTCCACTGACTCCCATTCATTGCACCAATCCATCCCTGTTGAGAAAATTCGCTACGACGAACGGGGTTTAGTGCCAGCAATTATTCAAGATTATTTAGATGGCACTGTTTTGATGATGGCATGGATGAACCGGGAATCCTTGCAAAAGACTTTAGAAACTAAAGAAACTGTTTTTTGGAGTCGTTCCCGGCAAGAATTATGGCATAAAGGAGCGACATCGGGACATATTCAGAAAGTACAAAGCATTCGTTATGACTGCGATAGTGATGCACTATTAATTGGGGTAGAGCAAGTAGGAGATATTGCTTGTCATACTGGCGAACGCAGTTGTTTTCATCAAATAGAAGAAAAAATTGTCCCCCCACCAGGAGATACGTTGTCGCAATTATTTCAAATAATATGCGATCGCCGCGATCGTCCCACAGAAAGTTCTTACACCTGTAAGTTATTGGCTGGCGGTGATAACAAGATTTTAAAGAAAATAGGTGAAGAAACCGCTGAGGTAGTAATGGCTTTTAAGGACGATGAAGCGGATGCGATCGCAGGCGAAGTTGCGGACTTATTTTACCATACACTGGTTGCTTTAGCGCACCATCAAGTTGATTTAAAAGCCGTGTATCGCAAGTTGCAAGAGCGGCGGAAGTGAGAGTAGGGGAAGCAGGGGGAGATAAGGGAGTAGGGGGAGAATAATAATTCTTGTAGAGACGCGATTAATCGCGTCTTCCTACCTAATTTAGAACGTAAAAGTAGTACGAAGTACGCCTACAGTTGTTGTGTCGTTATTGCTGTCACCTTCAGGATTAAACAGGACAAATGCACCTGGGGTAATGCTGATATTGTCATTTACCCGAAAACGGTAGTAAGCCTCTAAGTGGTAGGGAACTGCTCTATTAGCCCCATCAGGCGCAAGTTGAGCTGCACCACTGGCATCGCTGCGATATAGCGGTTGTCCAAAAATGATCCCGGCGTTGTTTCCCTGGTGAAATAAATCGTTGAAATGAATACCTGCCATCCAACTGGTGAAGGTAGTTGAAGCATCAACAGCACCAGAAGAATCGTCAACAAAAAATGCCGCGCCATAGCCAGATAAGGCAATTTTTTGGGAAAAACGCCAAGTAACAGTGCCACCAACAGAGTTGAGTTTTACAGGCGTACCTAGATCGAGTCCTGGGCCTATCAAAGAACCAATGTCACTGCTGGTTAATCCCGTACCTAAGATATTTATTTCGTGATAACTATTGGCATAGTTCAGACCAATATCTATGGAACTGCTTGGTTTAAAAGTCAATTGAGCTGCTACGACACTACTACCGCCAAATACACCAGATCCCAAAGGTGTGCCAGAAACTCCTGGTAGAATGTCAGCACCTCGTTGAGGAATGTTGGCATTAACACTGCCGTATAAAGCTCTCAAATCTAGTTGCTTGGAAATTTGGAAAATAAAGCCAGCAGCAGATGCTAGTCCAGAACCCGAAGTACCGCCAGAGACACGTACTACAGGATTCAAACTAGCAAAGCGAGAAATCGCCTCTTGTCCTTCGCCATAAAAAGGCGTGATGGTTGGAAAAGCATCCGAGACTTCAGCAGCAGTTCCAGCAAACAACGTTAATTTATCAGCGACGGGAAAGATGTAAAGCAGTTTGTAAAGTTGAAGAGAGTTTGCACCTATACCTGACAAAGTTTTAGGATCGACCCCAGGAAATTGAGGTTCAAAGCTGGTGCGAGCGCTGCTAGCACTGAGTATTGGTGATGCTAATCCCAAACTCTCTTGCAGGCTACCACTTCCATCGACACCACCCAAGAAATTATAAGCTTGCAATCCGGTGATGAGTAAATCTTTGCCTGTGAAGCTGGTGTTGAGATTTAACCGGACTCGGTTTGTCAAGATAATGTTAGGGTTATCCCTACCTGGCGCGCCTCCTGTCGCACCAATGGCTGCGATAATTGCTTCTCCACTGAGTTTGGTAGTTGTAGAAAATTGATTTGCTTCTAATTCAGCCGTGCGAGTTTCTAAAGCATCTACCCGACCCCGCAGCGTTGCTAATTCAGCAGCAAATTCTTCTTGCAGCTTTTGCAAAGTGGCTAAATCTTGCTTTGTTACCAATTCAGAAGTTGCTGTGGCAATTAACTCGTTGACTCTATCTAAACAAGCATTCAAACCAGCGGCAAATTCATAGCGAGTCAAGGCACGATTACCCCGATAAGTGCTGTTAGGGTAGCCAGCAATACAACCGTAACGCTCAACTAAAGATTGTAAGGCTTGGAAAGCCCAATCTGTAGGCTGCACATCCGATAGTTGCGATACAGATGTGACTTGGGCAATGGTGTTTGCTCCCAAAGATAACTGTGAAGACTTTGAAGTAGTTTGAGACGAAGAATCACCAGAAATATTTAGTGCTAATTCACTAGTTTGTCGATTTTCATTTACAATAAGTGAATCTTGTTTACTGCTGGTATCTGTTGATGCAATAACTTTCTCGTTGATAGAGAAGGTTTTGAAATTATTATTGCTTGTTTTGTCAAGAGCTTGAGTATTAAAATCAAGTGTTTTTTCAGATACTTTTAAACTTTCAGTATTATATTGGGCATCATTAACAGCAGGTATTGCCCAAACAGGAGACAATCCTGCGAGTAGGTATAGTAAAGTTACTCCATTAATAGAAGTTAGTATTAGACCGATTTTCACTGTATTTCCTCACACTTCCCATTAAATATCTATATGAATTTCAAAGTATCCAATGAAACTCACACATGTATTTATTAAAATATATTTGTGTATCAAATAAATATTTTTCTTTTTTATATTTAGTATTAGATTTATTATATTTAGATTAAATTTAAATATAATAAATCTAACTTATATCAATATTTAATATTAGGAAATAATCTATTGATGATATAAAAGTAAATCTATAGGACTCCTATTTGATTTTTGAAAAAAATCAGTTTTCAATTTACGTGATGTGACTAGGCAATTGCAGACAATTTTTACCAAACACCGTATATTCTGGGCGATTTTACTCTTTGGTACAGCGCTAGTAGTAACCCTGGCGCTTTCCTTATCTCAAGGTGCAGTACCCTTAAGTGTTGCTGAATTATGGCAAGCACTTCTCCACAAAGGCGATCCCATCAAACAGACAATTCTCTGGGATTTACGTCTCCCTAGGATTACCGCTGCTCTGATTGTTGGTGCAGCTTTGGGAATGTCAGGCGCACTGTTACAAGGAATGTTACGTAATAGTTTGGCTGACCCTTTTATTTTGGGTATTTCAGCTGGTGCAGGACTGATTGTTATCCTAATGATAGTTTTGCAAATATTTCCCATAGCAATACCTTTAGCAGCGTGGATAGGAGCAATTTTGACTTCAGCCATAGTCATTTTGCTCGGTCGTGCAGGTTCGGGAGTTTCCATTGAACGGTTGATTTTAGGCGGAGTAGCCGTCAGTTCTTTATTAGGCGCAGTACAGAGTACATTACTTTTACTAGCAGAAGACGGTCAAATTCAAATTGCCCTGAGTTGGCTGGTTGGTAGCCTGAACGGACGGGGTTGGAAAGAAGTTTCTACAGCCGGGCCTTATCTTATCGTTGCATTGCTAGGGGGATGGTCGCTGGCGCGATCGGTGAACGTGCTGGCTTTGGGAGATGATTTAGCTGTGGGTTTGGGAGTTTCGTTAACGCGATCGCGTCTTTTAATTGGTGGTGTCGCCACTTTATTAGCCGCAGGTGCAGTGAGCATCAGTGGTTTAATTGGATTTGTCGGTCTTGTTGTCCCTCACGGTGTCCGCCTCATCGTTGGTACAGATCACCGCTTTGTTTTGCCACTGTCAGCGCTTGCAGGTGCTTGGTTGCTCACTTTTGCAGATTTACTTTCTAGATTGGGAGCGGTAGAACTACCAGTAGGTTCTGTTACTGCTTTGCTAGGTTCGCCCTTATTTATCTGGTTGCTTTATCGTCGTTCTGCGGGATTCGGTAAATTGTAAGAGACGCGATTAATCGCGTCTGTACAAGAGTTAGTTTTTTAATTTTGAATTTTTAATTGTTAAAAATGCCACTGGAATTGCAAAATCTTACTGGCGGTTACACAACCGTGCCAATTGTCCAAGATATTAACCTCACTCTGCAAACAGGAGAATGGTTAAGTTTAGTCGGTGCTAATGGTTCTGGGAAGTCTACATTACTCAAGTTGCTAAGTCGTATTCTCTCCCCGCAGCGAGGAACTGTACTACTCGATGGTAAAGCAATTCACTCTCAACCCCCAAATTTAGTTGCACAGAAACTAGCACTTTTACCGCAACAACAAACGATTCCCGTAGGCTTAACGGTGCGACAATTAGTCAGTTTAGGACGCACACCGCATCAACCCTGGTGGCAATGGGAATTAACTGCTGAAGATTGGCAAAAAGTTGAAGCTGCGATCGGAAAAACGCAATTAGAAAAATTAAGCGATCGCTTGGTCGAACAACTCTCAGGTGGTGAAAGACAGCGCGCTTTTTTAGCTTTAGCACTGGCGCAAGAACCAAAAGTTTTACTATTAGATGAACCCACAACTTTTTTAGATATCAACTATCAACTGCAACTCTTGGAACTACTCAAAGACTTAAATCAGCAGCAGGAATTAACTATTGTCACAGTGTTACACGAACTAAATTTAGCAGCGCGATATAGTTCGCGTATTGCCTTATTAAAACAGGGTCAGCTTTGGGAAGTTGGTACCCCTGAAGAAGTTTTGACACCACAGGCGATCGCTCAAGTTTTTGGCGTAGAATCAGTGATTATTCATACTCCAGTTGGCTTACAAGTATGTGCCATTTCTGCGGTGTAAAAAATTCTAAAAAAAAAGAATACAGAATTTTAAATTCTGTATTCTGGTTTCTAACTTTTGAATTCTGTTTTATTTAATCTTCAATCGGTGCATTGGGGGCTGCTGCATCAATTTCGGCTTGGGACAAGTTAGGAATCGACAAGCTGACATCACCTACTTTGATTGTTTTAGCAGGGGGAACATTAAATTCAATAGCACCTGTTTCTGGATTTGTTTTCGCTATTAGCTGAGTTCCATCCACAACTTTGATAGCTAAAGGTTCTGCTAGTTCTTCCACGCCAGCTATACCAGCTACTTTAGTACCAGTTGGTAAGTAAATACCATCGCAGTCCCATTCATCCTCTGTAATCTTACCATTTCCTAAGAAGTAGAGGTTATTTCCTTGCAGTACTTTTTTAGGTTTATGAGCATAAACAGCTAGGGTTTTTCCAGTTTCATTGCGGCACTGTGCCCAGTTTTGTGCTGTTTCTAAGATATATTTTTGGAGCTTCAAGTCGCCCAGTTTTTGCTCAATTTCTTCTGGTGTATATTCAGTTTCATCGGGTGTATTTTTTATCTGCAATAGGTTATCAATCGCTTGCGAGACTTCAGTGTAGTCAGTACTAGTAGTTAGGTTTGGTCTATCTGCCCAAGAAGGTTGAGCAATTGCTAAATTCAACAGCAGGATTAAAGCAACTAAAGCAGATTTGAATAGTTTCATGATTGTTATCCTTGTGACAAGTACACAATATTTTTAGTTTAGAAACGTTTCTAAATGAGACAGTGACTTTGATTAATTGCGAGAAATTTATCGCTCAAAAGTCTCACAAAGATTGTTTAACGATTACCCCGGAAAATCAACGTTTGAGGATGTTGCTGCTTGTCCATTAATTCCATACAATTTAACGATTCCTGTTAAACAGAGGCAGCTAGCTGCTAAAAGAATTGGAGTTAGTGAGGCACTGTCTAGGATAATAAAAATACCTAAGCCAATCAACACAAAAGGCACAAAATTATTGCCGTAGCGGCTAAGTAGATTGGCGATCGCAGGCTGGCAAGCAAATTTATATGTCAGATAGCACCAAACACCAACTAGCAATAGGAAGATTCCAACGATCGCTAGCAAACTAGGAAGAGCAGTATTAGCAAATAATGGCATATAGATACTCACATTATCACTGCCATTGGCGATAGTAATAGCCGCCACGCTATAAGCTTGGGGAGAGAGAAAACTTGCCCAGGTAGAGCAATTAGACAACTCAGTTTCCGGCTGTGTCTCAGACGATGAATCGCTTTCAGGATTCAGCAGGCGATTTAGCCCAATAGTGATAGGTACTAAACCCAGAAGACCAATCCACTGGGATGGCAATACCAAGCCCCCTAGAAAACCGACTAGGCTAGCAATGACCAGAGTACAAAAGCCCAAGTACTGACCAATCACAATGTGGTGATGACGGAAAGTTGCATTCACCTGAGAGAATAACAGCGTCAGGATGACCAAATCATCCAAGTTTGTGGCTGTAAAAGCTGTGATTCCGGTAGGGATTGCAGTGATGAGTTCGTTCATTGTCTATGTCTCCTCAATCTTCATGTTGGTGTAGTCTGGGCTAGCGTCTGGTTAATATCTGTAAATATTTGGGAAACTGCTACTTAACCAAGCGTGGAGGTCTAGCATCTCCAATTCAACTGATAGGCTTTGCCCGCTTGGGATTAAGTGCAAAAATTAGAATTACACTTTATAAACCTACTTAATCAAAGCAAAATTCTTTTTTATCAAAATCCTAAAAGTACTTTTACGCTCAAGCATGGGAGAGTCTAGAGTTCAACCTTTAAATGTATCGAGTAAAGTAACTTCAGGCTCTCTTGCTATTGGGGCGATGAAAAAAAGCATTTGTGGCTCACTCTTTTTAACGTATCAGCTTCTCAACAACTTTGTTATCGTCTTTTAATGGTTGGTCAACTGTGAAAGGTTTGTTAGTAGAAGTTTCCTTAAGGAATTTAGCGTTAGTTTGGACGTGGAGTCCTGGTAATAGGCTCACTTTAACTTCTTTAGTCTCTTTAGAAGTGGGTACTAAAGTTACTCTCAGCTCGTTGATAATTCGCTGTTGTTCTTTGACAATTTGAGTCAGTTCGTTGAGCTGTTGAGCGTGCAAGCTCTCTAATTTTTCATGAAGTAGTTCAATGTTTTGTCCAGCTCTCAGATTCACTTGGTGGTCAATTTCGGCGTTTCTGCGATCGGTATCAGACTGGCGGTTCTGACTCATCAAGACAATGGGGGCTGTGTAAGCTGAAGCAAATGAAAACACTAAGTTAAGCATGATGAATGGTGATTCATCCCAGTGGGGAACCCCAGGCATCAAGTTCATCCCAACCCACCCTGCCAAAACAGTGCTTTGGCAAATGAGAAATTTCCAAGAACCCACATGAGATGCAAGTTTATCGGCAAGGTGCTGTCCGGAAGTTAATTCTTCAGTGGAAATGTTTTGCGGTTCTCGTTCTACAATGTGAAGGTTTGGAACAGCTTTGGCATCAACTTTGTTGGACGATACTTTTTTTAATGTATTCATCTCACACCTCTGGGCTTTGTTTGTGTCTGTGTTTCTCCTGATGTCTTTTAATGTAAGCGGTCTATCCGATAGGAGCAAATATTCTTTTTTTTTTAAACGATAGATAAAAATGATGGATATAAAAAATCTTCCCTGAGGTGAATCCTCAGTGACTATAATTTATCGTCGCAATTTGCTAACCTCTGGAATTTGGCGATCGCCATTCTCATTGGGTTGCTGACTTTTCACGGGAAGTCCTCAAACCCTCGTTAAGGCTGGGGGTAGGGGGTAGGGTGTAGGGTATAGGGAAAACAAGAAGCCTGACTACACCCCACACCCCACACCCCACACCCTCGCTCATACGTCCACATACCGTGAAAAGTCAGATCGGGTTGCTGTAGTTAAACGCACACTTTCGCTACACGAGCGTGCTATTCATGGTGAGCGATGCCTGCGGACTACGCCTACGCACATCAATGGCACATGTTGTAGTATTAATTAGTTTTTCCAGCTTGTATTCATTGCGGGCGGGGAACCAAGCGGCCAATTCAACTCTCACTAGACCCCATGAATCAATTGACCCCTAAAGATTGGATACTTATCAAACAGCGACTGACTCCTTATTTATTTTTGCTACCTGCTTTGATAATTTTGGGGTTAACCGTCTTTTGGCCGGCACTACAAGCGTTTTATCTCAGCTTTACCAGCTACGAAAATATTACCCAGCCACCGCAATGGATAGGTACTACTAACTTCCTACGTTTGTGGAAAGATGTAGTTTTTTGGCAAACTTTAGAAAACACTTTTTTATATCTTGTAGGTGTCGTACCGATTTTAGTCATGGCTCCTCTAGGGCTGGCAATTTTGGTAAATCAGAAACTCCGAGGAATGAATTGGTTTAGGTCTGCATATTATACGCCAGTAGTGATTTCCATGGTAGTTGCGGGGATAGCTTGGAAATGGTTATATGCAGATAACGGCTTACTCAACCAATTTCTCAAAACTTTAGGTCTTTTCCCAGAAGGCATTCCCTGGTTAACAAGCCCTGCCAAACTTTTTGGCATTGTGCCAATTTCTCTCGCTAGTGTCATGGCTGTAACTGTGTGGAAGGGGCTGGGCTACTATATGGTGATTTATTTAGCAGGTTTGCAATCAATTCCCGTTGATGTGTATGAAGCTGCGGCAATTGATGGTTCAGATGGTATTCGCAAACACTGGGATATTACCGTACCCTTAATGAAGCCTTATCTCGCACTCGTAGCAGTGATTTCAGCTATTTCTGCCACGAAGGTATTTGAAGAAGTATACATTATGACTCAAGGCGGGCCGCTGAATAGCTCAAAAACAATTGTTTATTATTTATACGAGCAAGCGTTTAGTAATTTGGAAATTAGCTATGCTTGCACAATTGGATTAGTATTATTTTTAATAATTTTAGGACTATCTGTTTTGCGATTAGTTATTAATCAGCAAGAAGATAATAATATCACTGTTTGATATCGGGAAGAGGCTATTTACAGCAAAGTGCTGAGTTAGGAATCATATCATGTCCGCCTAAATAGTTACGATAAAAGTGACGCGGAGATGGGGAGACGCGGTGACGCGGGGAATTTTTAATTGTAAGTTATTTACCGGACATGATATCAGTTGTCAGTTGTAATTTTCTCCCCCTGCTCCCTCATCACCCTCATCTTTTATGCCTCCTGCCTCCTGCCTTTTTAAAATCGTTTTTGATACTCCACTACTGCACGACTGTCATCGTCTAAATTGGTGGAAGCCCGCACGCGAAATTCATTATTGATTCGGTAATTAATACCCCATTGGAAAGGGTCACTTGCTGTCAAAATCTTGATACTAGAAATGGAAAATTTGGTAGAAATATCAATGCCAGCTTCTGCTGCTAATTCCAAAGTTGAAACGCTCTTTCCCGCTTCGGGATTATCAGAAATGACGGTGGGAAATATCCGAAATTCACTTAAGCCAAAAGCATTACCAATTTGGTTAAAAGCTGATTGAAAGTTATTAAATACAGCCGAACCTGCGATGTTAATTAAACCTAAAGTACTATCGCCGCGTCCTTCAGTATCTACAAACCCACCTCCCAACAAAGCGACAATTTCTGTTTCGCTGCGTGAGGGACTGCTTGTTAATTCCAGATTTTCGTCTAGTTTGCTGGCGGCCCCCGTGACAGAGGCTTCGACTCGCACGCTTTCTAAGGCTCCTAAGCCGGCGGTAGTTGTGCGGCTGAAGTCACTATTTTGAATTACATCCAATACTTTAGCGAACAGTTTTACATCTAAAATGGGGTCGCGGGGTTGATTAGCTCTAAAAGTTGCTGTATTTTTATAGCCACGCACAAGCTTAAATTGAGTAGTAAACAAATTAACTCCACCTTGCTTGAGCTTGATAGTGCCATCGGGTATGGGATCGGCAAATGAGCCGTTAACTGTGAGGTTGCCAGCTGCTTGGAAGCTGAGAATCGGCGGACGGATAACTTCTACGTTTTTGCCTAACTCTATTTGTAAATCGTTAAACTTGGCGATCGCATCCCCGTTATCAGTTTTAGTCTGCTTATTAGCTTTGGTAAGTGATAAGTTAACACTGTTATTAGCAGGTTGATTAGATTCGGTAGATTCTGCTAGCAACACCTTACCATTAAACAAATTCACTTTACCGCCAACTAGGGGGTTAAGGGCAGAACCAGTAATTACTAAGTTACCGCTAGCTCCTCCTTGATAAAGTCCTTTGAGATTCAAGGTGAGTTCGCCGGCTTTCACAGTCAGGGGATTGTCGATATTCGCTTCGCCATTATTGAAGATGGGAATTGCTCCCGCAGCCTCTACCTGACCTCGGCTAAACCTACCTTGAAGATTTTCTACTAATATCCGGTCTAAATTAAAATTCACCTTGCCTGTGACACGTCTCACCTTTCCTGGCAAAGCTGGAGCTGAAAAAGTGGCATCCTTAACAGTGGCAATTCCCTCTACCTCTGGTCGCTGTCTGGTTCCCCTTAGCTTGAGGTCTACTTCTCCTTCACCTTTTTCAAATGCCACTTGTTGAGTCAACAGATTTAAAAGTGCCAATCCCTCATTTCTCACTTTCACATCTAGACTGATTTGATTATTATCTGGTGCTACAGAAGCAAAAGGTAACTGATAGGGAATACTGCCACTAATGTTAACGGGTTCTGGCCCGGCAACTGAGACATTACTGCCAAAGTTCAACCGTCCATTGTTATAACTGAAACTTGTCGTTGCTGACTCGATTGGCTTTTGATTTAGCGTTCCTTGGGTAATTTGCAATTCGCCTCTAGCTTGGGGATTGGCAATGCTACCCGCTAAAGCTGCCGAACCGTTGAGATTGCCTGTGATGTCAACTGGCAGGTCAACAAAATTATTTAATAATTGTATGGGAAAATTATTCACTCGCAATTGACCAGATTGCTCGTTACCGCCAATGTTACCGCTGAAGGCAAGCAGGCTATTTTCAGACTCAATTCGGAAAGGTCGCAACTTCAAAACGCCTTTTTCAAAACTGCCTTCAGCAATTATTTTGTTAGCTTTATAATAACGAGTTGGTTCGTCTTCTTTGCCCCAGGCAAAGTTTTGACCATTTAAATCAAATTGCACTGCCAGTCCGTCAGCTGCGGCAGTATCTACGGCAACTTCTCCGCTGAAAGTTCCTTGCAGGTCTGCTAAATCTGGCACAAAACTAGAATCGAGACGTTGTTGTTCCTGTGCTGCTAAAAGTGCCTGAATTTCATAAAAGCGCTTGATTTGATTGAGTAAAGGCTGTTTCTGTAAGCCTACGGGGTTGGTGGTCAAGTCTGCGGCTGTGCCGTAGCTTGGTTGTGCTGCACCGCGTTGGAAATCTTGTATTTCATATATCTGCGCTACTGTCAGAATATCTTGGATATTTCCTTGCTGGACGTTAAGTTTACCTTGTAGTTGCGGGCCTTTAGAAGTTTGTCCGACATTCCCAGCAAAGGCGTAGCGACTGTTACCTTTGACAAATTCGCTACTAGTAATTGTGGCTTGATTATTACCATAACTGAATTGAGCTGCCAAGCGATCGCCTTGCAAGCGGCCAATTTTCGGCCCGGCGATCGCTAAATTGCCACTAGTTGCTAATGTCTGCTGATTAACTTGCAAATCTCCGTTTAACAAACCAGCTATTTGACCGCCACCCAAACGCAGATTTGGCGGCGGAGTTAAATTTAATACTTGCAAGGGGAAGTTGCTAAGGTTGAGCGCTAAATCATTTCCTTTAGCGTTACCGATGGCTACTGCCTGCTTCCACTTCACTAGGAAAGATTTTGGACGATTATTGCCATCTAAGTTAAAGGCTAGGCGATCGCTAGTCCCAGCCAAGTCTAAATTCAAACCTTGTCCTTGTGCTGAGACAATGTTTCCCCGTAACAATGGCTCAAAAGCCAAGCCTTGTACGACCAAATCTCGTAAATTTATTTGTCCTGTGACATTTGGTAAGGGGAGTTTACCAGTAACTCGACCGTTAAAATCTACTTTCCCCGCCAAAGCAACTTGATTAGGCAAATTAATCGGTAACTGTTGCAGATTGTAATTCTGCGCTTGGACGTTGAGATTGAACTGGGTAATTTCCGGTATACCTGCTCCTTTAGCATTGGCTAATATGTCACCATTCACACTTAAACCTGGGGCAGTAGCTTGGTTAATTGTCAGCTTCTCGCCATTCCAAGCAACTGTGGCAGTTAAGGGTCGCTCAATTCCAGCTAGACCCTGGGATAACTGCACCTGACCAGCAGCCTGCAAATCGGCTAGTACATTATTTCCTAGAGTACCAGCCACTTGCAATTTTCCACCAAACTGACCCTTCAATTGCTGATTTAACCGATTTAATTCCACACCCGCAGCATCAACCGCTGCTTGATAGCGACCGTTAGCTATTTGGATGTTAGAGGCTGTAATCGCGCCACCTGCAACATTCACTCGTGCTTGACCGCTAGCTTGAATTGACTGCGGTTGCAACGATTCCACCGAACCAGCAACGTTTAATTGACCGTTTAACGCTCCTTGAAACTGAGGGGGTACTGCTGCCAACTGTTGCAAAGGTACATTATTAGCTTGCACTTGTGCCTGATAGCGACCGTTAGCTAGTTGGATGTTAGCAGCTGTAATTGTGCCACCTGCAACATTCACCCGTGCTTGACCGCTGGCTTGAATTGCTTGGGGTTGGAACGATTCAACTGACCCTGCTACCTGAAATTGACCGGTTAACCTGCCGCGAAATTGCGCCGGAGTTGTTGCCAATTCTCGCACAGCCAGATTATTTGCTAATACTTGTGCCTGATATACACCATCAGCCAGTTGGATATTTTTGGCTGTGACTGTGCCCCCAGCGACCTGAAGCCGTCCCTCACCAGTACCGCGCAGAGTCTTAAGGCTAAAATTCTCTCTGTTACCTGCGATTTGGAACGTACCCGCCAACGGCCCGCCAAAAGCTGGAGGAATCTGTTTCAATATCCGTCCCAGCCGCACACCATTAGCGACTAATTGAGCGGAAAAGCTTTGGTCTTGCAGTTTGATCTGAGAAACCGCAACTGTGCCGCCAGCAATTTGTACCCCTGCACCTTCAGTCCGAATGCTAGCAACTTGAAATGGGGCTGTCGTGCCTGAGAGAATTAGACGACCGTTGAAATTTGCCCCTGCTAAAGAGACATTTTGTAGTTGACTTTTATCGACAAAAGGTTCCAATTCAATGCCAGAAGCTTGGGCAACAGCTTGCCAGCGCTCGTTAGCATAACTGCCAGATGCTCTGACTACGCCACCGCCGAAGTTGAGAGCCACATTGCGGAAAGAAACGGTGCGATTTGAGTTGACAACTACCTCGCCAGTGCCGGGATAAGTGGCTCTGGGAGCCTGCCACTGTACCACAGTTTTGACATCATCAGCATTGCCAGTCATTTGGGCTGTACCGGAGACAGTGCCGATTTGAAAGCCAGGTGTTGTATCGTAGAGTTGAGCGATCGCATTACCAGGAACATTCTTGGCTGCGAAATTCAAATTTAGTCGCGGGGTATCCCCCACCTGAATTGTGCCACCGCCTGTAATTTCTCCGCCAACTTTTGCTACACCCTGAATATCTCTCAAGGTCACTAAGGATTTACTAGTAGCAAACTCAAAATCACCGCTGACGCTCTTAAAATCAACTTTGTCAATTCGCGCAGGCTTGGTAGTAGCAACTGTACCTGAAAGAATTGGGTTAATAGCCGAACCAACCAGCCGCACATCAGCTTGTAGTTGACCGCTTACAGGTACAGGCAGTTTTAGGTTGAGAGTTTCCTTCGCATCTGCTACACTTACAGCTTTCACATGCCCTGCTAACCTAAAGCCAGCTTCAGTATCGATGATTCCCGTAGCCACTAGAGGAACTTTACCGTAGTTGGTAGTCAGACCATCTAGCTGGATTTCCGTTCCTTGAAAGCGCAGGTTTCCTTGAGTCTTATTTAGCGTTTGTTGTAAGCGAGGAACTTGAATTGTTACTGCTTGCAGGTCAGTGCTACCAAATAACAAGGGTTTCTGTTCTACTCCCTGTTGAATTTGTAAGTCACCATTAACTCGACCCGCCTGTAACTCCAGAGGTAACTTGACAATGCGGGTAACATCAGCAGCTAGTAAACCCTGTCCTCGTAACTGAAAAGTGCCTGCTATTACCTTGGCAAGTGTCTCTCCTTGGATAGAAACATTGCCACCACTGTCTGCTTGTCCCTGGACATCAAATTTGATCTTCTGGTTATTCTCCAAGAGTTGGGCAGTGCCGCTAAGTTGAGAAAATGACACAGGTGAGGCGTGAGTGCTGAGTTGTGAGTGCTGAGTGCTGAGTGCTGAGTGCTGAGTAGGGGAAGAGGCAGAAGCTTTCTTTACTCCCCTGCTCCCCTACTCCCTCTACTCCCAATACTCTCTTCTGCCCTACTAGTGTCAGCTTGCCATTACGGAAATGCAGTTTATCTAAATCGGTTTTAATTGGCCCTTCTTCACCACCGGAGGCTATGCTAACGGTAATCCAGCGATCTTGTTCGTCCTGTTCAATGTAAACGTCGGGATTGACTAGAGTTACATCTAGCTTTAACTGACGCTGAAAGATTAATTGCAATGGGTTAAAACCTACTTCTACAGCATCGACCACGACTCGGTCTGGGTCTTTTGGTGTTGCTGGAATAGCTGAAGCTGCAAAGTTTACTCCTGTGAGAGAAAATCCTGTGACTTTTCCCAAGCTTACCGGACGGTTGAGTGTAGTTGTAAGGCTTTTTTGAGCTAACGGCGTTAACTCTTTTTGCACAAAAGTCCGCAACCGCCAACTAGCGACTGTTAGTCCAACCAGAAAAATTCCGCCTAAAGCAATGCCACCGCGAGTCAACACCAGCAACCACAAACGCTTAGAGGTGGCGGATTTGAGATGATGTTCTCGATTGGGAGTTTTAGTCATGTGGTTGGTTTCACTTATTACTTGCTGGATGTTGCAGGCAAACTACTAGCACTAACGAGCACATGGGTTAACAAGGCCAATTCCAGCATACAAACCAATTTGAGATTTTGGATTACTTGGGTGGCTGTTAGTATAGTGGCCCTAGGTTAGAATTCCCATTTTCCAGTACTTGTATTAATTCACCAAATTATTGCTATGGCAATTGACGAGGCAAAGAGACAAAGCGGGAAGAACTAGAATTGATATCTTTTTTTACTCATATCTTCTACGCTCCTTATATCCCCATCCTCTCTAGCTTCCCCAGCTTTTGTTAGTGCTATCTCCCCACACCCATTGTCAAGACACCTAGATGTAATCAGAGGTTCCAAGTTTTAACATGTTGCCAGATTTGAGAAAATTGGTGTTAATTCCGATAATTTTGCCATGAGAACTTGAATTTTTGCCTACTTTAGTGTCTTCAAGCAAGGTACAAAGATGTAAAAATAAACTGCTAGCGATCGCCCGATGAAAAAAATTCATTATTATGCATGAAAAAAGGAATATTCCCTATACACCATACCCCGGAATGTTTGTAAAATAGATAGTTGTTTCTAGCACATTGCACTATTTTCTCAACAAGCGGTAGTTTTGAGCTATAGATATTGTTTGGAGTTAGCTTACTTTTAATTAACAATTTTTACTTTCATTTACTTCATTCGTTCAGTTTTCACAAAATTAGCAGAAAATGTTATTTACTCAATCAAATAGGAGCCGGACTTGTGAGTGATGAAGTGAGAACGGCTAAACCAAAAGACTGCCTAGCTGATAGCAAAAAGATGGGGGCGTTGAGGCGATCGCTTATTTAATTTAAAATTTCGACAAATAAGAGGCAACAATGAATTTTAATACAAGCGAAGAAGGTGTCATCTTAATCGTCGATGATACTCCAATTAATTTAGAAGTATTATTCAATGTTTTAGAAAATGCCAACTTTAAGGTTCTTGTAGCCGAAGATGGAGAAAGTGCAATTTAAATGGCTGAATGTGCATTACCTGACTTAATTTTATTAGATATATTAATGCCAGAAATTGATGGTTTTCAAACCTGTCGTTGCTTGAAAAACAATCAATCTACCAAAGACATACCCATAATTTTTTTAACTGCCCTTGACGATAAAGTAGATAAAGTCAAAGGTTTGAATCTTGGGGCAGTAGACTATATTACGAAACCACTAGAACATGAAGAAGTTTTAGCGCGTGTCAACATCCATCTGCGTTTGCGAAATCTGACAAAAAAACTTACAGAACAAAATGAGCGTTTAGAGATAGAAATTTTTGAACGCAAGCAAGCAGAACAAAAAATTCGCGAACAAGCTGCTTTGCTCGATATCACAAAAGATGCGATTCTTGTGCAAGATTTAGATAACCAAATTCAATTTTGGAATCAAGGTGCTGAATGTTTATACGGTTGGACAAAAGAAGAAGCAGTGGGAAAAAATACCAATCAACTTTTGTATTCTCAAGAAACTTTAGCAAAATTGAAAAATATTCAAAAAACTGTGGCTGAATTTGGTTCGTGGCAAGGTGAGTTATATCAAGTCATAAAACAAGGTCAGGAGATTATTGTTGCTAGTCGCTGGACATTAGTATACGACGAGCGAGGAAAACCGAAATCCATCTTAGTTGTTAACTCAAACATTACAGAAAAAAAACAACTAGAAGCCCAATTTCTTCGCGCTCAACGCATGGAGAGTCTTGGTACTCTAGCAAGTGGTATTGCCCACGACCTCAACAATGCACTGACACCAATAATGATGTCAGTTCAACTGATCGAAAAAAAAATTACTGACGATAAAAGCCAAAAATGGCTGTCGATTATGGAAACCAACATTAAACGAGCAGCAGAGTTAGTCAAACAAGTGCTGTGGTTTTCACAAAAAGTTCAAGACCGTTTTACAACTTTACAAGTGAAAGATTTAATTTCCGAAATAGAAAATATTATTAAACAAACATTTCCCAAAAATATTGAAATCCACGTCAAAACTCCCAAACGAAACCTTTGGAATATCTCTGGTGATGCCACTCAACTACATCAAGTGTTGATGAATCTTTGCATTAATGCTCGTGATGCCATGCCTAATGGCGGTATCCTGAGAATTTCTGCAAGGAATTTTTGGGTGGATAGCCAATATGCGCGCATGAATATTGATGCTAAAGTTGGTTCCTATGTGATGATTTGTGTTTCCGATACAGGTGCAGGAATTTCTAAGGAAATAGTAGATAGAATTTTTGAACCATTTTTTACAACTAAAGAAGTTGGTCAAGGTACGGGGCTTGGTCTTTCAACTGTTATGGGTATCATTAAAAGCCACAATGGATTTGTGAATGTAGTTAGCGAACTTGAAAAAGGAACGGAATTTCAAGTATGTCTACCTATTACACAGATAATTGCCAAAGAAACTACAGAAGAGACAGTTAAAGACTATGAAAAATTACCTGTAGGACATGGAGAATTAATTCTTGTAGTTGATGATGAAGATGCAATTCTTGAAATTACTAAAACCTCGTTAGAAAAAAACGCTTATCAGGTTTTGGTTGCTAGTGATGGGATTGAAGCTATTGCTTTATATACAAAATATCAACAAGAAATTAGTGTTGTGTTAATTGATATGATGATGCCATATATGGATGGTTTAACTACTAGCCAAGTGTTGAAAAAAATCAATCCAGAAGTCAAGATTATTGCTGTTAGCGGTCTATCTTCCAATAATGAAATGATTAAAGTTGTAGGTAATAACATCAAAAATTTTATGTTAAAGCCATACACATCACATGATTTGTTAAAAAGTTTACAAAAAGTTATTAACGATAACTAGATGAGGGTAAAAGAACATCTAAAAAAAGGGAATATCTAAACCTTTTCCCCTACCTCTTGCCTTCTACCTCCTAATATCATGTCCGCCTAAATAGTTACGATGAGAGTGACGCGGTGAGGTAGTCGCAGTCCTGGTGAGTCCACTTGCCGTCTTGGCGCTTTGCGTCGTTAGCGCAGCGTTAGCGAGTCTTCTCCCAAAGGGAGACGCTCGTTCGCGTAGCGTCTGGCAAAGTGGCGTTAGCAGGAGCGTCACCCGAAGGGCGGTTCCCGTCGGTTGCGAACTGCCGTTAGCGACGCAGGAGCGTCACCCGAAGGGAGATGGAGAGAAGCGGGGACGCGGAGAATTTTTAATTGTAAGGATTTACCGGTTATGATATAACTCCTTACTCACCACTTTAATATGAGGAGTGAAGAATATTTTGTTTCACTCCTCAATATTCACTCCTGACACACATAGCTATTCTCGATTGTGTTCGTTACATTGTCGGGATGCAAAACTTTGCACCCCCAAGATAGATATCTGTATTGAAACCAATTGAGAACGCCATAATTCATATACAACATGTAATGAATGTACTAAACCTCTAACTAAAGATGCACATTATTGTGAACTAGTTGAGTATTGATAGATACACAAATTTATTAACTATCAGCTATTACGCTTTTAAATTGTACGAGTGCTTTTGAGATTTGTTGACTGCATGACGGTTAATAGTCAACACAAAAAGATGTGCAAATTAAATACGCGACAGCTTATCTGTTTGCTTGGTGTTATTACTTTGATTTTTGTTGTAACTGTTCTTGCAAACGTTTTTGAGCAATGCTTTGATTGGCTTGTGCTAAAGAGTTTTTGGGGTCAATTTTTAAAGTTTCATCAAATGTAGCGATCGCTTCTTGAAACTTACCCAATTTTAGCAAGGCAACTCCTTTGCCAGCTAATATATTAGCATTATTAGGAGTTAAATTATTGGCGCGATTGTATGCAATAATTGCCTCATCATATCGCGCTAAATCTAATAGCACTATACCCCGGTTATACCAGCCTTGCGATAATTCTGGATTAATACTAATTGCGCGATCGGCAGACACTAAAGCTTCTTGATTTCTGGCTAGATGCCACAAAACTACACTGCGATTAGCCCAAATATTTGCTAATAGTAAATTCTCAGTCGATTTAGTTGTATTCTCTAATGCTTTGTTGTAAGCTGCTAGTGCTTCGGGGTATTTTTCTAATGTTCTCAGAATTCTGCCTTTATTAAACCAAGCTTGAGCATAATTAGGATTAATTTTTGTAGCGCGATCGCTACTAGCAATTGCTTCGGAATATCTGCCTAAATACCACTGTGTAGTAGCACGATTATTCCAAGCTTCGGCATATTTGGGATTTAAAGCGATCGCCCTATCTATAGATGCTAATCCTTCTTCATAATTTCCCAATCCTGCTAAGGCAATTCCCCGTTGTTCCCAAGCAAGTGCGGGACTTGTTGTATCACCCCAGCGATTATCTCCTTGTAATGCTTGTTCGCTAGCTGTTTGTGCTTCTTTGTATTTGCCTAATTTATTGAAGGCTACACTTTGACTTGCCAATGCTAATGCATAATTAGGACTCAGTTTCAGAGCAAAGTCATAAGAAACGCTGGCTTGTTCTGGTTTGCCCAATAATATTAAAGATTTACCGTGTTCGATCCAGATATCGGCATCTTGGGGATTAATGGCGATCGCTTGGTTCAATGAGGCGATCGCTTCTTCTATTTGTGAGTTTTGTTTTTGTGCTAATCCTTTACTATACCATGCAATTGCTGGAGAACTATCACCCCAATTTTGATTAATTTTGATTGCTAAATCGCAAGCAGTTATCGCTTCTACAAATCTGCCTACATTGGATAAAGCTTGGCAGTTAGCAACTAAAGCTAGAGAATTTTCCGGATTAATCGCTAAGGCACGATTAAAGGAGGCGATCGCTTCGTTAAATTGTCCTAATTTATTTTGTGCTAAACCTTTATGATACCATGCTATTACTGCTGTATTATTTCCCCAATTTTCATCCGAACGCAGTGCTAAATCGCAAGCTGCAATTGCTTGGGCGTATTTTCCTAAGTTGAATAATGCTTGACACTGCTGTGCTAAAGCTAAAGAATATTTGGGATTGAGGCGGAGAGTGCGATCGGCTGAAGCTAAAGCTTCTGTATACCTTGCTTGTTTCATTAGCACTTGAGTTCGTGCTATCCATATTTCTGGGTCTTTTGGTTTTAAAGCAATGGCTTGGTTGCAAGCGGCGATCGCCTCTTGCGATTTATTTTCTTCTCCCAGCAAATTACATAAACTTGCCCAGTAATCAAAATCTTGAATTTCTAACTTTTCTTGCGCTAACCCCATTTTGGGTACTATGCAATTAGCCATCAAAAAAGTACAAGTTAGTATCCAACTTAAACGGCTTTTTTTAACTTTATTTGCCTCGATATTGATTGTTAAGCATATATTGGTTATGATATTATTTGATGTCAGATATTTTATTGTGTCTGCTAAAAAGTATTTCATAATAATTAAAAAGAGTGAGTAAAAAATATTCAAGATATTTTTAAGGGGTTGTAAATCTCAACGATGACAGCAGCTATTATGATGGCAAAATGCAGCAAAATAGTTAAAAAATTTTAGATAGTTTTAAATATTAGTTAGTACAGTGTAAATTTTATTTAGAAAACCACATTAGACACAAAGTAACTACTCTTACGAGTTCTCTGTAACGACTACCCGCAGGGGAAAATGCCAAGATAAAAGTTTAAGAATTATTTAGCATCGCTGTCGTCACGGGTGATTTAAATTCTATTTGTGAAATCTTGATGATGCCAACAATTTCTTTGATCGTCACAGTTTACAATCGAGAGCGTTACCTGAACGCTGCCATTGAAAGCATTTTGGCTCAAACTCGGAGTGATTTTGAGCTACTGATTTGGGATGATGGTTCTACAGATCGTTCGCCAGAAATAGCCCGCGAGTATGAAAAGCGCGATCGCCGCGTGCGGGTTATTGTAGCAGAACATCTGGGGCGAGTATTAGCTTTAAAAGCTGCGATCGCCCAAACTACCGCCCCTTACCTTGGTTGGGTAGATAGTGACGATTTACTCGCACCGACAGCACTGGCGCAAACCGCAGGAGTTTTAGATACCAAACCGCAAATTGGTTGGGTTTACACCGACTATCTAGATATTGATGCAAACAACACAGTTCTTAGCTACGGCTATCGTTGTTTGGTTCCTTACAACCGCGAAGAACTGTTAAATAAATTCATGACATTTCACTTTCGGCTAATTCGGCGGGAAGCGTTCGACTTAGCGGGTGGTATTGATGAATCTTTAGAAGCAGTAGAAGATTACGATTTATGTCTGCGACTTTCAGAAGTAGCAAAAGTGCAGCATATTTTTCAGCCACTTTATTATTACCGCACCCATGCAGATAGCATATCTCAGCAACGGCAACAAGAACAAATAAAGCAATCGCATCAAGCTGTGAAAAAAGCCCAGCAGCGTTTGCAGGAGGCAGTCCCGATGAAACAAGTTTCACCGCCATGTATGAAAAAGGTTTCTTCACGGCAGTTGCTACAACGGAGGGAACCTCAACGGACAGTTTGCTCAAATCGGGGAACCCGCCCACGCAACTGTCCTCCGCAACGCACTGCCTCCCCTACACCCCACACCCTACACCCCACACCCTTTTTCAAGTCAGAGGGGCAGAGGAGTATTTTATGTGTGGG
>NZ_JAECZA010000061.1 GCF_016056275.1 Dendronalium phyllosphericum CENA369 | reverse complement strand
AACATATATAACGTTCCTGATACAAAACCTAACCCATTTAATATCATTGCTTTAACTGCCTGACCCGCGCTTACCTTTTCTTGCGGGTGCTGTCCCAGTATTTTATTTATTTGGTCTACCAACTCTATTTCATCAATGATTCCTGCTACTATCCCCAGGTGATCTAAATTTTTTACTTCAATATTCAAGGGCGAATTCATTTTCACACTATTTCCCATCAACTATTTTTAGCTTTTCATGATGGAAGCTTATAGAGTGCTAATTTTATTTATTTTTTGACTTCTACCCTGATTCTGGCTATTAACTTTACTTCTCGGTTTTTATTGTCTCAATTTTTACCAATAGTCTGAATTTACTTACTGCTTTCTCTGTGTGCCAGTTTTAGGTGCGGAATGTGGGATACAACTGTTCAATTGTTTATTTCGGATGAAGATGCTAAAAGCAGTATAATATCACTGCTACACTAACACCACAATGCAACTGGCAATGCAGCGGCAGCAAAACCCAAATTTGATTGAGTTCGCGCAATCTTGACTACAAAATTTGCAAAACAACTAGCGTCATGTCATCGGTGTTTTGCTGCTCAGAACCGATGAATTGCTGAACTTGGTCAAAAAGGTAATCTACAATCTCTTGTGGATTGCTATAGTAGCTGCAAGCGACGCTGAAGGCAGTAACAAAGTTTTCTTCATCGAAGCGATCGCCACTGGCAGCAGCAGCATCAGTCAATCCATCTGTATAATAAATTATTGTATCTCCCATCTCTAACTGTGCTTGAGCATCTTCGTATTGGCTATTAGCATCCAAGCCAATCAGCATTCCTAGAGTATCCAATCGGGTGACA
Organism: Dendronalium phyllosphericum CENA369; assembly: GCF_016056275.1. Taxonomy (GTDB): domain Bacteria; phylum Cyanobacteriota; class Cyanobacteriia; order Cyanobacteriales; family Nostocaceae; genus Dendronalium; species Dendronalium phyllosphericum. Next base: position 25,261 of record NZ_JAECZA010000061.1, on the reverse strand, counting down.
GTTTTTGTTGCTGCGTGCCACCACAAGGGAGGATTGTGTGCTGCATTACTGTAAGCTAATATCCGCGTCTTGGGATTATATTCTGAGTAAAACAAAGTCACAAAGCGATGTGAATTTTCCAAATCCGCATACATGACTCTATTCAAATTTTGCAGAATTCCAGCCGGGGAATTACCATGCAATACTTCTCCTTTGAGCATTCCCCGCATCATCGTCATAATTAGCCCTGCGGGGACACCTTTACCCATCACATCCCCAATCACCAAACCCCACCGACCAACTTCTTGACTAACTTTGCTATGTAATTGAATTTGATTGTGATTGGTAGGAATAAAATCGTAGTAGTCTCCACCAACGCGATTGGCAGGTTTACAGCGTGCGGCTAAAACTGCACCAGGAATATTAGGGCATTGACGCGGCAGCAGTCGCCGTTGAATTTCTGCTCCAATTTCTAGTTCTTGGTCTAAACGTTCCTTTTTCCTGAGTTCTACAGCTAATTCATCGTTTTCAATTGCTACTGCCGTTTGATCTGCTACCAATCGGACTAATTTTTGCCTAGTGTCAGTCCAACTATATTCTGGGTCGCGGCTCAATACATAAAGCCATCCCCGTTCTGTATGTTTTACTAGAATCGCCGTGCCAAAAATTTGTACATCTGGCCCCAAATAGCGATGCATCTGATCGTCCAACATCCCGGTGGCAGTTGCCAAAGGAGCGGTATTGGGTAAAAGAGTGATTTGACTGCTAGCGGTTTCTAAGGCTTTGCGAATATTTTTGCGCTGGCGGCTGTCCTGCCAGTGTAACTGCTCTAACCTGACTTGTCCGTTCGGTTTATAAAGAAACAGAGCACTGCCATCCGCATCTGTAACTCTTGTTGCCATCAGCGGAATCAACTCTAGAAACTGATTTAAATTATTAAAGCTTCTGAGGGCAAATCCTAAAGAACTCAGCAAATCTTGAATTTTGTTCTGTTCTCGGTGCAGCCTAGATACAAGTTCTTTTAGTGCCACGACTGGTGTAACATCCGTCGCGGCACTACTATTACTATCAGTGGGTTGGGAGGGCAGTTGAGACACAGTAGCGATACTATTACACTTTAGAGCAGTAGATTTTAGATTACTTATAACTTTTTTGTTTTTGAGATTGCTAAACCATATTGGGACAAGCTTTGTCACTTTAGCAAGAGTATAAAGACGTAAGACGTAACTGAATATAAGTATTGCATTTACTTATGACATATCTATTTAGATATAGTAGTTTTTAGCAGCGTATTTCTCATCGAAAACTGCTTGGCAAAAGTCTGCAATTCTTGTCAGCCTCCAGAAAGCAATCATTTTTTCATAATTTAATCAGCAAATCATACATCCTCAGGCATAAATAAATACTCTGAGCACAAAGTAATTTTGTGACATTTTTTAGAGTCTTCGAGCGAGCTGGTATCCTTCTCTATCGAGAGGCTCGGAGGATTAAAAGAGTGTAACTCAAGGAAACAAACAAGCTGCTACTCATCCTCAAATCTGAAAATAGAAGCTAAAGCGCATTTAATTTTCAGAAATACTCATAGTGGTTGTTGACCGCTGACTGTTGACTGTCAACAGTCAGCTTTGATCGATGTGCAATTTTAAAGCATAACAGCTTACAAACTTAAGATGCACTTTAGCTTACTCAAAAAAGAACTATAAAGCTAGTAATACACCATTAAGAAAAACCATACCTCATACGCAAAAACTTGAACTCAAAAGTTTTACTAGATTTAGTAGTTTGGCTGTTAAGTTTTCAACTTCTAATTTGCTAACAGAGAATATTTGTAAGTTATCTTGCAAGTACATACTGAGAGTTAACTTGGTAGTGTTGCTTTAGCTTACTTACATCAATCCACTATTTTAGAGACATTAGTAGAGACCTTTAGAGAAAGAATTCCCACAGAATGGAAAGTTTTCCAAAGTTCCGTTGGAATTTCTCAACGATCCAACCTAATATTTATGCTGCTAGATTTGACAAGCCCGTTTAGGTGTCAGAAAAACAGCGTCAGAGTGAAATTTTAGCAAAGTTTGCCCATACCTTGTAGCAAACTCACAGTTTTAGGTCTTAAGTTTTTGCCAATATTCTATTTTCAAGTCACTTCCAATTTCTAAACTACGGTTACGACAGTGGGTCACGAGTCAAAGCCCTTCGTGCAGGAGAAAGGGTAAGGAGAAAGAGGCAAAGGTAAAAAAATTCCTTTTCCTTTTAAACTTCCTCAGCCAAGCCTCTGACTTATGCTCTCCTGCTTTTTATCCCTTTCCCCAGCAAAACCTTACGCTCAATTTCCTGGCTCTTTCTATTAGCCACTTAATAAAGCTTCAACAAACTCATAGCTAGAAAAGGGACGTAAATCTTCAATACCTTCACCAGCACCAATAAAGCGAATAGGTAAACCTAGTTGCTGTACGACGGCAAGGGCAACGCCTCCTTTTGCAGTGCCATCCAGTTTAGTTAGCACCACCCCACTGAGTTGGGCTGCTTGGGAGAAAACTTCAGCTTGACGCAATCCATTTTGACCTAAAGTAGCATCTAAAACCAATAAAGATTCTATTTTGGCATTAGGGGCTTTTTTGTCAATAATTCGACGAATCTTAGTGAGTTCGTCCATGAGGTTTTTCTTATTTTGCAAACGCCCAGCAGTATCAACTAGAAGTAATTCAGTTTCTCTAGATTGGGCAGCAGCGATCGCATCAAATACCACTGCTGCCGGATCTGTATTTTTACCGGGATTGGCAATTACTTCAACACCGCTTCTAGTACCCCAAACCTTCACCTGTTCTACGGCAGCAGCCCGGAAGGTATCTGCTGCGCCAATCAAGCATTTATAACCTGATTTTTTTGCGAGGTGAGAGATTTTACCAATGGTAGTGGTTTTACCAGCACCATTTACCCCAGTAATTAACCAAATATTTAAGGTTTCTTTTTCTGGGGCAAAGCTAGGTTTGTGGGATTTTTGCAGTGGTTCATCCAACATATGCCGCAAGATTTCTTTGAGGAAGGCGATCGCTTCTTCTGGTGGAGTCACATCTTCGCGTAATTTTTTCTGAAGCGCGCTAATAATGTAATCTGTTGCTTCTACACCCACATCAGCTTGCAACAGCAAAGACTCAATTTCCGTTACTGCTGCTTGGTTGAGCGGCCCTTGCCCAACAATTGCTTTCAATTGATTCAAAATGCCACGACGGGTTTTATCTAAACCTTGCCGTAGCTTTTTCAGCCAATTAATTTCTTCAATAGAAACGTCTTCTGCACGCCTACCTTGGGCTGCCAATACTTCCGCTGACCACATAAACCCTTCATCAAAGGCTAGTCCAGGGAATTTCTCTGCTTCTGGTGTGGTAGTCGATGCAGCAGTAGCGGCTGATGGCTGCACTACTTGCGGTTGTGGCACTTCGATCGCACTGGCTATCAGTCGTTCTTGCTTGGCTTGCCGTTCTGCTGCTGCCCGTTCTAGAAAAGATATTGCTGGTTGCGATTCTTGTGAGGTGACAGATTCAGTATCTACTGTTTCTGTCTCATCCACTGTCAATTCTGGGTTGAGGGTTGTAGGCTCCTCGGTAACTTCTGTCACAGAGTCAGCTGCGGTTACAGATATCGGCAACTCTTCTGTAGTTGTTGGCACAACAGTTGCATCTGCCGCTTGCACTTGTGACGTTTCAATTTCTTGTGTAGACTGTTCCTCAACAGCTGCATCTGTATGCGGGGATTGTGCCGTTTCATCCACTTCAGTAACAGTATCAACTGCTTTTGAAGTTTGTACTGGTTGTATTTCAGTAGCTGTTGGTTCTACTAGTGTTTGTGCAACTGCTGAGTCAGTGGGAGTTTCTGCTTCTGGGGATTGTTGTTTTTGCTGGATATTTTTGTAAGCGGCTTTGGCAAATGCCAACAAGTCTGCCGTTGAGTCTTGTGCAGTTTCTGGTGTTGGAGTTGACGTTTCGGCTGGTTCTGGTTGGGGTTCTTTGGCTGGAGGAGTTTCTCCCTGTTTATTTTCGGAGGGAGTTTTAGAAGAATCGTTGTGTTGACGACGGAACCAATTAAAAACCATTGCAGCTAGCGATAAGAGTTGTTATGTGATTTATGAGTTATCAGTTTAGACTGTTGACTGTTGACAGTTAACAGTCAACTACTAAAAGTATTTATGCAATTTAGATGTGAGGCTAGTTGAAGAACTGTGCCAATTTACTATTGCTCCTCAACTCAAAACTTAGTACTCATATTTATAATTGTTGACGGTTGACAGTTAACGGTGATCAGTCATCAAGTAAATGTACAAGTTAAATGTGTAACAGATTACTAAGCAGTCTTTTTTTGCTCTGTGACTCGACGCAGCACACCGTTAATAAAACGATGACCTTCATCTCCACTGTAACGTTTGGCTAGCACCACAGCTTCGTTAATGGCCACACTATCTGGAAGTCCTAAAAAAAGCATTTCTCCGACAGCAATTCGCAAAATATCTCGGTCGATTTGGGCAAGGCGAGTCACTTGCCAATCGACCAAGGCTGAAGCAATTCGTTCATCAATATTAGTTCGCTCTTCGCTGACTACTTTGACAAGTTGGATAGCATATCTGCCAACTTCCTTATCTTGATTTGCCAACTGAATCAATTCTGGAAACTCAATGGCTGCACCTAGTTGATTGATTGCTGTTTGAGTGTATTGAATCGCTTCTTGAAGCATAGTTCTGGCGGTATTGATATCTGAAGCCCGCGTTTGACTAGTTAAGATGCGATCGTTGCTGCGTTGCAGTTCCGCAGCCGCATTGTCTAGGGTATCTTGTACTTCCGAGCGAAGAGTGCGTACAGTTGCTAGCACTAACTTTGGCAGATGATCTTCTGTCAATTTTTTCGGATTTACTGGTAACTGGCTAAGACTTAAAAGGGCCAATTCACGAGCAATTTGTTGGGGTTTTCGGTCTTGCATAAAAGTTGAGTGTCTAAGCACTAATGAAGGAGTTAGGTAATTAATCAATCCTGGCATCAAACCACCATATTATCTATTTGCTTGTGACTTTGGCGGATTGATTTTAAGTTTCTTCTACGGGGATGACAGACCGCTTTGTTTCTAGGGTTGGTGTTTCCAAAGTGTGTTCTTTAGAGATAAGAAGGGGAGGTAAGGGCGTATTTGGGGCAACAATACCACCAGAGACTACTACTTTAAAGGCATCTTCTACGGACATAGATAGGTTTACCACCTCATCCTCTGGAACGATCGCATACCAACCTGTGGTGGGATTTGGGGTAGTGGGAATGAATACACTCAGCATGGAACGAGACATATGAGCTTGGATTTCACTATCCATAACACCTGTAACAAAGGCGATCGCCCACACTCCTCGCCTAGGATACTCTACTAAAATTACACGGCGAAATCTGCCATTGGAATCTTTGAGCAGAGTTTCTAATAGTTGCTTCAGGGTTTTGTATACCTGTCCGGCTAAGGGAATTGCCTGTAATAACCGTTCGCCGAAATCTAGCAACCACCGCCCTGCAATATTTCGAGCCATCAACCCAATCAAGAGAATGCTCAACAGCGGTACAGCTAGCCCTACTGCTAGATTCAGTATGTTTACTAGTATAGGGTGCAGACCATCAAAGGGATTCAGTTGTTTGGGAATTTGGGTGAGAAAGTTAATCACCCAACTAGCAATGGTGATTGTTAGCCAGATAGTGGTTGCTAGCGGAATTACGACTAACAAACCAGCTATCAGGTCATTTTTTAAATCTTGTTTGAAGCGATCGATTCCCAAGCCCTTATTCTCCTTTTCTAGGCTAGCGGAACGTTGATTATTGCTATTCATACCAGGAGATTTGTCAAATTACGATGTCATTACATGTAGCATTTAGAAACACAAGCTACTGCCTAAAACTGCAAATAGCTGGGACACTGCCATGAAAACACGCACTGGTTACTTGAAAAACATCTCTTTTATGACCAAGCCCCGTTGGGGCGGGTGTAGGGTGTGGGGTGTGGGGTGTAGGGGAAGAGATAGCCCCAACAACCCTTGGGTACAAGCCCCGTATTTTAAAGCGATTGCACCATCTGGGGGTTCAAGCCCTGACCAATGCCGTCTTCACTACACCTAACACCCGTTGCGCCACACCCTGTTTTTGACAAAAGAGGTTATGGACATTACCAACCAGGATAGTGGCTGGTTTATCTTTGAGGATGTTACTTTTCTTTGTGCGACTTGTAAATGATTGTTGCTAATCTGTGAGATATTTCCGATCGTACCGCGCTCTTTGAAAAGCTGCTGATGCTGCTAAAAGCTCACAATACAAACAAACAAGCGATCGCATAGGTTATTATCTTGCGATCGCGTAGAAATGTTTTTGTGAAAAACTTATATTAAAAATATTAATTTATCATATCCATTCAGAATGCTTGCGGCTCAACCAAGTAACCCAAAAAATTACTAAAATTTATCGAGACAATCCAACCAGGATAAAAACTCAAGTTAAGTCAAACTGCGTCAACCTTGGTAACTTCTGAAGCCAAATGATGCGTTTTTGCTTGGCTATCCCCAGCTTGAGGTATTGCTGTCTCTAAACTAGGAGTCGGTAGATGCTGCATTTCCCAAACTTTGAGTAAAATTAAATATTCGTAGAACGCTTGTAATGTACACCAAGCCATTCCAGCCCGTCCATCTAAGCAGCCGCCCAAAAAGAAGTACATATATATAAAGCGTAGCAAAGGTCTGGCAGGCAAACGCAAAGACAAATCTTTGAGAGCGCGCCGTCTTTCAACTTCAGATTTACCTACGAACAAATCCCACCAGTTAATATTACCTTGTTTTAATTGATACAAAGTCTCTCTAGCTTCATCTGTGGAATAACGGTTGTGCTTTTCAATCCAGCGGCTTAGACCTTTGCTACAAGTGTAATGAGGATAAGTTTCCTTTAAAAAGCTAGTTGCACCGTCACAAACTTCTCGTTCGGTATGACCGTAGTCTGCGAACCAGACTTTACCGTGACGGAACAGACGCAATTGGTAACGGGGATATTGAGTGCTATAGCGAATCCAACGATTCATAAACATCACACGTTCGGCAACGTAGTAAGCAATGTAGTCTGGATTTTGCCTTGCCTGTTCGCATTCAGCAAACAGTTGTGGTGTCATCCGTTCGTCAGCTTCGAGAATATAGACCCACTCGTATTTTGGCGGAATGGATTCTAGCATCCAAGTGCGTTGGCGGCCGTGACTTTCAAAAGCGTGTTGAAAGACGCGTACAGGATAACGATTGGCAATTTCTACAGTGCGATCGCTACTGCATGAATCTACAACAATAATGTCGTCTGATAACATTGCCGACTCAATACAAGCGGCAATATCTAGTTCTTCGTTATATGTCAGTATGTAAATTGAGAACATTTTAAGTTTAATAATAATTTTACTAATTGCCTTGTTTTTAAGGATGAAGTTTGAAGTATTAAATTTCAGCTTTGATTTTTTAGCCTTCAGCCTTCATCCTGCAATCTTCTTTTAACGTGCAGCTGCTTTACGTCCACTACCTTGTAAAGTACCCATACCTCGTAATCCCGTCCAGCCGATGATTATGTAACCGATGGACAATAATAAACTACTAATACCAATTCGCAAACCAGATTTCCAAGCATTGTCTTTAGCTTGTTTTTCAGCTGCTTCTTTGCGTTCCCGAATTTGACTCAATCTTTGATTTGCCAATCCTTGGGGATCTGTTTGCTGGGCGATAAATTTGTCAAGTTCTTGGGGGTTGGCTTTAAACTTCTTGAGCAATTCTTTTTGAGTGGCGGGAAGTTGAGGATTCTCAAGAGCTTGTTTATATTTCTGGTCATCTTTGAGCAATTCGGTAAATTGAGCTCTAGCTTGATTTCGCAATTGTTCTAGTTGAGCTTTTCCTTGTTCGTTATTCAATTGAGCTTGAAATTGTGCTAGCTGAGTTTTCAATTGGTTTTCTGCTTGATCTGCATCTTGGTTAATTTGATTTACGGTTTGAGTGCTAGCTTGACGCACATTATTGAGATGCAAAGGAAAAATCAGCAAAAAGAGTAACCCTAAGATACTCGATATTATCAAAGCTGGAAATCTTAAGTCTACAGAGCGTGGGCGATCGCCATCACTGGCATCATCAATCCAATAGCCGACAAACAACATTCCTAAACCGACTAAAGGCACAATTCCCCTGTCAACTAGTGCTGTTGCTAAGTTGATTTGCCATGTGCGATCGGTTGGTTGGAAGGGTAACAACAGAATTAAAAAGTCAAGAAAAAAGGACAAAATTAAAATTATCCCCACTACTTTTAGCGTGAGGGCAGCGTTCACAGAGGCAAAACGGTTAGTCATAGTTTTTCAAACTTGCGATAAATCAGAATAGATTGTCCTATTTAAAGTTACTGGAATATTGTTCCCATGACCCTACCTATTCCATCAACCTCTTTGTTATCTGGGAACACAAGGCAGATGCAATACTGGTATAAACTTTCTGCCTCTTAGTTTGGAACTACACCACAGTAACACTTGTTAACTTGAGTGTCTTCAGAAAATTCTTGGTGTTTTAAGATACGAGGTAGGCTGGAGTCAAGAAATGAAAGCAGAGAAAAAGCAAAATTTTGAATTTACTTTTTCATCTTTCTAGCTCTCGATCGTCCCATACCCCGACTTCACCCTTGATAACTTGTTCCCAAATCGGCAGATCCTCTGGAAGGTCAACATCAGCCAATAAAGACAAGTATGTATGTAAGAGGTTCAGTTTGACAGCAATATCCACAGTCTGTTGCAATACTTGAGAAGTTCCCCAGTCGATGTTAGCGAATAATTCTCCAATGAAGCGACGCAAACCAATCAAGTAATAACCGCCATCAATTGCTGGGCCAAGTACGAGGTCAAAGCTATGCAGTTGCTCAAAGGCTTTGGTAAGAATCCGGGAATTTACACCAGGGCAATCTGTGCCAATAATAACAACTTGCTTCATCTCAGATTGAAAAGCATCGAAAAGCGATCGCGCCATTCGCAAACCCAAATCTCCCTCACCTTGCAACTGGTAAACTAAATCCAGCCCCAGCCAATTTTGCATCAGTTGTAAATTGCCACCAGTGAAGCGCACTTCCAAAGATACATTAGTTGCTTGTTGTAATTCTTTAACTTGAGATATTGTATGCTCGGTCATCTGCCGTTGCAGATTGGCAGCACCAACAGTACCTAAAGCAGGTATCAGTCGAGTTTTTGTTCTTCCTGGTTCTGGATAGCGAGTGAAAATAATCAGGTGCTGTTTTGAATTACTTAATGATTGCAGCACGCAGTACCTTATTTAACTTAACTAAAAATATCTTAATAGCAATACTTGTCTTTTTCATTAGCTCTAGAATGCTCTTTACCCATTTTTACTGCTCCTATAATAGTAGAGACATAGACACAACGCCTAACTTTACCACTATTGTGGCTATATAATGTTATCTGTCCTAAAGTTCTGAGTGATGTATCAGTACACTCATCTCCGACTTCATATATGGGACACCCTTGATAGTTAAATAAAACTCGCCAAACTTGTTGTGAGGAGTGTTTTGGTAAAGTTGTTTCGTATTTATCTTTATTGTTCTTGTTTAGATCGATACGAATATTTGGATGAAACTCGTACCAAACTTTATCATTGTTCATCACAGAAACCGGAATGAATTGTCCTTGTTCTGCTTTATGAACAGTCCATTGAACGATATTGTTATTTTGACGAAAACTAGTTTGCCAAGTTACTTTTTCTTTAGCAGCTTGATTTTGGGCTTGTTTGAGAGATTGATAAATTTCTTCTTGAGCAGCAGTAAGGCGGCGAACTTCCATAAAACTTTGCCAGTTAGGCAGTGCTAAAGCTATTAATATGCCAATTGCTACAATAGTGACTAATATTTCTGGTAAGGAAAAGCCACTACTAGAGCAATTATTGGAAATATTTTTTATCTTAATTGAATACTGTAAATGCACCCTAAATATATATTTGAATTTTAAGTATTTTTAACTACTACTATTTTTAGCAAGGTTTCAGTTTCTTCAGTTCTAACTTCATAATTGTAAGTAATGTTGTAGATATAGTAGGTGGTAAAATAATGATTATTACACTTTTAAATAACAGTTTTAGAGTAAAGCTTATCCGTTGAAGCCTTGAGTAATCATTTAAGAAATACTTCCACAAAAATTTAATCGCTGCTATACCTTTTTGTTTATTAAATGGTCGTTGTAAAGCTTTACAAGTCAGGTATTTGTAAAGATTAGTAAGACTCAATTTCCAACTAGTTTGATTTATTAATGGTCTTACTTGGTAAGCGCGTTCAAGTACTTGAAGGCAAGCCTTTTCTTGCCTTACAAGATTAGAAGACAAAGAATATGCGCTTACTCGATACAATATTTGCACGCAAGGCACAGCTACAAAAAAATATCGAGCGGCTAGTCTTAGCCACATATCCCAATCTTGCGCTGCCTTTAACGATTCATCAAATCCACCTAATTCAATTATAGATTCTTTATAAATTAAAGGATTAGAGCCATTTTCTAAAAAATTATTTATCAATAATTTTTCATAAATATCTCCATTTATACTCGTGTGCGTACCTGATACTAAGAATCGATCGTTCTCATCAATATAGTCAGTCCAACTATAAGCAACTTTTGCGGTTGGATTTTCTTGGAGAGCTTGCAACTGTAACTGAAGCTTATCAGATGTCCAAATATCATCAGCATCTAGAAAACTTACAAATTCTCCAAGTGCCATATTTAGCCCTCGGTTGCGACTCACATTTCCACCACCATTGGTGAATGTAAATACTTTGATTCGTGAGTCTTTAATCTCTGAGATAACATCTAAAGTTGAGTCTTGGGAACCATCATTAATAATAATTAATTCAAAATCCTCGAAAGTTTGTTTTAAAACAGAACCAATTGTTACTTTAATGGTTTTTTCACTGTTATAAACAGGAATAATTACTGAAATTATTGGTAATTTTGGGTTTATTTTATTCATGGCGCATAGTTACATTGTTTACCATCAATCTATTAAAATAAGACTTGAAAGAATAAAAAGGACTAAGCATACTACCCCAGTAAAACTCCATTTCAAAAAGTGTTATTATGTCGCTTTCTGATTTAGCTTTATATTTAACGAGGTGCTTTAATAATCGCCGTAAATTACCTAAAATAGTTTTGAGTAATATTATTGGTTTTTGCCAACTTGGAGAATTAATTAAACGTAGTTGAAAAGTACATAGTCCACAACCACGAGCTAAAGTTAATAAGTAGTCTTTTTCTAATCGCCAATATGGTATTTGATGATAAGTATGCATGGCAGGATTATACCAAATTTCCCAACCACCACTATGAATATAAAGTAATGGTTCGTAGTCATCACCCTGCACCAAAACTCCAGGTAATTTTCCACTAAGAGTAGGTCGTTGAGGAACATTCTCGCACCATGCTTGTTTGCGGATGACAAGTGCTGCACCAGGTGGTAGTCTTAAATTATCTGGATCGAACAAATGTGGTTGAGAACCGTGTTCTCTAATGGCTAAAAATGCCTGAATTTTTTCAAATTTTTCTGGCGGTTTTACTTCAAAATCACCATGAATCTGGCCGCTCCAAGCACCAGCTTTAGGGTGTTCAAATCCAAAGTTATAAGCTTTTGCTAACCAATCAGGTGCAGGTAGATTATCATCATCTAAAAATGCAACAAGCTTACCTCTAGATTCATGCACTGCACGCAGTCGTGCAAAAGCGGCTCCCTGCTGTGTTTCCATGAAATACTTTAAAGGACAACGATTAATATATAGTTTTTGATAATTATGAACTACCTCTTGTGTTGTATCTGAACTATTATTATCAACAACAATAATTTCCCAGTTGAGTGTTTCTAATCCTGTTTGATTAAAAAGTGAATCTAAAATTTTAGGTAATCTACTTGCTCCATTATATGTAGGAATAGCTACAGAAATATCTATAATATCATTTACTAATTTATTCATAAGAATTTCCTAGTTGTCTTGTTATTTAGATTTTAAATAACCATTTTTCCACAGGTAAAAGGGACTAATCAAGCTACTGAGATACAGTTGCATTTCGCATGTAGCAACCAAATCATCTTTTAAATTGAGTCCATATTTAAACAAGTGTAAAATAATTTTACACGAATCATTTATTATATAAATAAAACAAATAAATGGTTTATAAATAGGTTTTATATTCACAGTTCTGGTCACATAACGACTCAGCCCAATCCCAGTAAAAAAGGGAATTAAATAATCTTTTTGTAGCCTAAACCGGGGAATTTTATGATAGATTTCCATTTCAGGGTTGTACCAAATTTCCCAACCAGCTTTTTGAATGTAACTTATCATTTCTAAATCTTCACTAGTCAGCATATTTCCAGTAGTTCTACCACTTAAAATAAATTTATTTGGTACACTGTCTAACCATGCTTGACGACGGATTACAAGTCCAGCAGATGGAGGCAATAAATTTTTCTTGGCATCGTATAGCAGTGGTATATTTCCTCGTTCCGTAATGGCTAAAAAGGGACTAATTCGCCAAAAATTCGTTGGAGGTTCTACTTCCCAGTCTGGATGAATTTGACTACTATAAGCTCCTACTTGAGAATTTTTGTGACCAAAATCATAAGCTGCTGCTACCCACTTAGGTACTGGATAATTATCATCATCAAGAAATCCTATAAATTTGCCTAATGCGACTTCGATTGCCTTTTTGCGGGCATAAGCAGCTCCCTGCTTTGCTTCAAAGAAATACTTTAAAAAATCAGGGCGTTGCCATTTTTCTTGATAACTTTGAACAACTTTAGCTGTATTGTCAGTGCTATTGTTATCTATAACAATAATTTCCCAAGTCAATTTTTCAGTGTAAGTTTGATTGTGCAGTCGTTCTAGTAGTTCGGGTAAACGACTTGCACCGTTATAAGTTGGTATAGCTACAGTAAATTCAATAATTTCAGCCATCTTCCTAAAGTTATATTTGAGTAACTTGCTTTTAGAAAGTGCTTGACCAATTTAAAACATCAAAAGTAACACACTGTCAAGCTTATTTAGTTACTAACAAACAAGTAATGTATAAAAAGATAAAATGCATCCTATATTAACGCGAGTTCAGTTGGAACTTTTTTAACCCCTTTCCAAACCTCTTCCCTAAAAAGAGAGGGTAAAAAACCACGATCTGAATTGTTTCTCTCTTTCCGAAACGGAGAGAGTAGTTGGCAAGAAGAGATTTGTCGAACTCACGTTATATTACAATTTTGCTGTCAATATTCTATTTGCTACACAGTGTTTATACTAAAATTTTATGTTAATTTGCTACACAATTAATTACATTTATTATCTTTATCTGTGACAATTGAGCCTAAGAGAGTTTTTACAATAACACATCTTTTTGTACTAGTTGGGGATGTAGAACTGCTAGAACTGGGTATGGCTACTGCAATTTTTATACCAGGAGCATCTGTTGAATTGGATGGTGGTGTACCGAAGTTAGCATTAGGCAAAGTAGCCATGTAGTCAAAAGTAATTGTTTGTTTGTTAGTGCTAGCATTATATTCCTGAGCATAGGAAACAGAACTGCCAGCTGTATTTTGATCGCTCAAATTTGTACCAAGCAATACTGTTCCTGGTTTAATTTGTACATCCTCGCCTAAATTACGCCAGTAGTTATCAGGTAAGGAGCCATCAGGATAAATAGCAATCTTTGCTACGTTGTTACTATTTGTTGTAAAACTGACGCTGTAGCTACGTTTGGTTTTTTGGGCTTGTCGTTGTGCTTCTTGTAGGGCAGTGATTATGAAATCGTTAGCTTTATTGAGCCGTTGTCGGTTTATAAAGGTAAGCCAGCTAGGAGTTGCGATCGCAGCTAGCACCCCTATCATGACAACTACGACGATTAATTCTATCATGCTAAAGCCAGCTTCTTGTGGAACATTTTTCACAGCAAAATGACTAGCTATACACTGCCGTTGAGTTTTCTTCTTTCCATCGTGGGTATACAACGACTTAAAACTTAGCTTGTTCATAATCAGCTATAATTAATTTTTATTTTCAGCACTTACTTAGTAAATAAATAACCGCGCCCTTGTACTCGTATACTTGCAGTTGGAAAATAGGCGCTTTTGCTAGCTGTATAATCCAAGTTATTTTTTTGTAACCGAGCAATTGCATTACCTCTTAAAAACACCTGTGCTGTAGTGTTAATCCTATCCACACAAGCATAAAAGCTAGTCATTTGACCTGTGTTAATAGTATTAAAACTAGTAGGTGTTACTTTTGACGAGCCTGTAGGACATGTTGTCGCTCCTGGCGCTCCTGTTATTGTTTGGTCTATAAAATCAACAAGTACTATAGGAGTATCGGAGTAACTAACATTGTTGACTACATCTGCTCCACTACTATTTTTAGTAGTGTATTGACTGAGTCTTGTCCACTTATTCATTTTTTCTTCTATGGTGCCTACTCCATCAAGATTAAAAAGGGCAAAACCTCCGCTAGGGCAATAGCCACTGATATACTTGCCTGTATATCCAGTACAAGCTACACCGCTATTACTCGCTATGCCATCCTTAATTTGCCATCTAGCAATGCGAGCAGCATTAGACCAAGTAGTGTTAGTGTCCTTAATTAGATAGTAGGCAACCAATGAATATACATAAGCATCATCTTTGTCACTACCTGTAACTGTAATTGCTTGGTTGACTAATTCTCGTTTCCAAAAAACAAGTACAGGCACTCTATCTGTTGCGCTTGGGTCAGGTAGTTGAGCTTTAATAGCATCAACGCCAGTAGCATCATATATGTAGATAGCTTGTTGTAGATCGCGAGCAATGTAATCGAGTGCTGCTTGAATTTCTTGTTCAGAGTTGGCCTTTGCTTGCTCCTGTCGGTCTGTACTCATAACGTTAATCATGAATCCTAGCAATGGCGCGATTACAAGAAATGCTAGAACTATGGCTACTAACAATTCAATTAAGGTAAAACCACCAACTTGCTGAATACCCTTCGAGCGTTTTAGTTGGATGTTGAGCAGGAATTTTAGTGCCCTCATCATACTCTGTTCTTCTCTTTAGTGAATAGATAGATGGCTATTGAATAATTCGACTTTGCCGATTATTCACAAGCTTTATTTGTTGCAACACCAAGACGCTGGCATAAAGCTTTAAATGAAGTATTAGTACTAGCAATGTCAGTAGTCATTTCGATCAATGGTGATTGCCGATCGCCTATTCCATTAGTGAAAGTTCTTTGAGTATTCTTGGTTGTACTAGTGCTAGCAGTTAGAGGTTTGCTAAAGTCAACATCTGCGCGATAAACCCGAATTCCTAAGCGGTAGCCGTCGCTTGCTGTAGTACTTTGGACAATTCGACGAGCTTGAATGTAGAATCCCAATAGTTTATCTTGGTTTGCACACACTCCAACAGTGATAATAGCGTCCTTTGTAAAGCAATATAAATCTGGGTCGCTTGCCGATGTGGGAACTGGCATCTTTGTGTAAATTAAATAGTCGCTTGGTGTATTTACAAGATTTCTATTAAGAGTCGTACTGGGAGGATCGAGTACTGGGTTAATTTGCTGAGGTGCTGGAATGACTCCAGTTCTAACCCCATCAATGTATGTTTTGGCAGCTCGTGTAGCCAGTTCCACACGTCGAGCCTGAACTCTAGTAGCTGTTGACATGACGATCGCAGGTGCGATCGCAACTAGTAAAATGGCAACTACAATTATTGCTACTAATGACTCAATGATTGTAAAACCAGAATCATCGCAAGGACAGTTTTGTTGCTTTTGTTTGTGCTTTATCATCGGTCGTTACCAACTTCTAAAATTCTGTCTCTAAGAGCAAGGACGTTGATCTGCGTCAATTGCATAGGTATCGTCGGTTCTCTTTGCACACAACAAAGTTTTTACCCAAGGATCGTCTCGACCAACTTCTCGGAAGTACTCATCTGGCAGATCGTCTGGTACTCTCACCAATTTTTGGGCAAACAAGTCAGGCGATTGTGATAGCAGCCCGACATCATAACCCCATTGTCTTGTAGGAGCTATATAAAAAGGAGCTTTATTACCGTTACCAACGATAGGATACGAGTCTGTTAACAATGACCTGAATGGTCCAGTAGCATAAGCACTACGCTTAAACTGGATAAAAGAGCCACTAATCCTCGCTTTTATAGCATCAGCTGTAGTATCTGTTGGGTTCCAGTTTTCCAAAAACCGTACAAAGTTGTGTAAGCCACCATTGTCTTCTGTGGAGCGTGCTGGAGTATCTCCAGCTGCTGACACTAAATTAAAGGTTGTATCGGTAGCTAGTTGCAGCCAGTTGTTGTGAACATTACTCCCTGTTGAATTAGAAGGCGGGCCTATATATGTAGTAGATTCGGCTGAAGGTATTCCAGAGGGTTTATTAATTTGTAAAACTGCCTGCAAACGTGGTTGGCTCGCTTGTGTACTGCTTAGAGTTTCGTTGACGAGTAATAAATGTGTATCAACAGGATCATCATTAGAGTTGTCACTTTTTGCATCGGTTTTTGTAGTTGTCTGGAACCACAAGGCATTACTTGTTTGCTTAGGATAAGTAGTACTGCTATAGGGAAACTCTGCTACATTGCCACTACTACTATCGATTCCCAAAGGTATGGGAAGATTATTACTATCAAGAACCAAATTACCCAACTTACCAATGGTGGTGTCACGCTTAAAAGCAACTCGACGAGGATAGCGCTGATATGCAGTAGCAGCGGGTGTAGCTGTCGTAGCCGATTCTAAGTCACCGGGAGCTTGACCTACAATTCCGCCACTAATGTCCCACGTGTGCTTATGGGCAGTATAGTTTGTTGGGTTTGTTGGATCTAAATCAACATACCAATCTCCAGATCCACACGCCGAAACAGGTAGTTTCGGACAAAGTTCCATTAAATATTCGTTAAATGTTACTCGTCGTTGGATAGGTGTAACAAAGTTGTTTAGGTAAGAACTAAAGATTTTAGGAAAACCAGTGCTACTGTTATACCAGTTAGCATTTGTAACGTAGTTGTTGGTAAAAAAGCCATTTGCTTTAAATGCATTATTAGAATTGCTATCTCCCAAATTATTGTTCAAGTCATAGTCCCCATCATTACGAAAACCCAACTGGAAACTATTAGAGAGTAGGGTTACAGCATCGGCCAATACAGTTGCGGGTCGCCATTCGTCTCCAGTAGTACAATTTTGTAGTCTTGCGTCGCCTGGACGACAGGCAAATTGAACATTACGTTTCTGTCCGCTAGCTGGGCGAGTATAGAAATTGCTCCAATCATCTTGCAGCCCATCTGTAAATTCTTGTTGGGTATGAAGATTCAAGTTCCCCTTGACATACACAGGCAAGTTAGAAGCTAAAATCAGCCCTTTCTCTGCGTCTCTATATCTTTGATCGTTGGTTGTACTTCCACGCCAGATTTTATCGCCATTGATTAACATAATGGCGTTAGGACGACGAGTTGGATCGAGTATAAAGTCTACAGGACTTTCTGTCTTCTGAGTTTCTTGTTGTTGTGTAGATGAGACTCCTGTAGGTTTAGTCGAACTTAAATCTAAAAGCGCGTCATCACGAGTAGCATAAATAATACCGCTATTGGGCAGCAAATATTCTGTTACAGTTGACACGCCACCACTTATAGATTTTTGACGCAATTGATTAATATCTAAGATTGTGGCGCGAATTTCTAGAGGTTGACGCTGTTCTTTGGGGAGGTTGTAATCTGCTGCGGATGGTACACTGGCTCCGCTATCTGCATTTGTGAATGTTTCTAAAGCTGGAGTTGTTCCATTGTCTTTATGAATTGCCTTAATTTGTCTGGCATCAAGAAAAGCAGTTTCCGTAATTGCACCGTGAGGAATAATAGGAGTAGTTTGAACGCTAACAGTACCATCTAAAATTTGGATAGCACAGAGTGCAGATTCAACGGCAGACCTTTCTGAAAGAGTACGAGCGGCAGTAGTAGTTTTTGCTAAAGCGTTTTTGAGTGGCTCATTCACCCAACGTCCGTTGGGATATTGTAATTTAGCTTGGTAACTGAGCACATTAGCGTAAGTAGTTTCACCATTAGCAGTATCAGGAGCAGCATAAACTACACCATTATTAGAGTTACCATTATTTGTATTATCCTGAGGTGAGTTAATGGGGGATACATCAGGTAGACCTGTTTTGTTTCTGGCTCTAGCGTTGCTTGTAGGATCGTAGTAGCTACTGACACAAGCAATAGGTGACGGTGCTTTCTCGTTGTAGCTTGCAATGTTATAGTGGTAAACTGCTGTAGCCCGCATCCGTAGGTAAGGTGTGTACTCATCTAGTAGCTGTTGATCCGTTTTAATACCTCTTACTAAAACGCTAATACCAGATTTGGGTGAGCCGTTGACTAATACGATATCTGCATCTTTAACACCATTACTAGTTGCAGCTGTCTGTGAAGCTACTGGCATCATATCTGACCAGATGTTTGTAGTTACACTAGCAGCTGTAGAAAAATCGGTATCAGCAGTAATAGTAATACCGTTAACAACATCAGCAACACGACCTGTAGTGGTATAACGACTAGGTAAGTAAACCCCTGCACCAGTCACTACCCGTAAGCCGCCAACAGGGTCTTGTGGACTAGTTGGTACTTTAGCAGCTGCTAATTCCCAATCTTTATCTCGCTCTGTGGCTCCTAAATCAGCTAGTTGCTCTACACGACTGCGACGAGTACGAGTTCCAGTTCCGTTATCCCACACAAAATTTAAGAGCGATTGAGTGTCTTGCGGATTTGGGCCAACAAAGCTAAAGCTTGTTTTATTCCACCATAATTCGGGAAGGTTATTACCAATCAAAGCTCGGTCGCCTAAGGTTTGTTCTTTACCTTCTAAATCTTTTTGTAGTGTATTAGGTTCGGTTGCCGCAGGTAAAAGCTTTGTGCTACTGCTTGTATTTAGTGTCAGTTTAGTATAATTAGTACCTGTTGTATTATCAGTGGTATCGGTGGGATATATCCAAGGATCTGGTGGACGTAGCTTATCAGGATCTGGTGAACTTGCCGCAGTGTCTTTGTTTTGAAGTAACTCACTTTCCTTACTACCTCCAACTGCATAATCCCCTAAAGCATTACCTCCAAAACCAACTTCAGCATAAGGTACACGACGGGTACGCCTTTTAAAGTAAGCCTCTAATTGTTGTCGGCGGAATCGCTCCTCTTCGTCTGTGGTGTAACTTGATAAACCAAGTTTAGTCTTTTGCTTTTGAATCGCATCTTTTACTTCCTGCGGGTCGCCAGTTGCAGAATTAGCCATTTGAGCGCTAACCAAGCGGTTGATGCGTTGTACATAAGCGAGGCTGTTGTATGCTATGTTACTCGGCCCTGCGGTGACTGATTTGTTAGCAGTAATACCAGGAGTTGCACCACCACCACTAACAGTGGTAGGGTCGACTCCTTTTCCTCTGTATAAATGGACTACTGTACTAGAACTTAAATCACTAGCATCTGTAAATCCTCCAGCACCTAAATTTCCACCAATAATAATTTTGGCGTTGTCATCTTCGTAAAAACAGGAATTTACACTACTAACTTGATACAGCTTAACTGTGGCAGTACCTACTCCTGCCGTAATGAAGTTACTATTAGTAAAAATCCGACCATTCAACTTGAAGCTAGTACCGGGAGCCAGTGCAATATCATCTTCATAAACAACTGCATTATTAACCAAAGGTAGTTGCACGCGGTCTTGTTCGTACTCTAATGCAACAAAACCTTTATTACCTTTATACTGCTCGTAATTACTATTTGGTGGAGTAGTAATAGGAACAGTTGCAGTGTATGCAAAAAAGCTTTTTTTCAATTTACCGCCAATATTAAACCAGCCAGTGCTACCTACCAAGGTGGCACTCGTACCTAGATTATCTCCACAATCTCCATTTACACTACCAGCAGTCATGGGTGGAGTTCTCGCCTCTAGAGTATTTCTGGCGCGGGTATATACCCCACTGGTAATGGGAGGATTTTTAAAGTAAATACCGTAAAGAGTGTAACTATCAAATTTGCCGTTATTGTTAGTATCAACTGGGTACAACCATGCTGTTGTTATGTTATTAGTACCTTGAGTTAACTTCAGCGGAGTTTCATCTCCAAAAGTATATTCATTGATGTTGTTTGTCAAAGTACTATACAAAGCATCATCTGTTGGTGTAGCTCGTGGTAAGCGTCCATCTTGAAATAGCTTGTTTAACTTAGCTCTAGCTCTATCTATTGCCGGAGTTGTAGCGTTGAGAACAGTTTCGTTCACTCGAACATTGCTAGCATTTTTAGAGCGTTCAAAAGAGCGAAATAAAATCGCCGTAGTTAGCAGCAAAACTACCAACGATACCATTACTACTGTTGGCAAAACAAAACCAGCATTCACCGAGCTTCGTCGTCTCTTAGGTACAAATAAAGTTCGGAGTAGCCAAATAATTTGCTTTTTAATTGCAGATAAAAAATTCTTACTAATCTGTTTGGATATTTTTTTTACTGTCTTGACTATCTGGCGTTTTGTGAACATAGATGCTTTCTTGTCAAGTAATTTTTTACAAAATTTGCTTTTTTGGCAATGAAAAACTTTGCCTGTTAAGTGAATTTACAGGCAAAATTTTGTTTGATTATGTAGCTAATTATCTTTTTAAACTAACTCACGAATGCAGGATGAAAACATAAAGACTGATTTTTGAAGTTAGATCGGTTGTCAAATTTTTATATCTTCTAAAAAAGACTGATTGTTTCAGATTTTTAATTCATGAATTACAAAGGATAAGTTGACATTGACTTTAAAAAATTTATTTCATCTGAAAGCAACTTCATGAAGATATAGTTAGCTCGGTAAGCTTATAATACCCACCTATTAGATGAAACATATCAACTAAGTACAAAATAATATAAAGTAATTAAAAACCTCCCCAAAATAGGGAGGCTACGTGGTAAGTATTCTTAATACTAAGCAAATTTCTGAGTCTTAAGGCTGGTAGTACATACCTTGGTTCAGAAGCTTAATAATGATTCAAGTTTATTCCAGCTTCTTTAGCCATTGCTTCTAAACCTTTAGTTTCTAGGGTTTTGATGGCTTTAGTAGATAGCTTTAGTTTTACCCAACGATTTCCACCTGCCCACCAAACGCGCTTGGTTTGCAAGTTGGCGTGTTGCAGGCGTTTGGTACGACGGTGAGAGTGAGAAATTGCAAAGGCGTTATTTGCCTTCTTACCAGTTAGTTCGCAGCGACGAGACATATCAAGTATCTCCAGTTTGCTTGGATTTTATTACAACCTTTCTATTTTAGGGCTTAGATGGGGAGATGAGGGAGATGAGGGGGATGAGGGGGATGAGGAAGCAGAGGGGCGGAGGAGATAAAACTACTGACTCCTGACCCCTGACAACTGACAACTTACTTACTAGCTTGTTCTGTGAGCTTAGTTAGTACCTCGTTTGAACGCTCAACAAAAGATTTCATTCCTTCAGCGTCAAAGCCTTTTTGAGACATCAGTGCCAAATCATAAACGTGTTGGCAAATCATATTCACCAACTGCGTTGTAGGTGATTGACCATCACCTTGAATAATACTGCCTTGACTGAGATTCGCTAAATTTTGAATCAAGGGGTGAGCGGTATTTACCAGCAAAATGTGGTCTTCGGGAAACTCTGCTGACTGCTGCTGCATCATCGCGTTCATTTCCCGCAGACGGCGGAGAATTTCTGGTAGTAGTACCATTGCAGGTGGTGTGCCATGGGGATTGTCAGACTTCAAAGCTTCGGTGCGAATGTTGACTTTGGGTTTGTTGAGGGATTTTTCAAATAATTCTTTGATGACTTCACTGCGAGTTTTATTTGTTTTAGGATCGACAATTTCGCCAGCTTTATCTTGATCTAGCAGGGTATTATCCAAATCGGAGTCTACCCGCGTAAATTTCACATCTTGATATTCCCGTTCTAGGAAGTTGATAAAGTGGGTGTCGATAAAGGAGTCCATAAACAGGACTTCCAAACCTTGGTTTTTATGTAGTTCTACGTAAGTTGCTTGAGTAGCTTCATCAGTGCAGTAAAAAACCCGATTTTCGTGGCGTTCTTTATTGCGTTCTAAGTATTCTTTAAGAGTGGTATAAGGAGTGCTGGATGTAGATTCCTGTGAGGGAGAGGTGACATCTTGCCAAACATCTCCTTCTTGAGACTGTACTTCAACTGCTGGAGTTGCGGTAGCAGCTTTTTCAGCAATCTTAGCTGTGGTACGGAAGATGATGATGTCTTCGATTTGTTTCTTGAATTTCTCGTCATTGAGAACGCCAAATTTCACAAAAGTGCCGAGATCCTTCCAAGCACTAATATATTGTTCGCGGTTGTCGCGGTAAAGTTCTTTGAGGCGATCGCCTACTTTCTTAGCTATATAATCGCCGATTTTCCGCACGGTGCGATCGCCTTGTAGGGCGCTACGTGATACGTTTAGGGGAATGTCGGTACTGTCAATCACACCCCGCATTGGTGTGAGAAATTGCGGGATAATTTCTTCACAGTTATCACTGACAAAAACTTGATTACAAAATAGTTTGATTTGCCCTTTTGTCACATCTACATCTGGCTTCATTTTGGGAAAATACAAAATTCCGTTGATGATAAACGGATAGTCAGTGTTCAGATGCACCCACAATAGTGGTTCTTCTTGAAAAGGGTACAGGTAGCGGTAAAACTCTAAGTACTCTTCTTTACTCAGATTACTGGGAGATTCTCGCCAAGGTGCTTTTTGCTTATTTATTACCTCACCTTCCAGTTTGATTGGTACTGGCATGAAGTCGCAATAAGTCTTGACAAGATTTTTGATACGTGCTGATTCTAAAAATTCTTCCTCTTCTGCTTGGAGAGTCAGGGTAATGGTAGTGCCGTGAGTTGTACGGGGTGATTCTTCTATGGTGAACTCTGGAGAACCATCGCAACTCCAATGAACAGCTTGCGCTCCTTGTTGGTAAGAGAGAGTGTCTATTTCAACTTTTTGCGCCACCATGAAGGAGGAGTAGAAGCCTAGACCAAAGTGACCGATAATTGGTTGGTCTGATTTGCCTTCATACTTGTGAATAAATTCTTCGGCACTAGAGAAAGCAACTTGATTAATGTACTTTTTTACTTCCTCTGCTGTCATCCCGATGCCATTATCGGTAATGGAAAGGGTCTTTTTGTCTTTGTCAATAGCAATCTGAATTTCCAGTTCGCCAATGTCTCCCGTATATTCTCCAGCACGGGATACCATATTCAGCTTTTGGATCGCGTCTACAGCGTTGGATACCAATTCCCGTAAGAAGATTTGATGATCTGAGTAAAGGGATTTCTTGATAATCGGGAAAATGTTCTCAGTATGAATGCTGATAGTGCCTTGTTCTAGCATAGTTATCCGTCTGTTCTACATGCAGAAATAACTCTGAGGATCAATTTTCCGCGATCCTCAGTTGTTATGGGTAAGGAATGCCTCTTTATTTTATTCGGATTTCACTACCCCCAGAAGTAAGTGCTATTAAATCTAATGGTGGAGGTTGCTATATATAGCAGCTAAATCCGCAGCCTGCATATTTACAGTGCGAACAGGTTTGATACCTTGGCGCAGTTGATTAAGTAAGTTTACATCTGTTGCTAAACGTTGTAGCGCATCAGTCCAGGCTTTGACATCGTTAGCTGTAACTAACCATCCATCAATACCATGTCTTACTAATTCGGCAATTCCCCCCAAATTAGAACCAATTACAGGTAGGGATAGGGCGTGAGCTTCCAGTACTACTAAAGGGCCTGTTTCCAACCATTGGGAAGGTGCAGCGAGTATATCATAACTAGCCAGGGCTTTTGGCAGTTCTTCCCTTGTGAGTTGTTTCTCTATACGAATGCGGGGATCGTTACCAATCAATTTTAAGATTTGCTTGCGATATCGTTCATCCTGAGCTATGCCATGAATTATTAATTCAATGGGAATTGCAATAGGTAAATCTTTAACTGCTCGTACTAAAATATCTACACCTTTATATATATCCCAACGTCCTAAAAAAACTACTTTTAAAGGTTGAGATTGCTGTTTATTATGCGACAATTTTTCTGGTTTAACGTCAGCAATTCCACATCGGCACAGAAGGAGTTTTTCTTCAGGAACGCCATTAATAATTAGAGCTTTATAAAGCCAATCGCACACTGCTATAATTCTGTCAGCAAATTTTGCCATTTCTAGTAAACTTTGTTGACGAGCATTAACATAACCAGGAACAACAAAAGGACGCACAAAGCGTCCTAAATTACCTTCGTTTACAGAAACTGGGAGATAGGCACTTGTGGGCAAAGGTAATTTACACAAGATAGAAATAGGCAAATTACTTAAAGTTTTAATTATTGCCGCAGGTAAATTGCCGCTCAAAGTATCAGCACATTGGGAACAACGCAAGACATCAATTTTGCCATCACAAACCTGCTGTCCATTAAACATTAAAGTAGTTCGCTGACAAATAGGTAAAGGATAGTGGATAGTTACCACTGTTGCCATACCTAATTCCTTTGCCAAACGTAGATGAGGCAGTCCACAATGTACTTCCCAATGATGTTGATGATATATATCTGCTTTTTGATTAGATAGCCAATTAGCAAAATATTCAAATTTACCATGAGGATATTGCCCATGATTAGGTTGTGTTTTCGGTATAGGAGATACAGGATATCGATAAACTTCTACATCACTATACTCATAAGTATATTCCTTTCTAGAACCATTACTAGCGGCTGCTATTTTAATTTCAATATTGTGCGATCGCAGTTTTGGTAGTAAATCGTTGAGGTTTACTTGAATCCCTCCACATTTATCTGGAAAATAACGGGCAAGAGTTTGAATTACTTTCATAATTAGAGTTTCTAGGGCAACAAATGAATTATTGCTATTTTATTGGCTTAAAATATTACATACATATACATATATCTCGTACATACTCTCAACAAGCATTAGTAAAAATATCAGAAATGTTGAATTCTAATACAAAACTTTACATATCTAGTTACACTAGCTCTAAAAAGATTAAATTACTCAACAAAACATAATTTCCTCAAACCAATGAACATAACTGATTTTCTGACACATACAAGATTGTAAATAGCGAAGTTTATCTAATAGTGTATGTCCCCATTGTTGTGGGATAGATAATATCTGTAAAATTAGATAGGCTATTAAACTAACGTAAATTTGTATGGTGATAC
>NZ_JAECZA010000060.1 GCF_016056275.1 Dendronalium phyllosphericum CENA369 | reverse complement strand
CGGAGAGGGGAGGGACGCGGGGATGCGGGGACGAGGGGGATGAGGAAGAAAAATCAATTAAAAATGAAGAATCTATGCTTCTGTTTCCTACTTTTTCTGAGTATTTATATTTAGTTTTTGATTCATAAAGTTGGTTCTAAATCTGTAACTTGCTTGTCAGATAATAATTTAGGTTATTGTCATTTTTGTGATTCATTACAAATCATTTGTATGTTGTTTATGACGCACTATTCTAAAAATTAATATTTGCTTTATAAATAACTAATTCTCTCTAGGAATTGATTTATATTTAAAGTTCATCAAAAATCATTGTCTAATTATGATGTTCTGCTGAAAAATAAATACTGATAGTCATGCTTTCAGATTTATGTATTTATTAAATGCCTATTTTAGTGCCAACACCTTTGTAAAGTCTTCCAGATGGTCAAAAAAATCATGTTGCAGGTGTTATTAAGTCAAGTATCAAGGTTATATTTTCGTCAAAAAATATACTTGTTTACTATTTTTAATTCAAGATTTGCATCAGCAAACAGCTAGCATTTTTCTGAAATTAATTTAAAGGAATGATTTAGTTTCTATAAAGTATGCTAGTCTTTTTATTAATTCAAACGTTTCAAAGCGGTAAGGAAAATTAGTTATTTGATTGAACGTAAAAAACAAAAACTAACCCAAATCGCATTAGCATCACCTCACAAGTAGTCAAGTATTGTTTCAGAAAATTGCATGAATTCGGAGTAAATGAGATGTTTTTTCTGTAACGAACTTGTCAACTCTTCTTGGTCAAATTCCATAAACTATATTATCCTGGACGCTGAAACTGGCTATGGCATTTATCAAGATACAGAACGTTGTCATTAACACCAGCTACGTTGTTGCTGTTAAGCTAGATACTCAAACTAGTTTGGGAGAAAAAAGCGTTTCTGTCCTAATAGCTACTCCTAAGTTTTCATTGTTCCAGTGGGATACAATTGCTCAAGATATTTGCCATTACGAATGGATTGAATTTACTGGTCAAGCAGCTAACGCACTCCAAGACTATTTTACCAGTTTCAACAACGTCATCGACCTACTGCCACAATATCAAGAGTCGAGCGCTGTTTGAAGCATGAAGTATAAAATTTATCCTTCATCTTTAATCCTTGTTGTGTGGTGTTTGTTTGAAGAAAAGCATTTAGCCTTAGCAGATAGGATATCTAGCTGCTGAAAAGAAGAGATAACTCATTTTTGGTAAGCAACAGAATTTATACCAATTGGAAAAAGATGGCGATCGCGGACTACTAAAAAGTTGTCTCAGTTGTGCTGACAGGGCACCAAAGATGCGACTTAAAATCTCAAATCCCAAATGGTATTACTGTCGCTTCACCATCCACAGTACTCAATAACAGTCTATGTCCTATGTCTGCTAATTCAATTGATACTGCCTTGGCAGAGTTAGAAGCCCAAATTAACAATTGTGAAAAGGATTTGATTAAGGTTATAGAGGGAAAAAAAATGAAATCAGAAAAGCCAATCTCAATTAACAAAATTAATAGACAATTACAACAAAATCCTATAGCCATTGTGGGCATGGCTTCTCTATTTCCCAAAGCGAGAAATTTACGAGAATATTGGCAAAATATAGTTAATAAAATTGACTGTATTACCGATGTGCCTGATACACATTGGAGCGTCAAAGATTACTACGATCCAAACCCTAGAACTCCTGAAGATAAAACCTACTGTAAAAGAGGTGGGTTTATCCCAGAGGTTGATTTCAACCCAATGGAATTTGGCATTCCTCCCAGCATCTTGGAAGTAACAGATGTATCGCAACTATTGAGTTTAGTAGTTGCAAAAGAAGCAATGGAAGATGCTGGTTATGGCGAATCTCATGAATTTAATCGCGAGACTGTGGGGGTAGTTTTGGGTGTGGCAATGGCCAAGCAATTGGGAATGCCACTTTCGGCGCGCTTAGAATATCCGATTTGGGAAAAAGCTCTTAAAAGCAGCGGTTTGTCTGACGAAGATACCAAAAAAATCGTTGATAAAATCAAAAGCGCTTACGTGAAGTGGGATGAGAATGCTTTCCCCGGAATGTTGGCGAACGTAGTTGCTGGTAGAATTGCCAATCGCTTGAACTTTGGCGGCATGAATTGTGTAGTTGATGCTGCTTGCGCTAGTTCCTTCGGCGCTTTAAAAATGGCAATCAGCGAACTGATAGAACATCGTTCTGACATGATGCTGACTGGTGGTGTGGATACCGACAACACCATCATGGCTTACATATCCTTCAGCAAAACCCCAGCGGTTTCGCCTAGTGAGAACGTCAAACCCTTCGATGCTAAGTCTGATGGGATGATGCTGGGTGAAGGCATCGGCATGATTGTCCTCAAGCGCCTCGAAGATGCCGAACGCGACAACGACAAAATCTATGCCGTCATCAAAGGGATTGGAACTTCTAGCGATGGACGCTACAAGAGTATTTATGCACCTCGTAAAGAAGGGCAAGTAACAGCCTTGCGGCGTGCGTATGATGATGCTGGTTTTTCTCCCGCTACCGTTGGATTGATGGAAGCGCACGGTACTGGCACAATGGCTGGCGACCCGACAGAATTCGGTTCTTTAAGAGACTTTTTTGGCGAACACGACTCCAAAAGACAGCACATCGCTTTAGGTAGCGTCAAATCGCAAATCGGGCATACAAAAGCGGCTGCGGGTGCGGCAAGTCTAATCAAAACTGCTTTGGCACTGCATCACAAAATCTTACCAGCCACAATCAACATTACCGAGCCGAACCCCAAACTCAACATTGAAAATTCGGCATTCTATTTAAATACCGAAACTAGACCTTGGATTCGTGCCGAAGGTGAAGCGCCAAGACGTGCTGGGGTAAGTTCTTTTGGCTTCGGTGGTACAAATTATCACGTCGTTTTGGAAGAACACGAAAGCGAACAAAACCGTCCCTATCGCTTACACAATAGTCCGCGTGAAGTAGTACTGTTTGCTCCCAACCCCGCGCAACTTTTGGGTAAATGCGAAGACATTTTAAACAACTTGCAATCGAATGACGGCGAAAGGCATTATGCCCAATTAGTCCAGGAGTGCCAATCAGCAGAAATTCCGATAATTGCAGCCAGAGTTGGGTTTGTCGCTGAGAATGTGCAAGAAGCTTGCAAGTTGATGCAAATTAGTATCGACTGGCTGAAACACAAGAGGTCAGCAGCATCCTGGGATCATCCCCAAGGGATTTTCTATCGTTCCACTGGTATGGAATTGGGCGGAAAAGTTGTAGCTTTATTCTCCGGGCAAGGTTCGCAATACTTGGAGATGGGTCGGGAATTGGTGATGAATTTCCCCCTAATGCGGCGTTTACATGGCTACATGGATAGCTTGTTAATCAAAGATAATTTGCAGCCGCTATCAGAAATTGTTTTCCCTCGTCCGGTGTTTGAAGAAGCAGAAAAAAATGCTCAAGTTGCTGCTTTGCAACGCACAGAATACGCTCAACCGGCAATTGGCGTGTTGAGTGCCGGAATGTATTCCATATTGCAACAAGCTGGGTTTAAGTCAGATTTCGTCGCCGGACATAGCTTTGGGGAACTAACAGCTTTGTGGGCAGCAGGTGTTTTGAGCGACCAAGATTACTTGTTTCTGGTGAAAGCCAGAGGTCAAGCGATGGCAGGCCCAGAAGACCCCGATCGCGATGCGGGCAGTATGTTGGCTGTGAAAGAAGATATCAGCAAAGTACAAGCAGTACTGAGGCATTATCCGCAGGTATCCATTGCTAACTTTAACTCTCCAACGCAATTTGTTGTCGCCGGGCCAACCGCAGAAATCGCTAAAGTCAAACAGACATTGCAAGAACAAGGATGCGCGGCTGTCTTGTTACCTGTATCAGCAGCTTTCCATACATCGCTGATTGCCTTCGCTCAAAAATCCTTTGCGATCGCGACTAAATCTGTTGGCTTTCAAACTCCCAAAATCCCCGTTTTCAGCAACGTTACTGGCAAGCCGTATCCCAAAGAACCCCAAAATATTCAAAAAATCTTTGAAAGCCACTTATCCAGCTCGGTGCTGTTCAAGCAGGAAATTGAAAATATCTATGCAGCTGGCGGTACTTGCTTTGTGGAATTTGGGCCGAGACGAATTCTTTCCAACTTAGTGAAAGATACCCTTGGCGATCGCCCCCACATCACAATTGCCTTGAACCCTAGTACCCAAAAGAACAGCGATCGCTCTTTGCGAGAAGCAGCCGTACAGTTACGCGTCCTTGGTTTGCCTTTGAAAAACCTCGATCCGTACCAAGTACCGCCTACACTTCCCGCAACTGAGCCAAAGAAAGCCTTGAATGTACGTTTAAACGGCATTAATTACCGCTCAGAAAAAACCAAAAACGCCTTTGCTCAAGCTTTAGAGGATGGACATAAAGTTAGTTTACCTGCTGCTCCATCCAACAATTCCACTCCTGAATTTTCTCAAACAGTGGTTCCCACTCCACCAGTAAAAGAAAGTAACGGACGCGTTACACCCATCCCCGAATTTTCAAATAATACTAATTCCTCCGCATCTAGAAACGGGCGAGAAGAGGACACGGGGACATGGGGACGCGGTGACACGGTGAGTGTTGATGATAAATTCCCCGCGTCCCTGCGTCTCCCCCTCTCCGCGTCTTCCTCATCTCCCTCATCCCCCCTACCCCAAATGAATCCTGCGACCCTTTCACCTCAACTAGCCCAGGAAGCGAAGATGCAACCAACACCGGAAAAATCTCAAAATTTCCAACGGGTGCTAGAAAGTTTAGAGTACCTTTTGACAAAGTTTCAGCAAAACCAAGCTGAGAATTTACAAGCCCACGGGACTTACCTCAACCATCAGGTGGAATACACGAAAACGTTTTTCCAACTGATGCAACAGCAACATGCTTTGTTTGCTAACACTAAATCTTCCACAGAAACCGCACAACTGAGGCAAGTTGTGATGGAAAGTGTCGAGCGTAGCATGACGCAGTTTCACGCCCAACAAGGCGAAACTCTACGCATCCACGAGCAATATCTCCAAGAGCAGATAGAATACGCAAGAAACTTTTTCCAACTAATCCAACAAGAGTATTCGCAGTTACTTTCTGAAGACGTAACTACTCAACCAACCGAGATATTATCTAATGGCGTAAGCGATCGCCACGTACCTTTCACTATCGCCACACCCGTTACTGACGCACCTGTACCCCCTACGACTCAGATAGTCGAAACCCAGCCGGAACCCGTACAACAGCCAGTAGCGAATAATGGCTCAAAGGTTACTGAAGCACCTGTAACCCCCGCTGCCTCTATTTGGGAAATCCAGCCTGAGCCTGCCCCTGAGCCTGTAGTAGAGGCATCTGTTCCCGCTCCTATCCCAGCGATCGAAACTCAGTCTGAGGTTATTGTCCAAATCAGTACGCCGACCGCTGTTGAATCTGGTACGGAACCGGCACTGACAATTACTGCACCTATATCTATACCTAGTGTTGATGTCTCTGACTTAGATAAAAACTTGTTAGCCATCACTAGTGAGAAAACTGGCTACCCAGTGGAGATGCTGGAACTAGACATGGATATGGAGGCTGACTTAGGGATTGACTCTATTAAACGAGTGGAAATCCTGGGAGCATTGCAGGAGATGTATCCTGACTTACCCAAGCCAAACTTAGAAGAACTTGCAGAACTCCGCACCATCGGTCAAGTTGTCGAATATCTGCAATCCCACGCTTCTAGAAGTGTCTCTGTAGAAATCGCCATTAACGAAGTACAACAGACATCACAAACAACGATTGTAGCTCCAGCAACGGTAACGGTAGTTACTACACCCGATCCAGTTGTTAGCCCAGCGAGCGCAGAGACTGAAATTGAGGAAACAACTACCAATGAGTATGCAGACTTAGGTCAAACTCTCTTAGCCATCACCAGCGAGAAAACTGGCTACCCAGTAGAGATGCTGGAACTAGATATGGATATGGAGGCTGACTTAGGGATTGACTCCATCAAACGGGTAGAAATCTTAGGGACGATGCAGGAAATGTACCCCAACCTACCCAAGCCAAATATTGAAGAACTAGGAGAACTCCGCACCATTGGTCAAATAGTTGATTATCTCCAGCAGTTAGTTGGAGGTGAAAAAAAAAAGTCTCAGCCTGAGTTTGACTTCCAGCCAGTCCAGATAATCGGTAACGTTACTCGCCGTCCAGCCAAACTCAAATTTCTGCCACCGCCGGATAGTTTAGATTTCGCGTTACCAGAGGGACACATCAGTTTAATTATCGATGATGGCTCCCTCACCACCTCCCAAGTAGCTCAATCCTTAATCGAACGCGGTTGGAAAGTAGTGGTTTTAAGCTTTCCCCAATCGCTCGTCTCGCAACAATCGCCTTTACCAGCCGGAGTTAATCGCATCACCCTAGCAGATATGAGTGAAGAACTTCTCCAACACAAATTATCAGCGATCGCGACTAACTTCGGCACGATTGGGGCGCTGATCCACATTCATCCAGCCTTCCAGACGAGTCACACCAGCACAATTTCCTATCTCGAACAGGACAAGGCGATAGTTAAGCACGTTTTCTTCATGGCCAAACACCTAAAGAAATCCCTCAACGAAGCAGCAGGTTATGGACGTAGTTGTTTCCTCACCGTGACTCGATTAGATGGAGCCTTTGGGTTTGAGCATAACACCAACTTTGGAGCGATCGCTGCTGGTTTATTCGGATTAGTCAAAACGCTGAGATGGGAATGGCCCAAAGTGTTTGCTCGCGCCATTGATTTAAGCCCCACTTTGGATGCCCAGCAATCAGCCCAACACATTATTGCCGAACTTCATGACCCTAATCTCTACATTAGTGAAGTCGCCTACGGTTCTCAGGGACGCGTCACCCTCAATACTTCCTTCAAGAAGTAGGGGACAGGGGAAATTCATGGAAGAACCTTTACCTGAATTGAACCCTATACCTGTGTTTCCTCCGCTACCCGAACTTCCCCCGGAGCCTCCGACTGTGCCCGATCTTCCGTCGCTACCGGAGCTTCCCCCACTACCGGAGCTTCCGCCTCTACCTGAGTTTCCCCCTTTCAAATCTAGGCATTACTCCGGTCTTGCTGCTAGATTACCTAAATTTTTTAACGAACCGCAAAGGACGCGTAGACGCACAAGCGGCTTCCCACAGAGTAGAGCGCGAAGGAAGAAGATAACAAGAGAGTAGAATACAAAACCTCTATCTTCCTCTTTTTGCGTCTGGTGCGTGACGGACACTTTGCTCAAGAAAGCCGCTCGCGCAAGTGTCCTCCTCTGCATGAGCTTTAACGCCCAAATCCAAAATTTCAAATCTTAAATAGTATGACCGCACAAACCCAGGTTCGTCCTTCATCTGTCTTCCTCGTCAGTGGTGGTGCTAAAGGAATTACGGCTGAATGTGCTATCAAAATGGCACAACACCAACCTTGTACATTCATCCTCCTCGGTCGTTCGGAAATCTTAGAAACCGAGCCAGATTTTGTCCGAGATTGTTTTGAAGAAGCGGCATTAAAAAAACGCATCATGGAAAATCTGCTTTCTCAAGGAGAGAAGCCTACACCCATGAGCGTACAAAAGATATATAACAAAATTGCTTCTAGCCGAGAAATTAAAAATACCTTAGCAGCAATTCAACAAACAGGGGCAAAGGCAGAATATATCAGCGTTGATGTTACAGATGTTGCAGATTTACAAAACAAATTAGCTTCTGCCGTTGCAAGCACAGGAACAATCACAGGTATTATTCACGGTGCGGGAAATTTAGCCGATAAATTAATAGAAAAGAAAACTGACCAAGATTTTGAAAAAGTTTATACTGCTAAAGTTCAAGGGTTGGAGAATCTATTAACTTGTATCGATCCCAAGCAACTTGAGCATTTAGTATTGTTCTCCTCCGTCAGCGGCTTTTACGGTAATATCGGACAATCAGATTATGCGATCGCTAATGAAATCCTCAACAAATCAGCCCATTTAATTAAGCAACATCATCCTCAATGTCACGTAGTTGCGATTAACTGGGGAGGTTGGGATAGTGGCATGGTGACACCAGAACTCAAAAAAGCTTTTGCCGAACGCGGAATTGATATTATTCCGGTAGAAGCTGGGACACAAATGCTTGTCAACGAATTACATCCCACTCATCATGCAACCACACAAGTTGTGATTGGCAGTCCTAGCATTCGACCACCCGCACCTGTAGATGCAGAACTGCGAAGCTATCGTATCCGTCGCCGGATGACAGTGGAAACCAATCCTTTTCTCCACGATCATACGCTGGCTGGTACTCCGGTATTACCAGCTACCTGTGCCATGTCCTGGATGATTAATGCTTGTGAAGAACTTTATCCAGGTTACACATATTTGCGTTGTAAAGATTTCAAAGTTTTGAAGGGAATTACCTTCAGTGAAAACTCCCCTAGCGAACATATTCTAGAAATACAAGAGCTTGCTAAAACTGAGTCTGATTTTGTTGAATTTGAAACTACAATCTTAAGCAAGAATCCTGCGGGTAAAACTCATTTTCACTACAAAGCACAAATCAAACTGGTGCGACAGATGCCAGAGGCTCCGATTTATGAAGCCGTAAATCTCACAGAAGATAACATTATCACGACTTCTGGCACAGACTTTTATCAAAACGGCGATTCATCATTGTTTCATGGCCCAGCTTTTCAGAAAATTGTCAGAGTCTTAAATATTAGTCCAGCAAAAATTACTATCGAATGTTTTTGGAAAGAAATCACACCCCAACAACAAGGACAATTCCCCGTACAATGGCATAATCCCTACACAACAGACTTGAGTACACAAGCCTTATGGATTTGGTTAAATCATTTTCATCAAGAAGTTTGTTTGCCGGGGCAATTAACGCATTCTGAACAGTTTAGAACTGTGCCTTGTAACGCACCATTTTATGTTTCTTGCGAAGTCGAAGGTAAAACAGCAACTGGTGTAACTGCTAATTTTTACCTCCATGATGCTGAGGGAAAAATCTACTCACGCATCTTAGGAGCTAAAGCTGTAATTGCACCTATGAACTTACACAAGCGTAAGTAGTGGTTGTTGACTGATGACTGTTTAATTAAGTGAATGTACAACTTTGATTTGTAACAGCTTAATTACTTTTGAGTATTTAGCTATAGCAATCCTATTGAAGTTGTTTTTTAGCAAATTACAACAAATAATCTAAGCAGCAGAGCCGTTGCTGAACTTTGGTGAAACGTAGAAGACACAACGAGAAAAGAAAAGTGTCAAAAATTCACCAATGATTTAGGATTGCTATAGTAAGCTAATATTGTATTTACTGTCTTACTCCTTTCTGCTCTCTGCGTAAAACGAAAAATTAGGTATTATTGCAGTAAGACAAATACTTAACAGTCAACAGTCAACAGTAAACATTTAATCTTGTTATAAATCCTTTCAAGTTTGGGGAACTGTGTAAATACCATCGCATCTAGGGAGCGTAAATTCTTCTGGCTGCCCTGAAAAATTGCCCTGTCACCAAATACCCCAACGAGGAATCAGTAGTGGAAAAAATAGCCATCATTGGATTATCATGCCTCTTTCCTGATGCTAACAATCCTGAGCAATTTTGGCAGAATCTTGCTGAAGCAAAAGATTCGACATCAGCTGTTACTGTTGAAGAAATGGGCGTAGATCCCGCAATATTTTACGACCCAGTTAAAGGCAAACCAGAAACGATTTACTACCTCCGGGGAGGATTTATTCGCAACTTTAAATTTGATGCTAGCGAATATAATCTACCAGCAGAATTTCTAAATAGCTTAGACAACACCTTTAAATGGTCGCTTTATACTGCCAAGCAAGCAATTGTGCAGAGTGGTTATTGGGGAAACAGAAATGTACTTTCCAAATGTGGCGTAATTTTAGGAGCTTTATCTTTACCGACAAAGCTATCAAATCAATTAGTTGCGCCAATTTATCGGCAAACTATTGAGCCTGCGATCGCAGAACTTTTACAAGATAAAGATTTTCATTTATCAGCTTTACCAACAACAACTAAAGCATCAACATACAATGCTATGGTTTGTGGTTTTCCGGCGGCGTTAGTTGCTCAAGCTCTGTCTTTATCTAGTAATCATTTTTGTATAGATGCAGCTTGCTCTTCATCTTTTTATGCTATTAAATTGGCATCTCATTACCTCTGGACTGGTAAAGCTGATTTGATGCTTGCTGGTGCAATCAGTTGTTCCGATCCGCTATTTTTACGCATGTTCTTTTCTGGGATTCAAGGGTATCCAGAAAACGGTATTAGCTGTCCTCTAGATAAGGCATCACGAGGATTAATTACATCGGAAGGCATTGGGATGGTGGTGCTGAAACGATATAGCGATGCTGTCAGAGATGGCGATAAAATTTTAGCCACCATTTGCGGTAATGGGCTTTCTAATGATGGCAAGGGTAAGCATTTTCTTAGCCCTAATTCTAAAGGGCAAACACTAGCTTTTGAACGAGCCTACAAAGAGGCACAACTGAGTCCGAAGGCTATTGATTATATGGAGTGTCACGCTACTGGTACTTTATTGGGAGATACTACTGAATTCAATTCGATAGAAACCTTTTTTGGTCAACACGAAGCATCTCCTTTAATTGGTTCTACTAAGGCTAATGTTGGTCACTTGTTAGTTGCTGCGGGTATGGTTAGTTTGGCTAAGACAATTCTGAGTATGTCTAGTGATGTGATTCCACCAACTATTAATGTGAATGAACCTCTCGGTTCGGAAAATAATGTCATTTCTGCGAAGAAGATTGTGCAAACTCCAACGCCTTGGCCGAATGCAACAACTAAACATGCAGCTTTAAGTGCTTTTGGTTTTGGTGGGACTAATTCTCATCTAATTATTGAACAAACGAAGGCTGAAGGATGAATTTTGTAATTTACACTTCGTAAAATTTTGAAATAAATAAACCGCAAAGAACGCAAAGGACACAAAGAAGAGTTTTAGAGAGTTACTGCGTAAGTTCTATCTTCACACTTCATATTTCACCCCTCACACTTTAAATGATGATGTTGGAACAAGAAAGTAATAGCATGGGCAAGATTGCCATTGTGGGCATGGATGCCTTGTTTGGTGAATGCAATGGATTAGATGCTTTTGAACGTAGTATTTATGATGGCAAACAGCATTTTATCCCTTTACCACCGAAAAGATGGCATGGCATAGATGAACAAAAAGACTTACTCCAAGAGTACGGTTTAGTAGAGGGAAAAGCACCGATAGGGGCATACATTACAGATTTTGACATTGATACTCTCGGTTACAAAATCCCGCCCAATGAAGTAGAAAAACTTAACCCGCAACAACTGTTACTATTAAAGGTTGCCGATCGCGCCCTCAAAGATGCGAAAATTACCGAAGGCGGCAATGTTGCGGTAATTATTGCGGCTGAGACAGAGTTATCTGTCCACCAGCTACAGCAACGCTGGGATTTGTCTTGGCAGATTAAAGACGGCTTAAACGCTGCGGAAATTACTTTACCGCCAGAACAAATTGCCCAACTGGAAACCATTGTCAAAGATAGCGTCCACCATCAAGTAGATATTGGTGAATATCTGAGTTACATCGCCAACATTATGGCGAGTCGGGTTTCTTCATTGTGGAATTTTACCGGGCCTTCGTTTACCATCACAGGGATGGAAACCTCGGCTTTCAAGGCGTTGGAAGTGGCGCAAATGCTACTGCTTTCTGGGGAAGCAGATGCAGTTGTCGTTGGGGCTGTAGATTTAGCTGGTGGGGTGGAAAGTGTGTTGTTGCGAAATCAGTTAGCAACAATTAACACTGGTGCTAATACTTTGAGTTACGACCAAAAAGCCAATGGTTGGATAGTTGGTGAAGGTGCTGGCGCAATTGTACTCAAGCGTTATGATACTGCCAAAGAAGATGGCGATCGCATCTATGCGGTGGTTGATGCTCTAACTTTTGGGCAAGTCTACTCTAACTGTGCTGATGCAGCAACGGTTACTCAAGTTTGTCAGGAAGCTTTTCAGCAAGCAGGTATTCAACCAGCCGAAGTTAAGTATGTAGAAGTTTGTGGTAGTGGCGTTCTCCACGAAGATGAAGCAGAAATTGCTGGCTTAGTACAAGCTTATCCTGCGGTAGGGAATGGTTTGCACTGTGCTATCGGTAGCGTCAAAGCTAATATCGGTCATACTCAAGTAGCTTCTGGAATTGCCAGTTTAATCAAAACTGCTTTGTGTCTCTATCACAAGTACATTCCCGCCACGCCTAACTGGTCTGGTGTGAAAGCACCACAAGTATGGGAAGGTAGTCCTTTTTATGTAGCTACGGAATCAAGACCTTGGTTTCTTGCTAAAGACTCTACACGGCGAATTGCGGCGGTGAATAGTATTGGATGTGATGGGACTTACGCCCATTTAATCTTGTCGGAAGAACCCGACCAACAAAAATACAGCAGCAGCTATCTGGAACAAATGCCTTTTTATCTGTTCCCCCTAGCAGCCGACCAACGCGCGCAATTTTTAGAGGCTTTGGATAATCTCCAACAAAGCATCGATAAAAGTTCTTGTTTATCAGTTGCTGCAAGCCAAGCTTTTGCCACTTTTACACAACAATCACAAGCCCAGTACGCTTTAGCAATAACCGGACGCAACAAAAAAGAATTACTCAGAGAAATCGAATCTGCCCGTAAAGGTGTCAATAGCGCTTTTGATAAAGGGACAGACTGGTTAACACCCGCAGGTAGTTACTTTACTGCTAACCCATTGGGTAAAAAAGGTGAGATTGCCTATGTTTATCCAGCAGCGGTTAATTCATACGTTGGTATCGGTCGTAATTTATTTCACTTATTCCCCAGAGTCTACGAA
This sequence comes from Dendronalium phyllosphericum CENA369, assembly GCF_016056275.1. Taxonomy (GTDB): domain Bacteria; phylum Cyanobacteriota; class Cyanobacteriia; order Cyanobacteriales; family Nostocaceae; genus Dendronalium; species Dendronalium phyllosphericum. The sequence goes on along the minus strand of NZ_JAECZA010000060.1, from coordinate 25,071 downwards.
GACTCAATGGTGAAAAGTATTTACCAACGTGTAGCTGATGTGGAAAGGCTAGTTTTCCCCAGAAGCTTGAATAAATTGTCAACCAGACATCTGGAAACGCTAGAAAAACGATTGCTAAGTGATTCTTTAGCAATGTTTGAAGCCGAAATGTTTTTTACCAGATTAATCACCACAATTATTCGTGATGATTTTCAAATTCAACCCAAATATGTGTTTGGGTATAGCTTGGGTGAAACCAGTATGATGGTTGCCCAAGGAGTTTGGAGCAATTTTTATCAAGGCAGTAGCAGCTTTAACTCTTCAGCTTTATTTGGCGATAGATTATCCGGGCCGAAAAATGCCGTGCGTGAGTATTGGGGATTACCAAAAAATTCCTCAACTCCAGATAATAATCTTTGGAGTAACTATGTTCTCATGGCCTCTCCATCACAGGTCAGAGAATGTTTAGAAAATGAACCGCGCGTTTATTTAACTCAGATTAATACTGATGAAGAAGTATTAATTGCCGGCGAACCAGCAGCTTGTCAGCGAATCATTAGAGCTTTAGGTTGCAACGCTTTTCCTGCTCCCTTCGACCATGTGATTCATAATGAAGCCATGCGATCGGAGTACGATGAATTGGTGAAATTAAACACTTTGCCATCGCAAATTATTCCCGGTGTTGTATTTTATTCTGCGGCTGAATATCAACCTATCAAACTTGAGAATGGGGAAATTGCTCGCAGTATTGCCACCGGACTTTCCCAACAACTTGATTTTCCCAAATTAGTTGACCGTGTTTACAACGACGGAGCCAGAATATTTATTGAAGCTGGTGCTGGTAGCGTTTGTTCTCGCTGGATCGATAAGATTTTAGAAGACAAAGAACACATTACAGTATCCCTCAATCGTAGAGGTATGGATGACCATACTTCGATTGTCAAAGCGTTAGCAAAACTGGTCAGCCATCGAGTTGCTATAAATATAGCCCCACTCTACAGTTCTGTTGCAGCAACTAGCAACCAAAATAAACCAACTCTGAGAACTGTAACCTTAGGAGGCGACTCAATTACCGCCACAATCTTGAGTGAAGAAAATCGCAAATTTTTCCAAAATATTGCGGATAAATATAGACGCGATCGCTCCCACAATTTGCATCAAAACATACCATTATCCAGTGATGCCCAACTGATAAATTCTCTGAAATCTGCTCAGAAAGTTGCTAAACCTGACAGCCATTTCCAGAACATTTCCCCAGCTAAAACTAAGCCAGCAGAAGTCCAGATGAAAACTATCATTGAACACGGTTTTGCAACTCAAGAACAACTACAATTTTCTGAGTCAACTACTAGTCAACAGGCAATTTCTCAAACTATTTCGTCTTCATTTGTTAAAAATAACGAAGTTGACAACGCTATTAACATATTTGATTCCAAGCAGTCTCAGTATCAAACATTGACTGCTAACAATTCTCGGATAACAAAATCCCATACTGCCTTTTTACGAGCTAGACAAGATTTTAGCAAACAAATGAGCGAAATCATTCAACTACAACTAGCTTGTGCTGAGAACTTATTGAATGAAGAATTCTAGTAATTAAGTACAAAGGATGAAGGCTCAAATTTTAAACTTCATCCTTTCTCCTCCACCTCCATCCTTTAGAAACCATTGCTTATACTTTGAGGAATAGCTACTGTGACCACTGTAGATGCGCTGCTCAGTAAACATGATAACGGTCTTGGCTTTTCTGCCTATACCTACAATCAAAACATGGTTTGGAAAGGGTCTTTAGATAGTATATCTTTTGAGCAGACAGCCATTAAGGAAAAATTAAAAGTCTTAGATAAACCTTGTTATATCTTAAAAGTTGCAGGAAAAATCGGTGTAACAAACGAAGGTTATTTATATCCTGTTGAGAATGGAACAACGGTACAATTAGAACTACTAGCGTCCATTGCACCAATCTGTATTCAACAGTTAGGCGACCCGAATTTCCTCTCCTTTCATGGCGTAAAATATGCCTATGTGACTGGCGCAATGGCTGGTGGAATTGCTTCTGAAGAAATGGTTATTGCCCTTGGTCAAGAGAAAATTTTAAGTTCCTTTGGTGCAGGTGGTTTACCTCCAGAACGTTTAGAATCAGCAATTAATCGCATTCAACAAGCCTTACCTCACGGCCCCTATGCTTTTAATTTAATTCATAGTCCTAACGAACTTGCAATTGAACGCCGTGCTGTAGAATTATACCTCAAACATCAAGTAAGAACTGTAGAAGCTTCAGCATTTCTAGACTTAACTCCCAACATTGTTTACTACCGCGTTGCGGGATTAAGTTTAAATGATGCCAATCAAATTGAAATCAAAAACAAAGTCATAGCTAAAATTTCTCGTCGAGAAGTAGCTAGTAAATTTCTCCAACCAGCACCAGCTAGAATTATTAAAGAACTTCTTGAGCAAGGATTAATTACTCAGTTACAAGCAAAACTTGCAGCTAAAGTTCCGATGGCTGATGATATCACCGTAGAGGCTGATTCTGGCGGTCATACAGATAATCGTCCCCTAGTTTGTTTGTTGCCTTCAATTATTGCCTTACGCGATGAAATTCAAGCACAATATCATTACGAACAACCTATAAGAATCGGAGTAGCAGGCGGAATTGCTACACCACAATCAGCCTTAGCAGCCTTTATGATGGGTGCTGCTTATGTCATGACTGGCTCGATTAATCAATCTTGCATTGAATCAGGTGCTTGCGAACATACTAAGCAACTATTAGCGCAAGCAGAAATGGCTGATGTGATGATGGCTCCAGCAGCTGACATGTTTGAAATGGGAGTAAAACTGCAAGTTCTCAAACGCGGAACTTTATTTCCCATGAGGGCGCAAAAATTGTATGAATTATACAGAACATATGACTCAATTGAAGAAATTCCGCTTGCGGAAAAAGAGAAACTAGAAAAACAAATTTTCCGCAGAACTATCGCTGAAGTATGGGAAGGAACAGCAGCTTATCTATCGCAAAAAAATCCGGAAAAACTGGGTAAAGCTGTCAATAATCCCAAGTTGAAAATGGCACTAATTTTTCGCTGGTACTTAGGATTATCTTCCCGTTGGTCTAGTTCTGGTGAAAAAGGTAGAGAAGTCGATTATCAGATTTGGTGTGGCCCAGCAATGGGTAGCTTCAATGACTGGGTAAGAGGTTCTTATCTAGCTGAACCAAATAATCGGCGAGTTGTTGATGTTGCTTATCACATCATGACAGGAGCAGCATTTTTATACCGTATCCAAAATTTAAAAATGCAAGGAGTGCAAATTACTGAATACTACAGTCAGTATCGCCCAGAGCATTCTACTAATTTATCTGGCGTGATTTAACCGTTAGAAACCGAGTGGAGTAATTCTAACATTCCTAAATCACTTATTATCTCTCTGTGTGTTCTCCGTGTCTCTGTGGTTCGATTAAAAAATTATTTTTCACAACTCAGATAGGCTGCTATCTTGCATTCCTAAATGATTCATGAAATTGCACGCAGAGGCGCAGAGGCACAGAGAATATGAGAATGTAATTTTTGATATTTTATTTAGGAATACATTACCAAAATAAACTCGGTTTTTAAGATTATTTTTTCAATTGAGCTAACCCTATCTTCAAGGATTGCACATGAGTTCATCTAATCGGATTCCTACTTATACAGCAGAAGAAATTAAAGCTTGGCTAACATCTCATTTAGCTGAATTACTAGGAGTCGATGCAGCAGAAATTGACATTCAAGCACCACTCGACAGTTACGGTTTAGATTCAGCACAGGGAATGCTTCTAGCAGCCAAAGCAGGGAAATTTTTGGGATTTCAGTTATCTCCCTTACTACTGTGGCATTATCCGACTATCGAATTACTTTCCCAACGTTTAGCCGAAGAATCTCAAGCTGACGAGTCCGAAGTTTTTGAAATTTAAAAATAGGCAGTAGAGATGTGATGAGTCGCGTCTGTGCAAGGGAGTGAGGAAGAATTTTTTATGTTTTGTTGGGTATTCAAATAATTTGAATAACAGTCTTAAAATAATTTGGAAATTACTATGAATGCATCCGAAATTTTAGCAACTCTCAACCAAAAAGGCGTAAAAATTTGGGTTGAAAATGAAAAATTAAATATCCGTTCTCCTAAAGGAGTATTAACACCAGATATCCAAGCAGAACTAACTGCACGTAAGCCAGAAATTCTGGAATTTTTACGAGAACGTAACACCAACATTACTCCTACAATACCATTACCACAAGGTTTAAGTTTACAAACCATTGGTCGTTTAATAGGAGAAACTGGCGATCAATTAAGCTTAGAGTGTAAGGAACCGATTATAGATCCCAAACTCATGGCTCAAAGGTTGAGTATCACTTTTAGACCTTTGCCGAAGGGATACAAAAATACAGAAATTCTCAAATTTAGAGCCGAACTAGAACAGAAGTTGCAAGAATATGGAGTGAACGTTACACCTTGGCAACAAGCTACCACAGAGTTTCGCTATGAAATTAATATACCATTTACTAACATCAAAAAAAGCATCAAAACCAGAGTAGTAAAAACTGGAATTAATGCTGTAATTGATGTTGATAGACCACCGACAATCAGAAGCCGTGCTGAAACGTTTGCAGCCGAGAAGTTATATCAATTGTATTCGCGCTTTGTTTTGAAAGATCAAAAAATATCAGTTTCGAGAATTGGGAGTTTAATTGGTTGGGCTGAAGATTGTGCTGCTAAATTTATTGAAGACCCTACAAACACTCAAGTAATCGTTCTCACAGATATAGATAAGGAGTTTGTGAATTTCCAAACTCCTTATCAACAGAAAATCAAAATGGGTTTGAATACCTTGGTTAGAACCTTTTCGGAGATTGTAATTGGAGTTTCTCAATCACAATTTTCCATTTTAAACATGAATCTGTCTGATTCAGTATTTTCAATAGATGAAATAGATAGATTTGTCTTAAAATCTCTAATTCCTAAAGTTTATGTTCCCATATTACCGCTGCCTTTAAGCAAATTTAAATTAGGTAACTACAATCCAGAGTTATCAAGTTATGCCCAAAAGTTAGTCAGCTTGAGTACTCAGCTAGCAGATACAAACCTCTTCCCTCCAGGTTCCAAGCTGAGTGAAGTGATTAAAAGGCGATCGCATAGAGATATTGTGAATGTAATCGTCAATGGTAGAACAGGTGTTTCTTATGGTTTTGTCGCTTATGCAGAACCCCCAAAGTACATTGGTGAAATTGAAATACCCGAAAGTGAGTGGCAAAGCTTAATTCCTGTTACTGGATTTAACAGTGATGAAGTCCGGCAAAATCCCATCGGCAGACGGTATTTAAAAACCAAAATAGGAGCAGAATATAAATTTAAACAGATTCCCGATATTTGGATTTGTAGCGCTCGTTCTGGTTCAAATAAAACTAACTTACAACTAGAAAGTGACATCTTAAGAATTGGTTTAACGGATAAATTATTCTTAGATGTACCAGAAGGAATTGACCCAAAAACAGCGGATATCAAACCTTCTTATGATGTCTATGTCATGCTGGCGATCGCATTATCTGCATCTCTTTATGCACCCAACTTAATTAGCAATGGAATGCCGATGATCCATTTCCACGGATACCCAGCAGTTGAGTGGTTGCAGGGGCATGAATATGTTATGGGAGTTGACAATCCTTCTGTACCTTGTGGCACTTATGAATCAGGCGTGTTCAACTTTTTAGGTGTTTATAATTTGGTAAATCAATACGGCACAGATATTAACTTAGCCTGCTTGATAGAACCAGATCACGGTACAAATATCATCACTCCTGATTTGGAATATCTCTTAACAAGATTGAAAGCAGGTTGCGAACAATCAGCAATTGAGTTAGGTGGCAAACATTTTGCTTCTCTCAAAGGACAGTCAACCGCTCACTAATAACTTAAAGGCGCACAAAGTTCAGTTTGCACTTTATCAAAATACCAGTGAATTAGAATGACAACTCTCAAAGGGAAGACAGTACTTTTGACCGGAGCCTCACGCGGTCTGGGTGTATATCTGGCGCGCGCACTAGCAAGAGAACAGGCAACTATAGTCTGCATTTCTCGTTCCAAATCAAAGCTAGATGTAACATGCGAAGAAATCAAAGCTTTGGGTGGTCAAGGAATTAGTATTCCCTTTGATATGCAAAACTTGACAGAATTGCCAGTTTTAGTCCAACACATTCAAGAATTTGTTGCTCCAGTTGATATTTTAATTAACAATGCTGGCATAGAAATTCATCGAGCTTTTGCAGATTATTCAAGAGAAGAAATTCAAGCTGTATTAACAACTAATCTCTTATCTGCGATGGAATTAACTCGTTTATTACTACCCAGTATGGAGGAACGAGGTAGCGGTCGCATTATCAATATTGCTTCTTTGGCTGGTAAAAAAGGCGTTGCTTACAACAGCATTTATTCTGCTAGTAAAGCAGGTTTAATTATGTGGACTGATGCTATGCGTCAGGAATTGGCGGGTACTGGCATCTATTTTTCATCAATTTGTCCGGGATATGTTTCTGAAACTGGCATGACTGCTGATAGCCACATACCTGCACCCGCTTTAGCTGGTACTTCTACACCCATGAGAGTGGTGAATGCTGTTATCAAAGCTATTAAGCACAACAAAGCAGAGGTAATTGTCAACGAAAATTTGATTACGGAAGCCGTGACAAAACTCATGTTTGCTATCGGACAAATTTCTCCCACTTCTGTCGATAGAATTTATCGCTTATTGGGCGTGGCTAAATTAAACAAACGACGAGCAGAAAATTGGACTCCAAATCGTCGTTTGGAAATCAGTACGCATCATAAATAATGTCAGTTGTTAGTTGTCAGTTGTCAGTTGTCAGTTATCAGTTACTTCACTGTTCCCTGTCTCAATCAATACTGCCAGCACTTTAGATGCCAGCCAAAACCTGCTACAGCAACAGCAGCAAGATAATTGTCAGCAGGGACTAACTCTAAAAGACTCCAGTTTTTATATCTCTCCAACCTCGCCGGTTCTGTGGGAGTTAGTGCTATTTCAACTTGTTCTAACTGAGCAATTCCTTCTCCAGTTGCTTTTAAATAAGCTTCCTTACAAGTCCAGTAGCGAAAGAATACTTCTTGCTTTTTGTCAATAGGGAGCGATCGCACTACAGCATATTCTCTAGGTAAAAAGAACCTTTCGGCAAGAGCTTCTACATCAGACATCGAGCGGATATATTCTAGGTCTATACCAATTTGGCGAGTATAATTCACAGCACACAATGCTAACCCTTGGGAATGAGACAAGTTGAACAATAACCCACTGGTTGCCAAAGTCTCTGCTAATACTGGTTTGCCACGCGGTTCATAATCAAACTCTACTTTTTGCGGCTCAATACCCAAGTACCCAGCCAATATACAGCGGAGGATACCGCGACCAGCGATAAAACGTTGCCGATGCTCCTCAAAATAAAATCGTTTAGCACGAGCAAATTCATCGTTGGCAAGAGTTGCTGCTAAATCTTGTAACTGCTTTTCTGGTCGGTCAAGGTCAATTCGCCAGACATGAACCTCATCCGGCAATAAAGTTAAATCTGCTGGTGCTGGCAGCCACGTATGATTAAGACCAGTCATTCTAATTCGTAATTCGTAATTAAGCCTACGTTTTAAATCGCTCGTCTACAGGAATCTGATAGCCGTTAGCGAGACGATTGGTTGTGTTTGCCGTGGCGATTATTCCCATTAGTTCCCCGAACGTGGTATCACTCATACCTTTGGCACGCGCTGCTGCTGTGTGCGAGGCGATGCAGTACTCGCAGTTATTTGTTACGCTCACAGCGATATAAATTAGTTCGCGCATTAATGGGTCAAGTTCGCCGGGACTGGTCATTACTTCCTTAACCGCCTGCCACGTTCGTTGCAGGGTAGGGGGATGGTTGGCTATGGCTTTCCAGAAGTTGTTAATGTAGTCATTCTGGCGCGTAGCCCGAATGTCGTCATATATCGAGCGCACTTCGTCGCTGGCCTCTTCGTATTCGATTAGCTTAGTCATGCTTCTATTCAAAGGGACAAATCAATTAAAAATTAAAAATCCATACTTCTGCCTTCTGCCTTCTGCCTCCTGCCTTCTGACAAATAGGCACTTTGGCACACCTTTTTTGGAAAGGACGGGTATGCTTTTGTTGTGGGATACATTTCATGTAAAAAGTATTGGAAACTATAAGTCCCTCAGCTAGCTACTGAGGGATTTTTTGTTAAAGCGATCGCAGCCCAATATCAATTCACACTTTAACCTTTTATTTGCACTGACCGATATTTGCGACTGAGTATAAACATTACAAGAGTTAGCAGCAATATCGCTTTGAGCGTTGACGGTTCTATCACCTTCTTTACTTCTGGTGGTGGGGGAACGTTGGTATCACAAGGAACTCCAATAACTTGACCGTTACCGGGAGTAGCATTACCACCAGGAGGAATGCACTGTGGCGGGTTGGGAGTAGGAGGCGGGACGTTGGTCACAGGAGGCGGGACATCAGTCACAGGTGTATTTCCTGGGGAACTTGCTTGGCTGGAAGAATCATCTCCTCCTCCAAGAGCCAAGAGTAATGCGACAAGACCCAGACCTCCAAGTACTGGCAAAATTGGAAAATTAAACCCGCCACCTTCTGCTGCTGGTACGAGTTCTTCTAAAGCCACAGGAGCATCTGGGGCAGCGACTATATCTACTGGAGCTAAGAATACTGGCTGTACGCTTAAAGTTTCTCCTGAAAGAGGTATTCCTTGGAGTGCCAACTGATCCGCAGCTGCAATTGGTACGCGTCCGTACTCGCTACCACTTACGGCGACTGGAGAGTATGGAAAAGAGAAGATTTTTAAAATGCTATCTTGAAGTGCCTGCTCGTTTCCAGTTTTTAACGCATTTAACCCCCTAGAGAGGTTAGTTAAATAATATTGCGTCATATCTGGCGGCAAATCTAAAGAGCGAATTTGCTGTTCGGTGTTAGGAATTTTTGCTACTTCATTCAAAAGGACGCGCCCGTAGGAATATTTTAAATCCAGTAATCCACTACGGGTATCGAGTTTATCGCCTGTTGTTAACGGCGACCAAGCAAATTTCTTAGTTACAGTTCCTAAACCTGCTACGGGAGTGCGACTCACAGACTGCCCAATAACGTATTGAGAACTGTCTAGAATTGAGCCAGCAGATTGTTGTTCTCGCCAGAATGATATGTATGGCGTGTCATAAACTTTAGAACTATTACCATAAAACGCAGTAAAATTTTGGTAGTTTTGCGGCCCGCCAGCGGCGCGCATTAACATTTGATCGTAACTAGGTCCGCCATTAGACCTTACTATTTGTTCGAGTATTGTTCCAGTTTTGTTGCAGCTTAGACCAAATCCCACATTACATTCAGGGATAACTCGTATCTGGCGCAGATCGTTATTATGGTCTAGTTGATATCTCAGAAATTCTTGCTCTTGACCTGGTGGAATACGATTTCGCCCACCAATATCTAGCCCAACTGGTTTTGCAGAAGCTGACTGGCATACAGAAAGTACCACTGCAAAAGATGAGAATAAAATAGCAATGCTTTTAAAATTTAACTTCAACAAGATACACCTCACACAAATGACACAAGCAGCTTCTACTTGCAATTAACAATCGGGCATAATTATTGGTTGGGTTTTAAAGAATTTCTTAGAGAGGATGGCAATCCCATCTTTGTAGAGTCAGAATTTAAATTCTTAGGCAACTGGATATTAATTGTAATTGCCGTACCCTTGAGTTCTCCAGCCGGGAGCGTATGGTATAGAACTAATGCACGGTTGGGTTGGTCAAAGAGAAATCCCCGACGCGAGGGTTGTATTTTTCCTTGCTTGACTAAGGAAACAAAAGCTTCCAAATATCGACGTATACTTTCCTGGTTATCTGGAGTGACATTCATATGACGTTCGACGAGCGTCATAAAGAAATTTACGCTGCGATTGTCTTGTCCATCAATGAGAGTACCACCATTAAAGAAAGAACTGCCTATGAGCTTGCCATCAAGTTCTTGAACTTTAAAAACAGTATAGTAACGCCCCTCTTTGTTGGGATCGTTGGCATAACATACCCAAGCACCTTGTTGATTGCGGATAAAACCTTGTTGACCCAAGTAAGAAAGCGCAGAATCATTTTGCTTACCTTGTTGTGGAGGAGGTAATAAATCCTCGACGGCATCTAAAGAGCAAATCCTCTGAGTTGTTCGTAATTGAGGCACGGTGGGGGTTTGCTGTGGTATTGTTGTTGGTTTAGGCACAATCAGAGGCTGCTGTGTTGTTGCTGGTTTAGGCACAATCAGAGGCTGCTGTGGTGTTGCTGGTTTAGGCACAGTTATAGTCTCTTGGGCGCTAGCAACACCAGACATAGCAGCCAACATAAATACTTGGAAAGCAAATTTTTTAGAGAACACAACTATATCCATCTTTTAACCTTGTTTTGTATTATTCAGAAATACTGAGACTTTCGATTATGGGCAATACGCTCTTGCTTTGGTATCACAAAGCAGTGGGTTGTTTTGTTCAAAGTTGTAGCAATTACCTTCCAGAAGCCAAGATACAGGAGGGATAATATTGCTGAATTCTGACTTTATCAGTATTCTTGGATGTATTTCATTCAAGAATTACTATCTGTTTTTTCTATATAAGTGTTTCTATTTAGATCATAAAATAAAAGTGGACATTCAATTTTTGGAGTTTCCTCAGTAATTACACTAAAACCTACTACTAAAAGAAGATTTTATGAATTTTTAATATGGTATAAACTCGCATTATGTTTTACAAGACAGTTACGTAGCCAGAAACTGAAAAAATGTTACACCATTGACTTGCTCAAAAGTTTTATCGATTTAGTGTGTGGTTCTAACTGCTAGTACTCATACGCGATCGAGGTAAATCTTTTACTTTGGCTCATACAAAGCTTTCGCAACTGAAAACTTTCTTGACTAATGTTAATGTTGAGCGTTGCTAGCAATGTTGTCTTTCAGTATTTTTAAGGCACATAAACACAAGTTCGCCTATAATCAATAGTTTTACATAATTATTTCAGCCATATACGTGCTATTTGTAACAAGTTGTTCTGGACTTGATTACTCGTGTAATATTTTTTTAATACTTTTTAGTTACAAATGTAACTTGTCTTTCTCATATTTATCATCGAAAATAACAGTATGCTTTCGACAAGCTATTAGCTTGATATGTTGATTATTTTGTTGATTTTCTGGCAAGTATTGAATAGGCTCGTGTTTTTTAGAGGTAGTGTACCCAAGTAACTTGTTGACAGAGTTTGCCATCTGAGTTGTAAAAAATTATTCTTCAGTGGACTGACTGTACCATTAGCTCGTGAGGATAAAAACTTAGTATGGGCAACTTTAAAAATCGAACACTAAGAATTTTTACGGGCTTTATTATCAAAAATTTATTAGGCATAGATAGGTTAATAAGTATATACGTTTAAAAGTATGTATATGTGTAAATAAATATCTAAAGTTTGGCAATTAGGTATTACAGATTGGGAAGAGGGAAAGTGCTTCCCCAGAGCAAAGCTCTTTTTCGTTCAGTCCCCTCTTGTTGACAAAACCTTAAATATACGCAAACAAGATTGTGACGGCGATTCATGGCAAGATAACTGAGGTCTGCTACGCGATCGCATCGATTTACACGCTTGCAAACAGTTCCATCAATAGTTACACTTTTTAAAACATTCTCATTTTTGCTTGGTAAGTGTATAGACACCTCAAATGGCGACTTCCGAAAGATTAGCGCGTCAAATTGCTTCAAAAGGCTTAAAAGCTTTTGTCCAGTTTCCTCAGAAACAAGGGAGGCGTTTTTCTCAGAAAACATCTCAGCAGTTATACAGGCGATCGCGACTCCAAAAGATAAAGCTAGCAGAGTGTGTCAGCATTACCAAACTAGCCACACTGTCTGTCTCATAAGACTAAGCTGTGGTGAAGCTCAGAACCCTGGCAATAACAAAAAAAACTCACAAGAGTTCTCTAAATGGCGGTGAAATAGCACTGTATTTGGGTTGCTGAATGCAAATGGCTGATTTACCCGAAGGGGTTCCGTCTCTTAGAATCTCAGTAAGAAAATTGCTTTGTAAACATAAATTCATCGAGGAGGAGCGTAGTCGATGGGACTACCCTGGTACCGAGTACATACAGTCGTTCTGAACGATCCAGGGCGACTGATTTCTGTACACTTGATGCACACAGCCTTAGTGGCAGGCTGGGCTGGTTCAATGGCACTGTATGAGCTAGCTATTTTTGACCCCAGCGATCCTGTTCTTAACCCGATGTGGCGTCAAGGAATGTTCGTGCTACCCTTCATGGCACGTTTAGGTGTCACCCAATCTTGGGGTGGTTGGAACGTTACTGGCGGCCCTTCAACTGACCCAGGTTTTTGGTCATTTGAAGGCGTTGCTGCCGCTCATATTGTTCTTTCTGGTTTGTTATTTTTAGCAGCTGTCTGGCACTGGGTTTACTGGGATTTGGAACTCTTTAGAGATCCTCGTACTGGCGAACCTGCTCTAGACTTGCCAAAAATGTTTGGCATTCATCTGTTTTTATCTGGTTTACTTTGTTTTGGCTTCGGTGCTTTCCACTTAACCGGACTATTTGGCCCGGGAACGTGGGTTTCTGACGCTTTTGGAGTCACTGGCAGCGTCCAGCCGGTAGCGCCAGAATGGGGACCAGATGGATTTAACCCATATAACCCAGGCGGTATTGTCGCTCACCACATTGCCGCTGGTGTTGTAGGCATTATTGCTGGTTTATTCCACTTGACAGTCAGACCCCCCGAACGGCTCTACAAAGCTCTGCGGATGGGGAACATTGAAACTGTACTGTCTAGCAGTATTGCGGCGGTATTTTTTGCTGCTTTCGTTGTTGCTGGTACTATGTGGTACGGTAACGCAGCGACCCCGATTGAACTGTTTGGTCCCACTCGTTATCAATGGGATCAAAACTACTTCCGTCAGGAAATTAACCGCCGCGTCCAAGCTGACGTAGCTGATGGTGCATCGCTTTCAGAGGCTTGGTCGCAAATTCCCGAAAAACTTGCCTTCTACGATTATGTCGGCAATAGCCCCGCCAAAGGCGGTCTATTCCGTACAGGACCAATGGTTAAAGGTGATGGCATAGCCAAGTCTTGGCAAGGTCACGCAGTATTCAAAGATTCTGAAGGACGGGAATTGACCGTGCGTCGTCTGCCCAACTTCTTTGAAACCTTCCCAGTGATCTTGACCGATGAAGATGGAATTATCCGTGCTGACATTCCATTCCGTCGGGCAGAATCTAGATATAGCTTTGAGCAATCTGGTGTCACCGTTAGTTTCTATGGTGGCGACCTAAATGGCAAGACCTTTACAGAGCCAGCTGATGTGAAGAAGTATGCCCGTAAAGCTCAAGGCGGCGAAATCTTTGAATTTGACCGGGAAACCTTGAACTCTGACGGTGTATTCCGCACCAGCCCCAGAGGTTGGTTTACCTTTGGACACGCCGTATTTGCTCTGTTATTCTTCTTTGGTCATCTCTGGCATGGCGCTCGTACAATCTACCGAGACGTATTTGCTGGTGTTGATGCGGATCTAGAAGAGCAAGTTGAGTGGGGTCTGTTCCAAAAAGTGGGTGATAAATCAACCCGCCGCAAGGAAGCACTCTAATACTAGGGACTGGGGACTGGGGACTGGGGACTGGGGACTGGGAAAAGGGTAAAGGGGAAGGAGAAAAGGAATCAAACAAAGTTTTTCCCCTTTTCCCTTTAACCTTTCTGCTTTTCCCAATCCCCAATACCTAATCCCTAATCCCCAATCCCCAATCCCCAATCCCCAGTCCTTAACAATTCGTGCTATCTTGAGCTTGCCGCTAAAATCTGTTGCAATAGTAACAAAAGAGATTTGGCACTCAGAAAGTTACGATTTTTCAGCAAAGCCATCTGGTAAAATTTGTAAGGTTTCTAGAAGCTCTAAGCAATGGGATCGACTTGCATACGGATAGCAATTGACGCAATGGGAGGGGATCGCGCACCCGGTGAAATCGTTGCTGGCGCATTGCGAGCAATGGAAGAACTGGGTGTGAAAGTCTTGTTGGTGGGCGATCCCCAACAAATTGCAGCTGCCTTGCCGCCAAAAACCAATTTGGCCCAGGTAGAGATCGTTCCTGCCGAGGAAGCGATCGCAATGGATGAGGAGCCTTTAAACGCTGTGAGGCGCAAACGAAAGGCTTCCATCAATGTGGCAATGGATTTGGTCAAGAATCAGCAGGCAGATGCTGTATTTTCTGCCGGACACTCTGGAGCAGCTATGGCAGCAGCTTTGCTCCGCTTAGGACGATTGCCAGGAATTGACCGCCCAGCTATTGGAACAGTTTTTCCCACAATTATAGCTGGCAAACCAGTACTGATACTCGATGTCGGCGCAAATGTAGACTGTCGCCCTAAATTTTTAGAACAGTTTGCTGTCATGGGGTCGATTTACAGTCAATATGTTTTGGGTACAAACGAACCCAAAGTAGGTTTGTTGAATATCGGTGAAGAAGATACCAAAGGTAATGAGGTAGCTTTGCGCGCTCACCAACTGCTGCGGGAAAACTCTCAAATTACTTTTACTGGGAATGCCGAAGGACGCGATGTGCTTTCCGGTAACTTTGATGTGATCGTGTGCGATGGTTTTGTCGGCAATGTGTTATTAAAATTTGCCGAAGCCGTCGGAGAAGTAATTCTGCAAATCTTGCGCGAAGAATTACCACAAGGATTGCACGGTCAAATCGGTGCGGCACTTTTAAAACCCAACCTGAAACGCATCAAGCAAAGAATGGATCACGCCGAACATGGCGGGGCTTTGCTTTTAGGCGTAGCTGGTATTTGTTTTATCGGTCACGGTAGCTCGCAAGCACCTTCGATTTTTAATGCTATTCGTATGGCAAAGGAAGCTGTAGACAATCAAGTGCTGCATCGACTCCAGTCTCAATATGAAATGCTACAGCAAGACAATGGTTAGCAATCAGTACTAGAAAGTCAATAGTCAATTAGTCACAGTTAATAGTTAACCTGTCGTGCATTTAACTTGCACTGTTTAGGGTTGTCAGGATACTCTACCTACAAATTAGTTTTTTAGAAAATGCCAATTAATTTTTAGCTAATGACTCATGACTAATGACAAGTGTACAAGCGCGATCGCGTCTCTACTAATGATTAATAACTAAAAGCTGATAGCTTCGGAGGGTAGGAGTGGAAAAGTTAGGCATAGCGATTACAGGAAGTGGCTCGGCGGTGCCAGAAACTGCCGTTGACAACCAAGCACTCACTCAACTGGTTGAAACATCAGATGAGTGGATTGCTACAAGAACGGGAATTCGTCAACGACGTTTGGCAATGGCAACTGAATCCTTAAGTACACTTGCTGCCGCTGCCAGCAGTCAAGCGATCGCCGCTGCCGGAATTCAAGCAACCGATCTAGATTTGATTTTGCTGGCGACATCCACCCCTGAGGACTTGTTTGGTACAGCTTGTAGAATACAAGCCCAACTAGGAGCTACTAAAGCAGTAGCTTTTGACCTAACAGCCGCCTGCTCTGGCTTTGTCTTTGGGCTAGTCACAGCCGCTCAATATATCAGAACAGGAGTTTACCAAAATGTACTGTTGATCGGAGCCGACATGCTTTCTCGTTGGGTTGATTGGACAGACCGACGTACTTGTGTGTTATTCGGTGATGGAGCTGGGGCAGTTGTATTGCAGGCAAACGATCGCGATCGCTTACTTGGATTTGCACTCAAAAGTGATGGAACTCAAAACCATTACCTCAACCTTGCCTATGCAGCCTCTCCCCAAAATTTGATTCCAGATGTCAATGTCGCTCAAGGCAATTACCAGCCGATTACTATGAACGGTAAAGAAGTCTACCGCTTTGCCGCTCAAAAAGTCCCAGAAATCATCGACAAAGTTTTGTTTCAAGCGAACCTCAGTGTTGACCAAATAGATTGGCTACTATTGCATCAAGCTAATCAGCGAATTTTAGATGCCGTTGCCGAACGCCTAAATATTCCAGAACATAAAGTTATTAGTAATCTCGCTAATTACGGCAATACCTCCGCCGCCTCTATCCCCTTAGCCTTAGATGAAGCTGTACGCCAAGGCAAAATTCAACCCAATCACATCATTGCCACATCTGGCTTTGGTGCTGGTCTGACTTGGGGTGCAGCAATTTTTCAATGGGGAAGATAGAACTTGTTAGTTGTCAGTTGTCAGTTGTTAGTTGTTTTTTCTACTGACCACTGACTGCTGACCACTGATCGCTGACCACTGACCACTGACTACCGACCGCTGACCAATGACTAAAACTGCATGGGTGTTTCCCGGACAAGGTTCCCAAGCGCTGGGAATGGGAATTGATTTGTTAAATATACCTGCCGCCAAAGACAAATTTGCTGAAGCTGAGGCAATTTTGGGCTGGTCTGTAACAGAAATTTGTCAAAGCGAAGAAAAGTTATCACAAACGCTCTACACTCAGCCAAGTCTTTATGTTGTTGAAAGTATTCTCGCTGACTTGGTTCGACAAGGTGGCCACCAGCCAGATTTAGTTGCTGGTCATAGTTTGGGAGAATATACTGCCCTTTACATTGCAGGTGTATTTGAGTGGTCAGCTGGTTTACATCTAGTTAAGCGTCGTGCCGAACTCATGGATAGTATCTCCGGTGGGATGATGGCAGCTTTGATGAACTTTGACCGCAAGCAGTTGGAAGAAGTCATTGCCCAAACGCCTGATGTCGTGCTGGCAAATGACAATAGTTCTGCTCAAGTGGTAATTTCAGGCACGACCGAGGCCGTACAAGCGGTGATGTCTCAAGTCAAAGCCAAGCGTGCTATTCCTCTAAAAGTTTCTGGAGCATTTCACTCACATTTAATAGCAGCTGCGGCTGCGGAATTTCAAGATATTTTAGAATCTGTGGAATTTCAACCAGCCGTTGTGTCGGTGTTGTCTAATGTCGAACCAATTCCATCTAGTGATGCTGAGATTTTGAAGCAGCGCCT
The DNA here is from genome assembly GCF_016056275.1 of Dendronalium phyllosphericum CENA369. GTDB lineage: Bacteria > Cyanobacteriota > Cyanobacteriia > Cyanobacteriales > Nostocaceae > Dendronalium > Dendronalium phyllosphericum. The sequence goes on along the minus strand of NZ_JAECZA010000060.1, from coordinate 8,010 downwards.
GAGCAAACAAATGACTGGTTCGGTACGGTGGCGAGAGATTTCTCTGCAATTACCAGCCAATGGCATTGAGCAAGTTTTAGAAATTGGCCCTGGCAATGTGCTAACCGGTTTGATTAAACGCAGTAGTCCTGATTTAATTTTAAAGAACGTCCGTAATGCGGCCGAATTGCCCGCTTAATTCGGTTAATAATAAAGCGATCGCAGCTAAGAACTTGCTAGATGAAAAACTGTAAAGATACAAAAGTTAGTAATGGTAATAGATAGCGATCGCCACGTCCCAAGGATGAGTTGATACGCTATTTTAATCCCTCTTTAGTTAGTTAGGTTCTTAACAAACCTCTAAAATGCTATTAAAGAATTAAATTTTTATACAGATGCTATTTTTGCTAACTGGTATATGTATAAAATAACTAATTCTAGAAATTATAGTAATGGCTAGAATTAACATGACGCATAAAATAGCAAAACAGAATATAGAAGCCGCAGAAAAACACGCTCAAGAATTGCTTAAAAGTGGCAAAGAAGTACGAGAGTTGGGTCAAAGTATGCAAACATATCACCCAACTGAGCAAGAAGAAGGAAGACGTATCGAAGAATTTGGCAACGAAATGCTAGAGCACGCGCAAAAATGTGAAAATTTGTCACAAAAACTAATAGAAGAAGAATCAACAGAAGTTTATACACAAGCAGTAGAAGAGCATATTAAGGCTACTCAAGCCCATATTCAGGCAATTAAAGAACTTCAAGGTAAATAACCGTAAGATTAAGCCGGATATAAAATTGATTTGCTTTTATTAGAAGTAATTTGTAAGTCTTGAAATTTTGTAATCTCTGTCAGCATGAGATAAAGTACAGAGACTAGTGTTGATATTTTTTAGGCGATTGCAATCCCCTGCCGTTTCTCAAGCTTTTTGGTGTTTGCTTTGGGCGTTGCGATCGCTGTATGCTGAATCTGATCTAAATTTAATGTGAATTAATTTCTGTGGTTAAAAGTCGGGAACCTTTTGTTAGTCTGGCACTTTACCACGCCTTTAAATGGTCGATTGTCAGCCCCATGCTTCATGCTTACTTTCGGGGCAAAATTTATGGTGAGGAAAATGTCCCCCAATTAGGGCCAGTAGTGGTAGTCAGCAATCATGCTAGTTATTTTGACCCCCCGATTGTTTCCAATTGTGTACGCCGTCCAGTGGCGTACATGGCCAAAGAAGAGTTGTTCGAGATTCCGGTTTTGGTGCAAGCGATTAAATTGTATGGTGCTTATCCTGTTAGTCGGGGAACTGCCGATCGCGCTACCATCCGTGCGGCTCTAGAGTATCTTAAAGATGGCTGGGCTGTGGGTGTTTTTTTGCAAGGTACTCGCACCCCAGATGGCAAAATCACAGACCCCAAAAGAGGCGCAGCACTGCTGGCCGCCAAGGCAAATGCACCACTATTGCCAGTAAGTTTGTGGGGTAGCGAAAAGATTTTGGAAAAAGGCTCAAAAGTACCGCGTGCAGTTCCTCTGACGATCAGAATTGGCCAGTTAATAGATGCTCCCAACTCCACCAATAAAGAAGAATTGGAAGCAGTGACGCAAAAATGTACCACAGCGATTAATGAAATGCACAATCTAGGGCGCTAGTTGAGAACCTCTGGATATATACTTGCGGGAGGTAGCGATCGCCACTTTCTTTATATACTTTGAAATAATCTTATTACGAAGATTCACAATCCAAAATCTAGAATTAATATGAGCGGCTTTGAAGCCAAAAATATTTGGGAACGATTGAATAATTTGGCGCTAGTCCGCTTTTTGCTATTGTTTGCCTCTGGTTGGGCAGTTGTACAGCTTTTAGCATACTTTGAAGCTGTCATTGTGATTTTTACATTCGCTGCAATTTTGGCTTTTTTACTCAGCTATCCTGTATATTGGCTGCGGCGTTTTTTACCTCACACAGTAGCTGTCATTGTAGTTTTTTTACTCAGCATTGCGATCATTGGCAGTTTAATAATCACTTTGGGTTTGACAGTTTTATCCCAAGGGCAACAATTAATAGACAGTATATCTATTTTTTTAAATTCTTTAGCGCCTCTAATACAAAGAATTGAAGAATTTTTAGGTAATCGCAATTTGCAAATAGATTTGAGTGTAATTGAAGACCAAATCCGGAATCAAGCTATATCTAGTTTGGTAACTAGTTTGGCTTTTTTGCAACAATTCTTGACGAATTTTGTCACTTTTATCTTAATTGCTGTTATTGCCTTTTTTATGTTGCTAGATGGGGAAAAACTTTGGAATTTTATTTTAAAAGTAGTACCAGAACACCGTCGTAGTCGATTTACAAATGTTATTAGACGTAGTTTTTTAGGATTTTTTCGCGGTCAATTGTTATTAACTTTGTTTTTGACAACTACGACATTGATTGTTTTTTTATTATTAAATGTACCTTTTGCTTTAATATTATCTTTGATAGTCGGTATCTTGGACATTATTCCTGGCATAGGAGCAACATTAGGAGTTAGCACAATTACACTAGTAGTATTATCTCAAAATGTTTGGCTAGCATTAAAAGTATTGGTAGCTTGCATTGTACTTCAGCAAATACAAGACAACTTGATTTCACCCCGAATCATGCAAGGTGCGCTCAATCTCAATCCTGTAGTGGTATTTTTTGCTTTATTAGTAGGTGCTAAAGTTGCTGGTTTACTAGGTATTTTTATCTCGATTCCGATTACTGGAGTAATTGTTTCTTTGTTTGAAATTGATGAAATGAAAGCGGAGGTTTAGTCATTAGCAACTAAATTAGAAACTAACGTCAAATAAACCGTAAATGCATAAACAATTGAGGAATTATGTCGTCGGATTTAAGAGCTGAATTAAAAGAAAATCTCGATGAGGCAGAATGGGACTGGTTGATTCCCCATGTCCAAAGAGATGCGGTAATTGTGGTAGCGCTGGCGCTAGACTTGCTAGATGTTGGAGAAGCGATCGCTAACGATCGCACTTCATCAGTACAACAGTGGATCGACCAACAACTAATTGCCAAGCCGACCACAGTACAAATGGGAGAATGGAATAGCGATCGCACAAAACGATTTCATACCCTCATCATCCAGCCTTACGTTCTTGTTCAAGAAATAAACTGACAGGCAATGAGAGTTAACGCTCAACAGACTGTCTGCTTTTATCATCCGCACCAGTGTAACCAGTTGCGACCCAAACTAAGGCTCTAACACCATCGCGGATGGATTTTCTTAGCGGTTCAGAGGGTTGCTTGGAAGGAACTGATACTGGTTTGAACTCAATACCCCGACTCCCTAAAACTATCTCGCCGATGACACAAGCACGGCGCATATGGAAGTCAGAAGTAATTAAATAAACGCTCTTAATACCACGCGCTTGTAAATTATCTACCAAGGTGGTAAAATTAGTAACAGTATCTACCGCTTCATAATCCAAGTGCAAACGTTTGGGATCGATGCCAGCCTTGGCAAACACTTTTTGAGTGTATGTAGGTGGACTACCACCAGAAATCCATATTGGTAAATTTGGATGCTGACGTGCAAAACTTGCCGTAAACTTTTCTCGTTCTAGACGTTTTGTGGAACCACCCAACACCACTACTGCTTGCGGTTGTGTTTGTTCGTTTTGCGATTCTTTATATCCCAACCACATTAATAGTGGCAGCGCCAGAACCATAAACCGAACTGATTTACCTGTGAACAATAGATTATTCTTCAAAGCTCTATTACTTCATTTGGTGATACAAAATTTCTCTAAAAAATATAAACAACTCAATAGCTAGCAGATTGATAAAAATCTACTTATAGATACATGGTTGTTAGTGTTTTAATACACTTGTACTCGCGTATTAGTTCTTTCGGCCAATTGATGCACTATCCTACACTGGAACAGACAATTCATCAAAGACTTGCGGCCACTTTCTTTACTCGATTGTGTTAAAACGACGGGACTGGCCAGATTCGAACCGGCGACCTAGCGCTTAGGAGGCGCTCGCTCTATCCAGCTGAGCTACAGCCCCAACTACGAAGCATATACAATCATAGCAATAGTTTTAGCTAGACTGCCAAGAATTGTCCCAAGAACCGCCGCCTATTTCTAAACCACAAAGGGAACTTTGTGTTTTCAGGATTATTTGAGATTGTCCATAATTTATTTTTCGCAACTCCAAATTTAGCTTGCCTTGCATGGTATCTCGACAACAGAATTTCAAACCGTTTGCTGTCGGCGCACGCAGGGGTGTACCAGGTAGATGCGTGGTTCCTGTTAATTCAACCTCGTAGTTTAGGTTTCGTGCTTGCATTTGCCATCTACCCCAAGGTTGAATATTCCACTCTACTTTTGAGTTCCAAGGAACGAATTCATAAAACTTGCCTTGATAGTGCAAACCAATCATCGCTACAGATTCCATCCACCACAACACGCCGCGCCTTCCGCCACCAGCGGTTAATGCCAAATCTGGTTCGTTATCAAAACTATTGCAATTTAGCCAAAACCATTTTTGGGGGAAAGCACCGCCCCAATTTTTCTCTCCATAAGCTGGTGCATTGGTGAATTCATAGATTTTGCCATTCCAATCAATCCAACCGCTAGCGAAACCGTGTGCCATCAAAATTTGCCATCCGGGTTCAAAAATTTGTGAAAACGAAAGCCAGCCAGCTGTTGATTGCTGAATGCTATTTTGATTCCCCCAGCCATACACTGGCTGAATTTCATACTGCCAACGACAATAATTATTAGTGGCGCGATCGCGAATTATTCCTTGATTTAAAGTAGCAGTAGCTTGATAGCCTTCTAAAACGTAGCGATCGAATTCTGCTGGTAAAAGGTAAATTGCTTGAGCGTTTAAGTCAGTTTGACCCCAATGACCTAAACCTAAAATATCTCGACTACTCCAAAATTTTGTCACATCAGGAAATGTCCGCCAAAGATATTCATCATTTGGGCCGAGAATTTGGGCTGCACCACCGCTATAAGGTTTACCGCCGATGGGATCTTCGATGGAGTACATGAAAGCAAAAGTCTGTCCGCATTCTGGCAAAGTTACGCGGTAATACCAGCCTTCAAAGAAGCGACGGCTACTACCATCCCAGTGGTAGCCGCTATGAGGTGTTTGAGTTCGCTGCAAAGGATTTACGGGAATAATTAACATAGATTTACATAGTTATATATTCCCAGTATGAGCGATGTCTTACGACAAACCGCCAGAACATTCACACCTCGATCTCAATCGTGCTTACGAAATTCTCGGACTGACACCTGGAGCATCGCCAGCACAAGTAAAACAAGCTTACCGCAAGCTGGTTAAAATTTGGCATCCCGATCGCTTTGCCGATCGAGGGCAAAAACAACAAGCAGAGGAGAAAATCAAAACAATCAATGCAGCTTACAATAAACTTCGGTCTGAAAGCTTACCCGAAAATCCAACCGTTGTAAATTCATCTGCGCCTTCCCCAAAAAAACCGACAAAAATATCTGTCAATCGCTGGGATGCACAAACTTACTATAATTCTGGCGTAGAGAATGCCACCAAAGGATTTTATCAAGAAGCGATCGCAGACTTTACCCAAGCAATTCGCCTGAACCCTTACTACATCGAAGCATACAAATACAGGGGTCTTGTTTGCTCCCAACTAGGATATGAATATCGAGCCACTTCAGATTTAAATAAAGCCGCACAAATAGAACTTGATTTGACGACTCACAAAACTGCTTCTGTGCCAAAATCAAGACGAGCGCAGCGAATAGAAATTGTCTCAAAGCCCAAGCTTCTTGTTCTCGTTAAAAGGTTGTGTCAGAAAATCAGAAGATTATTGAAAGTCTACAAATGACCGATGACTGTCAACATTAACTTTATTGCCAGTGAATAACTTATTTGTTTCCTAACAAAATTACATCTGAAACCAAGCAGTTAAAGCCACTGCCAAAGCATCCGCAGCATCGTCTGGCTTAGGAATATATCCTATATTTAACTCCCGCGCTACCGCTTCTTGCACCTCAGACTTATCTGCATTACCATATCCGGTTAAGGCTTGTTTAATTTGGGCAGGAGTAAATTCCACATATGGAAGGTGATGTTGTGCTAATGTTAGCATAACAACACCCCGAGCTTGTGCCACAAGGATAGTACTTGACATACGATAAAAGAATAACTTTTCAATTGCTACCAAATCTGGTTGCAATTCCTGTATCAGGGTGTGCAAATCGTCGAACAAAGTACATAGCCTCTCTCCCATTTCTGCATCTGCCGACGTACTGATTACCCCAAAATCCTGCATATTTACTATTGAGTCTTGTGCCTTATTTGGGCTTTGTTGGCAGGTAATTAACCCAAATCCTAAAATTGCCAGTCCCGGATCTAAGCCTAAAATTCGTTTTTCCATTCAATTTACTTTTACCAAGCCAGAGTACTGTTTTAGTGCAAGCACTAGCAACTTTGACAACTTGCCCTTAATCTAGTGGCATCGAAATATTTCATAATTAACCACTTGGTGTTAAAACCAGGTAGTGTACATTTTCTATTAATCATTGTTTGTACCACTGCTCCCAACTAGGTATGTCAATCGGTTTTCTCAGACAAGCCCTCAACACCCTGCAAAAGCAGTCACGCAGTCGCACTTCCCATCGGGTCAACCAGTGGTTCAAGTGGTTATCCCCTGGATTATCGATCAAACGTTGGTTGCTAATCAGCGTTGGAGGTGTACTACTAGCAAGTTTGGGGTTAGCTATTTGGATTAAGCTGACTCCAATTTTTTGGTTGATTGAGTTGCTTAGGGGTTTTTTGGGAGTCATTACCGATATTTTACCCAACTATATCAGCGGCCCTTTAGTCTTGCTTGGCGGCTTGCTGTTGTTGCTTTGGGGGCAAACTCGCACCGTAGGTTCAATTACTAAGGTACTCAGACCAGAAGGACAAGGAGGACAAGAAGAACTGATTGATGTCCTTTTAGCGCATCGTCGGTTGTACCGAGGGCCAAAAATAGTTGTGATTGGTGGTGGCACGGGTCTTTCTAACTTGCTGAGAGGATTGAAAACCTATAGCGCTAATATTACAGCTATTGTCACCGTAGCCGACGATGGTGGGTCTTCTGGGCGGTTACGTCAGGAATTTGGAGTGCTACCACCAGGGGATATTCGCAATTGTTTGGCAGCCCTAGCAGATGAAGAAAAGTTATTAACAGAATTATTTCAATATCGCTTTCGTGCAGGTGATGGGTTAACAGGTCACAGTTTTGGCAATTTGTTTTTAACTGCGATGAGTGATATTACCGGAGATTTAGAACGGGCAGTTGCAGCTAGTTCTAGAGTGCTAGCGGTGCGCGGACAAGTTTTACCAGCGACTCTTAGCGATGTTCGCCTCTGGGCAGAATTAGCCGATGGTCGTCGCATTGAGGGAGAGTCTAACATTCCCAAAGCAGATGGGAAAATTGTCAAAATTGGCTGTATACCTTCTAATCCTCCAGCTTTGCCAGCAGCGATTAAGGCACTTAAAGAAGCTGATTACATTATTATTGGGCCGGGTAGTCTTTATACCAGCTTGATTCCTAATTTACTAGTACCAGAAATTGCCGATGCGATCGCTGCCACAAAAGTCCCACGCATCTATGTCTGCAATATCATGACCCAACCAGGAGAAACTCAAGGATATAGTGTTGCCGACCATATTAGTGCAATTGATAATGCTTGTGGACACAGACGGCTGTTTGATGCTGTATTAGTACACAAAAAATCGCCCTCTGCCCAAACACTCCTGCGCTACGCTCAACAAAATTCTCATCCCGTCTTCCTAGACCGCGAAGCCGTGTCTTTGCTGGGACGGCGGATTGTCCCAGCTAATATTTTGTACGAAGATGAAATCGGTTTTGTACGTCACAATCCCCAAAAACTAGCACGAGTTCTCTTGCGTTGGTATAGTGGAGCTCATCATGGGAGATGAAAAAGCAGGGGGAGCAGGGGAAGCAGGGGAAGTAGGGGGAGATGAGGGAGTAGGGGGAGAAAGTATCTGTCTC
>NZ_JAECZA010000006.1 GCF_016056275.1 Dendronalium phyllosphericum CENA369 | reverse complement strand
TCCCCCTGCTCCCCCTGCTCCTCATTTCCAATCCCCCCATTCCCACTCAGATAACTGATTTAGCCCATTGGCGTAGGTAAGATTGTATTGTAAAGGCGTTACACTAATGTAGTTTTTACGGATGACATGCACATCAAGAGGGACATTATTTCTAATATTTAAACCTTCTGGGGGTTCCACATCTTCTACAACTTCTCCGGTTAACCAGTAGTATGTTTTACCACGAGGATCGGTTCGCTTATCAAAAACATCAATGTAGCGCCGCACTCCCTGACGTGTCAGCGTCACACCAATAATTTCTTCCCACTTGACAGCAGGAACATTAACGTTGAGCAACATCAAATCGGGTAGGGGTTTTGCTGCTAGCTGCTCTACTAAGATTTTGGCAAACTTAGCAGCAGGTTGAAAGTCTTTGGATGTATGACTGGTAAGACTCAGCGCTATGCTGGGAATGCCTTCAATCAAGCCTTCCATAGCAGCAGAAACAGTGCCAGAATAAAGAATTTCGGTTCCCAAATTTGCACCTTGATTAATGCCAGAAAGCACCAAGTCAGGAGGCGAGTCTAGCAAAGCCCACAGCGCCAATTTTACGCAGTCTGAGGGAGTACCATCACAAGCCCAAGCTTTGACTGCGGGATGAAAAAGTGACTCGACAATTTCAGCCCGAATAGGCTGATGCATTGTTAATCCATGTCCAGTTGCCGATCGCTCTCGATCGGGGCAAACTACGGTTACGTTATGACCTGCTTCTGCCAAGCAATTTGCTAGGGTACGAATACCTAAAGCAGAAATACCGTCATCATTGCTAATGAGTAATTTCATGTGCAAATAGTCAAAAGGAGCCAGCGCCAAAACAGGGTAGCCACTGCATTGCTTTGGTTGCCAAAGTTATAGCAAGTAGCGTTGTCCCGATCGCGGCGACTGGCATTCAATAGTCAATAGTTAACAGTCTTAGGTTAATTGTCAATGTCTAATATCACAAGCTCAGAATAAAAAACCTACTCATATGCTCAATCGCCTCTAAACTTGTAAAAAGAGGTGTAGTTTTGACTTTTGCCTTTGATTCATTAATGGCATACTTGGTAAGGTTATTTATCGAGTGTCTCCAGCTTTAGACTAATGACTAATGACTAACAATTTAGAGGCTCAACTTTTAGCACTACAGCAGGAAGGAGAAAAAGCGATCGCAGCTGCCGAAACTCTAGAACGACTAGAGGAACTCAGAGTTAGCTATCTGGGTAAAAAAGGGCAACTGGGGGCGCTGTTGCGAAGCATGGGGCAGATGAGTGCAGAGGAACGACCGAAAATTGGGGCGATCGCCAATACAGTCAAGGAGTCCCTGCAAACTAGTCTAGACCAGCAACGTACCACTTTAGAAGCCGCAAAAATTCGCTCCCAGCTAGAGGCTGAAACTCTGGATGTCACTATGCCGGGATTTTATCGTCCCCAAGGTCGCATCCATCCCCTGAATGGAATTATCGATCGGGCGTTGGATATTTTTGTCGGTATGGGCTACACCGTAGCTGAAGGGCCAGAAATGGAAACCGACTATTATAATTTTGAGGCTCTGAATACTCCGCCCGACCATCCTGCCCGTGATATGCAGGATACCTTCTACCTGCCAGATGGCAATCTGCTACGAACTCATACTTCATCGGTACAAATCCGTTACATGGAAAAAGAGGAACCACCTATCCGGGTTGTTGCTCCAGGGCGAGTTTATCGTCGAGATAATGTGGATGCCACTCACTCAGCAGTTTTTCATCAAATAGAACTTTTAGCGATCGATCGCGGACTGACGTTTACAGACCTCAAAGGCACTATTAAAGTGTTTTTGCAAGAAATGTTTGGCGAATTGCCAATTCGCTTCCGTGCTAGTTATTTTCCATTTACGGAACCCTCTGCTGAGGTGGATTTGCAATGGAATGGGCGCTGGTTAGAGGTGATGGGCTGCGGTATGGTCGATCCGAATGTACTGAAAGCGGTAGGTTACGACCCAGAAACTTATACTGGGTTTGCTGCCGGCTTTGGTGTAGAACGATTTGCAATGGTATTACACCAAATCGATGATATTCGCCGCTTGTACGCTAGTGATTTGCGTTTCTTGCAGCAATTTTAGAATGATTGGTGAGGAAGTTGCTGTCTTAAATGCCACTTCCTCCAATTGGGAAGCCACTGTGTTGTGGCGGACAACTCTCTTGTTAGGGTTTCCCAACTTAGGCGGCTCTAAACCCATACTGCCAGAGCATAACCCGAAAGGTAAAGTTTTCTAAGGTAGGGATTGAAAATCAGTCAGTATTCTTTGTTGTTAAAAACTCACTAACAAAATTACTCTTATTTCTCCAGCCCAGTTATTCTTATACATTAGACAATCTTGTAATCAAGTAGGTAATCACTGTGGCAAAGACTTCGTCTTTTTGGCAGCAATTCATCAACCAGCACCCCAACTGGTCGCTTCCATTTGAGACGGGAAACTCAAAGCAACGAACTTTTAAGCAGTTATCAGGGCCAGGAGGCATTTTTAGCTTCTTGACAATTGTCGTTGCCATGCTGCTGTGGAACTGGAAACTCCTGTTGGCACTATTAGTGGGCATTGGAGTCATGTTATTGGTGTATTCAATGCAAGAATGGAACTGGCAGCAACGCTGGTTAGAAATTCAGAAATTTTTAAATGGCCCAAATAGCCGCTTATCTTTAGCCGTCAGTAGTGGGGGAATTGCCACTGTCAGTACTTACATGGCAGCTGCCATCTGGGTTGATTCCAATAGCCCCTGGATTGCCACTGGTGCTATTGTCCAAGGTCTGGGGACGCTATTAACTTTAATTTTATTAGCATGGCAAATTGTCAACTTCTACAGCAATCGAGAGGAAGATAATTTTGAGCGATTGTTGGTCAAATTAACAGAAAAAGACGCTTTAAAACGTTTGATTGCCATACGTCAACTAACTAAATTGATTACACGCAGAAAAATCGATTCCGCCTTACAGCAAGATGTTTTTCAATGCTTGCAACTTTTACTCACTCAAGAACAGGAAACAGCAATTCGAGAGGCAGCATTCGAGAGTTTGCAAGCTTTAGAGCGTTTGCAAGTACTACCACCAAACCCATTAACCCCACTCTACGCCAAGTCAAAACTTCAAAGTCAAAAGTCAAAAGTTATTGAATACTAACTTGACTGATGTACATTGTTGACTATTTTCGCTCCAACCGTCCGTCACGAACTTGCACTACTGGATGATTGCACCGACGCACCAGTTGTTCGTCGTGGGTGGTAACAATTACTGTTGCCCCAAAGGCATTTAACTTTTGGAGAATCTGCATCACTTGCCAAGAATTATCTGGGTCAAGATTTCCAGTTGGTTCATCTGCTAAAAGCAGTGGCGGTGTCCCGACGATCGCCCGCGCAATACTCACCCGCTGTTGCTCTCCTCCAGAAAGTTGATCGGGAAAACGGTCAGCTTTAGAAAGCAAACCCACCAGTTTCAAGGTTGGTTCTAAACGCCTCTGAATTTCTTTACGGGTATACCCTTGAGCCTGCAACACAAAAGTCACATTTTCGGCTACTGTGCGTTGGGGAATCAATTTGTAGTCTTGAAATACAATACCGATACGTCGCCGCAATAATGACAAGCGATCGCCCCGCAAAGCTGCTACATTGCAATCATCAATCAACACTTCTCCTTGTGTAGGCAATTCCTCACCATACAACATTTTTAAGAGCGTTGATTTCCCAGAACCACTAGGCCCTGTGACAAAGATAAATTCTTTACGTTTGACCTCTAGGTTTACATCCAATAAGGCATCAAAACCGTTGGTATAGGTCTTTGTTACAGAGCGCAATTGCACCATTGCAGCGTTATTGCTACTCTGCTGTTGAGTTTCACTTTCATCTCGACGAACAGAGCGATCGGTTTTTGCTTGAGTGTTGATAGCGGTTGTCATTGGAATTAAGGTACAAACGGCGTTATGACATACTCATCTACTGAGATAAATACCTGTTAGGGTTTTGCTTTCAGAGGTACATGAATCTCTATCAAGGAGTGAAATAGACTTTAATCAAATAGCCTAAAATTCTGTATTAGAGATTCACCTTAAAACAAGGATTCCCAGGCACAACCTGGGAATATCAAATCACGAAGCAAAAATTAAAATTTTTTAAACTTTCCGTATTTTTCCGTAATCCAGAATTAGGTTTTCGTTTATGAGCCGTTCTTCAATGAAGAGAAACTTAGATTTATTTTGAATTTTTATTTTGAATTCCGCCTTACGGTACTAGGTATTATCATCTTCTTCATCACTATAGGCATAGATATCAAATACAATTGACGCACCTATTTTCGAGATACATTGGACAGTATGTGGGGTGAGATTAAAACCTTTATTCCACCCTTCCATGTGGATGGCAATCCTCACTTGAACATCGTAGGTTGCTGATAGCTCTCGCCAGATTTCAGGCTCTCTCGGTACACGCAAAAGCAAATCTCTAACTAATTCCTCTGCTGTTATTGGTGCGTGTCCTTTTAAATTAAGAATCCATGCTCCCTTTGAATAGGGAGCATATTTGAAATTAAGATTTTTTCGATCTCCGCGCTTGTGAGCCTTAGTTGGCTGACAGCCTAAATGTTTTGAAATTTCATCAGGATTTAAATCTTCACCATAAATAGCTAAACAAACAGAAGTTTTATCAACTAAACCTCCAACAATGATTACATTTTCCATTTAGGGTGCTAAATATTAAAAAATTTTAATTTTTCTCTTGCTATAGCAATTAGATAGCCAAAGAATAGAAGGGAGTAACTCATTAGTGTCACTCCTACTTCATAACTCAGCACTTTATAGCAGTTGCTAAATAATCGCACCCTTTGCAGTCAAGCGATAAACAAAAGCTTTCAATGCAAACTCTGGCAAAGCTAACATCCGTCGCCAACGCCAAGGTTCTTGATAAAGCCGATACAGCCATTCCAAATTGTTTTTTCCCAACCAAGCAGGAGCGCGAGTTTTTGTCCCCGACCAAATATCAAAACTACCACCAACACCAATCCAAATTGCTTGCGGACATAAATGGCGGTTTTGGGCAATCCATAATTCTTGACGTGGCACTCCCAAGCCCACAAAAATTACTTGTGGTTGTAATTGGGCGAGAGTTTGCTTTAATTGTGCTTCTTCTTCTGGGGAATGGTAGCCGGAGTGAGTACCCACCACGCTCAAAGCAGGAGTTTGCTGTTGCCAAAACTCTGCTGCTTTAGCAGCCACTCCAGGCGCTCCACCATAGAAAAATACTTTTGCACCTGTTTGCTTGTGCTCCAGTTCTCGCAGCAGTATTTCTGCTAGTTCAATTCCTGGACAACGTTGAACTTTTTGCCAAAAAAGCCAGCGTAAATACAGAACTACTCCCGCGCCATCTGGAATTACTAGCTCGGCATCTTGAATTACTTTCGCGAGGGAATTATTCCGCTCTGCTTGCATCGTCATTTCTGCATTGAGCGTGACCACATGAGTCCCTCTGCTGTGTTGCAGGCATTCTAGCAACCAGCCTGGATAGTTACTCATCACATGAACTGGTATTCCCAGCACCGAAAACGCTTTAGGCGGTTTAGACATAGCCTACTCTTATATAGTCTCACACCAGATTCTCTCGAACGATAGTTTATCAAATTTTTTCATAGGTGTCTGTGGAAATTTTGGCAACTCACGACTTGCTTATTTAAAAGTCTCAACTAAGTAAATTATCTCTAGGAAGTGATTTAAGCTGCCAGTTGAAATCCGTACACTAATTATCAAAAGTCATAAAATTAACTCTAATTTTCCCCAGGTTCAAACCTGTATACCATATGAGTATATATACTGAAACAATCTATTTTCTACAGAGGGTTTCATCAAAAACAAAATTTTTGATTGCCTCAAATCCAGTCATGACGGGTTTTTGAGGCTTTTTATGAAAACAAAATACAGCAGTCAGCAGTCATAATTTAGTAGGAATTCTTTACGAAGCTGCGGATGAATAAACGGTATTTTTGCACCCCCACTAAATCTATAATTTGATTTGGTGCAAGACAATCAGTGACAGGTCTGAATCACTGTGCCTCAAGTATTCAGACCCTTGAATTCTTTTTTTATTATCCTCAATAAATTAGTCAATAACCTCAAATTTCACACCTTAACTTGAGGCGATCGCTGCTATATAATTTCGGATGCTAGCATTTAAAACCTTGCTATGCCTGAATGCTAGCAACAAGCTGAAATTATGAAATTAACTAGCAGTATGTGGTAAAACCAAGCTGATTTGATGATAAAAGTGTAATATTTACAAGCAAAGTGAATACTTGTCATCTCGGCAATACCCATACATGTTAGCCTTATTCAAAACAGTGCCTTTATATTTATTTTTGTAGAAATGTCTTTAAACTTCGTATATTAAGACTTTTGAGGAAACTCGACTTTACAGTTAAGGTAGTGTAAAGGGCGGAAGTTGGCTATGAGTAAAATTCGGATTGCTCTGATTGAAGATCACGATCTCACCCGCGTGGGTATTCGCACAGCACTGTCGCAAAAAGAAGAAATAGAAGTTGTAGGAGAAGCAACCAATGCCGTAGAAGGACTGAAAATGTTAAGAATGCTACAACCAGATATTGCGATCGTCGATATTGGTTTACCCGATAAGGATGGTATTGAACTCACACGGGAATTAAAATCTACTCCTAATGGGGAAGATTTGTCAACAAAAGTGTTAATTTTGACACTGCGGGATAACAAAGAAGCAGTATTAGCAGCTTTTGCCGCGGGTGCAGACTCCTACTGTATGAAGGATATCAAGTTTGATAATTTGTTGGAAGCAGTACGAGTAACTTACAATGGCAACGCTTGGATCGATCCAGCGATCGCTCGGATCGTACTACAACAAGCCCAACAAAATCCGCGATCGCCAGAAACAACGCTAGCAGATAACAAAAATCTCAGTCAAAACCCGGATTTTTTAGATAATCAGGAAATTACCGACCCTTACACCCTGACAGAAAGGGAATTGGAAGTGTTACAGTTGATTGTCGAAGGTTGCAGCAATGCACTTATTGCAGAGCGACTTTACATCACAGTCGGAACTGTGAAAACTCACGTCCGAAATATTTTAAACAAGCTATGTGCCGATGACCGCACCCAAGCCGCAGTACGCGCTTTGCGTTCTGGATTGGTAGGATAAAGTTAATTTTGGCATATAGCTATTGTGAAGAAAATACAAGGAAATTGAAGACTTTGAGTAATTTTATTTGTTCAAAGTGGGTATCTTCTACTAAAGAAGTCTGAAGTGTAAAGGTAAGACAGCGCGGTGAA
The DNA here is from genome assembly GCF_016056275.1 of Dendronalium phyllosphericum CENA369. GTDB lineage: Bacteria > Cyanobacteriota > Cyanobacteriia > Cyanobacteriales > Nostocaceae > Dendronalium > Dendronalium phyllosphericum. The sequence continues at coordinate 81,373 of NZ_JAECZA010000006.1, read as the reverse complement.
GCAGTACGCTGAAGTCCAGTTCGGTCTTGGGGAGACACTGCGTTGCGGTGAGGCAGTTCTTCATGGGGGAAACCCCTTCTCTTGCACTGCCTGACAACACGGCTCTGCCTCCCCAAGTGAAGTAACTGCTAAACCCGAAAGTCTTGGGGTTTTCCCCACGAGCGGCTGCGTTATCTGAAGGGATGAATTAAGAAACTATCGATACGCGCTTCACCCACGAGTGGAGTGAAAAGTCAGATTTTTGAAAATTCATGCCTTATCCATTCAAAAGTGGAGCAATTTCATACTTCAAACTTTAGCGTTGGTGATGGGGTGGGATAAATATTGTACTATCTCGCCATTCAAGTATTTTAAAATTCAAGTCAAATATGACTGACACAGAGGTAGACAAACTTAAGCTCATGATCGTAGATGATGAGCTAGATAACTTAGATTTACTCTACCGCACTTTTAGGCGAGATTTTCAAGTGTATAAGGCTAATCATGCCCTAAGCGCACTGGAAATTTTAGACAAAGAAGGCGAAATGGCTGTAATTATCTCAGACCAGAGAATGCCAGAAATGAACGGTACTGAATTTCTCAGTCGCACGGTAGAGCGCTTTCCTGATACGATTCGGATTTTACTGACAGGTTTTACAGATGTTGAAGATTTGGTGGAAGCAATTAACTCCGGTCAAGTGTTCAAGTACATCACTAAACCTTGGAATCCGGAACGGCTAAGGACATTAGTCGAGCAAGCCACTGACACGTATCGTTTAGTTAAGAAACGCACCCACGAATTGGGTCGTGCCTTGCGGCGAGAATCTTTGTTTAATGCAGTAACAACAGCGATTCGTGAGTCATTGGATTATGGCACTATGCTCCAAAAGATAGCAGCCACCATTGGACAAGCATTTGAAGCAACTTATTGCATACTTAGACCTGTAGAAGGCGATCGCTTAACCCAAGATTTGTTCTCTTACCACGATCCTAAAACTTATTTACCAAGTTTTAGCTTTAACCCCGATATTTCAATTGAAAAAGTTCTTGAAACCAGTCATTATCAACTGACTCAAGACATAAATTATGAGGGCAACGCTTGTAATTACTTGGTAGTGCCACTTTCCTATCAGCAACATCTTTTGGCTGTACTGACAGTTTATCAGTGCGGAGGCGATCGCCCTTGGCAAGAAGAAGACATTCAATTGATTGCAGGTGTTGCCGAACAAGCAGCTTTAGCACTTTCCCAAGCCAAACTCTACCAGCACCTCCAGGAAAAGCAAGAACAGATTCGGGCTGAATTGGAAGTTGCTCGTCAAATTCAACACAACCTGCTACGCCAAAGCTTACCTGAAATCAAAGGTGCGAAGTTACAAGCCTGCTGCTACCCAGCTCGTGAAGTCGGAGGTGATTTTTTTGAAGTATTTGTCCATCCGAAGGGCGACTTGTGGTTAGCAGTAGGTGATGTTTCTGGTAAGGGTGTCCCAGCTGCTTTGTTTATGGCCAGTGCCATTTCAGTGTTGCGTCGGGAACTCTCTCAAGAAACGCCAGCCCAACCAAATATTGTCATGGAGAATCTGAATTACGCTCTTTGCAATGATTTGATTGGCAACAATTGTTTCATTACCCTTGTCTTAGCTTGTTATACCCCTACCACCAAAGAACTAGTCTACGCTAATGCCGGTCACATATATCCCCTGCTTTGGTCGTGCCAAGACTCTGTAGCGGAAACACCCAACTATCTTAAGGTACGCGGCATTCCTTTGGGTATCTTGCCTAAATGGCAGGCAAAATCCGGTCAGTTAATTCTTGCTTCTGGAGATACTCTACTGTTAGCTAGTGATGGTATTACAGAAGCAACAGTATCAAATAAATTACTATTTTCAGAAAAAACCGAGGGTGGCGTTCAGCCAGTTAGCCGTTCTATGCTGAATCAAGATGGTCTTTGGCAACTCCTACAGAGTGAAGCTCAACCGCTTTCTCTTAGCCATTTACTAGCTCGCATCCAGGCAGATAACCACATTCAAGAAGACGATCAAACTATACTCTCACTGGAGGTTTTGTAAGTGATGAAAAGTGAGCTGCATGTACCAAGTGACTTGAATTATTTAAACATTGTCGAACACTGGTTGCTAGGATGTTTAAAAATTCAGTTAGGAGAATCTGTTGATTGGTCGCGGCAATCTAGTCGTTTGCGATTAGCTTTGGTAGAAGCATATTCAAATGTAGTACGTCACGCTCACAAAGAGCAAGCGAACGTGCCTGTTTTACTGCGTTTGGAACTGAAAGAACGAGATATTGCCTTAGAGGTTTGGGACTATGGTGAAGGTTTTGATATGGCTACCTATTTCCCACCTAACCCTACAGATAAACAAGAAGGTGGCTATGGTTGGCTGATCATGAGTCGTTTAATGGATAAAGTAGAGTACCAGTTACAAGTTGATGGGGCTAACTGTCTGAAGTTAGAAGCCACTATACCAGAATTAGCTAAATAACTAAGAGTTATCATTGCTCCAGTACCTGGATAATACTAATCTCGGATACTCAGATTTCGGATTGGGTATTGCCAAAATTGTCTATGCAATACCCCATATTCTCTATTGATAAAATTAAATTTTCGATTAAAATTACAGCCTAAACACTTTTCAAACAACCTCTAAGCTGACATATGACCTTTGACGGTCATTATTTAGGGTAATTATCAAAGTTTCCTTAAGCTTAAGCTAGAGATAAATCTGGCGATAGTCTGTACAAAACTTGCTTTAAAACCATTGCTGTCCAATCTACATCGGCTTCTGTGGTATCGCGCCCTAATGTCATACGAATTCCCCCCAAGGCGGCTTTATCCGAATAACCCATCGCTAAAAGTATTGGGCTGGGGCTAAGTTTACCACTATGACAAGCAGCACCAGCACTGATACCAATGCCAGCAAGGTTGAGCTGTCGCACTAAGGTTTTACCATTGAGTTTTTGTCTATCAGCATGTTCTAGGCAGAAACTGACATGGTGAGGTAAACGCCGATCGCGTTCGCCTGTGGGTACTAACCCAGGAACGTCAGCTAATAGATCGAACAAGCGATCGCGTAATTTAATTAATCTGGGTGTTTCAGTAGGCAATTCTTGTGCTGCTAGTTCGGCTGCTACGCCAAAGCCTGCAATTATGGGTACTGCTTGAGTCCCAGAACGCATTCCCATTTCTTGTCCACCACCATAAATTAAGGGCGCTAACTCTACACCAGAACGCACGTATAACGCTCCTACACCTTGCGGCCCATATAATTTATGGCTGGATATGCTGAGTAAATCAACGGGTAATGTTTGCACGTTAATAGGTAAGCGTCCCACAGCTTGCACGGCATCTGTATGGAACAAAACTCCATGCGATCGCGCGATATTTCCTAGTTCTGCAATTGGTTGTACTGTCCCTACTTCACTTTGTCCGTAGATTGTGGAAACTAAAACAGTGTTATGTCGTAATGCAGCTTTTAAATCTAGGGGGTTGATTCTGCCTTTAGCATCTACACACAAGCGCGTAACTTCCCAACCCCACATTTCTAGCGATCGCGCTGTTTCGGAAATTGCGGAATGCTCAACATGAGAAATAATCATATGTTGAGGTACAACATACAACCTCGCAACACCCATTATTGCCTGATTGTCTGCCTCAGTACCACCTGAAGTAAAGATTAGAGATTCTGGATTAGCAGCGTTAATTAATCCAGCTACTTGCAATCTTGCTTGTTCCACAATTGTTGCTGCCCTTTGTCCCCATTCATGCAAGCTAGAAGGATTTCCCCACTCTTGGGTGAGAACTGCTTGCATTGCGGCGATCGCTTCTGGGCGAGTGGGAGTAGTAGCACTGTGATCTAAATATATTTGCATATCACAAAAAATTGAATGGAAACACACGCTGGCAATGAAAATGGGGAGTAAGGGAAAATCCCACTACGAATCTCTATAGATAAGTTAATTAATCTTGACAAAATTTGAAATATTCTACATCAATGGGTGGATTTTTTCTCAGCTTAAAACTCTTTTGGTCTATGACATTTTGGGAATTATAAATTTATTCGCTTACAATCCACTTTTAGCAGATTCCCGTGCAAATTCTTTCGAGACAAAAATATTTTTTTATCTTTTCTTTGATATTTGCGATCGCGGCTTGTCAACGAGTCCAGTCACACAATCAGCGTCCAGCACTCTTACCACAAGACCCATTCGTTAAAGTTTACTTTAACCATTCTGAGTCTTCAGAATACAAAGAGCCTTACCGTCAGCAAACCCGCCTTGGGGATGATTTAGAAAAACAGATTGTCGATGCTATTTCCCAGGCTAAATCTACAGTTGATGTGGCAGTACAAGAATTACGTTTACCTAAAGTTGCCCAAGCACTTGCAGACAAACAGCAAGCCGGGATTAAAGTCAGGGTAATTTTAGAAAATACCTACAGTCACCCTTGGAGTAGCTGGACAGCCGCTGAAATCAAGAAGTTGACACCAAGAGAACGAGAACGCTACCAAGAATTTCAGCGCTTTGTAGATGTTAATCGAGATAATAAAATATCATCAGAGGAAATCAAGCAAAGAGATGCATTAATAATTTTACAAGACGCTAAAATTCCTTGGATTGACGATCGCGCTGATGGTTCGGTTGGTAGTAGCTTGATGCATCACAAGTTTGCGATCGTAGACAATCGCATTGTAATTGTAACTTCGGCTAATTTTACTTTAAGTGATACTTTTGGTGATTTTACAAATTCTCAAAGCCTAGGCAATGCTAATAATTTATTACAAATTGACAGCCCAGAATTAGCATCTTTATTTACAGAAGAATTTAACATTATGTGGGGCGATGGGCCAGGAGGTAAGTTAGATAGTAGATTTGGTGCGAAAAAACCGATGCGAGCGCCAAAAACAATCGCCTTAGGGCAAACTCAAGTTACAGTACAATTTTCGCCTATTTCACCTACTCAACCTTGGAATAACAGTAGTAATGGTTTAATTGGTAAAACTTTAAATTCAGCAACCAAATCTATAGATATGGCATTATTTGTTTTTTCCGAACAGCGTCTTGCTAATATCTTAGAAAATCGCCATCAACAAAATGTAGCAATTCGTGCTTTAATTGACCCCCAATTTGCTTATCGTCCGTATAGTGAAGCTTTAGACATGATGGGGGTTGCTTTTAGTAATAAATGTAAATACGAAGTTGATAATCATCCTTGGCAAAATCCGATTACAACTGTAGGCGTACCTACTCTACCCAAAGGCGATTTGTTGCATCACAAGTTTGCAGTAATTGATAGCCAAACAGTAATTACAGGTTCGCACAATTGGTCAGACGCTGCTAATAGTGGTAACGATGAGACACTTGTAGTAATTGAAAGTCCGACAGTAGCAGCCCATTATGTGCGCGAATTTGCCCGACTTTATACCAAAGTAAAACCTGGCTTACCACCAGTGATTCAAAAGAAAGTTAAACAGCAAGAAAAAGAATGCCCTCAGATAAAAGTATCTTCATCCAATGAGAACAAAGGTATTCAAAAAATTAATCTCAATACAGCAAGTTTAGAGGAATTAACAACTCTTCCAGGTATAGGTAAAAAGTTAGCCCAGCGAATAATTATTACTCGCCAACAGCAAAAATTTACATCCTTACAAGATATAGAACGAGTTCCAGGAGTGAGTAATAAAATGTTAGAAAAGTGGAGCGATCGCTTGACATTTTAGTAGTCTCAATTTCTTGACTCGTGCTATCCGCTGTGATGAAAAATGTGGTTTTGTCAAAGTGTAGCTATTACCAGCCTACGAACTGCATTAAGGAAAATATTCAGATAGTTGGCTGATGGCACTAGACTCAAAGAAATCATTACACTGAAGTTAGTTGCCCTGCTGGGATTGACAGTCCTATAGAAACGATGACTCAACAAACCGCGAGAATATGTATCCTTGGTGGAGGCTTTGGTGGTCTCTACACAGCTTTGCGCTTAAGCCAGTTACCTTGGGAAGCTACACAAAAACCTGAAATTGTGCTGGTAGATCGAAGCGATCGCTTTTTATTTTCCCCTTTACTGTACGAATTACTTACAGGGGAACTACAAACCTGGGAAATTGCCCCACCCTTTGAAGAAATTTTACAAGGTACTGGTGTGCGTTTTTACCAAGCCGTTGTGTCTGGAATTGACACCGACCAGCAGCGAGTACATTTACAAGACGGGCCAGAAATTCCCTACGACAGATTAGTGCTAGCTCTAGGTGGAGAAACACCATTAGATATGGTTCCCGGTGCGATATCCTACGCCCACCCATTCCGCACCATCAATGATGCCTATCGTTTAGAAGAACGCCTGCGAGTATTAGAAGAATCGGAATTAGATAAAATTCGCGTGGCAATTGTTGGGGCTGGATACAGCGGCGTGGAATTAGCCTGTAAACTAGCAGACAGATTAGGAGAAAGAGGACGTTTCCGACTAATTGAAATCAGCGACCAAATTTTGCGAACTTCCCCAGAATTTAACCGTGAAGTTGCCAACAAAGCTTTAGAAGCACGAGGTGTATTTCTGGATTTAGAAACCAAAGTTGAATCAATTGAGCAAGATACCATATCCCTAGAGTACAAAAATCAGGTAGACACAATTCCTGTAGATTTAGTAATTTGGACTGTAGGAACGCGAGTTGCTCCTGTAATTAAAGCACTTCCTCTTAAACAAAATCAGGGCGGTCAAATCAGTAGTGAATCGACTTTGCAAGTTCTTGGTCATCCAGAAATCTTTGCTTTAGGAGATTTAGTAGACTGTCGTGATGCTGAAGGTCAACAAGTCCCCGCTACTGCACAAGCTGCTTTTCAACAAGCTGATTACACAGCTTGGAATATCTGGGCTTCTCTCACCAATCGCCCCTTACTTCCCTTCCGCTACCAGCAGTTAGGGGAAATGATGGCACTGGGCATAGATAACGCCACCTTATCAGGCTTAGGAATCAAACTAGATGGTACTTTGGCATATATTGCCCGTCGTCTTGCCTATCTATATCGGATGCCAACTTTAGATCATCAGTTAAAAGTTGGTTTTAATTGGCTAGTTCGTCCTATTATAGAAACACTTTCTGAGTAGAAATTTTAGAATACAACAATAAAAATATAGGTAGGGCCTATGCCTTACCTATATTAGTTTTTATCTAAACTTAGAATGACAAAAATCTTTAAAATTCTGCAATCAAACTGGTTTTGGATTTTTTTTGCCACTTGTTTAATTTTGTTTTCCTTTACTATCTTTTCTAACTGGGTAGTAATGGTAGTAATTTGGTTTGGATTATTTTTTATTTTTAGATTTACTCAATTAGAAGCAAAATTAACCGAAAAAGAACGAAGAATTTATCTAGCTACAGTTTTACTCTATCCTCTAATTGAAAGCTGGATCAAATGGATGATTGAAAAAAATATCATTCCTTATTCATGGTTTTGGCTCAACCGATTAGAGCATTTTTGCTGGGCACTGGTAGTTGTAATTATCTTTTTACCTATATTTACAGATATATGGAAAACTTTAAAATGGTGGCAAAACCTAATTTTTGTAATTGGATTCATTTGTTTAATTGGCAATTTAAACGAATTTCTTGAGTATCTTTTGCGTTCTCGCTCAAGCTCAATAAATTATCGGATATTTGCCGCTTACTACTGGGATACAATTTATGACATGATGATGAACATAATTGGCGGTTTTGTTGGTTTTATGGTTTTAACATGGAAGACTAGGTTATAACAAATCCTGCTCGAACAACAATGCCAGTCGCTTCCACAGGAGAGGTAGCACGCTTGGGGGTTTCCTCCATAAGCGATCGCTAGAAGAAGACCTAGAGGCGCTGGCTTTTTAGGACTTAAGCACTTGGTATTATGGAACGACCAAAAGTTATTTTTTTAGATGCTGTGGGCACACTCTTCGGAGTTAAAGGTAGTGTGGGCGAAGTTTATCGGCAGATAGCCCATGAATTTGAGGTTGAAGTTTCAGCCGAAACATTAAATAAAACATTTATCCAAAGCTTTAAAGCAGCACCACCACCCATCTTCCCAGATGCCGAAGCCCAAGATATCCCGCAACGCGAATTTGATTGGTGGCGGACAATTGCCCTAAATACTTTTGAAAGTGCAGGTGTCATCAAGCAGTTTTCTGATTTTTCTGCTTTTTTTAGCGAACTTTATATCCATTTTGGTACTGCCGAACCGTGGTTTGTGTATCCCGATGTCTTTCAATCTTTAGTAAACTGGCAGCGATTAGGAATAGAACTAGGGGTATTGTCTAATTTCGATTCCCGTATTTATTCAGTATTACAAAGTTTAGGATTGAGCAATTATTTCCAATCTGTGACCATTTCTACTCAAGCACGCGCAGCTAAACCCGATCCCCAAATTTTTGCGATCGCCCTAGAAAAACATAACTGTCCGCCTTCAGCAGCATGGCACATTGGTGACAGTATTGTAGAAGACTATCAAGGAGCTAAAGCAGCAGGATTAAGAGGTATTTGGATAAATCGTAAGAAAAATTAATGTTGTCAGTTGTCAGTTGTCAGTTGTTAGTTGTAAAATTTGTACCTCTTGTTGGGGAGAAATTAATGTTGTACCTGTTGGTAGAACGGCTAAGGCATTGGTTTGAGCTAAATTAATTAAATTACCAGAACTATGACTGCCACCAGCTTTGTGAAATTCGTAAACTCCATCAACTACATTTAAACTACCCCAAATATAAGTTTCACGCTTGCCGTCCGATCGCAATTCATCATGCGATCGCGCTTTCACAAATACTGGTTGCCAACCTTCAGCCAGCCCTGAAAGTTTCTTAATAGTCGGTTGGACAAATCGCCAGAAAGTTACCAATACAGCCGCCGGATTTCCAGGTAAACCAAAGTAAATTGGTGAATTTTGAGTTGGGAAAGTAGCGACGGTAAGAGGTTTTCCTGGACGCATTTCCACAGAATGAATGTGAATTTTTGCCTCTAGCGACTTCAAAATTTGGTCAACATAGTCATAATCTCCGACAGAAACCCCGCCAGAAGAGATAACTATATCGGCATTAGCTATGGCATGACTAAAGACTTGCTTAAGTGCAACTGGGTCATCTTTCACAATACCCAATAATAAAGGTTCTGCCCCGCTTTCTTTTACCAAAGCTGCGAGGGCATATTGATTTGAATCGACAATTTGTCCGGGTTGCAGCGGTTTATCGAGAGTTACCAACTCGTCACCAGTCGAAAAAATTGCTACACGCGGACGGCGGAAAACATTTAATTTGGAACATTGCACCGCAGCTAATACAGCAATTTCTTGGGCATTTAATTTAATTCCTGCTGGTAGTAGTTGTGTTCCAGCTTGGTAAAAAGACGCTTTGTGTCTGACAAATTCTTGCGGCTTTGTTGGTGCAGCCAGGATAAAAACGCGATTTGTTTCTCGGCGTGTTTTTTCTTGCATAATGACAGTATCCGCCCCGACCGGCATCACCGCACCTGTGAAAATCCGTGCTGCTTGTCTTAGTTGAATTGTCGATTTCGGTTGATTTCCTGCTGGAATCTCTTCAACAATTTCTAAAACTGCTGGCTGTTCGGTGTTAGAGTGCTGCACATCTTCGTAGCGTACTGCATAGCCATCCATTGCTGAATTATCCCAATGAGGAAAATCAAGCGGACTAATAACAGGCGTTGCCAAAATCCGACCATCCGCTGTTAGCAAATCTATAATTTCCACATCTTGCCGATTATTTAACAATTGCACCAAATTTAAAATAATTGCTTCTGCATCGCTGACTGAGGGCATAGTAAATAACTTTAGTTTTTAATCTTTAAATAATTAGTAATCATCCTTAGAATCATTCAAGCACATCTTTAACACTCACGATTCCCTTACTGCACCACGCTTGTAGTAGCCATCTATTGGATTGTTGGTCAAGTGCTGGTAAGACGCGGAAATTAAAAACATCCTTCCACACCTCAATCCCATACTGATTAACAAAACTTTTCTCTAATTCTTTAAAACGCGGGTAGTCACGGTCATTAATAGCAATCAGCATGGGAATAATTGTACTGACTGGAATTTGATTAGCAGTTGTGCTGATGGATGTCATTCTGGGTAATCCTCAAAAATACAAATAAATGGCAGAGGTTCCTCTCCAGTATTGATGATTTTAACCAACCGTTTCCCTTTGTTTCTAGCAAGTGCGAAACAAGCTAATTCTGTATCCGCTGCTGACCAGTCTCTCTCATCTGTTACGGGATCGAACTTATCCTGTTGCTGTTCTGGGTTATCTGGTTCCTCTGCCTCTGTCATACTGTTTTATTTATCGTGGTTAAATTATTTTGATTCTTTGGAAGTGCCCAAGTATTTAAGCCATCACTTTAATATTAAAAACAGGAGCAATGATTATTTCCCAACCTCTAACTATAAACACCTATTTTGTATGACTATCGAACGAATTCCCCAAAAACATTATCCTAAAGCCGAAATTGCGCGACGAGGCATGGCATTAGCGCTTGATTTCCTCGGCGTTTGGTTAGTTAGTTCCTTATTGGGAAGTAGTGGTGTCGGGATTCAATTTGTTGAAATCCTGGTTTTCGTCTTACTTTGGCTGGTTTTGCGGGTGCTGGTGGTATACAACAATCAAGGGCAAAGTTTGGGGCGTTGGGCGTTCGATTTAAAGATTCTCGAAGTTGAAGATGGGCAAGTAGTGGGTAGAATTCCAGAATTGCAGGCGCTAATAAAACGAGAAGTTATAATTTGCCTTGGTGCCCTTTTGGTTTCCATTGCTTTAAATAACATCCGCGCCAATCCCACTGCTATACTGCTAGTACTTCCTCTGGCTATTGACTGTAGTAACGCGTTTTCTGATAACCAGTTGCGGCAAGCTTGGCATGACCGCTATGCTGGAACTTTCATTGTTTCGTCGCGTCGTGGCTACTCGCTGGATCTAAAAGTCAAGCGATTAGTTGAAAGTTTGCAACGAAATGTGAGAAGATAGTCATTTGTGTTAATTCTCCTCAGGCTTCAGCGTTTGTAAGATTATGGCTAAAAGTAAAGGTGCCCGCATAATAGTGACACTAGAATGCACCGAGTGTCGTACCAACCTAGACAAGCGATCGCCTGGTGTCTCCCGGTATACCAGCACTAAGAACCGTCGCAACACAACTAACCGACTAGAACTGAAAAAGTTCTGTACCCACTGCAACAAACATACCGTTCACAAGGAAATTAAGTAAAGATGAGTTATTACCGTCGTCGCCTGTCTCCCATTAAGCCTGGAGAGCCGATAGATTATAAGGATGTTGATTTGTTGCGTAAGTTTGTTACCGAGCGGGGTAAGATACTACCGCGTCGGATTACTGGGCTGACATGTCAGCAACAGCGAGATTTGACATTAGCAATTAAGCGTGCCCGGATTGTGGCTTTGTTGCCATTTATTAATGCGGAAGGCTAATTAAGAGTTGTGAGTGATGAGTTATGAGTTGAGAATCATAACTCCTAACTCCTAACTGAAAAACTATTTAAACTGTTCACCAATAATTTAATTGCGAGAGTTGTGGAGAAGGGGACGCTAGTTGAATTTCGCCTTCAAGGCGATCGCCGTCTGGGTGTGGTAGATCGTCCAGATGGAAAAACCCGTTGGTTTGTGGTAGATGAACGCGGTCAATCCCACAGCCTCGCGCCTAGACAAATCACCTATACAGTTAACGGACAAGCCTACAAGTCCTCTGACATTGCCAGCTTTTTAGAGCAAGTCAAGCCCTATTTAGATCCATCAAGCCTAGAGATAGCATGGGAATTACTGGTAGAAGATGCAGAAACAGTCACACCTTCGCAAATGGCAAATCTGCTATTTTCTCAATCAGACCCAGCTTTTTGTTATGCCGCCCATTGCTTGTTATCAGACGATAAACTCTATTTCAAGCAAAAAGGAGACGCTTACGAAGCCCGAACTGCAACTCAAGTAGCAGAACGCAAACACCAAATAGAAGTAGAAGCCCTCAAAGCTAGGGGACAGCAGGAATTTTTAGCTCGTGTAGAACAAGCACTGCAAGGTGAAGTAGTAGAATGGCAACGCCACGAGCGCCAGCGCTTAGAAGGACTGGAAAAATACGCGACGCTACTAGCGGATATTGTGCGAGTAGGGCTAAATTATGACTCTCTAGCTCGTGCCTATCCTCCCAGTGCCCCAGTATTAGAAACTATGACCATGCTGGGTCGTCCTGCAACCCCCCAAGGAGCCTTTCAATTATTGATAGACTTGGGATGGTGGAATGCTCACGAGAACTTGTTCCTGCGTCGTTCTTCAATTCCAGTTCAGTTTCCTAGCAAGGTAGTAGAAGTGGCGCAACAGCGTTTGGATTTTCCTCCAACTGACTTAGATGCAAATCGCCTCGATTTGACTCATCTGAAGGTCTATACAATTGATGATGAAAGCACCACTGAGATAGACGATGGTTTAAGTTGGGAATCACTCCCAGATGGACGCGAACGTTTATGGATACACATTGCCGACCCGACTCGGTGGTTAATCCCAGAAGATGATTTGGATCTCGAAGCCAGAAAACGGGGAAGTACAGTTTATTTGCCGACGGGGATGATTCCCATGTTCCCGGAGGTATTAGCTACCGGGCCAATGAGTTTGGTTCAGGGGCAAATTTGTTGTGCTTTAAGTTTTGGCGTAGTTTTAGATACAACCGGGAGAGTAGAAGATTACTACATCCGTACCAGCTTCATCAAGCCGACTTATCGCCTTACCTACGAAGACGTAGACGAGATGCTGCAATTGGGAGTACAAGCAGAACCAGAAATAGAAGCGATCGCAAATTGGGCGCGGCGGCGCAAATCTTGGCGCTACAACCAAGGCGCAATCAGCATTACCATGCCAGAGGCAACGATCAAAGTTAAAGGCGACGATATCAGCATTGACATTTTAGATGATTCCTCATCTCGACAATTGGTAGCAGAGATGATGATTCTCGCTGGGGAAGTAGCAGCCCGTTACGGCCAAGTTCACAACATACCTTTGCCCTTTCGCGGTCAGCCGCAGCCAGAATTACCCCCAGAAGAAGAACTGCTTCAGTTACCAGCAGGATTCGTGCGTGCTTGTGCCATGCGTCGTTGTATGCCCAAAAGCGAAATGAGCATTACCCCCGTGCGTCATGCTGGTTTGGGTTTGGATACTTACACTCAGGCGACTTCTCCCATTCGTCGTTACAGTGATTTACTCACCCATTTTCAACTGAAAGCCCACTTGCGCGGTGAAGTTCTACCATTTTCAGCAGAACAACTCAAAGAAGTGATGATGACCGTCACCAGTACTACCCAAGAAGTGACAATGGTAGAACGGCAAACTAACAGATATTGGGCCTTAGAGTATTTGCGCCGTCATCCAGAGCAAGTTTGGCATGTGACAGTCTTAATGTGGCTGCGCGAAGACAGCAACTTAGCATTAATTCTATTAGAAGATTTGGGTTTGCAGTTGCCGATGTCGTTTAGACGTTCGGTGAGATTAGGCGAACAGATTTTAGTAAAAGTTAGTCACGCCGATCCGCAAAAAGATTATATTCAGTTCCAAGAAATTATTTATCAAGAAGCTCAAACGGCTACAAATTAGATTAGGTATTGCCATTATTGAATTGGGCTATTTGGATTTGTGGTAGTAATTTGATACCGCAGGTAATTTTGCGATTGCACTACTACAATCTGTTAATGCCGAGCATCCTCAGCCTATTGCTTAATTACAGATTCAGAGATAAATTCATTAAAATACCAAAGAAGCGTTAGTAGCCAAAAAACTGTTGTTTTATAAAAGACCTTGGCATTGAAGAGGTTTCATGAAATTATGAATCTACTCAAAGTATATGCTTTGACAGTCATACTATCAGGATTTACACTTGCTCAAGCAAACCGCGCTACTGCCATTACCGTACCGCCACTTGAAACTCAAGTCAAGCAAGTAGCACAGTGGTTTACTGGTTTATTCGACAATTCTCAACAGGTAGCTAGCAACCCTTCTATACCACTCATTACTTTGTCAAGCTGTAGCGTGCAATTGACTGATGCTAACCCGGTAATTGGAATACAGAATATTTATCTCGAACAAAAAAGTATTAATCGCTTCCGTCTTTATTCCTTTAGCCAAGGAAATTCAGCAGTAAATCTCAGTATTCGTGCTTTTGATAGCAGCTATCCTGTAAGTGGATTATGCAATCGACCTGAGTCTGAACAGGTTATTGACTCTAGCAAAGTTCTAGGAACAAGTTGTAACCTCGAACTCTTCTGGCAATCAACTGACTATATTGGGAATAACGCCCCTAATGGCTGTCCGACAAGTTCTGGTGGTAAGGTGGTTTCTAGTGTAACTGTCTCAAAAATAGAAATCGATTCTTTAGACAAGATTTTTACAGCGAACGGCAATTTACTTTTCGCCACGCCGATTGAGTTTCGCCGAGTTTATTCTATCCCCGAACCTTCTTTGACATTAGGATTGTTAGCTATTGGTATCTGGGGTACAAGTAAGGTAATTTCAGTAAAAATGAAAAATAAAAAATGCTAATAGTCAATCTTGGAAAATTCCCATACATAATTTAAATGCACAGCAACTTAATGAGATATGCTACCAAATTAAAATATTTTATATAATAGTCGTCACCCTGTATGGGTGACGGCTATAGTTACAAAAGCTATTAGTAACTTTTAGTAAAGACAAAGTATTATTTAAATTTCAGCACCTGCTTTCGCTTCAGTACCCATTGGCGCTACATAATCACGGAAAAGAGTTATCTGTTGCTCAAACTCTAATTGCTTAATTTTGTTCAACAATGTATTGCCTTCTGAGGAAAGCTGATATTCAGAAGGTACAGGAATCACACTACCGCTATCCATACCTTGAGCTAAACGATACCAAAATAGTAGCTTTGTAGTTTCACTCAAAGAGCCATATTGACGGCTAAGTTGCGAATCAACTTTCTGAATCAAGTCGCGCTGGACTTTTAACTGCTCCTCGTGAGATAGTTCTTTAACCTGATTGAATAAGCCTTCTGCAATTTCAGGGGAAACGGTACTAGCACCAGGCGCGGCTGGTGTAATAGCGCCACCCATTTCTTTGTAAATAAACCAGAACAAACCCAACTGTTGGTCTACATCCAATTTTTGCCATGCTTCAACATGTTCGCGGATAGTTGGATCGCCGGTTTGAGTATAAGACATAAAAAACTTGGTTACGATTAATAAACTTCAATGAAAACAGTAACAAACATATCTTCGGTGTTTTACCCCACTGAAGACATAGGTATTCAAATCAGAAAGAAGAATTATTAGCAATAAAAATTGGGTGAGGCGTAGTCTAAAGTTACAAATATTTATAATGTTAATTATCATTCAATAGAGAGATTTCAATATACAGTTGTTTTGTTATTGATAGTACAAAATATAAAAGCTCAATCCCATGAAAATACTTAAAGGGATAAACAGCAGCCAATTCTGGAATGATGCGATCGCCTAGCAGACCGTAGACTAACTGAAACAATCCATAAGGAATTGTGTAGTCCAAGACAATTCACCGCAGCACTCTCAACACCAACATGAAACTCCTCAGCAATAATGTGCAACAGTAGGTCAATCACATAGGACTTATGCATGAAGACGAAAAATCAAGCGTTTGGATCGGGGTGCAAGGGTATAAGGGTGTAGGGGTGTTCAAAACCCTTACCCCCTACACCCAGTCTCAACAGATAATCTTTGTGCGTAATACCAAACAAACCCCTAGTTGTCTTTTCTACTTCTTAAAAATTGTCATTCACTTTAGTTTGTCGGACTGTAACAGGTTTCGTCTTTAGCCGTTAGACAAAGCTGTTTCTGACCCAGATCGGTTTTAAATTTCACCTGATAAGTTTCGTTTTCGGCAGGCAAAGTTTTCGTGTAGTTGTTAGCTCTATCGCACGAAAAATCACGAGTGAAAGTTGCTGGAGACCAATTAATTGTCATCGTACTGCCGCTCAGATTGACTTTTCCTTTTCGAGATTGGAAAATTTGCTGGTTGCAGCTACCGTTCATTACGTTCATAATTCCTGTGAATTCAACCGTTCCGTTCGGCAGAAATTGATAAGTGAAACGCGAACCATTCGATCCCGTATATGCGCCACTTGTGCTGTAAGAACTGTTTCCGGTATGCGTCCAGACCCATTTTCCAACTAAAGACGAAATATCTCCAACATTGCCAGATGAATCATCCGCATTATTTGAAGTGGTTTCGCCTACGTGTGCGCTGTTGTAAACAGACAGTAAAAGTTTGGCTTCTGCATCATTTGGTAAATTTCGTAATTGCCCGACAAAATTTCCATTAAATGCCTGCCGCACTCGGTTTTGTTCCTCTTCATTCTTAGCAAGAACTTGTGTATAATTGGAAATTATATTTTCAATGCTTTTTTTAGTTTCTGCTGGGTTTTTGCGAAACTCATTTAATTTTATTGATTGATATTGATTACGCTGTTCTTGAGTGAATTTTGCCGTAAATGCCCATTCGTAAAAAGCGATAACTTTATCAATATCTGATTGGCTGAGAGATTCGTTTTCAGCTATTACTAAAACTCTACTTTCGGCAGCTTGGGCAGAGATATTTATAGTCGTTCCGTCCATCAGAACTACATATAAAAATAACAGAGAAAAGTATTTAAATTTGTTCATCATTACTGTAATTTTGTTGCCATGTAATTAATTTTTTCAGCAAGCTAGTGAGGAGTTGATATCAAGCTCACACCTGTAAATATGTGACACACTAGTTATATTGCCATTAAATTAATTGTAATAGTTTAGGGGATACAAATAAGCATAAAAATACCTAAGGCTAAATAACTAATATTTAGACTAAAGATAGGCGCTCGCCGTATCCCCTAAATAAACTACAGAAAGCAACAAGGTATCAGTTCAACAAATTAAGGTAAGGATCTTATACCAAGTTGTCTTTTATTGTTACAAGCAATCTCGACATAATTCTTTATAAATGAAAACTGCTTTCAGGTTTAACGCTGAATTGTATTGGCCGATTGATTAAATAACAAATTGCGTGACTTTTCGATATCCAGCGTTTGATTTTTGAATTCTTCTGCCTTCTGGTAGGCGCGAATTGTTGCAGGACGAGCCTGAATTGTCTCAAACCAGCGCTTCAGATTGGGAAAATTCTCTAACTTCTGGCTTTGGCGCTCATAAGGAACAATCCAAGGATAGGCAGCAATGTCCGCGATGGAATAATCGCCAGCAACAAACTCTCTATCTGCTAGTCGCTTATCTAGCACTGCATATAAACGTCCCGTCTCATTTACATAACGGTTTATAGCATATTCAATCTTTTCGGGAGCATAGCTGCTAAAGTGGTGATTCTGTCCTGCCATTGGCCCTAGACCTGCCATTTGCCAGAACAACCATTGAAGGACTTCAGCGCGACTTGCCACATCTTGAGGAATCAATTTTCCAGTTTTTTCTGCTAGATACAACAAGATTGCACCAGACTCAAAGACGGAAATAGGTGCATCTCCATTTACTGGTTCGCGGTCAACAATTGCTGGGATGCGATTGTTAGGAGAAACCTTAAGAAACTCAAGCTGAAACTGTTCGCCAGCACCAATATTTATAGGAATGATTTTGTAAGGTAAACTGACTTCTTCTAGAAATATGGTAATTTTATGACCGTTTGGAGTTGTCCAATAGTAAAGGTCAATCATGGGTTATTTCTCCTAAATAGTTTTACAGTTACTTTTCAAAAACTTCTGCGTTGATATCAAAATCTGGAGTGTGAATTAGCAAGATTTCTACTGGTTGATTTGTCCTATTCACATAGGAGAACTTTTGCCCTTGAGCAACTATACATAAATCACCTGCTTTCAGAATGTTCTCTTGCTCGTCAAGTATAAAATTAAGCTGACCAGACAAGACATAGTAGTATTTGTCTGAGCGTTTAGACCATGCTTGACGATGATATGTATTAGGCAATACAGAGATACGAGCAACAGAAGAACTTGTGTTTAGTCCAGCAGTAAAATCGAGAATAGACAAGCCTTCAAAATTAAAAGGTGCTAATGTCTCAGATTTAAGTATCATTTTCTTACCTTGTGCTTCCTGCCTGCTAACTCCTGACAACTGACTACTGACAACTGACACTTTGCTAAAAATGCTCGACCCACGGACGCAGTTCTACTTCCCATGTCCAAGCACTGCGGGGTTGGCGGAGGATGCTGAGATAAGTTTGAGCGATCGCATCCGGGTCTAGAGTACTATCGGGATTGTCTGCTGGGTCTGGGCGTACTGCTGAACGAATACCACCATCAATAACAAAATGTGCTATGTGAATATTCTTTGGTGCTAATTCCCTAGCAATACTTTGAGCTAAACCACGCAGCGCAAATTTCCCCATTGCAAAGGGTGCAGATCGAGCGTAACCCTTCACACTTGCTGAAGCTCCGGTAAAGAAGATAGCACCGCTGCCCTGTTGCAACATCCTCTTCGCCGCAGCTTGAGCAACCAAAAAGCCACCGTAGGCAGTTATATCTAAAGTTTTCGCTACTTCACTTGGGTCTAGATCCACAAGCGGCCCCTGCACTCGATAGCTGGGGTTGTACACTACGACATTCGGCGAACCCAGTTTATTTTCTACATCAATAAATAGTTGCTGTACTTCGTCTGGTTTGGAGACATCGGTGGCAAAACTGACCGCGCCAATTTCACTGCTAAGATGAGTCAGTTTCTCAACTTGGCGAGCAGCTAAAGCAATACTCATTCCCTCTTTCGCAAAGAGGCGAGCCAAAGAAGCACTTAGTCCACTACCTGCTCCGACAATTAAAGCTGTTGTTGGCATAGATTTATCCGGTTCGTAAGTCAGTTGTCAGTGGTCAGTTGTCAGTGGTCAGTGGTCAGTTGTCAGTTGTCAGTTGTCAGTTGTCAGTTGTCAGTGGTCAGTTGTCAGTTGTTAAGAGTTATTTTCCCCCAACTCCCTGCTCCCTGCTCCCCTACCCCGCTGCCTCCAATCCGCAGGACTAAGACTGCTGCTATCAAGCATAAAATACCCGATAAGATAAATGCCTGGAGATAACTGCCTGACCAAGTTCTCAAAGCTCCAGCTCCAAATGCTGCGGTAGCCGCACCTATTTGATGCCCTGCAACTATCCAACCGAACATAACGCCGACATTTTCTTTGCCAAACGCGTTTGCAGTGAGGCGGACTGTAGGTGGTACAGTAGCTATCCAGTCAAGCCCGTAAAAAATTGCAAAGGCAGAAAGTCCATAAAACGAAAAGTGGAAACTAAAGGGTAAGAAAATCAATGATAAACCCCGTAGTCCGTAGTACCAACACAGCAGGTAACGATTATTCCAGCGGTCAGATAACCAACCGGAGACAGTTGTCCCAACAAAATCAAATATACCCATGATTGCCAAAAGGCTAGCGGCTCGGACTTCGGGAATCCCATGATCTATGCAGGCAGGAATCAAATGCGTACCAATCAGACCATTTGTACTTGCCCCACAGATAAAAAAGCTACCAAATAAAAACCAAAAATCACGAGTACGCATCCCCAGCCAGAGGGCGCTGAGAGTTGAGGCGATAGAATTCACTTTGGGTTGTGCTACTTCTACCGTTTCACTTTTATCGCCAAAGGGTCGCAAACCAATTGATGCAGGACGATCGCGCATGAATAAAGCGATCGCAGGAATAATTAGCAATGCTGCGCCAGTGAGACCGAGAGCAGCAGTTCGCCATCCGAAGCGATCGGTTATCGATGCCAATATTGGCAGAAACACAAGTTGTCCGGTGGCTGTACTGGCAGTCAGAACACCGAGAATCAAACCCCGCTGCTCAAAAAACCAGCGATTGACAACAATAGCACCCAAAACTAAGGCGATAACTCCGCTACCAATGCCAACAACAATGCCCCACAGTAAAACTAGCTGCCAAGAAGCTGACATGAAGGTGGTGCAGCCAACGCCAATAGCGATAAATGCAAGTGCAAAAACCATCGTCCGGCGAATACCAATCCGCTCCATGAGCGTAGCGGCGAAAGGGCCGATTAATCCGTAGAGTATCAAGTTTACTGAGATTGCCAGCGAGATAGTGGCTCTACTCCAGCCGAACTCTTTTTCTAGAGGTACGATTAGTACTCCGGGAGCCGAGCGAATTCCCGCTGCTACGAGCAAAGCGAGAAATGTTAACCCAGCGATGAGCCAACCGTAATGAAACGAACGACGCGCCAGAAAGGAGGCTAGGGACATATGGGGACTGGGGATTGGGGACTGGGAGGACAAGGGAGATGAGGGAGATGAGGAAGTAAAAGTTTGCACTTTTGATGCTGATGTTTGAGCTTTTGAAGTAGACGTTTGCACCTTTAATGCTGAGGTTTGCACCTTTGATGCTGGCGTTTGCACCTTTGATGCTGGCGTTTGCACCTTTAATGCTGAGGTTTGCACCTTTGATGCTGAAACTTCAAGCTCTAAACTCTAAACTTCAAGTTCTGAGGCTTCTTTGTGTCTCCCATCTCCCTCATCTCCCGATCTCAGACTAAGCTTTATAGGCATTACCTATTTTGTCTACAGAGACGTTATAGGAGAATGGCAAACGACCGGGATTCAAGCGTGGTTCTGCTGCATAGCCAACGGGGACGACAACAGCGATCGCTAAATCTGGATTATCCGCTGCTCCAATCACTTCTTTGACTTTTTCTTCAAGCCAACCATTCATAAAGCAAGTAGACAAACCCAAACTTTCTGCTGCTAAGACCAAATGAGTGGCAGCAATCATGGCATCTTTAATGGCATATTCCCGTCGCTTATCTCCCAACGTTGCATGAAATTGCGGAACGGCAGTTCTAAAGTAATTCACAGTGCCTTCATTCCATGCTCCTGTCTGGAGTCCTTGCTCAAGAATTGGGGTCAAGTCTTTTTCCCCTACTGTTGCATCGGCGGCAAAGACAAAGGTGACAGGTGCTTGAACAATTTGCTGTTGATTCCATGCTGCTGCTGCTAGTGCTGCCTTTTGCGCTTCATCTTGAATCAGGATGATTTGCCAATCCTGGATGTTATAACTGCTGGGTGCAGCTACAGTTAACTCTACAAGTTGCTTAAGCAGTTCTGGGGCGATGGGGTCTGTTTTAAAAATTTTGATCGACCGACGCTGGGCGATCGCACTGGGTACATCTAAAGGTTGAATTTGGGTGACAGAACTCATGAGATTCTCCTATTTAAATTTGACCAGTAACTAATCCATGCCAATTATCCAAAATAAAGCTAAATATGCAAGTAGGAAACTCAGATTAAATTTGAGTTTGCGTGTAAGTTCTTGCGCCCCTTCACTACCAATTACGAAGCAACCGACCAAAATGGATAGTCTATATATCCTTTTTCTCCCCCGCCATAAAAGGTTGTTTGGTCTGGCTCATTCAATGGTGCATTCACAGCTAAACGTTGTGGTAAATCGGGATTTGAGATAAATAGAGTCCCAAAGGCAACTAAATCTGCTGCTTTGTTTGCTAGTACGGTATTACCTTTTTCACGGTTATAACCGCCATTCACGATGAGCGTACCTGTAAAGCGATCGCGCAAATGACTGGTTGGTACGACTGTTCCACCATATTTGATATCTGCGTCTGTAGCTTCAAAGATATGTAGATAAGCTAAATCAAACTCGTTCAGTGCTTGAGCAGCATAACCAAAAGTTTCTAGAGGATTAGAGTCACGCATATCGTTAAATGTCCCACTCGGAGAAAGGCGTACACCCACTTGTTTTGCACCCCATACACTAGTGACTGCCTCAGTTACTTCTAATAAGAATCGCGCCCGATTCTCAATAGAACCTCCATACTTATCTGAGCGCTGATTCGTGCCATCTCGGAGAAACTGGTCAATTAAATAACCATTAGCTGCGTGAATTTCTACTCCATCAAATCCAGCCGCTAAAGCATTGGCAGCACCTTGACGATACTTTTCTACTATCCCCGGTATTTCTGAGGTTTCCAAAGCACGAGGGGTAACAAAAGGTTTGTGCCCATCATAGGTTGATGCCTCACCTTTAGGAGCAATGGCCGAAGGAGCTACAGGTAACGCCCCATTGGGTTGCAAATCTGGGTGGGAAATTCTACCTACATGCCACAGTTGCAGATAAATTCGCCCTCCTTGCTGATGGACAGTATCAGTTACTAACTTCCATCCAGCTATCTGTTCTGGGGAATGAATCCCTGGTGTATAAGGATACCCTTGCCCTTCCGGAGTAACCTGAGTTGCTTCAGCAATAATCAGTCCAGCGGAAGCGCGTTGAGCGTAGTAGGTGGCATTAAGTTGGTGCGGTACATTTCCCTGCCCCGCCCTATTTCGAGTTAAGGGAGCCATCACTATCCGGTTGGGTAGTTCCAGGTTACCCAATTGGTAAGGAGAAAATAGGCTGATATCACTGGTCATGATTAAATCTCCAAATAAACGTGCAAAATTTGTTTAAATAATTGACTAGTACAACACGGCGTAAATAAACCACTCATTTGAAGTAGGCAAAAAGCTTGTGGTATGAGACTTCTTTCTTTTTACTTTTTACTTTTTACTTTTGCCTTCTCCTACTAGATAACGCCACTATCTACATCCAAAGCAGCACCATTAGTTGCGGCTGCTAAAAAATTCAGTCCTTTACCGAATGGCACGCTTGTTATCGGCAAATCCACTATTCATAAGGATGAGCGGGTGTGGGGTGTTGGGTGTTGGGTGTAGTGAGTCAGAGATTTATTTGTGTCCGTACTCATATTTACTTTTCTTGATTTTTCCCTACACCCCACACCCTACCCCCAACACCCTGCCCAGACGAGGTTTCACGTTTACAAGCGTGCCATTCAGTCCTTTACCAAGGAACCACCCCATTCTCGTCAAAAAAACCTCCACTAAAACCATCATTAGGTAGAGTTGCAAGTTTAATGGCTGCTGTTGCCCCCTGCTCAACAGTGCGATAACCTCGGTGTTGATTAATATCTGTTGCAGTGAAACCAGGGTCAGCCGCATTAACTTTTATTGGTGTATCTTTTAACTCACCAGCAAACAAAATTGTGAGCGCATTTACTGCTGTCTTTGATGAGTTATAAGCAAGTAACTTCATCTCAGCAAACTCATAATTAGGATCGGAGTTTTGCGTCAGCGAACCTAAACCACTCGATATATTGACTATTCGTCCTGCTGTTGACTTCTTTAACAGTGGCAACATTGCTTTCGTAACTGCAAATACACCAAATACATTCGTTTCATAAGTCTCTCGCAGTTTTTCAATATCGAGTTGACTTGGTGGAACTCGGTCTATTGCAATTCCAGCATTGTTGACAAGGATATCAAGCTTTCCAAATTCACGTTCGATTTGTTGAGCGGTAGAGTCTATTGTTTGTTGTGCGGTGACATTCAGCTGAACTGCTTTTGCATCGATTTGACTCGAACGCAGTTTATTCGACGCTTCTTCACCACGTTCTATATCTCTTGCACCAATTAGAACAGTAGCGCCTCTAGAACCAAGTTGGCGTGCGATTTCATACCCGATACCTTTGTTTGCACCTGTAATTAGCGCAACTTTGCCTTTTAAATCGTCTGACATATTACTTCCCTGTATTTTTGGTGGTTGAGTTGATTTCGAGCTTAATCAATGTCAATAGTCAGTGGTCAGTAGAGACGCGATTAACCCTTGTCTGTACAATGGTCTGTTGTCAGCTTTGCTGGAGGCAGAAGGTAGGAGTAAGTCAAAAAGTAAAAGTAAAAAGTAAAGAATTAAGAATTGAATCTCAAAATTTCATCAGTTCTCTTTTGCCTTTTGACTTTTGACTTTATCTTGTCTCCCTCATCCTCCTCATCTCCCCCTGCTCCCCAGTTCTTCACAAACTAGGGGCGAGCAAAGCCCACCCCAAGCTATTAACTTTAGCGAATATGCTGTGCTAGAGTCTTAGTCAAGGTGGTTTTTGGCACTGCTCCCACGACTGTATCAACTTGTCTTCCCCCCTTAAATACCATCAGCGTGGGAATGCTGCGAATTCCATAATGACTGGCAATAGTGGGATTTTGATCTGTATTCAGCTTCACCACTTTCACTTGTCCTTGGTATTCGGCAGCAACTTCATCTACAACCGGAGCTACCATTCGACACGGCCCGCACCAAGGGGCCCAAAAATCCACTAATACTGGAATTTCACTTTCCAGGACTTCTGGTTTAAATGTGGCTTCTGTGACGTTTGTAACGGATGACATAATAGCCCTCCTGATTTAATTCTATTATTCGATAATATCGAATAAGTAAAATATACGTCATTTTAAGAGATAATGCAACTATGAGATTCTTATATCATCCAGACCGAAAAGACATATCTTTGCCAGGAGTGCTGTATGCGTTAGGCGACCCGGTGCGGCTAGAGATTGTCCGCTTATTGGCGACCAAGGGCGAGCAGTGCTGTGCCAACTTTGATTTTGCGATCGCCAAATCTACCATGTCCAATCATTTCAAAATTTTACGAGAGTCGGGGGTAGTCTTGACTCATAAAGAGGGGACACTACACATTAATCAGTTACGACATGAAGATTTAGAGGCGCTGTTTCCCGGACTGTTGGATGCGGTGTTGCGATCGGCTCAACCATTGCTTGTTTGTCACCAATCAACAGTTAACAGTCGTTAGTAGGAGCAGGGGAGCAGAGGGGCAGAAGGGCAGAGGAGCAGAGGAGCAGAGGAGCAGGGGGGCAGAAGGGCAGAGGAGCAGGGGGGCAGAAGAGCAGAGGAGCAGAAGGGCAGAGGAGCAGGGGGCAGAAATAACTTATGACTCTTGGCTTTTGCCTTTTGCTTTCTAACAACTGACAACTGACCATTGTACAGACAAGGGTTAATCGCGTCTGTACAGAACACTGTTAGAATTTACTTTGCCACCAATAATTGCTTGCAACACATTTCCTATTAATACGAAAAACCCCGCAATTAACATCACAAGCATTAAACCTGTGAGACTTGCAAAAGGAGAGATAAGGAACAAGAGTAAGAACGCAAACATCACAATTGTTAATAGTGTCTTATTCATGTTTTTCGCCTGTGGTAACTTCTAGTTTTAACTTCACTAGCTAATTTATAAATTGACCTGTATCTAAAAGTAGAAATTATTTTTCATTCTTTAGTGTCTTAATTTAACCAGCTAATCCGCAGCAAAAGTAGTTACTAAACTAAATTACTTTTGGGTTGATATTTCTAAAATTTTGAGAACAAACTTCAAGCTGCATTTTCAGTTCTGAAATTGAATGATGGCTTTGAAAGACGTAATACTTAGAAAGTTATCTATAACTTCTAAGTATTACTGATGGGCTTTGAAATTTTCTACCCTATTCTGTAGTTATTTTTGCTAATGAGTCATTTTTAACTTCCCAAATTTTATGACCGTGGTGAAAAACTATCCAAAAGTTTGGCGGACAGAATTTTTAGCCACAATTATCAAAAAAGTCAACCAAAACTTTCCATCTAAATGCGACTAATTGCAGCAGCAGCACTGCGTACATGCCCGTTACTAGCAAATCGTTTTTGGATAATTTGCTGATAAGCTGCTTCATAACCATCGGCCATTCTTTGCATACTAAAACGGCTTTCAACATATTTCCGGCAAGTGGTGCGGTCTAACTCGGTCACTTTGTCAATAGCACTGACGAAATCTTCAACACTGTTGCACAGAAAACCCGTTTTTCCATGTGCAATTACTTCGGTAGTAGACCCCAGTTTCATGGCAATAACTGGCGTACCTGATGCCATCGATTCTACCATCACCAATCCAAATGGTTCTCGCCAAGTGATGGGGAACAAAGTAGCTACTGCACCTCCCATCAGGGCATTTTTTTGTTCGTGGTTTGCTTCACCAAGATATTCAATTTGTTTGCCGTCAATGTGGGGTTTGATTTCCTGCTCGTAATATTCCACATCAACCGCATCTATCTTACCAGCTATTTTTAAATGCCAACCTGCTTGTTTTGCAATGGCGATCGCTAAATGTGTTCCTTTCTCTGGAGATATTCTACCCAAAAATGCTAGATATGGTAACTCGTTTGGTTGGGCATAAAATTTGTAACTACTAACATCAATTCCGTTGTAAACGGTTGATACATAGTTTAGCCCTAATCTCGGTTCCCGCTGTGTATCTGAAATACTGATAAAAGATTGATGCTTGGCATATTGAAACACTTTTTCATTGTCAGGGGTGAAAATACCATGCAAAGTATGAACTGTAGGTGTTTTCACGAGATTTGCATAAGGTAATGCCGCACAGCCCATGTGAGAGTGAATAATATCAAACTCTTCTGCTTTTTGATAGACGGAGCCTAATTGCAGCATCTCATACATACCGTATTCTTTGACGCTGGGATCGAGTCTTAAGGCACGGGGATGAACTGATACTAATTTTGCCAAACTGATAGAATCACCCGATGCAAAGAGTGTAACTTCGTGTCCGCGCCGGACTAATTCATCAGTTAATAAGCTTACTACTAACTCTGTACCCCCATAAGCTGGAGGGGGTACTCTCTCAAATAAAGGAGCCACTTGAGCAATTCGCATTACAAACCTCCTAACAAAAATAAGATGTAAAAGAGACTCTTGACTGAAAACTAGGATAATGGTGTGGGGTTTTTGCTCATCAAAAATTCGGAAGAAGCTTTAACTCCTCCCAAGTTTTGTTGCACATCAGCTAGTACCCAATATCAAAGTCTGCAAGCCTTGTAAGCGTAGCCGTGAGGCAGTCGCAGACAAGCTCGATTTCCGTCGGTTGCGTTAGCAGTGTTTGTTTTTTGTTTCAAGAGAAATTGTAAATAACTTTGCACTAGAAACTCACTTGGAACGCTAACTCTTTGGAAAGAATCCCTCACACATCATATACTTTTACTTTTAAAACATTTATCTACCTAAATAAATAATTTTTATTATTCCTTAAAGTAGAATTTGTTCGACTAATTAACTTGTGTAAACCTGATTTTGACGACTCTTACACTAGATATGTTTGGGATTATGAGGAAAACTGAAAAGGTTAAAGAGAAAGGGAGAAAACCTGATTTCATTCTTTTTCCTCTTATTTATTTCCCTTTTTTCAATCCATTTCCCTACCTGCTATCGCTTGCAATGACCTGTAGATTGATATATTGACTTTTGACATTAAATAGGATATAAATGCAGTCCGTAGGAAGTAACCAATAGTAAGTGTGAATATTTCTCCATCTCGAAAAAAACCGCGTGTCGCATGGCAGGCGGTTTTCTCCATACTCATATTTGCGTTCATGTACCTGCCTATACTGGTACTTGGCTTTTATAGCTTCAATCAGTCACCCTACAGTGCAACTTGGAAAGGATTTACGCTTGATTGGTATAGCAGACTATTTGATGACGATCGCATTTTGTCAGCTTTACAAAATAGTTTGATAGTTGCCTTTTGTGCGGTGGGTATTTCCGCTGTGCTGGGAACTCTAATGGCGGTAGGATTGGGACGTTATCGATTTCCCGGCAAGAAATTGTATCGCGGTATTTCTTACCTACCGGTGATTATTCCAGATATTGCGATCGCAGTAGCCACCTTAGTCTTTTTAGCAGCGTTTGCCATTCCCCTGAGTTTATGGACAATAGTTGCAGCTCATGTGGTGTTTTGTTTAGCTTACGTCGGACTAGTGGTTTCTTCACGCCTAACTAACTTAGATCCCCACTTAGAGGAAGCAGCACTAGATTTAGGAGCTACACCAGTGCAAGCCTTCACTAAAGTATTGCTGCCACAGTTGATGCCTGGTATTATAGCAGGCTGTCTTTTGGCTTTTGTCCTCAGTTTAGATGATTTTCTCATTGCCAGTTTTACCGCAGGTAGCGGTTACAATACCTTACCAATGGAAATTTTTAGTCGCATTAAAGCCGGAGTTAAGCCTGATATTAATGCTCTAAGCGTGTTGCTAATTTTAGTATCGGCGATCGTGGCTTTTGTTGCTGAATTGATTCGCGCTTTGGGAGAGAAAAAGTGAAAACAGAGTTTTTCGGAGCAAATCAAGTAAAAATGACGTTAATACCAATTCGTAATTCGTAATACCCTTCGGGAAGCCGCGCAGAGCGCGTCTATGTAATTCGTAATTAAGAAAGTCAGAGATGGCATGGCTTTGGGGGTTTGAATGTGTTGCCTCATTTTAGAGGATTGGTATAAGACTGTAAAAGTCCAAAAAAACTATAGTTAATTGAGTCGTTAATAGCTAATTTGGCGAAAAAATAGTAGCTATATGGTGTTAAATTCTTGGGTGTGGTTAAAATCAAAAGTTTGATTGCTAAGTTATATTAGCTGTAGAGGCGATATTAATCTCAATTTGAGGATTGAGATTAATATCGTTTAATATTTTCACTAGCACTTGAATAAATGGCTCGATTAGTACAGAGTCAACATAAATTTACTTTTTTAAATATTCTTTTGATAAAGACTCCCGTGATAGCACTGATGTCACTTAAGCAATAACACCATGTAAAATAATGGTGATTTAGGATTAAAAATAATACTAAAATATTTATATTTTCATCATTACTTGCGAGTAAGTTATTTTAATCTCAAAAAATTGATGTTTATATAATCTTGGCATCAAAATAGTATTGTTGATTAATTATTAGTGCGGCATATTATAAAAAGTATCCAGTTTAAAAAGCTAAAAAGCTCATTTTAAAATAACTGCTTTTTTAAGCGGCACAATAGCCAAGTATATCAATAACTTGACTTGTTTTAGTTTAGTTATCATAACAATTTGCAGGATCGTAGCGAACAGATGGCTGGATTAGCAGTTCATGTGAATTTAATCAGCCAAATTTTAATTGCGGGAATTGATGGACAGTCTTTGACGAAAGTGTGGTTTTCGCAAGGAGAATGGCTATGGTTTTTTTGTGGGTTTTTGATTAGCAGTTGCGTGACTTGGCAATTACTGCAAATTAACTACACGAGCAAGCAGTCACAACTAGAAAAAGCTAATCAGCAATTACAAAACTATTCTCAAACTCTAGAGCAAAAAGTTAGCGATGTCTACGAGAACTATAACGTCTTACATTCTCAAGAATTAGAAGCTACTAAAAGAGATGCTGATGTTGCTAACCAAGCTAAGAGAGCATTTTTAGCAAATATGAGTCATGAATTGCGTACACCCCTAAATGGCATTTTGGGTTACGCACAAATCTTGCAACACTCCCAAACTTTAACTCAGACAGACCTTGATAGTATAAACATCATTCATCAGTGTGGTTCTCACTTATTAACCCTAATCAACGACATTTTAGATTTTTCTAAAATAGAAACTCAAAAACTAGAATTACACAAAAATGATTTTCATTTTCCTTCCTTTTTAAAGGGAATAGTGGAAATGTGTCGTATTGGTTCATGCCAAAAAAACATTTTGTTCATTTATCAAGCAGATTGTCAGATCCCTAATGGAATTCATGCAGATGAAAAACGTTTGCGACAAGTCTTAATTCACTTGCTTAGTAATGCCATTAAATTTTCCGATAACGGTAAAGTCGATTTTAAAGTAAAAGTTTTAGAAACTCATCTTTCGGGTGTGGAGAACGAGTCAAACATCATCAAAATTAGATTTCAAGTTGAAGATACCGGAATAGGTATAAAAGCCGCACAATTAGAGAAGATTTTTTTGCCTTTTGTACAGGTATGTGACAAACAAAACCCAATCGAAGGAATTGGATTAGGATTAGCTCTTAGCTGGAAAATTGCTGAATTAATGGGAAGTGAAATCAAAGTTGAAAGCAATTTCGGATTTGGTAGCAAATTTTGGTTAGATTTAGATTTAGAAATTGCCAGTAATTGGATACAAACTCTCCCCTCTCAAAGTACAGAGATGATTACAATTAAAGATAAAAAATCAAAAGTGATTGTAGATAACCAATGGTATCCTTTGACATCTTACATTCCAACTAGTGAATTTATTGTGCCAACAGATGTCGAACTAGAAAAGCTGTTAGATTTGGCCATGAGAGGGAATATTAAAGGTATCAAAACAGCATTAGAGGAATTAGAACAGTCAGACAATAAATTTTTTGCATTTATCACAAAAGTTCGACAACTAGCTGACGAATTTGAAGCCAAAAAAATTCGAGAATTTATCAAATATTTTAAGGACGATCTCAATGAATGAAAGATATTTTGAAAATGCTACAATCCTGATTGTAGATGACAATAAGACAAATTTACAATTAATTTCTACTGCGATCGCAGATTCCAGATGGGAAATTTTGATAGCTACTGATGGCGAAAGTGCCCTCGAACAAGCTGCATATGCCCAACCTCATTTGATTTTATTAGATGTTATGATGCCGGGAATCGATGGGTTTGAGACTTGTCGCAGACTTAAGGGAAATTACATAACACAAGATATACCAATCATTTTTATGACCTCTTTATCTGACACAACTGATAAAGTCAAAGGTCTTTCTATTGGAGCAGTTGATTACATTACGAAACCTTTTCAAACAGAGGAATTTTTAGCAAGAATTAACGTGCATTTAAAGCTGCGTTTTTTAACTAAACAATTAGCACAACAGAAGCTAGAACTAGAACAGCGAGTGCAGGAACGTACAGCAGAACTTTCTCAAGCGTTGCATGAATTAAAACAATCTCAACTCCAGCTAGTGCAAAGTGAAAAAATGTCTGCTCTCGGTCAATTAGTTGCTGGTGTAGCTCATGAAATTAATAACCCTGTCGGCTTTATTAAGGGTAACTTAAACTATATATCTCAATATACATCTAGCTTGATTCACCACTTACAACTTTATCGTTATTACTATTCAAATCCAGTATCAGAAATTCAAAATCACGCTCAAACGATTGACTTAGATGAAATGATTCAAGATGTATCAAAAGTGTTATCTTCTATGAACTTAGGTGTTGAACGTATTTGTGAAATTAGTCAAAGTTTGAGAACTTTTTCTCGCTCTGATAACTTTACCAAAGTAGCTATTGATATTCATCAAGGTATTGAAAGCACGTTGATGATTCTCAAGCATCGATTGAAAGCAAATAATCCATATCAGCCTATTGAAATTGTAAAAGACTATAGTATTTTGCCTGATATAGAATGCTATCCTGGCCCTATCAATCAGGTATTTATGAATATTATTGCTAATGCTATTGATGCTTTAGATGAATCTATAGATATTTCTAAAATAGATGTAGGACAATACTTTAAAGAAATCATTATTTCTACACAGCTAGATTCTTCAAGCCAAAGTGTCATTATCTCAATTAAAGATAATGGTAACGGTATGGAACCAGAGTTACAAGAACGTATATTCGATCAATTTTTTACTACTAAAGCTGTAGGCAAAGGAACAGGCTTAGGATTATCTATTAGTCGGCAAATAGTCGAAGAAAAACATTTAGGAAAACTTAACTGTATTTCTGTGTTAGGAAAAGGAACAGAATTTATTATAGAAATTCCTATTAAGTAGTTTAGATATGCTAAAAATATCACTCTATTTAATGTAACACATAACACAAAGCAAATTTTTTAGAAACTGCAAGACAACTTTTATACTCAGATAAAAATACAGAATTATTCAACAATTCTTTAACTTGTCTCTTTAGAGAGATGAATTTGAATAATCTTGAACTGAATTAGTATTTTAAAACACCTAATAAATGCCAAAATGAGATAGTCTAGTTGTTTTAGTATCAGTCAGTTTAGAGTCTGAATTTATTGATAAAGACTAATACAATGAGAACACGCTTGACAAGTTTCATCGCTTAGTATTATTATTCCTTGTTGTGAGAGAAATCTATTTTTTGCATATACTATTACTTAAAAAGTACCAGTAAACTACAAATAAATACAGGTTATTCATCTGTAGTTTTTAATATGGGTATATACAGATGAAAGCTATAACGAATTTATTTAGTGCAATGTGGTAAAAAATGAAATAACTATCTGATGAAAAAGGATATAGAGCTTACTAGAGAAGCAATATTATTTATATATTCAAGAAAACTGCTTTCTTGCACTAATATATATTTTAAGTTTGATAGTATTAGGGCTAATTTGGGACAAAATGCTATTTACTCTTCACTATGCAAATCTGCCAAAATCCCAATTGCTCAAATCCATTTAATCACGACGGCAACAGATTTTGCATCAGTTGCGGACAAAGCAGCTTTGGCAAACTTTTGAGAAACCGTTACCGCGTATTGAGGCTATTAGGTGAAGGCGGATTTAGCAGAACTTATGAAGCCGAAGATGCAGATAGATTGGATGCACCTTGTGTAATTAAGCAATTTTTCCCTCAAGTTCAAGGAACATTACAACGCACCAAAGCAGCAGAATTCTTCAAAGAAGAAGCGTTTCGCTTGTATGAATTAGGAGAAAATCATACTCAAATTCCTCGATTGCTAGCTTACTTTGAACAAGGTTTAAGTTTGTATCTTGTGCAAGAATTTATTCAAGGGCAAACTTTGTTACGAGAAGTTCAGCAACAATCTTTTAGCGAAGAAGAAATTCGCCAGCTTTTGATTGATATATTACCAGTTCTAGAGTTTGTTCACTCTCGTAACGTTATTCATCGAGATATCAAACCAGAAAACATTATCCGCCGTGCAACTGATAGCAAACCAGTATTAATTGACTTTGGTGGTGCAAAACAAGTAACACAAACTAGTTTAGGCAGACAAGCTACGGTTATTTATACCATTGGTTATGCCCCAACCGAACAAATGGCTGGATTTGCTTGTCACGCTAGCGATTTATATGCTTTGGGTGTAACTTGCGTGCGTCTTTTAACTCAATGTTTGCCTTTACAAAATGCTTACGGGCAAATTAATGATGAGCTTTACGATGCTATGAATGGTAAATGGTTGTGGCAAGAGCATTTACATCAAAAAGGTATTACGATTAATGATGACTTAGGCAAAATTTTAGATAAATTACTCAAACATTTGCCTAACGAAAGATATCAATCAGCAGCAGAGGTATTAAACGACCTAAAGTTGAAAAATTCTGCAACTGAAACACAAATTATAGAAACTACTCAACATACATTAATACAATTACCATCGCCACAAAAAGTCAATCTTCCATTACCTCCCTTACAAACCTTTCAATTTGAGGTAGTTACAGTAGATACAGGCGGTCGAGAAGTTAGCCGCGATCGCTCCAGTGCTAAATTTTTTATAGAAGAATTGAGTAAAGGTATCTCACTGGAAATGGTAGCCATTCCTGGCGGTACATTTATGATGGGTTCGCCAGAATTTGAAGGAGATGCTGACGAACGTCCCCAACATCAAGTTGCTATTAAACCTTTTTTTATGGGAAAATTTCCCGTAACTCAAGCACAGTGGAGAGCAATAGCAGGTTTACCCAAAGTCAAACAAGCTTTAAATCCCAACCCTTCTAAATTTAAAGGTCAGAACCGACCAGTAGAAAATGTCTCTTGGCACGAAGCTGTAGAATTTTGCTTGAGACTTTCACAAAAAACCAAACGTGAATATCGTTTACCCAGCGAGGCAGAATGGGAATATGCTTGTCGCGCTGGAACAATTACATCTTTCCACTTTGGCGAAACAGTTACCTCTGATTTAGTAACCTGTAGTGACAGCGATACTTACTCTGGGGAAGCCAAAATTAGATATCGTAAAGAAACCACAGATGTCGGCAGTTTTCAAG
This sequence comes from Dendronalium phyllosphericum CENA369, assembly GCF_016056275.1. Lineage (GTDB taxonomy): Bacteria > Cyanobacteriota > Cyanobacteriia > Cyanobacteriales > Nostocaceae > Dendronalium > Dendronalium phyllosphericum. The sequence goes on along the minus strand of NZ_JAECZA010000006.1, from coordinate 47,713 downwards.
TAGCAAACGCCTTCGGGTTGTATGATATGCACGGGCTAGTTTGGGAATGGTGTGCCGATCCTTGGCATAACAATTATCATGGCGCACCAACAGATGGCACAGTGTGGGAAGTTGGCGGTGATGTTTATCGTCGCGTGCTACGCGGTGGTTCTTGGAGTTTTAGTGCAGAACTTTGTCGCAGTGCTAGTCGTAGCTGGAACGAGTCAGATGGTGGGTTGAGAGTATGCGGTTTTCGTGTTGTCTTGTCTTCTGTATCGGATGCTGAGTAAATTAGAAAGTTCAGAATCGGTTTTCGTGTCGTCTCCGTTCCCGCGTCAGGACTTCCTTCCCCTTTACACTTCTTAACTTTTACCCACTTTGGGCAATGAGAATTTCAAGCTAGAGATAATTTTAGCGACTGTCTTGAAAGTAGCTATAAAGCTATAGCTCAAGAGAGATTTGCACGTACATTCCTGACGAAATACTCTCTACTTCTGCCAAAATTTTATCGGTGATAGTTGATAATAGCTTTAATCGATTTGTAGGAAGCTCAATAATCGCGATGCTTCTTCTACTCAAGTTTTGCTGGTATTTCAAATTCTTATCTGATGTGAGAAAAATATCATACACACCATCAATCCTCATCATCAGTTCACCATTTTTAACTCCAGTCCATCCCTGTTCTTGAACAGTGGTTACTTCATAAGCTGACAAATAGTGCTTTAAAGCTTTTGGTAAATTCTCATCCAGAATGATTTTCATATTGAACTTGTTGGCGAGCAAGTCTTAGAAAATTCACTGCATCTACACGATTAACAGATGGGAAATTGTCCAAAAACTCTTCTAGAGAAAATCCATCATCTAAATACTCAAGAAGTGATTGGGCTGGAACTCTAGTATTTCGGAATACTAATGTTCCACCCATGACTTGTGGGTCGGAACTTACTGGACTTTGGAATAAAGTAATCATAACTATACATCGCCTCTAGATTCTTTGCCGATCGCTAGCAAAATAAAAAGTGTTGTGTTTGCAGCACAACACTTTTTCCTAACTACTATTTAGTTTAATCTTGCAATTGATTAAACCAGTTTTAAATCAGAATACTCTGCTAGGACATCATCAGATGTCAGAACATCGCCTTGAGCTTGGGGAGTCCAAAGAACTTCAATTGCTAGCAGTCTATCGCTAGGCAAACCGCCAATTTGCCGCAAAGCTTGACGCAAGTCATCAGCACTGTTGATTTTAGGAATTTCCAACTTGCCCAGTGTTGCTGCCAATAGGGTAACGATAATGTATTCGCCAGGGCCTTCGCTAATCAGACGAGTTGGATTATCGAGTTCATCAGCAGCTGGTAATGCTTCTTTGGCAAGGGCTGCTTTGAGCTGATTATTCACATTAGAAAGAGTTTCTTCGCTGAATTTGCTGCGTTCGGCCAACGCCAAACGGTTGAATTGACCTTCCGCTGAGTTTAATTTAGCTTGTTGCGTACCACCACCTGCATACACCCAGTATTCTGGATGGCGGAGCAAAGCTAGGCTGGCTTCTTGTAAAATTTCTGCTCTTCCTTCGGGAGAGTTAGTATCAGCAGTTTCGGCAATGCGGTTGAGTTCGGGTTGCAAATCGCGCGCTTGCGCCAATAACCCAACTTGCAAACGAGTTACAGAAACAGGGGGATTACTACCGTAGCCTGTTTCTTCTACTTCACCGCTACCTGCACGACGAAAACTTTGTACTAAAAAGTTAGCGATCGCGATGAAAATTAAAATGGTAAATAGACCGCCAAAGCCTCCCCCAATACCCCAGAAAGGAAGCAGAAAGGGAAAGCCAAAACCACCACCAGGATAGGGTGCGTAGTATCCCCCTCCACCAGGTGCGTAAGTGCGCGGCGTGTAAGTGCGGCTTGAAGGCGCTCTAAAGGAACCACCGCCGATCCGACCACCACTACGGGCAGCTAATGCTCCATCGGCGTGACTAAGTGCCATAGTTAACACTAGGCTCAGGACAAAGAAAGTTTTTAACAGCGGTTTGATGGTTTGTTGTAGTTTTTTACGCATAGCACAGTCACTTGAAAAATCGTATTGCTTAATAGAGAGGTTCCGGTGTGGTGCTGCCAGCCCGTAACAATTTAGCGAGTCTCGATCGGCAGTAGCTTTGTGTAACATTCATCTTTGACGGCTACATATCCAATCTACCGTGTCTTATCTTGGTTAAACAGCAAGCCAAAGGAGGATTTCTGTAGTAGATAACCGTACCTCAAAACCTCGACCCTATGCTGGGACTTTGGAATCAATTAATTATTTCTGTCTTTGGATACTTAAAAACAACTTACGCACAGGTAATGGAAAAACGAAGCGCTTACTGCTTCGCAGAAGCCGCACGGTAGAGTAGTGGCTTTTCGGAGGCTAGGAATAAGAGTTTGAGAGAGTTTTTGCATAAGTTGTATTAAAAAGCGCTGAGTCACCGAAGTTTACCCGCAAGGAGGAGCCAAAAAGAGGATAGGGGGATAGGGAGTAGAGGATATTCCCTTTCCCCTTTCCCCTTGTTTTTAGGTATGATTATTTGTATAGCTAGTCTTTAGTTCAACAATTGTGCATCCACCAATTATCATCTTTAGCAAATCTATCAGTGTGGAGCGATGGGCACGTTTGACAATTTAAATTAGTAATCTACACTACATTATGTAGGTTTTCGAGCCAACTTTCAATTGGGATTGATTTATCCTAAGATTTATATTGTAATGGAATTATAACAACTTATTTATCTAATACAAATGAGTAGTTGGCAATCATTTTGTCTACTAAAAAATAGTGTGTATAAAAGTAGCTTAAAGTCAAAAATTGAACATTTTGTTTTGAGAGCTATTTAATCAGATAGACTCCTAAAATAAGCTATTACGCTTTGAAATTGTACGATTGCTCGTGAGGTTCGTTGACCGCTGACAGTTAACAGTCAACACGAAAAGATGTGCAAATTAAATGCGCGACAGCTGATGATTTTTCGGCATTTTGGCACAATATGCATACTAATTCATTATAGGCTCTTAAAATGAGCTACTGTTAGTAATTTTTTTAACAGTTTATTGTTAGTTGTTTTAGCTATAATTGCTAGCTATTTTTTAGTTTTGGCTAATTATTACTTTAATTTGAAACATAAGAAACAAAATAATTAATTAACAAATACTTTACATAAATAATCATAAAACCTCTATATTTAACGTCTTAGAATATTACTTAAGTATTTGTAATGCGATCGCCGAAAAATCGAGAATGAGTTTCGTATATGTAAGCTTTTTTCTACAGAGTGTCAATGATAGGTATAAATATCTCTACATCCGAAAATTAATTACAGATTGTGACAATTTTTGACAAAAAATATCTAAATTCCTAGTTTTTACGAAGACACTGTTGGCGAACATGATAAAAAAGGAGAAAATTAAATACATAACCAGTATATTCCCCGATCGAATCATCAACAGGAATTATTCCTCAATATGTCTTGGAGATGGCTGCGATCGCAACTGTGATTTGAGGAGTCAACCCGTAGCCAAAATAAGTTGGAACAACCTTAGTCACCAATCTAAACTTCAAAGCGTTCCTTTTGCCTTAGCAACCACCATAGAGCAACAAAGCATCCTACTTCATCCCCATTGAACTCCAAGTTTTAGCTAAAAGAATGTCAAAACTGATGGAGCATTTTCACTTGAAAAAAATGTCACAAAGATAATAGCGAATTAGGAAATCTGAATTAATAGGAGCAAAATAAGACTAAGTTTATCTCGCCCCAGTGAAGTTATGGACAATTACAAATTATTGAAATTAGAGTTCTTGAAATTAACATGGAACATATTTCACAACTAGAAACAAAAATCCGAGACGAAACTGCATCCCCGGACATTTTAGTTATATCCCGTTTTTTCTTGCCAAAAGAAGCTTTAATCGGAGAATATCTTTATAATCGTTGTCTTCAAGACCCGGAACGGGTGATTGTTTTAGCGGCTAGTTGTCCGGGCGATAAGGTATTCGATAGAGTTCAGCAGTTTCCTGTCTATCGCTGGCCGAATCCTAAATACTTGTTGGGTCGTTTTATCGGGAGTCTTTTAAAGCCGCTGTGCAATTTAGTCTGCTCGTTTGTATTAGCAATTAGACTTTATTTTCGCTATCACTACCGCTACATTGAGTGGGGTCACGGCTACGAATTTCCTTCGCTGTTGCTATTAAGCTATCTTCTACCTATACGCTTTTTTATTTACTTGCATGGCAACGATCTTCTTAGGGCTTTACGCAACCCTCTTTGGCGATCGCTATTTAAATTGACACTGACACGAGCCGAAGGGATTGTTTGTAACAATTCTTCTACGCGAGATTATCTCAGAAATACTTTCCGCTTAGAAACTCCTACCCATGTAATTAATCCTGCAATCAGACCGGAAAAATTTGATGGGGAACCCAGTCAAAGCAATCTCGATGAATTACGCCTGCGCGTGCGTCAGTCTTACAATATTCCCGAAACAGCAGTCGTCATTCTCTCAGTCGGACGACTAGTGAAACATCGAAGCTTCGATCGCATAATTGATAACATACCACTACTGCTCACCATTGGCGTAGATGTCCACTACATCATTTGCGGTCAAGGCCCGTGTGAATCAGAACTGAAATCTCTGGCCCATCGCTTGCGGGTAGACAAGCGAGTACACTTTGCAGGATATGTACCGAATCGAGAATTATCTGGCTACTATGCAGCCTGTGACATATTTGCCATGCTGACCTTATTAGATACTAAGGCTAGCAGCCTAGAGGGTTTTGGCGTTGTCTACTTAGAAGCAAGTTACTTCGGTAAACCTGTAATTGCTTCTCGTTTGGGTTCTGTAATTGATGCGGTTCGCCATCAAGAAAATGGCATACTAGTGAATCCCAAATCTGGCTATGAAGTTTTTCAAGCCTTCAAACAATTATGCCAAAATCAACAATTGCGCGAGCAACTCGGTCGCCAGGGCAAAGAATTAGCCAAGCGTAAAACCCTTCACCGCTTGCTTTACAAAACCGAGTCTGTTCCCAACGGTTTATTAACTTAACCACCGCCAACAATCGTGACTACTTCCAAGCGATCGCCTGCTTGGATTTTTGTCTCTTGCCAGAACTGACGATGTAAGATTTCACCATTATATTCCACCGCGACCAAACGGGGATTAAAACCTAACTGCTGGAGTAAATCTGGTAAAAGTATTTGGGATGAACAGCTACGAGTTTCGCCATTCACTAAGAGCGTAATCTCGTTAGACATAAAAGTATTGCTGAGTCAGTTGTCAGCGATCGGTGGTCAGTTGTCAGTAGTCAGTAGTAAAGAGTGCTGAGTTATGAGTGAAGAATTATCTCCTCGATCTCCCTCTGCCCCCATGCTCCCTTGCCCCTCTGCCCCCCTATGTCTCTGGTTTGATGCGATTTAGCTGTGACAGTAAATATTGTGTCACTAGGGTAGGTTGTTCGGCTTGCATAAGCGATCGCACTACCGCCACGCGTTCTGCTCCCGCATCAATCGCATCATTGATATTATTTGCATCTATTCCCCCGATGGCAAACCAGGGAATTGAACTATTTGCAGCCGCATAGCTGACGTATTCTAAACCTGCGGCGGCTTTACCCAGTTTCGTCGGAGTTTCATAAACTGGCCCAACTCCAATATAATCTGCACCTTCGGCAATTGCCTGTTGCATTTCATCAGGGTTTGTGGTAGAACGACCTATCAACCGCTGAGGGCCGAGTAGTTGTCTGGCAGTGGCAATCGGCATATCTTGCTGTCCTAGATGCACGCCGTCTGCATCCACTGCTAAAGCTAAATCGACTCGGTCGTTGACAACGAACAAAGCGCCATAACTGTGACATAGCTGGCATAGCTTTGTCGCTTGTTCTAGACGCAAGCTGTCATCAGCAGTTTTATCGCGGTACTGTACGAGGGTTAATCCACCTTTGAGAGCAGCTTCCACAGTTGTTAACAACGTTTCCGTCGGGGAAGTGACAAGATAAAGACGCGATCGCCAAAGCATTTGCTGGCGTTGATAACCCATCAAATTACTTTCTAGGGTATAAACCCGATAGCGCATCTGCTTAAATGCCGGCCCCATATTGGGGTGGTGAAGCTTGCCGTATTCTTCCAAAACCCGCAATGCTTCTTGAACGCGGCAAAAATTGGCTTGCAATAAAGATTTGACGCTAGAGCGTTGTTCTTCTTGAGGATGGGTTAATTCTGTGCCGCGATCGCCTGGTGTATTTCGTGCCGCTCTCAATTCCGTAGTATGCCAGACAGCAATCTCTTGCCGCAAGTGTTTACACTCCCCAGACAATTGGGCATTATTTAACCCAAAACGACACCATTCTTCAATAATTCGCAAGCCTTCACGAGCGCGGTCTAAATTAGCATCTAATATGCGGTAAACAACTTGCTGTATTAGCTCTTTTTGGCTGTATGGCTCGACCATTACAACAACCCCATTAGTGCTTTCATCGTAATAGCCAGCCTCTTTCATAGTTGCAATGTTCTTCGCATTGGTAATTTACTAGATATTGGGTACTGGGTATTGGGTACTGAGTACTGGGTATTGGGTACTGGGCATTGGGTGTTGAGAAAGCTCTTTCCCAGTCCCCTATCCCTAGTCCCTAATCCCCAGTTCCTAGTCCCTAATCCCTTATTCCTTTATTAATTACTTTCTATGCAAAATAGCCAATAGGTCAATATGTAGATTACATTATCGACATTACTATGTTTCTAGCAGTATAAAAATTTATTGTTACTTCTAAGGAGAAGTGTAAAATTGATTCCCCCCCTTGTATTTGTGAAATATCGTAAAGCAGATATCCAGCAAGTAAAGCTAACTGTCTGGGCAGACAAACCAAGCCCTTGGCTGCGATTAGCAACGCCTTTTTTTAGTTTCTCAGTGTTGTCTTTAGCGGTTGGCGTGGGATTAGCAAGCATGACATTGCTGGGTGCAAGCCTTAGCAGCGTCGTTGCTCAGATGCCATCTGTAAGCGATCGGATGCACCTAGGTGAAACAACAATCTCTCAGGTTCAAGTGCTATTTGTCAACCCAAGTATCGGAAATGACACTGGAGGCGGTAGCGAAGCCGCTCCGGTGAAAACAATTACCCAAGCGCTGCGATTAGCTGCTCCCAACACAGTAATTATGCTCTCTCCAGGTACTTATAGTGCTGAAACTGGAGAGATATTTCCCCTGATGCTCAAAGCGGGTGTTGTTATTCAAGGAGATACTGCCAATAAAGGACGGGGAATTATTATTCAAGGCGGTGGCGAATATTTAAGTCGGAGTTTTGGCGGGGAAAATGTCACAATCGTTGGTGCAAATCAAGCAAAGTTGACTGGGGTGACGGTTACAAATCCGAATCCTCGTGGTTACGGCTTGTGGATTGAATCGAGTAATCCAGCGATCGCAGAAAATACATTTACTGGCAACACCCAAGATGGAATTTCTGTGACTGGCAATAGTGCTACCACAATTAGCAAGAATTACTTTTATCGCAACGGTGCAAATGGCATTACAATTGGCGGCAATTCTCAGCCGCAAGTGCGAGAAAATATCTTTGAAGAAACAGGCTTTGGGATTAATATTACCCAAAATGCTGCCCCTGTATTGGTAAGCAATCAAATTATGCACAACCGCTCCGGAATTTTAGCCCAAGCTAATACTCGCCCGATTTTACGCCATAATTTAATTCAAGATAGTAAAGAAGATGGTTTAGTTGCGATCGCTCAATCTCTGCCAGATTTGGGTAGCGCCAACGAAGCAGGCGGTAATGAATTTCGTAACAATGGTCGCTATGACATTAATGCTAGTGCTGCCAAGCAGGTGATTTTTGCTGGTGGCAATACCCTCGCTAGCGATCGGATTGCTGGCAAAGTAGATATGAATGCTCAAACAGCATCTGTAGCTAACAACTCTCAACCTGCCACCACAACCAATAGCGTAATTTTAGAAATTCCCCCTAGTAAAGAAATTACCTTCTCTGCTCCCGAAGCACCTAATACCACCAACAAACCAACAGTCATCAGTCAACAGTCATCACTCAACACTCAATTGTTGCCTTTACAGCCAGCCGTTGTACCACTTACTGTACCCACATATAATCAACAACCTCCCAAATCAGGAGTGGGTGGCTTTCCCATTCCTAGCAGCTTGGCAGGCAGAGAAACATCTACAAATACTTCAATTGCTCCTAGAGGACAAACAACTTCATTGCCAGCAATCAAGCCTGATACACAACAACTCAATTATGTGCATATCAACCCCAATACAATTGAGTTTACTGCACCCCAGCAGCCATCCAATCCAGTAGCACAGGAGCAAACGCAATTATCACCAGCACCAGAAATTGCTCCTGGAAGTGATTCAGCTATTTTGCCCGTTGCCGATGGCAATATCCCTATTGGCAATACTCGCAATATCCAAAAAGTGCCAGTACCTCAAACTTATATAACTGCCTATGGTGAAAGTTATGCGCCGCCGACTAAAGATAAGCAGATAGGTGTCCGCTACCGCGTAGTTGTAGAAACTACAACTGACAAAGAGCAGGATTTAGTAAAATTTCTTGCCCCTGGAGCATTTTCCACAGTTTGGCAGGGTCGCAGAGTCATGCAAGCCGGAGTTTTTAGCAATCGCGATAACGCTGATGAAATGTCAGCAAAACTTAATAGCAACGGTTTAAAAACCATCATTGAGCCATTAAATTGATAGAGAAAACGCTAGCTGTTAAACGCCAGTTCGCTCAAAGGGAACCCTCCGAAGTTGATTTGGGGGGAAACCCATAAAATAGCGATCGCATTCGGATGATTTACCCCTAAACTGAATTTGGAATGTAGATGAGGAGAGTAGGCGATCGCTCGGCTGCTTTTTTGAGTTCAATAGTCGCAGGTTACAATAACAAATAACTACGAGTCGCTTGCTAACAACGTATGAAGTTCAATGTAATACTCGATCGCGATGAAGATGGGGTTTGGATTGTTGAGTGCCCTAGTATACCTGGTTGTGTTAGTCAAGGTCAGACAAGAGAAGAAGCTTTGGAAAATATCAAGGATGCGATCGCTGCTTGCCTTGAAGTTCGTGCAGAACTTGGTTTACCACTTACCGTCGAGACTCATCAAGTAGAGGTTACAGTGTAATCATGGCATCTGCCCTTCCGGTTCTCAGTGGGCATGAAGTTGTTCGTGTGTTTGAATCGTTCGGTTGGGAGTTTGCACGTCAAAGTGCTAGTCACATCATCCTAGTTAAGAAAGGCGAAGCAGTAACCTTATCTGTTCCAGACCATCGTGAGGTGGCGAAAGGAACATTGCGTAGTCTCATCCGTACTGCTGGGCTTACAGTTGATGAATTCATTTTTGCTATCTAATCGCGCGATTGGCTACTTCAGATAAATCAATAAGTTCAATCCGGGAATGGTGCGGGAAAGCGTCCACAAAACCAAGGTAATGTAAAGTACACCCAAACTCCATTGATACCATGCAAGTGTGGCAATGATACCCGGCAAGTGTTCGTCTCGCAGACGAATATCGTTAAATCCCAATCTCACTAAGTTGTTGAGGCTAAAGTCGTAATAATTCAGCCAGTTCCAACGGCGATCGCACAATAATGGCATATATCGTTCGCGGAATGTTTGATTTCTGGGTATAACTGGTAAACGTCCAATTAACAATCGTAACTGTCGAAATGTTCCGTCTTCTGTAAAGTAGGAAATATCCATCAAGTCGTGATAACGACCTTGTTGGTAAAGTCGAATCAATAAAGCCACTGGTAAGGGGATAATAATCATCAAAAGACAACCTAATGTTAGCCAAGGTTGCTCGGCATTGCGAAATATCGCTAATAAGCTAAAGAATCCTAAAACGCCAAAACTTATCAATATTGCAACGGTTTCGTAGTATGTAGGAATAATTGCTACGGGAAGCAGGCGGCGGTAGCGATCTACTAGCCAAAATAGTAAGCCGAAGAAAGCGATCGCAACTCCCCCCACACCAAACACTAACCAGAAATTTGTACCATAGCCACTCAACAGCAACAGTATACTCAATGCTAGCCAGTTCCAAGCTTGCAGTAACCACCCACCAAAAGAAAGGGGTTCGGTAACGACGAAGCGATCGCTCAGTTGCGTATAGGTTTCTAAATCTATACTTGGTAAAGTGAGTAACTCACTGCGATCGCGAAACAGTTTGATTTGACGATTATCGACTATCTCTTGTGCTTGAGTTGTAGAAAAACCCAAATTAATTAAACTTGCGAGAGTTGCACTATTAATATTTGTTGTTACTAAACGCCGACTAACTTGTGTTAATCGTAATCGTTGTTTTGTGTACTCTAGCTGATTGGCATCGGCAACTTGCTGTTGCTGCCGAAAATTTTGTCCTAAATTCCGCAAAACGTTTTGATTTCCTTGCAAAGTCGGAACCCAAAACATTTTACCAATCTCACCAGGATTACCTAAAATTTTTGCTTGGTTAGAATTAAAAGTCAAGCCAGGTACGCTTAAATAAGCTGCTTTTGCAAACCTTGTATCGCTAAAATCTGCTTGGTTGAGAATACTAGCACCTTTCAGATTTACGCTTTGATTAAATTGCGCTTCTCGGAAGCTAATAGCTTGTTCAAAAGTCGCTTCTGTGAGGAAAAGTAAATGATTGAAATTCGATTTGGTAAACTGTGCTTGATTGGCAAAACGTACATGAGAAAAATCAGCATTTTCTTGCCACTGCACATTACTAAATTTAGCTAACTGTTTAAAAACGGCTTGGTTGAAGTTACCATTGTCTGCAAATATGCTGCCATGAAAATCAGCAATTTCCTGAAATTGAGTTTTTTTAAAATTAGCTTTGTCAAAAAAAATACTGCTTTGAAAATTACTTAATTGTCGGAAAGTTGCACCGTTGAAGCTTAAGGGACGGCTGAATCTAGTTTCAGTCCAGTTAGTGGGTTGAAGAAAAATTGCGCCTTGGGCATTCACAGATTGGAGAAAGAATGTATTGGGAAACTGCACTTCTCCATTGAAGCGAGTTTGTACCAAAGTCAAAGAACCACGAAAAACAGTAATTTCGCTGGCTGGAGTTGAAGTTTCTAAAAGCGAGCGACAGTCCTTTGAATTGGGTAAACTAATTCCTAGTGACTGCAAGCAGGACTTACGCAAACGTTCTAATTGTTCTTGTTCGGTTGCAGTGAAAATGAGAGCGATCGCTTGAGTATACAGGGGTGTTCTTAAACCCAAATCGCTACCTAAAAAATCTCCTTGAATTAAAGAATAGCTGAGGTCTAAACCCAAAGGTTTTGCACCAGTCTTTTGTAGTTCTTTTCGCAGCAATTGGTAAAAAGCATCGCGGAAAGTTGCATTTTCTGGTCGTAAATCGATTGTCATTTGCCGCAAATCCACGGTCAAGTTACCTTCGTGGAGTGTCGGCGTGCGTAGTCGCTCTTGCAACAATTCTAGAGTTAAAAGCGTGCGTTCTGGTTGTGTTTGGGCTGCCCAAGCAGGTAAGGGCAAAAAAAGAGTCAAGAAAAGCAAGAAAACGCAGAATAACTTCAAAAAAAGTCTATATTTGTTTCTCTGCTTCTGTGCGTTTAACTTTTGCGATACTCCGCCCTTAAAACATAAATTATCCAACTTGAGTGCGTATCATTCATCGCTCATCAGCAAAACAATTTTACCTGCGATCGACCCACTTTCAAGTAGTTGGTGTGCTTTGGCAGCTTCTTCTAAAGGAAATTTATGCCCTACCTGGATTTTTAACTTGCCTTCATCGATGTATTTAGCACATTGTTCGAGAATTTCTGCTTGATGCTGAAGGCTTTCTGCCAATCCTAGTAACATTGGTGTCAGCATCAATTCCAAACCAATGCGGAGATTACGCATTCTCGCAGATTTCCAAACAGTATTGGCATCTGGTTCGAGAATCGTCACAATATCGCCATATACTCGCACTGCCGGAAAGGTTTTAGAGAAAGTTTCGCCGCCTACAGTGTCAAAAGCTAAGTCTACGCCTTCGCCGTCAGTCCAGTCTAAGGCTGCTTGCACAAAGTCTGTTTGTTTGTAAAAAATTACACGGTCAGCACCGAGTTGTCTAACAAAATTCGCTTTATCCTCAGAACTCACAGTAGTGGAGACAGTAGCACCTTTGAGTTTCGCCAATTGAATAGCTACATGACCGACACCGCCAGCACCTGCATGAATCAAAACTCGTTCCCCAGGTTCTAATCGTCCCCGTTCGTATAAAGCTTCCCAAGCAGTGATTAACACTAAAGGTGCGGCGGCGGCTTCAGCAAAGGAGATGGAAGCAGGTTTATGTGCCACAAACCGTTCGTCAACAACGTTATATTCAGCGTAGTTGCCTTGATGTGACCCTAAGCCGCCATAGCAAAAATATACTTCGTCTCCCAGACGGAACCGCTGAACGCCAGCACCTACGGCCTCAACTATACCTGCCCCATCACATCCTAAGATGGCAGGCATTTGGTCGGGGTAAAAAGTACCTCGGTTACGAAGTTTAGTGTCAATGGGGTTAACGCCAGCCGCCACTAAGCGTACTAAAAGTTCAGTATTTCCTATAGGAATAGCAGGGTTTACAACTTCTTTTACTTGCAGAACTTTGGGACTACCAGCTGTTGTCATTAAGACTGCTTTCACAATTCTTTCCTCCTGGCTTAAGCTAGATGCACCTCATTTGCAACTTTAGCGCAATCATCAACACCCAGAAAACTATGTTTTGCTTAGAAGAATTCAGAATGTCCTAACTGCGGTGCAAGGTTTAAAATTCCAGCGTTGTGGATAGATGGACATTGCCAGAGGTGTTTTATGAGATTTACAGAGATGGTAAATTATCAAAAATCTGTAGAAGTTTGACACATTCTTTCAACTTTGTCTAAATGCGATCGCTCCTATCATTTCACTATTTTTAAAGGTTATAAATTGCCCCATTCTGGGCTAACCACTGTTTACGTTCTTGATAGTTCGGCACAATCCGTTCAACTCTCTCCCAAAATCCACTGCTGTGATGCGGTTCAATTAAATGGACTAATTCATGAACTGCCAAATACTCAATCATCGCTTGTGGTAGCATCGCTACTCGCCAGTGAAAATACAAATCCCCTTTGTATCCGCAAGAAGCCCATCTATTTCCTAACTCGCGTATTTGAATAGAACGAGGTGAAGTAGTAACTCGTTTAATCAGTGTAGTGATTTGTTGTTCTAGTATTGCCTGAAGATGTGTTCGATACCACTGAATGAAGTGTTCTCGACCTTGGGCTTGTGCTTTATGCTGTAACTCAAAACGACTTTGATATAGTCTTAAGTATGGTTGTGTTTGAGCCTCATCAACTATTTTGAGACGATAACTACGTCCTAAATAATAGAAACCTTCACCTGATACGTATTCCTTAACGTTAACTGGTGCATTAAATGACTCTTTTTTTAAAAGTTTGCTATAAATCCAGTAACGTTTATTATTAACAATTTTTTCTAATGTTTCTATGGGTACTTCTGGGGGAGAAGCCAAGACTAATTGACCGTCACGTTCGACGGTAATACCTACGGTGCGGCGTTTAGTACTGTGGCGAATTTCAAAGCTGAGGTCGCCAAAGGTAATAGTTGTCATGCCATTAAATTATCACGATTTCTCCTAGCTAATTGAACTAATTTATCTGCGACTTCTTCTAGTTGGCTGTAACTGACTAAATCACGATCGTCTAAGTAGCCTGCTATCCATCTTCTTAAATCCTCTTGGACTATTTGGCTACCCCAATTTATTCGTCGTACTTCTTGGCGGATGTGTTCAACAATTTCTACAGTTGCTTGAGCAATTTCGGGGAGTTGTTTTTGTGAATATTCACCTAAAATATTCAGAAATGGCATTTGAGTTTTGGGATCTAATCCAGTCTCATCTGTAGTCTTACCAGTTTGAATTTGTTCTATATACTTCCGCAACGCCTCAACTTTTTCTTCCCAGTTATCAGCTAAAGATTCCAGAATTTCTGTGAGTTTTTCACTTAAATTTTTGTAGTAAACTGGGTCTTCTTCATAATTTACGCTGATATGGTGACGAGCAGCGAATTCCATTTCTGCCGCTTGTGCTTTAATTGAGCGATGGTGTTGAACATGGGTTTTAAAATCCAAGGACATGATATCAATTGGTGGTACTTTTGGGTCAATCCCTTGCGATTCAATATATTGGTCTATTAATGCCCTAACTTTCTCTTTAGCACTAACAATGTTAAGTTTTTCATCTCTGTAGAGGTCAGCAACAGCTTTTTTAATAAAGCCAAGCTTTTTGGCATCTCGAACAAAATTATAAGGCTGACGTGCTTCTGAACGTGGCAGTATTGTATCGAGAGTGTTGAGAAAATCTTGGAAACAGTCATTAAATTCGACTCTGAGGCGTTCATCTTGGAGTAAGTCTACACAAGCATCTACATCATCAATTGTGCAGTGGTTATCAGTGAATAGAGCAATCACTCGCTGATGCCTGTCGCGCAATTTTGGCAATTCTGCACGAATATCAAACCAAGCCAATTCTGTATCAACATTCTCGTAAACTGAGAGTGCAGTAGCGATATCAACACCGTAATAATCGACTACTAACCCCTCTGTTTTCTTATCATTATAGACTCGGTTAACACGAGCGATCGCTTGCAGCAATTCATATTCTTTTAGTGACCTGTCTAAATATAGAACTTGTTCTAACGGTGCATCAAAACCCGTTAATAGCATATTTTTTACAATTAGAATCGCTAAACTATCTTGATTTAAAGGCTTTTTAAATTTCTCTATATTAATTTCTTGTTGACTTTTATCTGTCCACTTTTTCCAGCTAGGGTCATCTCCTTTATCACTAGAGATGACAGTAGCAAATTCTAGCTTGCGGATGGTTTCTAGATGTGGGAGTGCTTGAGCAAAAAAACGAGTTTCGGCATCACGCGATTCTAAAACCTCCGGGTCAAGAATTTGCAGAATGGGGGCGCGGTGTTCTAGTTGCTGTACTATTTCTCGTTGCGCTTCCACAAATGCTTCTTGGTAACGGACTGCGGCCAGACGGGTAGAGGCGACTACTTGGGCCTTAAAACCTCCTGCTAAAATGCGCTCAATATAATGACGTAGCATACTTTTAGCTTTGGCTTTAATTAGTTCCCGTGCTTCGCCAACTTGGGTTTTAGTAGCGTAATTAGCTTTAATTAGCGCTCGTTCTTCTGGTGTTTTATCAGCAAAGATAATTTCAAAAAGTTGGTCGAGGTCATCACCTTGGGTTACAGTGCCTCTAGCTTCTAATCCTTCGTAGACAATGGGCAAAGTAACTTTATCTTCTTGAGATTTGCGGATATTGTATTCGTCAATAAATGAACCAAAAATTTGCAGCGTGGTTTTTTTGGCAGCTTTGACAATGGGTGTACCAGTAAAGCCAATACGGACACAGTTAGGTAAGGCTTCTAATAAGTTGGTGTGGAGGGTTTTGGCGTGAGAACGGTGTGCTTCATCAATTAGCACTAGGATATTTTCCGAAGGATTGAGGTTTTTCGGAATTGGTTCAATTTCTGCTTCTTCAGAATCTTCGCCGCCTTTAAACTTTTGAATCATGCCGAAGACTAAGCCAGCACCCGGTTGTTGCAAGTATTGTTCTAACTTTTTGACGTTTTTAGCTTTTTGTAATGGTTCTCCAGTGAGGACGGCGGTATCTGCAAGTTGTTTTTCTAAATCTCTGCGGTCAGTGACAACCACAATTTTAAAGCGGCGTAATTCTGGAATAGTGCGAATTTTGCGAATTAAGTAAACCATTGTCAGGCTTTTACCTGAACCTTGGGTATGCCAGATAATGCCACCGCGTTGGTCATCTGTACCATGTTGGGCGCGGGTTTGGTTGTGTTGGAGTCGGTGCAGTGCTTTATAAACTGCGCGATATTGCTGGTAACGGGGGACTATTTTAATGGTGCGTCCGCCGCTAGTTTTAAATAAAGTGAAATTATGCAGGATGTCGATAAGATTAGCTAGTTTCAACATCCCGGCGATGAGGCTTTGACGAGAATTCAATTCAGAAGCACCTAATTGTGCGGCAATTTCTGCTTGGGGGCTGGGAATGGTATCTTTCCAATCAACATAATGTTCATAATTTGCGCCGATGGTTCCGGCTGTTGCCCGTCCTCTCGATGCTGCTATCATCAGCAAATTGTAGTGGAATAATTTTTCAGCACCTTCTGGTTGACTGCTACCCCGTTGGTTGGAATATTTCAATAAGTCTTGAATTGCTTCAGTTATCGGGTTATCTAGATTGGGACTTTTACATTCAATTACTACTAAAGGAATGCCGTTAACAAGTAGTACCATGTCTGGGACTATAAACCCCCGATTACCAGTTGCCCAAGGCGGGTCTACTCGGTATTGATTGATGGCTAAAAAATTGTTGCGGTGAATATTTTCAGGATTAAATTCAATAAAATGAACAGTGTGCTGTTTCCCGTCTTGTCCTAAAACTGTAGTGCCTTTGAGTAGTAATTCTGTGGCGGCTTGGTTAGCTTCCATTAATCTGTTTGCACCCAAGCGTTCTAGCTGACTCACTGCGGCTTGAACTTGCATATCATCTAGCCAAGGATTGCCGTTGTCATCTAAGTTGATGCGTTTGATGGCGGCTTTGAGGCGTTGTGTCAGTAGAACTTGCTTAAAGTTTTCGCGTTCGGTAATTGCGGGGTTGTCCCAACTGCCTTCTATGTACTGCCATCCCATGCTGATGAGTTGTTCAATGATGGGTTTTTCTACATAAATATATTCTGGGGTTGTTTGTGGCATGGTGATAGTTTTTACATTAAGGGACACACCTAATATATTTTGCACCAAGCTCAACTATTTGAAGGGTAAGCAGTAAATTCGACATATATTAGCGCATTTGCTATTTCGGGGTACTCATTTGCTATTTCGGCGTACTCATTTGTTATTTCGGCGTACTCATTTGCTATTTCGGAGTACTCATTTGCTATTTCGGAGTACTCATTTGCTATTTCGGAGTACTCATTTGTTATTTCGGCGATCGCATTTGCTATTTCGGAGTACTCATTTGCTATTTCGGGGTACTCATTTGTTATTACATCTGCTTATGCCCGCTACGCCTGTGGTCTACCCAAGTAAAAGCTGCTGTAAAATATAACTACCATTGCAAATTCGACAAAACGCTTGATAATGACACAAATCACGTTTAAAGTTCAAGCATTTTGGGATAAAGATGCTGAGGTTTGGGTTGCAACTAGCGAAGATGTGCCAGGTTTAGCAACAGAAGCTTCTAGTATGGAAATTCTCACGCAAAAGCTTCGAGTAATGATTCCCGAACTTATTGTTATAAATGGAATAATAGCCTCTGACTATGTAGGCTCAATTACTTTTGAGTTAATCAGCCATCGACAAGAGTTAATTCAGGTGGCTTGATAAATGGGTGCGTCTTTTACTCCTGAATTGAAAAAGATACTTACTGAAGCTGGTTGTTATTTTGAGCGACAAGGCAAGGAAGACCATGAAATTTGGTATAGTCCAATGTTAGATGAGTTTCAAAACCGAGATAAAAGTTTAGAACGTAAACCCAAGGTACTTGCTAGTTATAAGGTTACTAATAAAAGTTGATGTCTAGAGATTTTTCACGCGCACTTTGCCAGTTAATAAGTCTTGCATTAGTCCTTGTTTTTGGAGTCTGAGCTTGTTAAGGTGGGCTTCTTCTGTGCGGATGCGAGTATTTTGGTTGTCGATAATTTTAACTATTTGCTCCTGTTCTTTTAATTGTGGAAAAGCAACGGAAAGGGGATGTACAAAGTTTCTATTTAGAGTTGGACACGCAGTTGCAGAGTCTAAGCGTTCTAAACGCATCCATTGAATAAAAATACAAATAAATTTTGGATTATTCCCATGAAAATCCTTAACCCAAAGAGTTGTATCAGTAGGCCAATAGGGTTTTTCTATATAAAACGCTTCTCCCAAGTTCCCTTTACGTCCAGTAATTACTCCAGGTGGTTCCACCATAAATGTATCGTGATAACCTGTAATACCTGATGAGGCAACAATAGGAACTATACCAGGTCGAACTTCTTTGCTTGTGATATCAAAACCTCTCTGAAGAGTAACTTTATCTCCAAAAGTACAAAAATCCCAATCCTTCGGAATTAGTCCTAGCACCGAATCTTTGAACTGTTCAGGGTGCGCCTGTGGATCTCTCAATTTGCCATCGTCATCTAACCCGCGTGTGAGTAAGTCTTGCAGTAGTCCGGCTTTGGTTTGCTTAAGTTTTATAATAAGGGAAGATGTGCGTGCGATCGCTTCATCCACCGCATCCAAAATTTCAGCAATACGAGATTGTTCAGGTAAAGGAGGAAATCGAAAGAAAATTTTGCGAAATACTGACTGTTTAATTCCTAATACTGTTGAACCTGTTGATTTTTGTTCTAATCTTCGGCGAGATTCAGACCAATTTAGTAACCAAAATAAATAACCATCATCAAGTTCTTCAGGATTAGCACGAAGTGTAAGAAGACGTTGAGCTAAAGCAATTTTATAACTGGGAACTCTGGCAACATTTCCTAAAGGAGCCTCAGTTGTAAACAGAACATCTTCAGCTTTTGGAAGTCCGCGTCTCATCCAGATGTCATAATTTTTTTCATCAATATACTCATGCGGTTCTGGATCTAAATATCCATCACGAACATTTTTTGCAGTAATTAGAGGAATCCCGGAATTAGTTTTCTCTGGAGTTTTACCTCGATAATCAATAATTTGTTGAAGTTTATTATCTATGGAACATACTTCCCAATCCTTTGGAATCTTCCCAACAGGCGAATCTTTAAACTCCTCATTCTTAACCAAAACCTCACGCATACCCCACACCCTGCAAAAACTCACTCAACCAGCTTTCAGGGTAGCTTTTCAAAACCAGCCTGAACAAAATGCTTGTCAAAACTTAAAGCTGTAGAAATTCCCAACTGTTTCATTACCACAAACGAAACACAATCAGTTAGTGAATAAGACTTATCATCATACTGCTGGAATAATCGCCAAGCCTCAAAAAACAGCACTTCATCAACATGAATAAACTGAACTGATGGGCTACTTAGCAAGCGATTACCAACTTCAACAGCTTTAGCATGACGATTTCGACTATTAAAAAAGGTAACTATCTCATCAAAAACATAAGATGTAGTTACCAATCGAGGTAATTTCTGAATAAAACTTTGCCAATGTTTTAATGTCACATCGTGATTAATATCATCAGATGTTTCTAAGGCAATGATATAACTCGTATCTAAAAAAACACTAGTCATTCACCAGAACCGTAAATATAAACATCAGTTTGTTCAGAAGCATCAGTAACACCACAAGATATAGGGTTCATTCCCATCTCAAAAATTGGATCGCTTTTAATAGTTGTGATTACTACAATTAAATTATTTTCCTTGCGAATTTCTACCTCTTGAACTCCCTCTAGAAACTCTTTAGGAATCACCACGCCTTGTTCTGTTACTTTGACTTTCATTAGCTATTAATCCTATCAATACTATATATCAAGCATATCCCAGTTAATAAAATTAAACTGTAGGGTGCGTTATCGCTGTCTTCGTAACGCACCTTAAATTGTTAGTGGTGCGTTAGCCTTCGGCATAACACACCCTACTTCAAGTATTAAATATACCCCAACCGTTGCAAAAACTCATTTAACTTCTTCGCTGCTGCATCCCGTTCTGTCTCAATATCCTGCAACGTTACGCAATACTTATCCACCCAATTCTTGAGTGTCCTCATCATCAAATTGTCCCGGTAAATCCAACGCAATCAACAAAGCTTTATTGAGTTGTGCAATTACTGTATCTGAAATAGTTCCCCGCAGACGCAACAAACGAAATTTCGATAATACCCGCACCTGGTCAGCCATAGCAATAGAATCTCTATCTAAACCTCCATCTGGTGCTTGAATTAACACCTGAGTTGGAAAAACTCGCTTTGTCGTGCGATATGTCGTACAGGGAACTGCTAAAACTACGCGCGCAGCTTCCAAACGCTTCACCAATTCATTCTTTAAAGTCTTTAACTCTGCCTTCGCTTCCTTCAACTGTTTAACAATTTCCTTATAGGGTTCCAATTGCGCTTCTATCTCGGCAATTTTGGCTTCATTTTCTTGAATAAAAACCTCAAGTTCCGCAATTTTATCTTTATTTAATAAAGGTGCTTTCTTTAGAACCTTGAGTTCTTTCTTCGGCTCTTTAATCGAATTTTTTATATACTTTAAGTCTGTCTCTAAATTCTTGACAACATTAACCGCTTCTGATTCTTCACCTTCCTCAGCATCACTCTCAGCTTCCTCACCCTGCTCAAAAGCTTCTTTTTGCTGTTCCAATTCCGCAATTTTCGCCTCAGCCTCAGCAATATCTTGTAAATAATCTGGCATCAACCGCCCCACCAATTTATGATTTAGAGGGTCAAATTTTGCCTGCTTTTTCTTCTCATCCTCATCTTGTTCTAAAGCATCTTTAATCGTATCTACCCAACTATCAACTAAACCCCCAAAATCTGACTCTGATAAAGTTCTCAGTTCATACCTCTGTTCATTCCACCAACTAGCAACTACACCCGCCACTTTAAAGCGGTCAAGTAATCCTACAGCTTTTAAACTATCAACAAAAGAACTCAAAAACTCAGCGCGGAGTTCCATCACTTTTTTAGTTTTAGGCAACTCACTCAAACTAGGCGCGTGTACTTGCCACCAAGCAGCAAACACACTATAAAGTTTGCCTTCTTGTTGCTGTACGCCAGCATCAGCTTCGATAAAAGTTTTAATTTGCGATCGTTCAGTAATTGTAGAAATAAAATTAAGATAATCAGTCATCTATGCAAAAATCTGCTGTAAATTTAAAACAAAACCAGGGAGAACATCCTCACCCGATAAACTTGTAGGAGCTTGTAAAACTTCTGGTGCTTGATTAGAACGATAAATTATTACTTGTTTATCTTTAGGATTAATTAACCAACCAAGTTTTAAACCATTGGCTAAATATTCCTGCATCTTAGCTTTAGTATCTTCCACATCATCAGTTTCAGAAACTAATTCCACTGCAAAATCAGGACACAAAGGAAGAAACTTCTTTCTTTGTTCTGGTGTAAGAGCATCCCATCTTTCTATCCTTACCCAAGAAGCATCAGGTGAACGAGTTGCACCATTTGGTAGTTTAAACCCAGTAGAAGAATCAAACGCTTTTCCGAAATTATTTTGATTGCTCCAAAACCATATTTGACCTAATAAATCAAAATTACGGTTTCCGGTTTCTCCACCAGTAGGTGCCATGATAATTAATTCCCCTTCAGCAGTTAACTCTAGCCGTAATTCTTTATTCACAGCTACAATTTGTGCAAATTCCTCATCAGTAAATTGCAGATTAGGAGGTAATTGTAAAGTTAAAGCTGTCATAATTAATTGCGCTCCACAAAAATCCTAGTTGCATCAAACCCATGCGCGGCTAATAGATTTGACTTAGCCTCTACCTCTACTTTAGGAATTCCCCCTAACAAATGCGCCCGTACATCGTGCGGTTCTGGGGGTGGTGCATTGTCAGCATAGCGGCGGATATTGCAGTTGTAATCGTTGTCTTTTAATTCTTCCTTAGTTACTACTGCCGAATATCCGGGTAAAAACACAAAATTTTCAAACACCCAGGAAATTTTTTCAATATGCTCAGGACGCAAATAATTTTGAGCGCGACCTGCATAATATTCAGCATCAGCATTAATAAACAAAACTTTTCCCTGGCGTTCTACAGGTTTCGCCCCTTGTGGACACATCACCAAAATACAGGCGGGGATACCTGTACCATAAAACAAATTGGGTGGTAAACCTATCACCGCTTCTAATTGGTCATTTTTAATAAAACTTTCCCGAATTCTCTTTTCTTCTCCACCGCGAAACAATACCCCATGCGGCATTACCGTCGCCATCATCCCATCAGTTTTGAGAACAGCTAACATGTGTTGGGCAAACATTAAATCTGCTTTTTTACCCGTTTCAGGACAATAACCATGTGTAAAGCGTCCAGGGAATTGCATTCCCTCACGGCTATAGTTTTGCGAAAACGGCGGATTGCTGATTACTCTGTCAAAGCGGATCAGTTCACCATCAGCAATATGCAAAGGATTAAAGAGAGTATCGTCATTGTGTATATCTGCATCTCTAATGCCGTGCAACAGCATATTAATTTTGCAAATTGCCCATACACCGCCGTTATTATCCTGACCGTATAATGCTAAATTTCTGGCATCACGACCGCATTCTTCTACATATTGCTTGGACTGAATTAACATTCCCCCAGAACCACAACAGGGATCGTAAACTGACATCCCAGGTTGGGGTTTTAACAGGCGCACCATCAGCTGCACCACCTCACGCGGCGTATAAAACTCGCCCCCTTTTTTTCCGGCTGAATCTGCAAATTCTTTAATCAGGTACTCGTAAGCCGCACCCAGTAAATCAGGAAATACAAAATCCTCATTTCGCAAACGATATTTATTGAAGTGTTTAATCAGTTCGCGCAACTTGACATCAGGAATCCGACTTCTACCAACTTGACGGTTAAAGTCAATATGTCCCAGCACTCCCGTCAATGCTTGGTTACTTTCCTCAAGTGCTGCCAAAGCCTTATTTAATCCATCAGCTACGTTTTTATGTAGCTCATCACGAATATATGCCCATCGCGCTTTTTCTGGTACAAAAAAAGTTTCTTTGTAACTGATAGGGCTTTCTGCCCTGATTTTTGCCTCTTCTGGTGTCCGTCCCCGTTGCAGATTCTGCTGCAAAACCTGCTCGTACTGCTGCTCAAACACATCTGAGGCGCGTTTTAAAAAAAGCATCCCGAAGATGTATTCTTTAAACTCCGAAGCGTCCATCTTGCCGCGCAGAATATCCGCAGCAGAAAAAAGATGACGTTCTAGTTGCGGCAGTGTAAGTTTGCCCATAGTAGATGCGGAGATTGCGACACTAATGCTTTGCCAGTATATCTTTTGTTGAGAGACACTCCAATACACTTTCAAATTGCTGGCTATACGCTCGTATATGGTATCCAACCATACTGGTATTACAGGTTGGCCTGCTTTTATTTGGGCGTAGACGCAAGGCGGCTTGCCGTTAGGCATCGCTTGTTCTAATTCAAATTCTACAAGTTCGAGCGATCGCACTCTCAACTAGAAGGTAAAATGCGCTGGTCGGAAATGCTCAAAAGCGATGCCGAATTAATAGCAGCGAAAGCACAGCAATTTGGCAATACGGACAATAATTTGTCACTATACAGCAACAAAAGCGGGCGATGGGACTCGAACCCACGACGTTCACCTTGGGAAGGTGACATTCTACCACTGAATTACACCCGCAAATACCTATCAGCTCAGACAAAGCTAGCAGATATTATAGCACTACTTAATTAATCTCAAATTTAAGAAGCCGATTTTTCGCTAGCAGGAGGTAGATTAATGACTTCATGCTCGTTAGTAGAGTGACGCGATCGCTTCTTGCCAAACCCATAACGCAATGTATTCATAATCCAGTTTTGCAAGTCATCAATATAAGTAAATATCACCGGTACTACCACCAAGGTCAGCAGCGTAGAAGTTGTAAAACCACCCATGATGGCAATTCCCATTGGTTGGCGGACTTCAGAACCCGCGCCAATTCCCAACGCTAAAGGCAGAGTCCCGGCAATTGTTGCCAGAGAAGTCATCATAATTGGGCGCAAACGCGACACACCAGCTTCTATCAAAGCATGACGCTGGGATTTGCCCTCTTGCATATTGATAATTGTATAGTCCACCAAGAGAATCGAGTTTTTAGTGACAATCCCCAACAGCAATACGATGCCAATTAAAGCATAAATTCCCAAGGGTTTTTGGGCAACCATTAATGCTATGAGTGCGCCGCCCAAACAAAATGGCAATGCCGCCATAATCGACAAGGGATGCAGGAAATTATTATACAGCAAGACGAGAATTGCATAGATGCACATGACTGCTAATGCTAGTGCGCCGCCAAAGCGACTGAAAATGTCTTGCATAATTTTGGCACTGCCGGAAGGTTGCTGTGCTACCTCTGGCGGTAAGTTTTGCAATGCAGGTAGATTGTTAATTGCTTGTACTGCCTCTCCCAAAGAAATACCTTGCAAGTTAGCTTCGACAGCAACTTGACGGGCGCGATCGTAGCGATTAATAGTTGCAGGGCCGCTGCCAAAGCGAATATCTGCAACGGCTACTAGGGGAACCAAGCTACCATTTTGACTGGGAACTTGGAGATTTTTCAAGTTATTGATATCTGCACGCGCTTGCGGGTCGATTTGGACGCGGATCGGAATTTGCCGATCGCTTAAATTAAACTTGGCTAAATTTGCATCGTTATCGCCGATAGTCGCAAGGGAGGCAGTACGGGCGATCGCTTGCACTGTCACGCCCAAATCTGCCGCCCGTTGGGGATTGGGAATCACTACTATTTCTGGTTTGGCTAAACTGGCAGTAGAAGAAACTTCCACTAATCCAGATACACCTCGCATTTGCTTTTCTAGGGCATTAGCAACTTGATTTAACGCTTGCGGATTTTCACTTCTCAGGACTATTGATAAACCCTTGCGACTATCCCCCGGACTTTGACTTTGAAAACTGATTCTCGCTCCTGGTATTTTTTCAAATAAAGGACGTACTTGTTCCTCGAATTGTTTTTGGGAAATGTTGCGTTCTTCCTTGGGTTTGAGTTGCACGGCGAGGGTAGCAGAATTTATCTCTTCTGTCGCTAGTACGCTTTCAACTACTGGATTTTTCAGAATGAAATCTGTTGTTTGGCTGGCAACTTTGTTGACATCTTCCAAGGTGGAACCGGGGGGTAGTTCGATAGAAATACTAGAAAGACCAAAATCCCCATCATCAACAAAACCCTTGGGAATCAAGGGAATTAGCATCAAACTAGCAATGAAGAAAGCCAAAGCGATCGCCATTGCAATTAATTTATAGCGTAATGCTGACTGTAACAGTAATTTATAGGGCTGAAAGCGGCGCTGGCTAAATTTTGGATGTTGAACGTTAGATTTGACATCAAACAGCTTCCCCAATCTCATCTTTGCTTGGCTGGCACTAGTTTGTTGCTTTTCTTTCAACAGATATGCACCCATCATCGGTGTAATCATCCGCGCCACCATAGTTGAAAAAATCGTGGAAACGGCAACGGTAACGCCAAATGGTTGGAAAAACTGTCCGGGAACGCCACCCATAAAAGCAACGGGTAAAAACACAGCAATAATCGTCGCAGAAGAAGCCATGACTGCTAATCCCACTTCGTCAGAAGACTCAAAAGCAGCTTGCCAAGCTGATTTACCCATTGCCATATGCCGTTCCATGTTTTCAATTTCCACAACGGCATCATCAACTAAGTTACCTACTGCCAATGCTAATGCCAGCAAAGTCATGTTGTTGAGGGTGTAACCCAAGGCTTGCTGCACGGCGAAGGTGGGAATCATCGATAAGGGTAGAGCGACAGCGGTGATTAATGTGGCTCGCCAGTCGCGTAAAAATACTAAAATAACGAGGACTGCCAGGACTGAGGCTTGAATTAATTCATCAATGGTGCTTTCGTAAGATTGGCGAACAACGTCAGCTCTAGTAAAAATTAAATCTAGTTTCACATCTGAAGGAAGCGTTTTTTGCAGTTGGGCGACTGCTGCTTTTACTCCTTCTTCCACTGTCACCATGACGCTGCCAGTGCTACGCAACACTTGGAAGGCTACCACAGGCTGCTTGTTCAAGCGGGCGGACTGGCGGACATCGGCAAACTTATCTTCAACGGTTCCCAAACTCGATAAAGGTACAGAACCACCCTCTGGCAAGAGGATTTCGTAAGTTTGCAAAACATTCACACTACTGGCACTACCAAGGGTACGGATAGTTTGTTCGCTACCGCCGACTTCGGCGCGTCCCCCAGGTAAGTTAATATTCAAAGCGCGGATTTGGTCGTTTACTTGGGTGGCAGTAATGCCCAAGGATTGTAACCTATTGGGGTCGAGGTTAATCCGGATTTCTCTGTCAACTCCACCCACCCGTTTAATTTGTGCCACTCCCTTGACTGCTAACAAGGCACGGCTGATGGTTTGGTCTACAAGATTGCTTAATTCTTCTACAGAACGGCGGTCGGATTTGACTGCGTAGGTAATTACCGGGCCGCCAGCAAAATCCAGACGTTGCACAATCGGATCGTTGATGTCTTGGGGTAGGCTTTGGCGAATTTGGGCGATCGCATTTCGCACATCATTAGTGGCGCGATCGCTATTTATCCCTAAAACAAAGTTAATAGTTGTTTTAGAACTGCCATCGCTAACTGTGGAAATCATATTATCAATGTTGCCTAAGCCAGCGACAGCATCTTCAATTTTTTTCGTCACTTGGGATTCGAGTTCCGCAGGCCCCGCCCCTGGTTGAGTTACTGTGATTGAAACTGCGGGTACATCAATATTGGGGTTCGTATCGATTCCCAAAGATATGAAGGAGAACCAACCCACCACTGTCAAAATTAAAAATAAAACTATTGTGGGAACAGGTTTTTTAATCGACCAAGCCGAGATGTTAAAAGACATCAGAAGTATGAAATATGAAGGATGAAGAATGAAGGATGAATTTTAGACTTCATCCTTTTGGCTGATAACTCGAACTTTGTCACCATCTTTGAGATAGCCAGCACCGTCAACTACGACGCGTAAGGCATCGCTTAACTGCAAACCTTTAATTTCTACCCTGTCCCCATCGATAGGTTCTCCTACCTCTACTGTTTGGGTGCGTACTATGTTTTCACCAGATAAAACGAATAAAATTGCACTTCCATCTGGTTGGGGTTGTACTGCTTTTTGCGGTACTGTCATTCCGAGGGTGGTGTTGACGGTAATTGCAGCCCTAGCAAACATTCCTGGTTTGAGCAAATCTGTCGGCGGCAAGTCAATTTTTACCGTGGCTTCACGCCTTTTATCGTTCACCAGTGGTTGTATCTCTTTGACTCGTCCCTGCAACTGCACGCGGTTATCGATATCGGAAGTAATTTGCACGGATGCACCAACTTCTACTTGGGGCAGTTGAATTTCGGGAACCTTGGCTTGAAGTTCCAGCCTGCGATCGCGAATAATAGAAAATAGCTTTTGCGTCCCACCAATGATAGTTCCTACCTGAGTTTGCGGTGGCACGCCAGTTACATCTCCGACTCTTGCTAATTTCTCTGCCACAATTCCTGAAACCGGGGCGCGGACTACGGTTTGACTCAGTTGAGCTTGTAGTTGTTGTAACCTCGCCACACTACTGCGGACATCAGCTTTGGCTTTGTTTATACTAGCTTCCGCACTATTAGAATTCGCTTGACCGCTACCGACATTTGCTTTCGCACTCCGAACATTTTCTTGGGCTAGCCGCACAACTTCTCTGGCAGTTTTTACTGTATAGAAGCGAGTATCGAGTTCTTGCTGGCTAATAGCCCCTGCCTTCGCAAGCTTGCGATAGCGTTGGAAATTCTTTTGAGCTTCTTCTAACCTGGCTTGAGTTTGAGCTAAATCTGCTTGGTTTTGTTGGACTATTGCTTGATTGGATGCCGTAATAGCTAACTTTGATGCTCGGTCTGCTAATTTCGCTGCTACATCTGCTTGCTTTGATTCTACATCTGCCTTGGCTTGATTAATTTGTGCTTGCAGGATGGAATCATCTAGTATTGCCAACACTTGACCTTTTTTGACAAAAGTTCCTTCTTTGATATCTTCGGGGATGATTTTAATTTGTAAGCCGTTTGCTTGAGGCAGAACCGGAATCAAATCGCGGGCTGCTATGGTTCCCGTAGTATTGAAGGTACGAGTCACACGAGTCTTTTCTACCGAAGCAATGGTGACAGTCATCGCCGGGTTAACTTTTGGTGCTGTTTTATTAGCTACAGCTGTTTGTTGACGAGCGGGAAGATAACTTAATATACCCATACTGCCTAAGGCGATCGCTATTCCTAAGCCAGTACCTGCAAACAACGGCATCAGCCAAGGGCGGGGTTGTCTAGCATCAGGTTTGCTAACAAAGATATCTTCCTCAGCTATTACAGGTTCTTCCGCCTCGACCTCTGAAAAACTTTCGTTGTCCACAGTTACACCTCCACTTTCCGAATCATGCAATACCATTATTGGTGTTTAAAAAAGGTTGAAATTTATTAGGCATGTTAAATATGACTCATGTTTTAGCATTTGGACTGAAATAATCCCCAGTATAATAACCTTAAAAAAAATTATTATTTTATTCTTATGCTTAAAAATAATTCAGTGTTTATACGTAAAAATAGCTATTTTTCTCATCCCTCTTATCTGAGTCACACACCTTTATGGATTGCGATCGCTGCCACTGAGGAGATAGACATGAAACACTAATTAACATACGGCCTCCCCTACTCCTTTAACTTTCACTTTTTCAAGTCAGGGAAACATCGCTTATCATGTGAGCAAAATATAAAAGCAGCTAGCGTCCACACCCATTTCTAAGCTACAAAGGAGAGATTGACTTGGCGATTCCGATTATACGGTCTGAGAAAAAATCCCCAAATAATTAATATCAATCTGAGTAACTAATATGTTTAATGCCACTGAAATTTTAATTGATGCTTTTGTCAAGCAAATTCGAGAAGGCTACCGTCGTACATACGGTTGCTTAAAAAATGATTACCAAGATATTATTGCTTGGGCTGGTAGCATGGCATTGGAAAATATTGCCAATAGTGATGCTCTTTATCACAATGTCGAACACTCTGTCTTAGTTACCCTTGTCGGACAGGAAATGCTACGTGGCAAACACATCCGGGAAGGTGGGGTTTCTAGTGAAGACTGGTTGCATTTTATTATTTCCTTGGTCTGTCATGACATTGGTTACGTTAAAGGAGTTTGCCGACAAGACCAAGAAGCAGCAGGTCTCTATGCTACTGGTAAAAATGGCAGAATGATTTCTCTACATCCAGGGGCTTCTGATGCCAGTCTGACACCCTATCATGTTGACAGAGCCAAACTTTTCATTGACGAACGTTTTGGCGGTCACAAGTTGATAGATGCTGAGGTTATTAAGAGTAATATTGAATGGACTCGCTTCCCCGTACCCGCAGCAGAGGATCATCAAGAAACAATTAGCTTTGCTGGGCTAGTACGTGCTGCTGATTTGATTGGGCAATTAAGCGACCCGCGTTATTTGAAGAAAATTACTTCTTTATTCTACGAGTTTGAAGAAACTGGAATGAATAAAGTTTTAGGGTATGAGACACCTGCCGATTTACGCAAAAATTACGCTAAATTTTACTGGAATGGCGTTCATCCCTATATTAAAGATGGATTGCGTTATTTATCTTTGACACAGCAAGGAAAACAAATTGTTGCTAATCTTTACTCAAATGTATTTGTTGTAGAACATGAAAAAACCCAAGAAGAACATTTATATTTAGTTGAGCAACGACATGCTTAAATCAAAAGTTAAGAATTAAGAGTAGAGACGCGATTAATCGCGTCTGTTAGGAGTTAAGAATTATGAAGAGAGCGCAAATGAATGATATAGAATATTCATAATTTACAACTTAAAACTTTTAACTGATAACTCCTAACTTTTATGAATTGGTGGCAAAGACTGCAAAAAAATCCTTTGGCGAGATTTGGGGCAATTTTATTGCTAATTTTCTATGTGGCGGTAATTGCTGCTGATTTCGTTGCTCCTTATGACCCTTATGCCTCACAGGCAAATGGTTCGCTACTGCCACCAACTCGGATTTATTGGGTTTCAAAATCATCAGGGCAATTTATCGGCCCCCACATTTATCCGACGACACAGGGAGACACTAATTTACAAACAGGCGATCGCCAAGTGATTGTAGACTTCAAAAAGCCATCGCCATTGCGTTTGTTTGTCTCTGGGTCAGAATACCGCTTGTTTCAGCTAATTGTGCCCTTGCCACCCAGTTGGGATGAAGTCACTATTTTTCCTGGTATACCCTTAAATTGGCATTTGTTTGGCGCAGCTAATGAGACAAAATTGAACATCTTAGGCACTGACGAACAAGGACGGGATCAATTCAGTCGCCTATTACATGGCGGCCGGATTAGCATGTTTATCGGGATTATCGGGGTGATAATTACTTTTCCCCTGGGTTTATTAATCGGAGGTATTTCCGGCTATGTCGGCGGTTGGACTGATAGCATCATTATGCGCTTCGCGGAAGTTCTCATGACCTTCCCTAGCATTTATCTTTTAGTTACCTTGGGTGCAGTATTACCAGCAGGACTAAGCAGCAGCCAGCGCTTTTTATTAATTGTGTTGATTACTTCAGTTATTAGTTGGGCTGGTTTAGCACGGGTAATTCGCGGACAAGTGCTGTCAATTAAAGAGCGAGAATTTGTCCAAGCGGCACGAGCAATGGGCGGTAATCCACTTTATATAATTATCCGCCATGTTTTGCCGCAAACAGCGACTTATGTAATTATCTCTGCCACTCTTGCAGTTCCCAGCTTTATTGGTTCCGAAGCAATACTCAGTCTGATTGGTTTAGGAATTCAACAACCAGATCCCTCTTGGGGTAACATGCTTTCTTTGGCAAGCAACGCTTCTATTTTAGTATTGCAACCTTGGTTAATCTGGCCGCCAGCCGTGCTGATTATTTTGACGGTACTAGCTTTCAACTTATTGGGTGATGGGTTGAGGGATGCCCTCGATCCCCGCAGTTTACGCAGATAAAAGGGGGAGACGCGGAGAGGGGGAGACGCGGGGATGCGGAGAGGGGGAGACGCGGGGATGCAATTTGAATGATTATTAGCTGATCCAAAGATACAGTGAACAGAGCGTTCGTTGAAGCCAACGTCTTTAACGAACGCATACTTGTTTTCAGTGCCAAATTTCAGATTTGGAAATTTAGCCGTCACAAAGGTGCAACTTCCGCACAATCCCAACTTGGCATCATTTAGTTTTTTGGCTTGCCGCGATGCACTAGAGTTTTGACTAAACCTGTAACAGCCACAATCACAGTAGCAATTCCCCCAATTGACAATGAAGTTAAAATTGCCGCTGCGAGGATGATTTCAGTAGGGCTGTATCCGTCTCGCATCCAGGTAGATGGATTTTCTACCGATGTTGGCGAGGCGGGGATTAATTGCGAAGTTTGGGTGGTTTGATTAGCGTTGACTGGAGTTGTTAAAACAGTTTTCATGGCTGAACCTCTTCTAAATGTTTCTATGCAAATCGTATTTCTGCCAGAAGAAGAGGAGATTCCCTAAAAATGGAGACAAAGTAGAACGAAAGTAGAAATTAAGTAGAATCGAGAAGAAATCTCACAAGCTGTCTATGGAATGGGCTGATTTTCTAGCCAATGAAGCTGCTATTAATAGCTTATCCCCAGAGCAAACGGCAGCTTTTGTAGAGCGTTTGAAGACTGAAAACTCAGGGAAGAGTGAAGCAAAACTAGCCAGCGAATTAAATATTGGTGCGGCTGCTTTCAAAAAGCGGATGGCTGAGGTGTATGAAAAATTCGCCAAGAGTTTTCCTGAATTAGCCACTTCTAACAGTCGGGGTAAGCTAGAAAAGTTACGGGCTTGCCTGACAGCGAAATATAATGGTGGGCAAGATGCCCAACCAACAATTAAAGAAATTCATCAAAATATTCCCCCTGCTGTTCCATTTGAAAAATTTGTGGGGCGTGAGGCAAAACTAGAAGAACTGCACCAGAAATTACAAAAGAAATTACAAACATCTCGGCAAGTTGCGATTGTAGCTGTAGCGGGTATGGGTGGAGTCGGGAAAACTGAACTCGCTACTCAATACGCCAAACAGCACTTGCAGAATTATCAAGGTGGGGTTTGCTGGTTATCTGCACAGGGAATAGATGTTAGTATTCAAATTCTCAGATTTGCCGAATTAAAATTTAAACTCATTGCACCAGATGACTGGGAATTAGCAGATAGGCTGAGATACTGCTGGCAGAATTGGCAACAAGGTGAAGTGCTGCTGGTGTTTGATGATGTCAACGACTACAAAAAACAGGTTCAGCCTTATCTCCCACCAGAATCATCCCGGTTTAAAGTATTGCTGACAACCCGCTTAGGGTTTGATAGAACTTTGCCGCAATTGCCTTTGGGTGTTCTCAAACCATTGGCGGCGATGAAATTATTAAAATCGCTGGTTGACAGAGAACGGCTCAAAAGCGAAGCTTGGGTTGCGAGAAGAATTTGTAAATTCTTGGGATATTTGCCTTTGGCGTTAGAGTTGGTAGGGCGATATCTGGATACAATGCCAGATTTGTCTTTGGAAAAATTGCTGAAGCGGCTAGAGAAAAAGCGACTGGAACACGAAGCAGTAGCCAAGGCTAACCCATTGATGCGTTATGAATATGGTGTAGCTGAAGCTTTTGCATTGAGTTGGGAACAGTTAGATGAGAATGCACAACGTTTAGGCTGTTGGCTGAGTTTGTATGCTTTAGCTGATATTCCTTTTTCTGTTGAGGCGATAGAAGATGATGAACAAGAACTCTACGAGAAAGCTATAGCCCAGTTGCAGAAACTGCATTTAATGCAATGGCAAAGTAAAGGAATTTATCGACTACATCCACTGATTCGGCTATTCTTCCAAATGAAGTTGGATGAATCAAGTAGTGCAGATGAGGTGAAAACTGCTTTTGTAGCACAGATGTTAGAGGTGGCAAAGCAAATTCCTCAACAGCCTAAACGTGAAGATATTTTCAACCTGATTCGACATATCCCCCACATTGGAGAAGTTGCAACCCACTTATCCCAATATCTCAGCAACGAAGATTTAATTTTGCCTTTCAGAGGTTTAGGCCATTTTTATTACGGTCAAGGACTTTATCAGCAAGCAGAACGTTGGTACAAAGTATGTGTAGAGGAAGCTAAAAATCGTCTTGGTTTAGAACATCGTGATGTCGCCACCAGCATGAACAACCTTGGAGTACTCTACCAATCTAGAGGACGCTACAACCAAGCCGAATCCCTTTTTCAGCAAGCTTTGGAATTAACAAAACACTTACTAGGAGACAACCATCCTGATGTTGCCACTAGTTTAAACAATCTCGGATTACTCTACCAATCTAGAGGACGCTACAGCCAAGCCGAACCCCTTTTTCAGCAAGCTTTGGAATTGAAAAAACACTTACTGGGAGATAACCATCCCCATGTCGCCACTAGCCTGAACAATCTCGGATTACTCTACCAATCTACAGGACACTACAGCCAAGCCGAACTCCTTTTTCAGCAAGCTTTGGAAATGGCAAAACATTTCCTGGGAGATAACCATCCCCATGTCGCCGGTGGGCTGAACAATCTCGCAGAACTCTACCGTTCTACAGGACGCTACAGCCAAGCTGAACTCCTGTATCAGCAAGCTTTAGAACTGAGAAAACACTTACTGGGAGACAACCATCCCGATGTCGCTGCTAGCCTAAACAGTCTCGCAGTACTCTACCAATCTACAGAACGCTACAGCCAAGCCGAACCCCTGTATCAGCAAGCTTTGGAACTGAGCAAACGCTTACTGGGAGACAACCATCCCCATGTCGCCAATAGCCTGAACAATCTCGCAATACTCTACGAATCTACAAGACGCTACAGCCAAGCCGAACTCCTGTATCAGCAAGCTTTAGAACTGAGAAAACGCTTACTGGGAAACAACCATCCCCATGTTGCCAATAGCCTGAACAATCTTGCAGGACTCTACTTTTCTACAGGACGCTATAGCCAAGCTGAACCCCTGTATCAGCAAGCTTTGGCAATTTGTGAGCAGACTTTAGGTGTAGGTCATCCCGATACAATTAAGGTTCGAGGAAATTATGCCAGGTTTTTGAGAGAAGCATATCGCTAGCGATCGCCCCCTTTCTCCCAAAACCATACCTGTAGTTGAAACTGTAGCAGCGATCGCCCACAAATTATAACTTCAAAAAGCAATCGCTCCCTCTTAATTTCTTCCTCTGTGTCCTCTGCGTCTCTGTGGTTCGATTCTCATGCTAATTGGCGAAGCACGTAGGCGTAGCCCGTCGTAGACATCGCCCTCTCATCCCTCAAATAAACTCAAGCATAGAGCGATCGCTTTGCCGTTTCAAGTTCCAAACCCCAAGTTTGAGCTTTTGAACCTCAACCGTCAACCTTAAAGGCGCAACTTCCAGCATCAAAGGCGCAACAGTCAACCTCAAAGCCGCAACTTAGAGGATTAAAGGTGCAATCGTCAGCCTAAAAGGCTCAACATTCACCCTTAAAGCCGCAACCGTCACTCTCAAAACCGCAACTTCGAGGATCAAAGGTGCAACCGTCAGCATCTAAGCTGCAACCGTCACCCTCAAAGGCTCAATAATCCCCTATATCTCTTTATCTTCCGTGTATCGACGAGGAGTATACACAGAAATACTACCATCGCTGCGCTGAATAGTGCGAGTTTGCCTCGAACCAACAAGAATAACCGTCCGCATATCCGCAACATCTGGCACTAACTCTTTAAGAGTAATTACTTTAACCGCTTGCCCCGGTCTTCCGAGATTTCGTGCCAGCACCACCGGAGTATCAGCCGTTCTGTAACGCAGTAAAATATCTCTTGCTTGCGCTAGCTGCCAAGTGCGTTCTTTAGAAACAGGATTGTAAAAAGCAATGACAAAATCAGCTTGAGCAGCCGCCGCAATTCGTTGTTCGATAATTGACCAAGGCTTTAAAATATCAGACAGGGAAATCGCGCAAAAGTCATGTCCCAAAGGAGCGCCAATCGTCGCTGCCGCCGCTTGCATTGCAGAAATCCCTGGTGCAACATGAATATCAATACTGTCCCATTCCGGTTTATTGTGATAATCCAGTACCTCAAAAACTGCTGTCGCCATTGCATAGATACCGGGGTCGCCAGAAGAAACTACCGCTACATAACGCCCTTGGGCTGCTAAATCCAGCGCTACTTTAGCCCGTGCAATTTCTTCCCTATTGTCAGATTCATGCCTGCGCTTGCCATCAGCAAGAGAACCGACTAAATCTAAGTATGTTTTATACCCCACTAAATCAGTCGCTGACTTCAGAATCTCCCTCACCTCTGGAGACATCCACTGCGATGCACCCGGCCCCGTGCCGATAATTGCCAAACGTCCGCGTGGCTGACCTATGGTGCTGGGGTCGATTGGTTCGGGGGCAATGGCGATCGCAATTTGGGAGGATGAAGAAGACACGGAGAGGGGGAGACGTGGGGACGCAGAGAGTATTTGCGACAAATTCACCGCGTCCCCGCGTCCCCGCGTCCCCGCGTCCTCTTGCATAGCGGCGATCGCAACTGCTTGGGCGGGGCTATAACCTTGTGATAATAAGCTTTCTAACTGATTTGAGGTAAAGAAGCGGATAGGTACGTCCAAGGCGCTAGCAACAGCGTTAATTGCTGGATTGGCAGCAGCACTGAGGGGTGCAAATATGCCGGCGACTGATGCAGGTGCAAGTTCGGCATCAGCAAGTAGCTGCTGTACTGAAGTTACATCAACAGTGTTAGTGATGGCGATCGCTACAGTTGCCGGATGATAGACTAGGCGGTTGGGTGCAGGAGTCACCAAGCGTTCTGTAATTTGGATGGTCAAATCTCCATTGGAGTCAATCGGCAATTGGCTATTACTCAGCCAGGGTGCTGTTCCTTCTAACTTCACTTGCGCTCCAGCTAATAAATCTGAGATAAACGTCTTCGCATCGTCTGGATTAGCTAAATGATATCCAAGGGGAGGAGACAACAGCGCTGTGCGAAAACGGATATCCCCCGTAGTTGTGATTGCAGCTTTAATATTGAGTACTTCGGCAATGCGACGCGCCAAATCATTCACGCCATTGAGTCCGCCCAAAAGCGGAACAACAGCGCTACCATCCTCGGCTACAGCTAACACTGGCGGTTCTTGGCGTTTATCTGAGAGCATGGGAGCTAGCGTTCTAATGAGAATTCCAGTAGCACAAATACCAATTAATGGTGTTCCCTCAGCAAATAATTCCCGCAGTGTCTCGCCAAAATTCGTATAGCTGATATCGACTTCAGACGTGCGACCCGCTAGACCGTATAATGTAGCTCCTGGTAGAATGTTCATCATTTTGCGTGCTACTGCCACACTATTTTGGCCCAATACCACAACGGCGGGTGCAATCTTCGTCATCATAAGAGTTCTTGAACTTTAATAGATATCTTGCAACAGTTTTTAGCTTTTTAATAAAACCACAGATATAGCAAAGTGCTGAGTGCTGAGTATAAACCCTGCCTAGTTTCTAGCAATTGATACTGTCCTAACCTTTGGTTCAATTGCTATAAATAACGCACCGCTGACATTAAAATCAACCACCCGCTGCAACGAAGTGTTGACCGCGCACTAGTAGTCTAAGATTTCTTTAATAAGACTGTTCAGATCGGCATCAGCAGGGCGTTTTGTAAACTGCTCGTGACTGTAAATCCAAACTAATCTGATTGTGCAAGTAGTTGCATTAACTAAATACATCAACCTGATTTGTCCCGAAGCTCCTTTGGATACTCTAAGTTCTAACTTGTGAAAAGTCCATTCTTCAGGTAACTGAATCTTTCCAGGTAAAGGTTCGCTACGAGAGTTATTAGGATACTGGTCTTCAATCAAATCTTCCAGAACTTGCGCAACAAGCTCAACAAAACTAGATCCATGAAACTTTGCAAGTTTTTTGAAAGAACGCTTGAAATTATCAGATTCTTCAATCGAGAAGGGAGTTGAGCCAGTCACGCACCTCTCCTTTGCCAATGCGATTTGAAGATTCTGTATTATAAGCATCTTCTATTATTTTGGACATGACGGATTCATACGCGGGATGATCGCGCTCTATCACATCAAGCTTCTGATAACCCAATGCTTTCATATCCTCAAGTAGAATTGTTTCAGTTGAACTTGCGTGACTCGACAAACCCTTGCGCGCTTTCTTCCAAGGAAACTCAACATGAGTCATATCACTGAGTCGATAAGCATGGTAGCCACCAAAATATCTCCAAATTTCTTCTAAAAGCTTTTTCTTCTCATCCGGAATCTGTAACAAGAATTCCTCACCG
Organism: Dendronalium phyllosphericum CENA369; assembly: GCF_016056275.1. Classification (GTDB taxonomy): domain Bacteria; phylum Cyanobacteriota; class Cyanobacteriia; order Cyanobacteriales; family Nostocaceae; genus Dendronalium; species Dendronalium phyllosphericum. The sequence continues at coordinate 10,630 of NZ_JAECZA010000006.1, read as the reverse complement.
GGTATGGGTAACTGTTTAGCTTCAAATTCACTGTAAAACCTGTAAGCAGGAGGACACACAGGGCCATATCGCCATGCTTGGATTACTTCATCAAACAATGGCTCATCATATAATGCTAAATGCAAGCTTTGTGAATAGTAAAGAAGCTTTTGCACCTTCATGTTAGTCATTTCAGCTTCTATTCCATCCTCGTAAGCTCTCACTATGAAGTAGCGAGCCACATTGAGACAGTCGATCATAGCTCAGACCCGCAAATCAATTAAACTCACCATGCTAGCAAATTTTAAATTTGCATACACAAATAGTATTATAGTCAAGAACTATAAATATATAGTACATAATTACTATTTACACTTTGAAAATTGAGTTCATCAGCAACTGCTTTCATCAAACCTGTAAATTTGTACAAAGATTTTACAGCCGATTTTTGCTCGGTATCACAATCATTGCGAAATAGGGCACTTCAGCCGGATTAACCTCATCAAGCGGTACAATTCTCTGCTGTGACATGGTTGCCCGTTCAATATACAATGCCCGCGATGCCAATCCTAATTGATGCAAGATATCCCGCACTTTTGTAAAATGACGACCCAACTTCATAATTGCAGCTGCATCGGTTGTCAGCAGTTGTGTAGTCAATTCTTCTGCTGGCATTGGGGCAGGTAAGACGGTAAGAATATCGTTGTAGTAAGTGAAGGGTACGCCCAAAGCTACCGGACAAGCCATCAGCGAGGAAACTCCAGGGACAACTTCTGTTTCGTACTGTTCGGATAGCCGTGTGAAAACATACATGAATGACCCGTAGAAAAACGGGTCGCCCTCACACAAAACTACTACATCTCGTCCGGCGGCAAGATGTTCGGCAATTGGTTCAACTTCTTTGTCGTAAATTGCTTGTGCCTTTTCTGGCTCTAAGGCGCGGGGTAAATGAAACTGCACTTCGATTTGATTGCCGCTCAAATACTGCGACACGATCGCCCGCGCTATACTCTCTTTATCTGTGGCTGATTGATAGGCTACCACAGGTGCAGCACGCAATAGCCGCAGTGCTTTCAGGGTCAACAATTCCGGATCGCCCGGCCCGACACCAACTCCATAGAGACGACCTTTGTTCGCGTTCATTCTTCCTCCGTTGCCAAGGCGTTAACTGCGGCAGCAGCGATCGCACTTCCACCACGCCGACCATGTAATGTTAAAAATGGGACATTTCGGCTGTCTGCTGCCAGTGCTGCTTTTGACTCGGCTGCACCGACGAATCCTACCGGAAAGCCCAATATTACCGCAGGTTTCGGACATCCTTCATCCAGCATTTCCAGCAACCGGAATAATGCGGTGGGTGCATTACCAATTGCTACTACTGCTCCTTCAAGGTGTATTCGCCACAATTCCAAGGCAGCCGCAGACCTTGTAGTATCAAGACGTTTAGCCATTTCTGGTACTTGCGAATCGTTGAGGGTGCAGATAACTTGGTTGTTAGCTGGCAAGCGCTTTCTGGTAACACCTTCAGCAACCATCCGGCAATCACACAGAATCGGCGCTCCTGCTGCCAGTGCTGCCCGTCCAGATCGCACTGCTGTCGGTGAATATCCTAAGTCAGTAACAATATCCGTCATTCCACAGGCATGTATCAGTCTTACAGCAACTTTCGCTACATCCCATGGCAGAACATCTAAGTTTGCTTCCGACCGGATGATAGCAAAGGAATTCCGATAAATTTCATTAGCATCTTTGATGTAATCGGACATTGGTTTAGGAAGCGACAAGTGGGGAATATGATAGTGAGAATAACTGTTTGAGTTGAGCGATGCCTGCGGCGGGCTGCGCCAACGCATATCGATTGGTAAATTCTCCAAAAGATTCGTGAGAATTTAATCGTTGTTTTTTATACACGTTTAGCATTTGCTCTAACAGTGCAGGCAGTTCGAGAAAGCTGACATATTTATAGAGTTGGCGACCAAATTTATGATTACTGTCATCGTCACCAACATAAACTTGATAGCCTTCCACAGTTCCATTTTCCGTTTCCAGACTGATACCTAGTAAAGTAATGTCACTTTTACTATGCTGGGCGCAGGATTTGTCGCAGCCGCTGAAGTGGATATTAACCGGACAGTCTAAACTGACGCGAGTTTCCAAATACTTTGCTAAAGCTAATGCATGGCTTTTTGTGTCGGTAGCAGCAGCAGCGCAACCCCGCTTACCGGAACAGCTAACTAACGCACTCTTGATGTTGCTGGTTGAAGAATCTAATCCTAAGACTGCAATTTTTTTCTCGACATCGCTAATACATTGCTGGGGAATATCGGTTAAGAGTAAATTCTGCCAAGGAGTTAACCTAATGCTGCTGCCATAGCTTTCTGCCAAATCAGCCAAACCTCGCAATTGCTGACTCTCCAAGCGACCAAGCGGCAAAACTACACCAATATAAAATAAACCTAGCTGACGTTGCGGATGAATGCCGATGTGTTGATACTGAGTATTTGACTTCACCCCAAAAGCTTCTTTTGTAAAAACAGAAAATTCCTCTTCCTTCTCTCGTAGAAAAGAGAGTTGGGGGATTAAGTTTTCTCTTGTTTCACTGCAAAAAAGGGAAAAAGGCAGACTTGCTTCCACTTCCTGAAGAAAACTTTCGCAACCCAAACTATTTAATAACTCTCTCAAACGCGGCTTGCGTTTACTACTAGTATCAATATGATTTAGATAAATATTAGCTAAAGCAGCTAAAACTGGTAAACATTCCTCAGATGTTAATAAAATTCCCATATCGCTGGGTGGTTCGCCTTTCGCACCAACGCTGAGGCAGAGGCGGAAGTAAACTTTACCTTTAATTAAAACAGCAGCAAACGCGATATCATTGAGGCGATCGCGTACTGAAACTAACCCACCACCATCAAAGCAAACGCTAAATTTTGCAGACAGTCCTCCCAAGTTAGGGTGTGTAGCTATGTAATTATCCCAACCTCGAACAAAGGGACGCGTGTCAATTAATTCTTGAGGATCTATGCCAGCAGTGGGGCTGGTCATAATATTACGGATGTGGTCTACACCTGAATTATGAGAACCCAAGCCCAAATTTTGCAGGTGCTTTAGGAAGACAGGATTTATCTGGGAGCGAATTTCACGAACTTGTAAATTGGCTCGATTAGTCACATCGACGTAGCCACCACCGCACTGTTCGGCTATATCTGCGATCGCACGGCACTGCATACTATTAAGCATCCCGCCTGGTATTCTGATGCGAGACAGTATACCATCTTGAGCGGGTGTGACGTAAAATAAGCCAGGACAGGCGTTACCGGACAACAAATTTGAAACTCCTTCTCTGTGCAACGCAGAGAGTAGATAGTGAATGTGTCTGAAAGACACGGTTGGAGTTGGCATTCTGACTCGGTAAGTCAAAAGTGAATCTAAATTTTTACCTTTTGCCTTTTCCTTACAGCTGCGGCACAGTCCCGGAATTGCACCGGAGTTTCCCGACTCCAAGCTTTAGTAATGTAGCATAGATTAGGAATTGGGGATTAGGGACTGGGGAATTAGGAAACTTCTAACTTTCCTTGTTCTAAAGAGTCTTTAATATTCGCGAACGAGCCTTTGATACTCGTGAATCAGTCTTTGAACTCCTTTAAAGAGTCTTTGATACTCGCGGACGAGTCTTTGAACTCTGCTGAAGAGTGTTAGAGTTAGCGCGTCTTTTTGTTCTCCTCCTTCTGACAACTGACTCTTGTACAGACGCGATTAATCGCGTCTCTACGACAACTGACAAACAGCAACTTGACCAGGAAGATGTCAAAATTAAATGAGTTTTGTAACCGCCACTTTACATAGTGCGGATTTGAGATAACTAAGTTGAAATTTATGGGCAAGCAGCGCGTTCTTTCTGGAGTTCAACCAACGGGCAATTATCATCTAGGTAACTATTTGGGAGCGATTCGCAACTGGGTAGAAGGTCAGAGTGAATATGAAAATTACCTTTTCGTAGCTGATTTACATGCAATTACAGTACCACACGAGCCAAAACAGTTGGCATCTGATACCTACACCCTCGTTGCGCTCTATTTAGCTTGTGGTCTGGATTTAAATTACTCTACTATTTTTGTGCAATCGCACGTATCTGCCCACAGCGAACTCACTTGGTTGCTCAACTGCATCACACCTTTAAACTGGTTGCAAGACATGATCCAGTTTAAAGAAAAGGCTGTCAAACAGGGAGAAAATGTGAGTGCTGGTTTGTTAGATTACCCTGTACTGATGGCATCTGATATTTTGCTTTACCAAGCAGATAAAGTACCAGTCGGTGAAGACCAAAAACAACACTTGGAATTGACACGGGATATTGCTGCGCGGTTTAATCATTTATTTGCTCAACCAGATCGACCAGTGCTGAAATTACCAGATCCTTTGATTCGTAAGGAAGGAGCAAGGGTGATGAGTTTGGCGGATGGTAAGCGCAAAATGTCCAAGTCCGATCCTTCCGACTTAAGCCGAATTAATTTGCTCGATCCACCAGATCAAATTCAATACAAGATAAAACGCTGTAAAACCGACCCAATTCGAGGTTTAACTTTCGACGATCCAGAGCGCCCAGAGTGTAACAACTTATTAACACTGTATACCCTGCTGTCTGGAAAGACCAAAGAAGAGGTAGCGGCGGAGTGTCAGGATATGGGTTGGGGACAATTCAAGCCATTATTCACAGAAACGACGATCGCAGCTTTAAAACCAATCCAAGAAAAATATCAGGCAATCACAGAAGATAAAAGCTATTTAGAGTCTGTATTGCGTGATGGCAGGGAAAAAGCAGAAGCGATCGCCAATCAAACCCTAGCACAAGTGAAAGCAGCTTTAGGCTACTCTACACCTCTGTAAACCCACATTTTTCACAAGCTTAAGGGGAAAAGAGGACGCGGGGACGCGGGGATGCAAAGAAAGAGGGATGAGGGAGATGGGGAAGAAAACAGTTTCCTACTTCCCCAGTCCCCAATCCCCTAGTTTCTCTTTCAGGTGTGGTTCGTTATACCCTGTAAGAGAAGCAACATATTAATGTTATGGATAATAACCATAGCCACACTATTTTGAATTCCTTTCCCAGAGCCGCGCAAGCGGGTGAATTTTTAGTTACCGCCGAGGTTGCACCACCAAAAGGCGGTAATCCACAACACATGCTCCAAATGGCGGCGACCCTTAAGGGGAGGGTTCATGCCGTCAATATTACCGATGGTAGCCGAGCTGTGTTACGGATGTCTTCTTTGGTAGCATCTGCTATTTTATTGCAAAACGGTATTGAGCCAGTTTGTCAAATTGCTTGCCGCGATCGCAATCGCATTGGTTTACAAGCTGACTTGATGGGCGCTCATGCTTTGGGTATTCGCAATATTTTAGCTTTGACTGGCGACCCAGTTAAAGCAGGCGATCACTCAGATGCCAAAGCCGTCTTTGATTTAGAAGCTGTACGACTGCTGCAACTGATTCGGAAAATGAATCAGGGTTTTGATTGCAACGAAAAACCTTTAACTGATGGTGCATTAGATTTATTTGTTGGTGCAGCAGTAGATCCGCAATGCGCGAGTTGGTCGGGTTTGCAAAGTCGATTTGAACGCAAAATCGAAGCCGGCGCGCAATTTTTTCAAAGTCAATTAATTACCGATTTTGAAAGACTAGAAAAGTTCATGGACAAAATAGCTGCTGGTTATAAAAAACCAATTTTGGCAGGAATTTTTCTGTTGAAATCAGCAAAAAATGCCCAATTTATTAATCGGTGCGTCCCTGGTGTAAATATACCACAGCATATTATTGATAGATTGGCACAAGCAAAAGACCCGCTTGAAGAAGGTATGAAAATTGCAGCAGAGCAAGTAAAGATCGCACGGCAATTATGTCAGGGCGTTCACATGATGGCGGTGAAGCGCGAAGATTTGATTGCACCAATTTTAAATTTAGCTGGAGTTGCGCCAGTTAATCAATTGGTGGCAATTAAATAAAGCGAGGCGATCGCATTTATTCGTGTGTTGAAAGAGGTGCGTAGACACGCAGTGGCTTGTCGTCAGACATCGCCCCTCTTTCTCTTTTCATTGCTAAACTAAAAAACAACCCTTATCCTCTGCAAAGGTAGTTTTATGACCTCTGCAACCAATCCATCCACTGAAGAACTTACCCCATTTCCAGACCATACGCAGCTACCGGAATCAGACGGTACATTCGTGAAAAACTTTCAGGAACATCCGCAAAGCATTTTACTAACAGACTCAATTAAACCGATATTGCAAAAACGTCACCCTGATGGGCAATACTGCATTGGTCAAGATAGCGGTATCTACTGGCGTATGACTGACCCACCAGAAAAAGGCGCAGAAGCACCGGATTGGTTTTATGTTCCTAATGTACCACCTTTGCTCGATGGGCAAACGCGAAGGTCTTATGTACTGTGGCGAGAGTTTATCGCCCCCTTGGTTGCCTTAGAATTTGTTTCTGGCGATGGTAGTGAGGAACGAGACAAAACTCCTTGGAAGGGTAAATTTTGGATTTACGAGCAGGTGATTCATCCAGCTTTTTACGGCATTTATGAAGTGAATAAAGCCAGCGTGGAAGTTTATGAATTAGTTGGCGGACAATATCAGTTATTAATAGTAAATGAGCGCGGACATTATCCTATACATTCTTTGGGTGTTGAGTTAGGTATATGGCAAGGAGAATATCAGAATATGGAATTACCTTGGCTGCGCTGGTGGGATTTGCAAGGTAATTTGTTGCTGACTGGTGAGGAAAGAGCAGAACAGGAAAGTCAACGGGCTGAACAAGAACGCCAACGAGCTGAACAAGAGCGTCAAAGAAATGAACGTCTAATTGCACAATTGCGATCGCTCGGCGTTGAACCAGAAGCATAGGTTAAGGGAATTATTGAACGTGAATTTTTCCCCTAAAGCAATTCGATTTATTGTTGAGGCGTTAGAATACCGGATTGAAGCTTATCAAAAGCAATTATAAACAGAAAACTTGAATGAAGATAAAGCCTCAGATATCACTAATGACATGATGTTTTTGGAATCGTTTTCACAAGAGTTAAAGAAGACACTCTTAACAATTGCGCCATCTGTTTTTTAAAATGACCCGTACTTTTAATCCGGAATCTTATGGTAAATTGCTAGCCGAGTATCAGCCAAAAATAATTACCACGGAAGCAGAAAACGAACAAGCGATCGCACTTGCATTAACCTTAGAACATCGTCCCAATCGTACACCAGAAGAAGAGATGCTGTTGCAACTGTTGGTGACATTAATTGAGCAGTTTGAAGAAACCCATTACCCAATTCCCCAAGGTACGCCCAATTCGATGTTAGTGCATCTGATGGATGCACGCGATACTACAACCGAAGCATTAGCTGAGGTAATTGGTTCATTGGAAGTTGCTTTGCAAATTATTAATGGTGGCACCATCAGTAAAACTCAAGCAGAAGCGTTGGCGGACTATTTTAATGTAGATATCAGTTTATTTACCTAGCTTTTCTTCGATAACAACGCTCTTAAAACCAGGGCTTGGTATTGAGCGGAAATTTAATATTTTGGTGTGAAGTTAAACGTGCGTAGACGCACAGCGGCTTGTCCTTAGATATCGCTTCTCTACTCGATACAAAAGCTACAAAATCTTTTGCCAGTTAGCTTCTAGAGCTTGAGTAAGTTATGAACCAGTATAAAAATTCTATGTCCTAACCATCCCAAACCCAAGCCTAGACTAGAAGTGCTAGCTAAAATTAGAAAAGTATGAAACTTGCTAAAAGATTTTTGTAATTTATCCTCAGCCAAAGCCCCAGCCACAGTCCAAGCCACAGCCCAAGTCCCACCCACAGCCCAAGCCACAGCCCCAGCTACAGCCCAAGCCCAAGCCACAGCCCCAGCCACAGCCACAGCCCCAACCACAACCCAAGCCCCAGCCCCAGCCACAGCCCGACGAACCCAAGCCCAAGCCCCAACCACAGCCCAAACTATGTGCAAAGCGTTAAGCGCTACTAATAAATAGCCTAGAAATGTGTAACTCAACAATACACCAACCAACCAGCCCCAGGGAATAATTCTAGGTGATTTAGTAGCTGGTTCACCTAGAACTGCTTCTGGGTTTGGCTTAGTTTCCGAACGAACAACTTCTTTTCTATAAACTGGCTTAACAGGTGGTGGAGACGTTGCTTTTGGAGCTTCTAACATTGCTAACCATGCCTGCATTGACTGCGGACGGTCGTTTGCCTCCAGCGCCATGCCCGTAAGAATTGCTTGATTTAATTGAGCGCTGACGCTTGGATTAATTAGTTTAGGTGATTTCAGAGAAGTATCATCGAGTTTGCGAGCCAGAGAGGTTGTGGGGCGTTGACCTGTCACTGCATAATAGAGTGTGGCAGCAAGACAGTAGACATCGACAGTTGGCTCCCGACTACCTCTACTCATCTGCTCATAGGGTGCAAAACCATCATTACCTGCAATTCCCTTTGAACTTAAGGTTTTAGGCAAAATTTCTTTGGCGATTCCAAAGTCAATTAAAACCGCTTTACCATTACTTCGCACCATAATGTTTCCAGGGTGGGCATCTCGGTGTACTAGCCCTGCTTGATGCACTACGCTCAAAGCTTCCCCAATCTGGCGGATACATTGTACAATCTCCGCTTCTGGTAAAGCCCCTCTACGCCTTACCGCCTCAAACAAATTTTCTCCCTCAACAAAGTCCATCACTAAACAGTAGGTAGCACCTTCTTGAAACAAATCAATCACTCCCACAATGTGAGGATGGGGGTCTTGTGATAAGCGTGCGAGTATCCGCCCTTCTTGGATAAATCTCTCTATGTACTTTTCATATTCCGGATCGTGGCTGAGGTATTCATTAGGTGTCTTAATTACAACTGTCTGGTTTAGTTCAACATGCAAAGCCTTATAGGTAATCCCAAATCCCCCTTGTCCCAGGACTTGCTCAATTACATATTTGCCACCTTGCAATTGTTGTCTTGCTATCCAGGGCATGAATACCTCTAAGTAAAGAAAAATACCTTAATCCAGCATCCTGATGAGAGTGTACCTAAATCTACGGAGTTTTACTAGATGACGGACTAGGAGAGAGTGATGGAGGGTTGGAAGACGGAGAAGGTTTGAAAATAGGAATCCAACCAACCATACCTGACAGTAAGGTTCCAATAGCTGCAATTAAAGTTGCAATAGCGGTAACAGCAACCCAATTAATATTTGATTCCGATTTCGGAGGTACAGGTGTCTCTGTCTTGCTAGTTTCCCCAGTCAACTCCAAAGAATCAAGCCATTCTCGCATTGATTGTGGACGCTGTTTAGGATCTAGCTGCATACCTTTTAAAATTGCTTGATTGACGCGAGGGCTAATTCGATCGTTGAATTCTTTGGGAGACACTAAATGTTCGCCATCCACTTTGCGCTTTACTGCATCAACAGGTGTTCTTCCTGTCAAAAGTTTATACAGAGTAGCTGCTAGTGAATAAATATCGCTATACGCACGAGTTATAGTACCTCTAGCGTAAAGTTCAGGAGGCGTAAATCCATCAGAAGTTTCCTTGGTTCGGCTTGTGGTTAAGATATGGTCAAAATCCAAAGCTAAACCAAAATCGATTAACACCGCTTCTAGCTGTCCCTCTCGCTTCCGCAACAAGATATTTCCTGGATGCACATCCCGATGAATCAGTTCATTTTCATGTACAACTATCAGTGCTTCGCCAATTTGCTGAATGTAACGCAGTGCGTCTGGTTCCGAAAGTATTGATGGGCGGAAGTCAGCTAAACTCACTTCATTCACATACTCCATTACCAAACACAAATGGTCTGCTTCCTCAAAGGAGTCTACGACCTCCACAATATACTTATGCTTACACTTTTGCAGCTTAAAAGCCTCCCGCAAAAACATTGTCTTTAGCCGTTCGCGTTCCAATTGGTTAAGGGAATTTAGCAAGTCGTCATTTAAGGTTTTAATGACAAAGCGATCGCCATTCTTATTTTTGACCAAATAAGTAATGCCAAAGCGTCCTCTTCCCAATTCTCTCTCAACGGTGTATTTGCCACCTTGCAAGCGATCGCCAGCGACCCAAGCCATCTTTGCAACTCCCAAAATGCTTAGATTAATTCTCACACAAGAGAGCCTTAATAACTTGAGCCTCACTTGGCAGAATTAATGCGATCGCCTAACAGCCCAAATGCATACGCAATCTACTGAAATTAGTAAACAAACTGCGGTTTGTTTACACAATCTTTGGAAATGAGTACGCGATCTACTGAAATGAGTAAGCAAAAGGAAGTTTTATTTTCTCAATATGAGCGATCGCTTTCTCATTTTGGTGTTTTCCGCAAGCAAAAGGAAGTTTTACTTTCTCAATATGAGCGATCGCCTTCTCATTTTGGTGTTTTCCGCAAGCGAAAGGAAGTTTTGCTTTCTCAAACCCCAGTTTGCTTACCCATCACAGTGTTTTCCGCCAGCAAAATGTGCTAATGCTTACTAAATTTAACTTTATTAATTCAGAAATAAGTTAAAGACAAAAGCATGAATATTATTCTTTTATGGGAACTCCAAGAAATAAACTATCCAATTTTTGTCTGTAACATTATTATCTGGTTCTTCTCCCCCAGCTTCCCCAGCCTC
>NZ_JAECZA010000059.1 GCF_016056275.1 Dendronalium phyllosphericum CENA369 | reverse complement strand
CAGCTCCCTCATCTCCCCCTGCTCCCTCATCTCCCCCTGCTCCCCTGCTCTCCTTCCAGGCGCATCTTGTTGGAACAGCAGTAGTTCTATACCGTAATACTGCTTTGTCCGTCCTAGTGGTTTCATCCCTAGTCTTTGAGTTACACGAATTGATGCCTGATTTTCTGGCTTGACCACGGCAAAAATTACTGGCAGGTTTAAGAGACTAAATCCGTAGTTGAGCATACCTCGTCCTGCTTCTGTTGCATACCCTTTACCCCAAGAAGCTCGCCGCAAATGCCAACCGACTTCATAATCCTCTGTAGGCAATCCATCTTTATCGGGAAGTGGTTTGAGAAGAATAGTTCCCACAATTGTTGTAGTTGCTGTTTCCACAATTGCCCAAGACCCAGTACCATTGTTGCGTCGGCGCGATCGCTCGATATTATCAATTAAGCGCTGACGCATTGCCTCAATATTTGTAGCACGAGAAGCATTACCGAGAAAGTGCGTAACTTCGGGGTCACTATAAATCTCAAACGCTTGTTCGGCATCGCGTTCGGGTATCCAACTGCGAATAGTCAAGCGCTCCGTTTCAAAAAGGAATGTCATTTTAACCTTTGGCTAAACAAAGTTGCCATTCTGCAAGATACTAAAATATTTATGGTTGAATAGTCAAAAGCTATGAAGACAATTACCAGCATTTGATTTAAACCATTTGCTGGAAAAAACTCAGGTATATTTACTTTTTTAGTATTGCTGGCAGACAAAGTTTTTATTGTGGCGATCGCGCTGATTACAATAATATCGATTAAAGAAATATTGTTCGAGTTGTGTCAACTTAAAACAACCGAGAACAGGATGAAAAAAGCAAATTGGCTAATAGTTCGTTTAGCTGTAATGGAGAGTATGGATGTGACTTGAGTTTAACAATAGAAGCTGGAGCGAAAGCAGCTTTAGAAGATTACGAAACTGCAAACGATGGTGAAGGCTGGGGATAGGATGTAGGGAACATTTGAAGAGGTATTCAGAAATTAGGAGTCATATCGTGTCCGGTTAAAGACTTATCATTAAGACCGCTCCAGAGGCAGAAGGGAAAGGTTTTCGGGTTTTGTGCATAGATGCTGAATTCTGATTCTTGACTTCTGAGTTCTTTCATTAGTCTTTAACCGGATACCATACTAGGAGTCGCAAGTCTATTAAGTTGGACTCATTGAACTCTGGTTTTATTTCGCAGAAACTGGCGCATCAGTTGGATTGACTGGCGTTTCTAGTTGGTTTGGAGTCTCAGAGGGAGTAGTAGCTGTTTGACTGGGTTGAGTTTGCTGCGGTGCTGTCTTCTGGGCAATTTGCTGGATTAATTGCTCAACTTTTGCAACTTGCTCCATGTTACTTTGCTCGCGGAACTCGTTGCGAGCACGTTTTAATACTCCGTTAGCTTTCTTATAGTCGCCTTGATTGTATAAAGTTACTCCTAAGTTGTAATAGGCTGAGGCATTCTTAGGATTTTGGCGGATAGCTTGCTGATAAACGGAAATAGCCTCTGAGGTTTGACCGTGAATTGCCATTAAGCTTGCCATGTTGTTGTAAGCTGTGGCATTTTTCGGGTCTAGCTGCAAGCCTTGTCGATAAGCTGCGATCGCACTATCTACTTGACCTTGTTCTTGCAGGGCGATCGCTAAGTTAAAGTAAGCATTAGCATTGTTTTTATCTAGATTAATTGCTTGCTGGTATGCGGCGATCGCTTCTTGTGACTGTCCGAGTTCGGACATTGCCAAACCTATGTTGTAACTTGCTGCTGCTTTTGTCGGATCTATCACTAGAGCTTGGCGATAAGCAGTAATTGCTGCTTCTTTTTGCCCTTGTCGGTACAACGCTAACCCCAAATTATAATAAGCTTCACTTAGATTGGGGTTAATTCTAACTGCTTCTCCATATTCCTGCACCGCTATATCCAAGCGATTTTGCATCAGGAAAATATTCCCTAAATAATTCCGTGCCATTCCTAGATTAGGATCTCGCTGTAATGCTTGGCGAAAAGCGTATTCTGCACCTTGTAAATCGTTGCGGTTATAGCGGGTGACTCCTTGCTGGTAAAGGATAGCTGTTTCCAAATCCTGAGAAATTGGAGTTTGTGCTAGCAGCTTGCTTCCTGGCAAATCAACGATAGTTGGTGCAGCCAACACCAAAAACGCAGAGGTAGCAAAGAGAAATCCCAGATGCGGCTTGTGCCTATCAACAACTTGGTGGAACACCATTGTAGGAAAGCAGCAAAACCACTGTCGAATTTGATGCTGTTTATACATAAATAGCGGCTCTGTACTTATTGTTAGATCCTTATAAGTCAGAGTACCCACTACTACATGAAAAATTAAAAATTCAAAATTAGAAATTATTCACTATGAAGGGATTGGGGATTGGGGATTGAGGATCGGGGACATTCCTTATTACCTCTAACAACTGACTTTTGTACAGACGCGTAGACGCTCGTAAGAGCGGCTTCTCGTAAAAGTATAATCGCGTCTGTACGACAACTGACTCCTAACTCAGCACTCAGAACTCAGCACTCAGCACTCATATAATTAGCATGGCATCGCCGAAAGAATAAAAGCGATATTGAGAAGCGATCGCTTGCTTGTATATATTTAACAAATGTTCTCTGCCGATTAGGGCACTGACCAGCATCAGCAAACTAGAACGCGGCAGATGAAAGTTAGTAATCAAACCATCCACCACCCGCCATTGATAACCGGGATAGATAAACAAGTTTGTTTTGCCGCAAAATGGTTGTAAATCACCCGATTGAGCTGCTCCTTCTAAAGCGCGTACTGCTGTTGTTCCCACAGCAATAATTCGACCGCCAGCGGCTTTTGTCGCGCGGATTTGCTCTACTGTGGCAGCAGGGACTTCAATCCATTCTTCGTGCATATGGTGGCTAGTTACGTCTTCTACTTCCACAGGGCGAAAAGTTCCTACACCAACATGCAGCGTAATAAAAGCTTGATTGATGCCGCGATCGCGTAATTTTTCGAGTAATTCTGGAGTAAAGTGTAAACCTGCCGTAGGCGCTGCGATCGCTCCTGGTTGTTGGGCGTAAACTGTTTGATACTGTTCGTCAGCAGCAGTGGATGCAGTGATATAGGGTGGTAGAGGTATTTCACCAAACGCATCCAATAGTTGTACCAAAGGCTTTCCCTCCGGCACATCAAATTGCAACAAACGCCCTCCAGTCGCTTCATCTGTCTCCAACACCGTAGCAGTCAGTTGAGGACTGTTGACTAGATGAGAATCTTCCCCAATCCCTAATCCCCAATCCCTAATCCCCAGCTTCCCTGCTTCAAAAACAATCTTCGCTCCCCGTTTAAAGCGCTTTCCTGGCTTGACTAAGGCTAACCAACAGTTATGCTGGCGTTCTTCTAATAGCAATACCTCTATTTCTGCACCAGTAGATTTACGGCCATACAGTCGCGCTGGAATGACTTTTGTATTATTCATCACCAACAGATCGCCAGGATGTAGTAGTTCGGGTAGATCGTGGAAAATGTGGTGTAACGGTGCTGTTTGATTATCTGTAGCGTGAGAATCGACTACCAATAACCGCGAGCTATCTCTCGGAAATGCCGGATTTTGGGCAATAAGTTCTGAAGGTAGTTCGTAGTCATACCCAGCTAATAAACAGTCTAAGTTCATATCTTTTGCCTCTGAAATAGAGGAACGATCCAAATTGGGATGTGCTATTTGTTGCTCCATAAAAATTCATACTACCTTCAACAACTAAGTTTAAGATTTCCTAGAGAAATACTCAATTTCATCTTTAGACTATTAAAATTGACACTATTAGGTAACACGCAAAAAATCAGATAAAAATTGGGTAAACCTCCCCATATAAAAACGGGGGCTTCTACCCTACCGGGAACAGGGATCTATTTACGAATATAGATATGTAGGATTGGCTTTGATCCCAAGCACCAACATGGAATACTTGTATTACCTGGCAAATGCCAGTCTAACCCTGAGGGTTGTTCAATACCTGCATGGCAGAACCCAGATGCATGTCTCGTTCGTCACCGTGATTCATCAGATTGATGGCTGGGTGGTTAGGATCAAACTTAAAGGTCACGTCTCACCCCAAGAAGACGGCGACTTTCGAGCTTTTCTAAATGAATTAGGAATTAGCTATGAGCCGCCAATGCGGGTGCAAATGGCACTTTGGAGTTTGGAAGCAGGACAGTGCCCTGTAGATGTTATGCGCCGCTATCAAGTAGCGATCGTTTCTCACGGTAGCCCAGAGAGAGAAGAAATTGAGGCTTTCCGCCAACAGTTTGTCCGCGGTCTGGGTTATTGTCCAGAAACTTTGGCATGATAACTTTTAGTTGAAACACTAGTACCAAATAACTAGTATCAGTTCAACACACTTAATTTGTATAAATACTCATAGTAGTCGTTGACTGTTGACCGTTGACACTTAACAGTCAACAATCTACTGGAGGCAAGATTGCAACTTAAAGATATTAGCTATCAATTACAAAGTCGAAAGCGGCTCGAATATATTCTTGTAGATAAAATTGGTATCCAGCGGCGGATGAGCTAGCTAAAGCTTCTTGAGGAACTTTAGACTTAGTATTCTTTAGCGATCGCTGACAGAAGACAATAGCAACATCAAAACGACAGGTGTAATCTGCTTTTTCAGGGTACTCAGCTAAAAATATCTCAGCCGTTCTTGAGATTTTTGCCTGTTTTTGTAGGGCGATCGCACTTCTTCCCCCTGCGTCCCAACTACCTGAACTGCGGGTTTTAACTTCGACAAACGCTAAGATACAGTGCTGAGTCACCGAAGTTTGCTCAACGGGGGGAACCCCCGCACGCAACTTCTCGCTGAGTGCTGAGTGCTGAGTGCTGAGTGAAGAATTATCTCGTTTATCTCCCTCTGCCTCTCTGCCCCTCTGCCCCTCTGCTTCCTCTGTGTTGCCAGGATGTTGAGCAATAATATCAATTTCTCCCCATCGGCAAGCAAAGCGCCGATGCAGAATTACCCAACCTGTAGACTCTAACCATTGTGCTACTAGGTCTTCTCCTATTTGACCAATATCGGGATAATGAGAGGGAGGAAGATTCGCCATTGGCTAAAAATAGCATGAATTCTAGATTAAGCAATCGGATTTGGGCAAGCTTACTCAGTTTATTGCTTTGGGTAGTAGTTGGCATCACAGCAATAGGTTATGTTCCAGTAGCTTTTGCCCTCGAATACAACAAAGAAATTTTAGTAGAAGCTGATTTTTCAGGACGCGATTTAACGGATTCCAGTTTTACGAAAGCTAATCTCCGCCAGAGTAACTTTAGTCATTCTAATTTGCGCGGTGTAAGTTTTTTTGCTGCAAATTTAGAGTCTGCAAATTTGGAGGGAGTTGACTTGACAAATGCTACGTTAGACTCAGCTCGTTTGATAAACGCGAATTTAACAAATGCGGTGTTGGAGGGTGCGTTTGCAGCTAATGCCAAGTTTGATGGTGCGATCGTTGATGGAGCAGATTTTACAGATGTACTGCTGCGCGATGACGAACAAAAAAAATTGTGCAAGCTTGCTAAAGGTACTAATCCAACTACAGGACGGGATACGCGTGACACATTATTCTGTCCGTAGCCTAGAGGTAAAAGGGACTGGGGACTGGGAATTAGGGATTGGGTGTTGGGAAATCGCTCATATTAGGGTGGGGGCTTTGACCTACCACCAAATTTTAAAAAACTTTTTCCAGTACCCAATACCAGAGCGGCGTTCCTTCTCCAAAACACATAGTTGAATTACATAATTCATAATTCTGTCAAGTATAGAGTAATATATTTTTGACAAAAGTACTTGGGAAATATAAGAAGAGAAGCGGTAAATATAGAATTATCCACAAGCTATGTCACAAAAGAATGAAACTACCCTTCTCGTCTTAGCTTTCCTAATTACGGTTGGGCTAGTTGGAGGCGGTATTTGGTGGTTTGTCAAATTCTCTGGCTTTACCACCAGTCCAAAATCCAGTAATAATTCTCCGGAATCTCCAGCATCTACTCCTCAAACCTTTGCTCAAGTACAGAATGTTCCCAGTGGTTTAATTAGTTACGGTGGTAGTACGACTTGGGCATCTGTCCGCAAAGAAATAGACCCCATAATTCAAAATGTCTGGCCGCAATTTCAGCTACGCTATGCTAACCCTGAAAAGGAAGCGCCTAGTTCGGCAACTGGCATCTCTATGTTACTGAAAAGTCAACTCGATTTTGCTCAATCTTCTCGACCCGTTGCCAATAACGAGTATGAGGCGGCGCAAAAACGAGGCATTCAACTTAGAGAAATTCCGGTGGCAATTGATGGACTGGTAGCTGTTGTCCATCCTAGTTTGAATATTCCCGGTCTGACTGTAGAGCGATATGAAAGTATCTTCGCAGGTAAAATTACTAACTGGCGAGAGGTAGGCGGGCCAGATTTAAAAATCCAACTATACGGGAAAAAAGATAGAGATAGTGGCGATCGCTTCAAAATAACGCAAACTACAACTGAGGCTTTACGTCAAGTTGCTGCCGACCCAGCAGGAATTTACTGGTCTTCAGCAACACTGTTGGTTCCGCAGTGCGGTGTAAAACCATTACCCATAGGTCGTGACTCTAATAAACTTATTCCCCCTTATAAACTTCCCTTAGTGCCACCTAATGAATGTCCAACAAAGCGCAATCAAGTAAATACCGAGGCTTTCCGCAGTGGGGAATATCCTTTAAGCCGGCGATTAGTGGTGGTTGTGAAAGAAAATAGCAAATTTGAAAAACAAGCAGGTGAAGCTTATGCTAATCTGCTACTCACAAATCAGGGACAAGAATTGCTTGATAAGGCAGGATTTGTCAGGATACGTTAGAATTTTTTATCAAGATTTGCAAGCAAAAAAACAGGTGAGCGGTTAAAGAGTTTAGAATCGCTGAAAAATTACAAAAAATATGCCCCATCATAAACCAGGGAAAGTAGTAGTGTTGTTCGGAAATTTTCCACTAACTATTCGCTTGCCTGCCGCCCCAAAAGATGAGCAGTTAGATTTTTTGCGCGATCGCATAATTTTTCACACTAATAACCTTGTTGAATACGGACTATGGGACGAACCGATTAGCGATACTGAACTTGAAGAAATAATGTCAGATGTTGAAATCGAGCCGATTTTTTTTCCAGGTTTTGATAGTGTCTTGTCGTGGTTGGGAGATCCACTCAGTATATTAAAAAAAAATTAGCACATCTGTTTCACCAATCCCCAATCACTTTTACCTTACCACTTTGCCACTTGTTGCTTGAGTTCTAGAATATCTAAATAATCTTTAGCAAAAGCTTTTCGTAAAAGTGGATGAGGAATAAATTCATCATACTTTTGAATTTCTGGAGCTTCTGAAGCGCTTACTAAATCTTCTGGCGAAATTCTTTGTTCGCATAATAAAACTATTTCTTGACGAAGATATTTAAATTTATCTTTAGCTAATTTGATTGTGAAATAATAAGGGCTAACTCCACTAATGCTGTTAATTTCTAAAGATTCTCGGCAAAAAGAATTGAGTAATCTTTCTAAAGTGCGATAAGCTACTGTACCCATCCAGGGAAAAATACAGCATTTGCCTTTTTCTAATTGCAAAATATTTTGTTTATCTAATCCAGAATTTTGGACAATTTGACGACTTTTTTCTAAACATAGTTGAGCCTTATCTTGCAAGTAACTATATTCTATATCTTCTAGTAAAACCTGCCGCATTCTTTGCAAAACTCTTGTATGGATAGTACCACTTCCACCACGCCAATAAATAGTAGCTTTACCATCTACCTGTTTCACTGAAACTGATTTTTTTCTAAAGTCAACATCTAAAACTTCCCATGTTCTTCCTGCTAAAGCGAACTGATTGCCAACAGGAGGTGGTGTGACAATACTGCCAATTTCTGTTGCTGCTTGCTTCACCACATATTCAGGATTGTCCGGAAATACGGCATAAAATTGAAATTTTCCTACTATCTTTTCTCCAGCTAAACCAATAATTAATTTCCCTTGTTCAGTTCGATGAATATGGTCAATATCAATTAAATAACGCAATATTAACTTTAAATCTTCTTGTGAGATAGCTGCAAATGGTGGTAAGCTTAAAACTTGTTTTGCTAAAGTAGCAGGTGAAAGTTCTCCGGTCGCTGCTAAAATGCTCATTGTCTGATGATATAACAGACTCAAAGGATATTGAATGGGTTTGATCGGTTCAATCCAACGTTCTTCTAAATAAAGTTGGATAATGGCAATACACTGCAAAAGTTGCCAAGGAATTTGCTCTGGTAAAGATGCTTCAGATAAAGGCTCATTTTCAGCACAGATAAAGCGCATATCAGCAGCAGCGCCTCTTCTACCTGTACGTCCTAAACGTTGTAGAAAGCTAGCTACCGAAAGAGGTGATTCTAACTGAATTACCCGCTCTAAATGACCGATATCTATACCTAATTCTAGAGTTAGTGTGGCAGCAGTAACAGCTGGATTATTAGGTTCGCGCATAGCGTTTTCAGCAGCTTGCCGCAGGCTAGCAGATATACTACCATGATGTACGTGATATATGTCTGGTAGGGCTTGTTCTCTAGCAATTTGTCGGAAAGATGAAATGATAGATTCAGTTTGCGTGCGATTATTTGCAAAGATCAGACATTTACGAGATTTGCTGAGATTGAAAATATATTTTTCGTATGCTGTTACTTCTGATTCATCGATTTCATTTTTCAGATAAAAATGTTCTACAGCTAGTTTAACTTGGCGTTTTCCTGCATCAATTTTTGGAGTAATGACTGGTTTTTCAGTTCCAGAACGCAACCAATCTTCAGCCAGAGAATAGTCGCCAAGAGTTGCTGACAAACCAATGCGGCGGGGTTGTGTTTGTGTCAACTTTGTCAAACGCTGCAATTGACAGATAATTTGACAGCCACGTTCAGAACCGATAAAAGCATGAATTTCATCAATGATGATAAACCGCAAATCACCAAATAAGCGCATTAGCTCGCTATTTCTATTAATTAGCAAACTTTCTAGTGATTCTGGTGTAATTTGGAGAATACCTTGAGGATTTTTTAAAAGCTGATTTTTACGACTTTGAGCAACATCACCATGCCAGTGATAAACAGGGATATCGGCTGATTTTAATAAGTCGTTGAGGCGCTCAAATTGATCGTTTATCAATGCTTTAATCGGTCCAATATATAATGCACCTATAGTATTTGCTGGGTTTTCATATAACTGAGTTAAAACTGGTAAAAATGCAGCTTCTGTTTTTCCCGCAGCAGTAGCAGCAGCGATTAATAAGTGAGCATCAGTGTCAAATATCACTTTACAAGCTGCTATTTGCACTGCTCGTAATTCAGTCCAGTTATGAGCATAGATATATTCTTGGATGAAGGGTGCAAGTCTGTTGAAAGCATCGCTCATGTTTTGTCATAAGTAATAGGTAATACAAATAGTTATGATAATTGATATAGCTTGCAACTACTGATAATATTGTGTCCGGTTAAAGATTATTATCAAAACCGTACAGAGGAGGGGGTTTGCGCCTTTCTGGATAGATTTGCTTAATTATAACTAACGGTTAAGAGGATGTTTGTAAAGTCCTTAATGATGTTTCCAATACTTTTAAATCCCCCATTATCCACGCCACATGCTACCCTGCGGGAAGCCGCAGAAGCGTCTACAAGTCGGGCATTGCCCACCCAACGCAGTGGCTCCCCTTTTTAAGGGAGACTAGGGTGGATCGATAAGTGTTTAAAATCACAGCAAGCCACTTTTACAACACCTTCTGATAGTTATTGTTTTCATCGGCTACATTAGTAGTTAAAATTTTAGATGCTTGACAGCACTTTTGTCTTTATAAAAAAGAATATAACAACCTAATTTTTTAATCTCTAACTTTTGGATTAATGTTCTCTAACTGAAGGACGAGGGTTAAGTTTAAGAACTCATCACAATAAGTAGTTATACATTTTAGTGAGGACAATGTATGAAACCCTTAGTATCTTTTGTGATGGCGTTATTCTTAGGAACAACTAGTGTTGGAGTTGTTGCTTTAGACTCCCAAGCTGCACCAAGAAACCAAATTGTATCTCAGCGAGTTTTAAATCGAACTCCCCGTCAAAATCGTGTCAGACCTGATTCTTCGCGTTATATGCGTCGCGGATATATACAACAAAATAGAACGCGGCGTGGTCAACAGCGTTTGTCACCTCGTAGAAATACTCGTCCGATATCTCGTTAGTTTTTCTTGATTTCTGTTTTAATAAGACACGCTCACTTGCCATCAAAATAGAGTCTGTTTCCGAGCAGATAAGCTGTCAGCCATTTAATTTGTACATCTTTTATTGTTGACTGTTGAGTGTTAACTAACTTATGAGCAATTGTGCAATTTAAAGGTGTAATAGCTTAGTCCAATAACAACCTTATTTAATACGCCCTAACGTTGTTTTTAACGAGCTGTTAGGGTATTTTTTATATGTTATCTATTGTATTGTTATTGTTGACGCTTAACTGTTGAAGAACAGTTTGCAAGGGCGGAGGGAACCTCCGCACGCAACTAGCTCCTGTTAACTGGGAACAATCAACAACTTTAAGCGGAATAATTTATTTTTTGGAGTTCCCTAAATAATCTCACCTACTCTGTGTCCGACGACTTGCGGCGCATCAATCTTTAAGCGCATCTGTTCGTAACGCACGGTGGAAATTGCTTGACCTAAACTTATCCCCACAAAAGGACTTTCGGCGGGTACTTCTAAGTGAGAACCAATCAAACCCAACAAAGATTCGCATTCAAAAGCAAACATCAGTAAATCAGTACCCTTTGCACTGAAACTAGAGGCGCTAAACCGTTGTCGCCATGCAAAATTTTGTTGATTGTAATTTAGGCTACACAGAAGTTGGTTTCCTTGACGGACAGTAACACGCTTTCCTTCTTGCCAAGTAAATTCTGCTAATTCCTTGGGTAGTCCCCAAATTTCTCGACCACCAGCTACTGAATCAAGATCGTCTACATAAATATGGGAAACCCAACCACCGATTTTACCTTGATAACTTACCAAAGCAGGGGCAACAATTAACTCACTATACTCCAGTACTGAACCCGAACTGTAATAGGATAAATAGACGCTAGCGAGAGTTTTACCAGGCCATACAGAGATAATATCGAATTCAGCAGGGATAAGATGGCGCGATCGCTCAATATTCACTATATGTAGAGTTTGAATAGCGTAACCTTGCAGCGTCCAAGGCGTTGGTGGATAGGACATAAAAAATTTTAGAGTCAAGAGTTAATAAGCTGTTACGCTTTTAAATTGCAAATTAACCAAAGTTGACTGTTGACTCTCAGCGCTCAACAACCACTATGAGTATTTCTGAAAATTAAACGCGCTTTAGCTTAACACTACTCATAACTCCTAACTTAGTAAAAAAAATCCCCACCCAGGCAAATGCTTGGATGGGAAATATTGAGTAGAGAAGTTGTCGTTTTCTCTACATCATTGGAGGAATTATTTGCTTTCGGTGAAATCTGCATCAATGACATCATCACCGCTACCAGAGGAGGTAGAAGAACCGCTATCTTGAGGACCGGGGCCAGCACCTGCACCTGCACCTGCGTCGCCACCAGCTTGTTGATAGATGTTGCTACCAACAGCAAATAGTGCCTGTTGCAGTTCTGGAGTCAGTTTCTTAATTTGCTCGTCGTCTTCTTTAGCAACTGCTTCGCGCAGTTCTTTGACTAAACCTTCAACTTTGGTTTTGTCAGCCTCTGGAACCTTATCGCCTAGTTCTTGCAACTGCTTCTCGGCTTGGTATGCTAAGGAGTCGGCTTGGTTCTTACGTTCAATCTTTTCACGCCGCTCTTTGTCACTAGAAGCGTTTTGTTCGGCTTCTCTAACCATGCGGTCAACATCAGTTTTATCTAGGGTAGAAGCACCAGTAATGCTGATGGACTGTTCTTTACCAGTACCTTTATCCTTGGCAGTGACATTGAGGATACCGTTAGCGTCAATGTCGAACACAACTTCGATTTGGGGTACACCGCGTGGTGCTGGTGGAATGCCATCGAGGCGGAAGGTTCCCAAGCTCTTGTTATCGTTGGCAAATTCCCGTTCGCCTTGGAGGACATGAATTTCTACGTTGGTTTGTCCATCCACAGCGGTAGAGAAGACTTCCGACTTCTTGGTGGGAATTGTGGTGTTGCGGGGGATAATCTTGGTCATCACACCGCCCAAGGTTTCTACACCCAAAGATAGTGGTGTTACGTCTAATAGCAAGATACCGGAAACTTCATTGTTCAGTACACCTGCTTGAATGGCTGCACCAACTGCCACAACTTCATCGGGGTTGACGCTTTGGTTAGGATCTCTACCCAATAATTGCTTCACCAACTGTTGTACGGCGGGAATGCGGGTAGAACCACCAACTAGTACCACCTCATCAATATCACTTTTGCTCAACTTAGCATCTCTGAGCGCATTTTCAACCGGAATACGAGAACGGTCGATTAAGTCAGAGCAGAGTTCTTCAAACTTGGCACGAGTCAAGGTTGTATCCAGGTGCTTTGGCCCGTCTTGGGTGGCGGTGATAAATGGCAGGTTGATTTCCGCTTGAGTGACGCTAGAAAGCTCGATTTTCGCTTTTTCTGCGGCTTCAGTTAGACGTTGCAAAGCTTGTTTATCTTTGCGTAAATCAATACCTTCGTCTTTCTTGAACTGTTCGGCTAAATAGTCAACGATCTTCTTATCGAAGTCGTCACCACCAAGGTGGGTATCACCAGAAGTAGCTAACACTTCAAATACGCCATCACCAACTTCAAGGATGGATACGTCGAAAGTACCACCACCTAAGTCAAACACGAGGATAGTTTCGTTACTCTTTCTGTCAAAGCCATATGCCAAAGAAGCAGCGGTAGGCTCGTTGATAATTCGCAGAACTTCAATCCCAGCAATTTTACCAGCGTCTTTGGTGGCTTGGCGCTGCGAGTCGTTGAAGTATGCGGGAACGGTGATTACAGCTTGGCTTACGGTTTCGCCAAGATATTTACTAGCATCTTCTACTAGTTTGCGGAGAACTTGAGCAGAAATTTCTTCTGGAGCAAATTGCTTGCCTGCGCCTGGAGAATCCAGCTTGACATTACCGCCGCTGCTTAACACTTTGTAAGAAACTTCGGTGGTTTCCTTGGTGACTTCATCGAAGCGTCGTCCGATAAAGCGTTTGACCGAGTAAAACGTATTTTCTGGGTTCATCACCGCTTGGCGCTTGGCGATTTGACCAACTAAGCGATCGCCGTTTTTCGCAAATGCAACTACTGATGGTGTTGTCCGAAAACCTTCTGCGTTAGCAATAACCGTGGGTTTACCACCTTCCATCACTGCCACGCAGGAGTTAGTCGTACCTAAGTCAATTCCAACTACTTTTGCCATTTTAGGTGCTGGCTCCGTATAACTACAAATGAATGAATGGGAATATAAAGAACTAAATCTTGAACCAACCGATTGAAGAAAACAGCCATTTCAGCATCAATAACCTTTGGTTCGGCTTTGCTGGGGTTGAAACTCCAGGTTATGCTGATATATATACTGAGCTTATATAGCCCGTCCATGAAGGGCGGTTTCCCGAACCCTTGATGGGACGGTTCATTTTAAAGATTGTTTTGAGTTGGTTCATCGATTGATTTACTTTCACTTTGTCTAATTTATGAGAATTAATACCATCAGTAATTAGGGTGAACCGTATCGTCAAAGTGGTGTTTGCCGTCTTTAGAAGTAATAAATCATAGAGTTACTGAGGACAGATAGGCAAGACAAGCTGCGATCGCCTGAATAATTCTGTGAAACCTCAGTTAATTCGCGGATATTTATCAACAGACAATTTATGTATTATTTATGTAGTGTAATTGTATTAATAAATGTCAGCTTCATTGCATTCAATTCAGTAGCTATGATTGCTGCAAACGCATTTTCTCATTTTTAATTATTTATGCTTCGTGCCTCTGGATGTTTATTTGGTCTTGCTTTTGGTGATGCTTTGGGTGCTGTAACCGAATTTTTAACAGTTGACGAAATTCGTCGTCGCTTTCCGCCGAACGGGCCGCAAGAACCTCTAGGCAATCCAGCCCTTGTAACTGACGACACTCAGATGACATTATCAGTGGGGCAGGCATTAGTGGCAGCCTTATCGTCAAATTTGACTGTAGCTAGTTTAGAACCAGCCTTAAGACATGCTTTTGTTGAGTGGTTGCGTAGTCCACAGAATAATCGTGCGCCCGGTATGACTTGCTTGCGGGCTTGCGAAAACTTGGAGGCAGGTATACCCTGGCAGCAAGCAACCAGACCAAACTCTAAAGGTTGTGGTGCAAATATGCGTGTCGCACCTGTGGGCTTATTGGCATTAGATGAAACAACTCGTGCAGCAGTTGCCCAGTTTCAAGCTGCACTAACTCACGGTCATCCCACAGCCCTTGCTGCCTCAGATTTAACCGCAGCTGCTATTGCTGACCTTGTTAAAGGAGGCGACGCACTAGGATTGCCTTCTCGACTTTACACTTATGCTGCGAGTCAGCGCTTAGTCTACCACGGCGATTGGTTGGGTTCCTTGTGGAAACGTCCCTACACGAACACACCAGAGGAATTTATTAGCCGCGGATGGGATGAGTGTCTAGCCGTGCTTGACCGTCTCAACGCCGCATTAGTCAATCCCAACCGCGATGCCGATCCTTGCTTGGCAACAGGTGAGGGTTGGATAGCAGAAGAAGCCTTGGCAACAGGTCTTTTATGCTTTTTGCTGTTTCCAAATGAACCCCAAGCGGCACTGCGTCGGGCTGCACTGACAGCAGGTGATTCAGACTCCATAGCTTGTTTAACTGGTGCTTTTGCTGGGGCTTATTTGGGAATGGCTGCATGGCCCGAAGATTGGGTAATTCGCATTGAATACCGCGACCATCTGGCAGTATTAGGTAAACTTTGGGATTAAATAAATATGTTGGTTTTTTTCATCATCTCAGACACGGTAAAATTGCAAGAGCGCAAATATCAGCCATGCATCAAGTGTGAAAACAGACAGCATTTTTTATCGTCTTTTTCAAGAATTTCCTAGCATCTTTTTTGAATTAATTGGCAACCCATCTCAACCTGTGGAGGCTTACAAATTTTCTTCTATTGAAATCAAGCAAACTGCGTTCCGTATAGATGGTGTTTTTCTGCCCGTACAAGGGGAACAAAACCCCATTTATTTTGTTGAAGTCCAGTTTCAACCCGACACAGAAATTTATTCGCGCTTGTTTTCTGAGATATTTTTATATCTACGTCAAAATCAATCTAAAAATTCTTGGCGGGGAGTGATTATTTATCCTACTCGTAGTCTAGATACAGCGGATAGCAGTAATTACAGAGAATTATTAACTAGCGATCGCGTTAGTCGTATTTATCTTGATGAATTAGGTGAAACAGCATTGCTACCAGTTGGGATTGCTACAATTAAATTAGTAATTGAAGATGAGGATACAGCAATTAAAACTGCCAGTGAGTTAATAGACAGAACCCAACAAGAAATTAATAATGAACTACAACGGCGGCAGTTACTAGAATTAATAGAGACAATCTTAGTTTATAAGTTTCCAACGATGAATCGAAAGGAGATTGAAAATATGTTTGGTTTGAGTGATTTAAAACAAACACGAGTTTATCAAGAAGCGAAGCAAGAAGGCAAGGAAGAAGGTAGAGAAGAAGGACGCTTGGAAGGTAGAGAAGAAGGACGCTTGGAAGGTAGAGAAGAAGGACGCTTGGAAGCAAAATTAGAAGCTGTAGCTCAATTGTTAGTGTTAGGTTTGACAGTTGAAAAAATATCGCAGGCGCTGGGTTTGGAAGTTGAATTAGTTAGGCAGATTGCACAAAAGATAAATAATCAAGACAATGAGTTAAAAGGAAATTGAAGGTATGTTTAGTTTAAGCGATTTGAAGCAGACACGATTTTATCGAGAAGCTTTTGAAGAAGGTAGAAAAGAAGCTTTTGAAGAAGGTAAACGAGAAGGATACTTGGAAGTGAAATTAGAAGCTGTACCCCGATTGCTGGCGTTAGATTTGGGTTTGACAGTTGAACAAATCGCGCAAGCGTTGGATTTAGAAATTGAACAAGTTAGGCAAGCCGCTCAAAGATCGGCGGGCAAGGCATAATGTTTCTAAGTCAGAATATCTAAACAAGAATTATTTTTAGGAAAGCCCCCTAAATATTCCTATTATCTTCGGTTCCAACAACTTTGAATTTTGCATTGTTTGTATGCTAACGCTGTCACCCACCCTCCAAGCTAAACTTTCCCAGCCCCTAAAAATCGGCTATTTTGAAGTCAAAAGCCGAGTTCTGCAATCACCTTTATCTGGGGTGACTGATATGGTGTTTCGCCGTCTTGTGCGTCGCTATGCACCAGATTCGATGATGTATACCGAAATGGTAAATGCTACGGGGTTGCACTATGTCAAGCAGCTACCCAAAATTATGGAGGTAGACCCCAACGAAAGACCAATCAGCATTCAATTGTTTGACTGTCGTCCAGATTTTTTGGCAGAAGCAGCAATCAAAGCAGTGGCAGAAGGTGCTGATACTGTTGATATCAATATGGGGTGTCCGGTAAATAAAATTACCAAAAATGGTGGCGGTTCTTCGTTGTTGCGACAACCAGAAATAGCTGAAGCAATTGTGCGGGAAGTGGTGAAAGCTGTTGATGTACCAGTGACAGTTAAAACCCGCATTGGCTGGAACGACAAGGAAATCACCATTCTCGATTTTGCCAAGCGG
This sequence comes from Dendronalium phyllosphericum CENA369, assembly GCF_016056275.1. Taxonomy (GTDB): domain Bacteria; phylum Cyanobacteriota; class Cyanobacteriia; order Cyanobacteriales; family Nostocaceae; genus Dendronalium; species Dendronalium phyllosphericum. The sequence continues at coordinate 9,951 of NZ_JAECZA010000059.1, read as the reverse complement.
ATGGAGGATGCTGGAGCAAAAATGATTACAGTACATGGACGCACCCGCGCCCAAGGGTACAATGGCAATGCTCGGTGGGAATGGATTGCTCGTGTGAAGGAAGTGCTTTCTATCCCGGTGATTGGCAATGGCGATATATTCTCGGTCGAAGCGGCGGTGAAATGTTTAGAGCAAACTAATGCTGACGGTGTAATGTGTTCGCGCGGAACTTTGGGTTATCCATTTTTGGTGGGAGAAATTGACCATTTCTTGAAAACGGGGGAAATTTTACCACCACCAACCCCGATTCAGCGATTGGAATGTGCTAGAGACCATTTACAAGCTTTGTGGGAATATAAAGGCGATCGCGGCGTGCGTCAAGCCCGCAAACACATGACTTGGTATGCTAAAGGTTTCGTTGGTGCGGCCGATTTGCGCGGACAATTAAGTGTAATTGAAACAGTCCAACAAGGTTTGGATTTGATTGACAAAGCTATTGAACAGTTAACTCTTGGTTATGAGCCAGTAGAAGAAGCAACTAATTTTCAAGTTGCGTAATAGTAGAGACGCGATTCATCGTATCTGTACAATTATCAGTATTACTGATAAATTTCTGGGTTGACACAATAAGGCAAGCTATGGCCTCTAAGTCCAGCCATCAAGTTGGCGATCGCCATCTTGGCCATTTTTAATCGCGTCTGGCGACTGGCACTACCAATGTGGGGCGTAATAATCAAATTATCCAGAGTCAGTAACGGGCTATCGTGAGGAATTGGTTCTGATTCGGTCACATCCACCGCCGCCGCTGCAATTTTACCACTTGCCAGCGCTCGATACAGAGAATCTGAATCTACAACAGTTCCCCGTGCCGTATTAATTAAGATAGCTTCAGATTTCATCAAATCGAACTGGCGATCGCTAAAAAGATGATAGGTATCATCAGTACCAGGGGTATGAAGCGTCACGAAGTCCGACTCTTGTAGTAATTTTTCTAATGGTGCAAACTCCACCCCCAAAGATTTTTCTAATTCCGGTTCCCATTGATATGTGCTTGTATACAAAATTCGCATATCAAAACCTCTAGCACGTCGGGCAACCGCCTGACCAATGCGACCAAAACCGACAATTCCCAAGGTTGCACCCGTAATGTTAGGCCCTAGTAGCAAATCTGGCTCCCAACTTTGCCACAAACCTGCACGCGTAAACCGATCCGCCTCCACTACTCGCCGTGCTGCTGCCATTAGTAATGCCCAAGTGAAGTCCGCAGTAGCATCTGTTAACACACCAGGAGTATGACCAACCGGAATCCGTCTTTTAGTAGCTGCGGCGACATCTATATTGTCATAACCCACTGCCATTTGGCTGATAACTTTGAGATTTCCTGCTACTATCAGTTGTTCATCGATGCGATCGCTTAACAAGCAAAGCAATCCATCTATAGCCTTGACTTTTTCCAATAAAACATCATAAGGCGGCGGTTTACGCTCTGTCCAAACTTCAACGCTAGCAACTTGTTGCAGTTGCTCTAATCCGGCAGGAAGGCGACGAGTGATGAAAACTTTAGCTTGCGCCATGTTTGAGTTTTTTGATTTATTTTAGGGACTTCCAGAAATTAAATTATCCAATCTTCAGAGCGAAGATGATAATCAAATTCTTTCTCCCCCAGCTTCAAAGGGTTCGATAAATTAAGCGCAGTTTTGCAAGCACAACTTGATAGCGATGGACACAATCTCACTCAGTGGTAAGCTCTTGTTGGACGGGAATTGGAGTTTTATTGCCCTGTGATTTGCCATTGCTCATCTCTAGCGCTTCTTGAACAATTTTAGAGCGCTCTTGAGCAGATTGCGCCTCTTGTTCTAATTTTTGTGCTGCTAAAGTTAGATTGCGATCGCGCATTCGAGAAGCCATACGATGCGATAAGGTAGCTTTCTCTTGCAGTGCTCTTAAAGCAATCCACAGCGCATCTTCTAATGCATCGGACTGTTTCGCCAGTAAGGTTTCTGCTGAGTAAGCATGACCTATGCGACACCGAAACCGTAACAATTTTTCCTCTTGAATTTCCCAAAGAGTGCCGCCGCAATCAGGACAGCTAAAGGTTGATGGTTCAGCGTTTTGAGCGGTGTCTTCTACCGCTTCCATGTTCAATTGCGCTTTCTCAAGTTCAAACTCCATATCACTAGCTACAGGTTTTTCTTGTTCTGCTTCTACAGGTGTATTAGCTAAAACTACCAAGGTGGATGGAATTTCCGACAGTGGCAAGATATGGTCAATATCTTCTACATTCTCAATCGCGCTAAGGGGCATCGACGAGTACACAGCATCATCCGGGTCTTGAACAACTGCCACACCACCCCGCATTTTTATCGCCATCAGTCCCGCCGTACCATCGTCAAGCAAACCTGTTAACACTACACCCACCACTCTTTGTCCATAGGCTCTCGCTGCTGTACGGAATAATGGGTCAATGGCTGGGCGATAACCGTTCTCTGTTGCTGCTTTGGTCAAATGCAAATGTCCTGGTTTCAGTAACAGGTGATAGTCCGGCGGAGCAACATAAATCTGTCCCCCCATAATAGCTTTGCCATCTTGAGCTTCAAATACTGGCAATTTTGCTGCACGAGCAAGGATATCTGGCATAATACTTGGGCTTTGACTGGGAAGATGAAGGACTAGAACTACAGCCGCATTCAGATTGAGCGGCAAATGTTTAACTAGATAAGTCAGCGCTTCTACTCCGCCTGCCGATGCTCCGATGACGATGATATCGCGTATAGATTCTTGCTCTTGGCTATCACCCATTAATATCCTTATGAATAATTACATAAAAACGTCAGTTGCCATCTAAACTTTGTCTTAATGCTTCAATCAACTCTACATATTAGGCTAAGGAATTTCTCAGAAAATAGGTTTGACCCTAAGATAGACCTATTGGTATAACTCTTTTGCAAAAGGAGTAGAAATAAAGCTTCATTGGCTAAAGGGCAAGGGGACAAGGGAAAAGGCAAGATCCAAAGTTTTCCCCTCCTTCCCTTCTTCAGATTTCCTATTTTCTTTGAAAAACTAACTAAATTAGCCTATATATAGGTAGCGAAAGCTGGCTTAATTTGTGCAGGTTCAAATTTCCAATTAGAAGAGCGATCTGCTATTTCACAACCAACATTTTTAATATTAGCCAGCATCAATTCATCGCGTTGATGCCAAACTGCAAATATTTTTTCTCTGCCATCATAAAATGTTTCTGGGTCTATTTGATAAATTTGATTTACCTTTTTTAGTTTTAAACCCAATAGAGTTAACAGTCGGCTAAGTATTTTGAGCGGTGAAACTCTTTCTTTACCATTCACTAAATCAATACCTAAAATTCTTTTGATTTGTTGCTCGTGTTGAAAAACCACATCTTTCAGCAATTTCAAATCAGCATCATTTTCGGTAAATTCTCTTTCTGTTTCTAGAAACTGTAGCATTCCTAAAGCTCTCATCGCTTCAACTTTGAAAGTATATGTTTTTAAATCCGGCAGAAAAACTTTTCCATCACCCCAAGATAATTGCTGATGCCATTCCTGCCTATCTCTAAGGTGAAAATACTCACTTTCATGGGTTAAATAATAATGAATTAACAACTGAAAATAATAGCCTTTATCATCCTGTTGCTTCAGTAGAGAAGTGACCGCAACACCATACTTTTGTCTAAGAATGTACTTATGAATTTGGTTGCGTTCTTCATCAGTAATAGCATGTTTAAGCAATAACTGCTCGTATTCTACATAATCAATATCTTTAGCATTGGCTACAGCATTTGCTGTTACTAACTGATTTTGTAGCTTAATTTCTTGAATTTGACGTTTAATTTCTTTAGCTTTTTGTCGCTTATCTACCCAATCTTTTTGGACTTTGACAATTTCCAAAATCAATCTTTTACGAGTTGCTACATCGCTAGGTTCAGTTGCTAAAAATGCCAGGCGTAAATCTCTAATAATATTATTATGAACGGCATTACTGCGTATCCAAACTTGATGACCATCAGCAGTTAAACCATCTTGCATCGACTGACGGTAAAGACGAATCGAAGAATTCACTCTTGCCGATAACTTTGCCCAAGTACGCAAATGAATCGGGTCGTATACTAAAGGCAAATCTACATCTATTTTATGTAGTGGATTAAGTAAAGCTAAGTTTTCTTGTTGATTTTCCTGATACCAATCAGACAGTAAACGATAATTTGTACTGCCACTGCCAATTAAACCAATTCCTCGTTTGGCGCACCAGACAATACGCGGCACATCATCCCGGACTCTTGCTAATGCTTGTCTTGCTTCTGAGTCAGGAATCACTCCTTGAAATATCCCATAAACACGGTCAAAATGTTGGACATCAATACTAATACCTGTACCCAAACTCGGAGTGACAAAAACTGTATTGTATTCAGTAATTTTTTGATTGATAGCTGCTACAAAATCAGCCGCTGCATGACCTGGCGTATTTGTTGTGTGACTGCTGACTACTAAGGTTTTAGGAAATTGCTGTCGTAACTTTTCTAAACGCGTCTTGAGGTAACTTTCAATTGTTTCACAACTATAACGTCCAGAACGACTATCAGTAGTAACATAACATTTTCGTCCAGCAAGCAAATCTACTTCCAATTGATGAATTAGTGGTGTTGGGTTAGGAGAATCATAAAAAGTCACATCCCAACCTCGTTGTGGTTTCCATTGATTCACAACTACCCAAGGTGTTACTTTAATTCCTGCTAATCCCTGCAAATATTCTAAAGACACATCTGATAAATCTGCATCTTGAGCAATTACTAACCCTCCAGTTCGCAAAACTGTAGAAATTAGTTCTTGAAATAATTTTAAAATTTTGACGCGTTTGTGCTTACAAGTATTACTGTTGAGGAGATGCCACAAAGATTGCTCTACTTCATCCAAAATTACGATCGCACCTTGCCAATCTTCAGGGTTAAGTTTCCAAAGAGAATCAATACATAACCCGAAAGATTTGTTGATTTTTAATGGATAATTACTAATTGCTAATCTCGATTCTTCTATATTTTCTTGTCCCTGTCCCATTCCCCATTGAATCCCAACTTTTTCACACAAAAATCTTCCTAATTGGATTCTATGAGTAATTAATAATACGGGACGTTTGATAGTTTTTGCTTGACGAACAAGGGCTTGCAATCCTGTAGTTTTACCGGTTCCTTTTGCCGATTTTACTCCTACTAATCCAGAAGTAGGGAAAGGTATTTCTTCTAAATAGGGACGGTTGAGGGTAAGTGCAACTGGAATAGTTAACTCACTATGGGGTTTGATTTGAGCAAGGTAAATTTCTAAATCAACGCTTTGACGATAAATTTTTTCAAAAGTATTTGCACCTTGAGCAACTATCAGTTCATCAACACCTTTTTCTATTCCAGGAAGTTCTATAACTTTAACAGGACATTTTTTAGCTTGGAATAAACAACCAAGTTGAGAAATAGCATTATTTATAGCAGCAACTTTTTTAGGTTGAGTTTCAAAATCAAAGCAAATATAAAAGGTACGCTTGGTAATTGTAAATGCCGCTAAGTCAGGAATAAGTTGGCGGCTGGTGACTTTGCCAAATTTATCTTTGACAACCCGATAACCGCTAGTAATTCCAGGAATTGCGATCGCAGCATATCCTTGTGATAATAGCGTCGCTGCTTTCTTTACCCCTTCGCAGATGATAACGGGTGTATTATGTTGCATCACCCATTGCCAAAACCCCACAGCTTCACCATCAGAGTCAATAGCGATCTCGTTGGGCATTGCTAAATTGTAACGCTGAGATACTTGCTGCCAGATTTGCAGTGTCACCCGCAGACAAAATACTCGTGTTGGCGTGCTGGGAGGATGTTCGTACTTAATGGACTTGCCTTTATCATTCATTCGGGGCTGATTTGGCTTAAAACATCCCCATTCCATCAATTGCCAATCATTCAGAGGATCTAGTCCCGAACACCACCAACCACCTGCGGCAATGTGCGTGTAGCGTTGTAACCACGCATTTTTCACCATTCCAGTGTTGGTGCGAGGAAGGTGTTCAGAAATTAACAAGTACTCATAAGCGGTTGTATCTTGGAGAGACTTAAAATTGAGCTGCACCAAGTTTAAATTGATACCACTACTCTTGACTAATTCCTCAAGGTGTTGGGGCTGTAAATAGTGCAGATGCATGGGCTGAACCGCGAACGGAGGACGATGGATTTAAAATTTACCATGCATTTACTATTTTGTTATGGAAGATATTATGAGAGTTTGCTGATACTTTTTTTACTTCGTCCTCAGCTATACATCGGTGAAGGGTAAAGGAAGTTGTTTTGTATAAGTGCGTTGATTAACTAATAACCTTGTACTGTGATATTTAATTACTGTAAATTTTTATTTATCAGTAAAATTCCTGCTTTGCTTCATTAACACATCTGCTGAGATTTTGCAATTAGGCTTTGTTATGATGCCTAAAGAAGCAATGGCTTACTTTTATACATAACTATTGGGGGAAATGTAGCGATAGTAACAGAAGTTAGATGGTTGGTTATAAATAAAAGTAGGAAGTTAGGGGCTGTGGGAGTGGAAGGTGCTGATTAGATAGGTCTAGGCTTGGTTGTATCGTTCTTCTAGGTGTTGTTGATGCAACTGTGGAAAGTTTTCTAAGTCCTCTATTGTCTGCGGTGCTGGAAATACTTTGTTATTGGGAGATTGAAATCTATCAATGTAAATGTGTAAAGCTTCTTCATCTTCTCTGTGTTCAAGGATATATTGACGAAATTGGGCACGAGTTAATGACATAAAATCAGGTTTGCTCATAAATATCTTCATTCACCGTTTGGGTAAATTACAATTTCTGTTTCTTCACCAGCCAAAATCACAACATCTTTTGTACGGTTGTCTACAGTTACTAAATATATGGGTAGATACATTTTAGTATTTCTGTAACAGAGAATGAAACAAGTTCTTATTTGTTCTTGCGTAGGCATATTTTAATTATTTTTCATTCTCTGCGTTATTCATTAATTATTGCAATTTCCGAATATTATCATGTGTTACGGTTAGCAATGTTGGTTCGCTAACACTGTTTTCTATACAAGGAGAGTAACAAGGGTGCGCCATATAATTTACTCCTCGTAAAATGTCAGCTAATAAGACTGGTATAATGTCGTGCGATCCCCTCACGACACTACAACACTCGCACATGAAAAGCTCCAAAAAACGTTGGTTGCGTAAAGGATTTAAAATTACCGTAGTTATGCTGCTAGTGTTGGGACTGTCACTTGTTGGATTTACTACTTACACTATCAGGCGTTCCTTTCCTATAGAAGCTGGGACAATTCAACTACCTGGAATTAAGGCTGAAGTTACAGTCCAGCGGGATAAATGGGGAATTCCTCATATTTGGGCTACTAACTCCCACGATTTATTCATGGCGCAGGGATATATTCACGCTCAAGACCGTTTCTGGCAAATGGATTTTTGGCGACATATCGGTTCTGGGCGACTTGCAGAAATGTTTGGTTCTTCCCAAATAGATACTGATAAATATCTGCGAACAATGGGTTGGGCAAGAGTGGCGCAGCAAGAAATCCGGCAAATGGATGCAGAGATGAAGGCACATTTGCAAGCCTACGCTGATGGTGTCAATGCTTATTTAGCAGAACGTCAAGGAAGTGCCCTCAGTCTAGAATATGCTATTTTGCAATTACTTAATCCAAAATATAGACCAGAACCTTGGCAACCGCTACACTCCCTGACATGGGGCAAGGTGATGGCTTACGACTTAGGCAGAAATTTAGATCGCGAAATTGAACGTAGCATCTTGCTCAAAACTCTCACGCCTACTCAAGTAGAGGAACTTTTCCCTGCTTATCCTCAAAACTTACCAGTGATTTTGCCTAAGTTTCAAAAAGGCAACACAGATGGAGACGAAGACCTCGAACAGCTACCATTAATTGCATCTGGCAAAGAAGTAGGTGAAGCAATTACTCCCGCTCTAAAGTCGATTAACCAGTCAATGATGGCTTTGGAACAACTCATAGGTTCTACGGGGTCAAATGTTGGCTCGAATAACTGGGTGATATCTGGTCAACGCACAGAAACGGGCAAGCCTATCTTGGCTAATGACCCTCACCTAGCGGTGCAATTACCTTCTATCTGGTACGAAGTTGGTTTGCATTGTACGTCTAAGAGTGCAGAATGTCCCTACAACGTTACTGGCTTTTCCTTTGCGGGAATGCTGGGAGTAATTATCGGTCATAGCGATCGCACTGCCTGGGGTGTCACTAATATACAATCCGATGTGATGGATTTATATATTGAGAAAATTAACCCCAAAAATCCCAACCAGTACGAAGTCAATGGCAAATGGGTAAATATGCAACTTGTACCAGAGACAATTCAAGTTGCAGGCACTCAGCCAATTGTGCAAACAGTACGTTACACCCGACACGGCCCAATTCTTTCGGATGTTTCGCCAAGTTTGCAGCAGTTGAAGCAAAATCAAAAAGTAGAAGTTCCCCAAAACTATGCCGTTGCCTTACGCTGGACGGCCTTAGAACCTTCAAAACTAGCTGATTCTATTCTCCAGATGAATCGCGCTCAAAACTGGCAAGAGTTCCGCGCTGCTGCCAGCAACTTTGATATTGCTGCCCAGAATTTAGTCTATGCTGACGTAGAAGGTAACATTGGCTATCAAATGCCTGGGAAATTGCCGATTCGGGCAAAGGGAAATGGACGCTATCCGGTTCCTGGTTGGACGGATGCATACGAATGGCAAGGCTATGTTAACTTTGAGCAGTTGCCCACAAGTTTCAATCCACCCCAAGGCTATATTGTAACCGCCAACAATTTAGTAGCTAAAGATTATCCTTACTTAATTACTACAGATTGGGTTTATGGCTACCGCGCACAGCGGATTGTGGAGATGATTGCCCAACAAGCCGAACCGATTGCTATTGAAGATGTGCAACAGATACAAGGTGACGATCGCAATTTGAATGCACAGACGCTTGTACCACTGCTAAAAGCTATTTATTTAAATAATTCTCGGTTGGCAGCAACTCGAAAACTCTTGCTAAATTGGAACTTGCAACTAGAAATGACATCTCCTGCGGCTGCTTTATTTGAAGTATTTTGGAAACACTTGCTTGCAGATACCTTTCACGACCAATTGCCTAAAGAATACTTTCCTGATGGCGGCGATCGCTGGTACGCTGTAGTCCAAAACCTCGTCAAACAGCCAAATAGTTTCTGGTGGGACAATCGTCAAACACCAACAGTTGAAAACCGCGACCAAATCTTACAGCAAGCTTTCAGCAAAGCTGTGGAGGAACTAGAACGAATTCAAGGCAAAGACGCGAAAAATTGGAACTGGGGAAAGCTGCATACAATCACTTTTCGCAATGCCACCTTGGGTAAATCGGGAGTTGCACCAATTGAAGCTTTATTTAATCGCGGTGCTTTTGCCACGGCTGGCAATGGCGAAACCGTGAATGCTAACCGCTGGAAAGCAAATAAATCTTCTTTTGAAGTCACAGATATTCCTGCTATGCGGATGATAGTAAATTTGGAAAATCTAGATAACTCACTAGCTATGCACGCACCCGGACAGTCAGGACATGCTTTCCATCAACATTACACAGATATGGTTGAACCTTGGCGCAAAATTGAATATCATCCAATGTGGCAACAAAAGACAGCGATAGCTAATAATGCTGCAACGTTAAGATTAATTCCCAAATTGGAAAATTGATATTTTATTGCGATCGCCACAGGACGAACACCTATCGATAATTTTAAATTTTATTAATTTAGTATAATTTCATACCCATTAGCAGGAGTATGAAGTATAACGTATCTGGGCTGAGGAAATTTAGCAGCAAAAATAAACACCTTGCTAGTTTTGACCAAGCCCCGTTGGGGCGGGCTGAGTGGGTGTGGGGTGTAGGGTGTGGGGTGT
>NZ_JAECZA010000058.1 GCF_016056275.1 Dendronalium phyllosphericum CENA369 | reverse complement strand
TCCCCGCCCCTCTACCCCTCTGGGGCGGGGAAGGATAAAATAACTGACAACTACCACTAACTCTATCTCCTAAAAACGCTGACCTATACCGAGATGTACTCTACTTTCTCCTTGGTCGTTGATGCCGTAATCAGCGCGAAGTAAGCCTAGAGGTGAGTCAACGCGTACGCCAGCACCATAACCAAACCCTTGACCTGGTTTACCCCGCACGCCTGCTGGATCTCCTAATACAGTATCACCAGAGCCTAAATCTGAGCCGAAGTCGGCAAACAACACGCCTCCCACTACTGACACGATGGGGAAGCGGTATTCGGCGGAAGCCAGCACATAACTGCGACCGCTGCCAACATTTCCAGCATCGTAACCGCGTACTGAGTTGGAACCACCCAAGTTAAAAGCGTCATAAGGCGGTAAATCACCAATCACAGTACCAGCTTGCAGATTCAAGGCAAATACTTGTGGTTGTTTGCTATTAAATAACTGGACTGGTACGTACTGGCTGTAATTTGCATTGAGGCGATTCATAGAAATATTACCCAGACCGACGGGTACAGATTGTTCTGTACTCAGACGCAATAAAGAACCTTGTGTGGGATTGTTGGGGTTATTGCGTTGGTCTTTGGTGGCGGTGAAAGATACAGTAGTCAAGTCATCGATACCAGTGCCACTTACAGAAAGGGGATTGCCTTGAGCGTCAGTTGGTGTAAGATTACCTTGGCGATCGCGAATGCTGGTGCGAGTGTAGTTAAATCCTAAAGAGGTATCCCAACCTTCAATCGGTCGTTGAAAACTGATACCACCGCCAATCTTGCCTTCCCGCACTTTGTCGCCGTTAGCTAACTTAATTTCATCATCGAAGGTTTCCGACAGTTCTCGATTACGGAAAGCATTTACAGTGTAGCCCAAGCGATCGGGATCGGTTGAGCGATAGGGACTGATAAATTTAGAATCAAACTGGAAGTCACGCACGCCCAAACCGACATTGAGGGCTAAAGTATCGTTAACACCACCAATATTCTGGTCTTGATAGTTTACAGTACCGATGAGTCCTTGGTCGCTGTTATAACTACCACCCAAGTTAATCGCACGCGCCCCATATTCCTTAAGTTCGTAAACCAAATCAAGTTTTGTGGCATCTCCTTCTAAGGCAACATTCACGTTTTCAAATAAGCCGGTGCGATATAGTTGCTGTACATCTTGCCGTACTATATTTTCTTGAAAGATTTGACCTGGCTGAAGCTGGAGTTGCCGTTGGATGAAATCTGGTTTGGTGCGTCCCCCAACTAAGTTGCCTTTGTCATCTACAGTTTTACCATCGTCGTTGACAAAGCGAAATTTAATATCGCCAACTAAGCCTTCAGCCACATTCACGGTGAGGATGCCTTCACGGTTAGGTTTAATTGATAGCACCCGTGCCAAGTTATAGCCATTGTCAGCGTACCATTTGTTAATTTGTTCTACTGCTTGCTGGAGTCCAGCCGGACTAATGGCATTGTTAATTTGCGATCGCAAACGTTCTTGTAGTACTTGATAGGTGAGTACCTTCGCGCCGGAAAGTTGCAGCGATCGCACTACTACTGGTTGCACCTGATACACTACATTCAATCCGGCTGGGGTGCTGCGGCTATTGACGTTGGCACTGGCAAATAAACCAGTTTCTAGAATTGCCGCTACATCTTTTTGTAATTGGCTTTGACTAGTTTCTCCACCTGCATGAGTTTTGATGGCTTGGCGAATAATTTGCTGTAATTCCGCAGTCGCCCCCACTACCTGCACATCCGTAGCTGTGACTACTAAGCCATTTTCAAGAGTGGCAGGCTTGGGAGAGGAAGACACGGAGACAGGGAGACGGGGGGACGCGGGGAAAGAACTCTCCGCGTCCCCTCGTCCCTGTGTCACCGTGTCTTTTTTGGGAGATGGAGGTAAGATTACGGGAGAATTTCCCTGAGTTGGCGTTTGGGCTACTGTAGAATTTTTTTTCTCACTTGAGCGGACAACTACAGGATTTTGAGAAAATTGTTGCAAAACTACAGTTTCTGGAGATGAGATAGTTTTTACTTGTGTAGGCGTTTCTACAATTGTTGGAACTACTAGATTTTCAGCTTGTTCTGTATGAGAGGATGTTGTGGCAGTTGCAGCCATTACTTTTTGGGTGATATTGCTAGCTGCTAAAGTAGCTAAAGTAAAAATTGCCGCCGAAGAAACTCGCATAATATTTAGTCTATGAAATGGGAGTTATTTTTATTGAGGTGAAGTCATGACGAATAAGATTAACTTCCAGCAGCTTTGCTGATTAATATCGCCTTTTTTATACCTCTTACCCAAACAGACCGTTAATTTTGATGTTTTGTTTCTCTGAAACTACTGGTGCGAAGTGGCGTATATAGCAGGAGGCAGGGGGCAGAAGGCAGGAGGCAGGGGGCAGAAGGCAGGGGGCAGGAGGTAAAACATTACTATTCCTAACATCCACGCTTTCAAGATGTCCTAACCTTTAATTCGCTTGTTATATCTGTTTAACTGCCTTGGCGTTATTATTCGCGGTAGGTTTACACTACCTAGCAAACGAGAAGAATATCAAAAAGCGATCGCCTCAACTAACAACTCAGTACTCAAAATTAACTTGATATTCTAAGAACACCAAATAATTATTCAGTAACTAAAGTAAATGTCTGAGGAATTATTAGTATTTTTAAACTTTCTGCGGTTTTAAAAGTCAAAGAAGATACAGCTGTGTAGTGTTTAGTAAAAGCCGCAAACTCAATTTTTACAGGAGATGTTAAGCAAGATGAGTGATGTATCTGGGTTATCCCCAACCTCTAATGGTTTGCAGTTACTTGTTTTAAGTAACGGTCATGGAGAGGATATAATTGCTGTCCGCATTTTACAGGAACTTCAGCAACAATCAAACCCACCAGATATCTTTGCTTTACCACTGGTGGGTGAAGGACGCGCTTACCAAAAGTTAAATATTCCCTGTATTGGTTCGGTACGCACTATGCCTTCTGGTGGCTTTATTTATATGGATGGGCGGCAATTGATGCAAGATGTCAAAGGCGGTTTAGTACAACTAACTTTTAGCCAAATTAAAGCTATACGCCGCTGGGTTAGTTCTCAAAAAAGGTTAGGTAACAAGACAGCTATTTTAGCTGTCGGAGATATTGTACCACTATTGTTTGCAACTTTCAGTGATGCTAATTATGCCTTTGTAGGCACAGCTAAATCAGAATATTACGTGCGGGATGAAGTGGGTTTATTAGCGAGAAAATCAAAAGCCGCACGTTGGGAAAACTTTTCTGGTTCGATTTATCATCCTTGGGAACGTTGGTTGATGAGTCGTCGCCGTTGCCTTGCCGTATTTCCCAGAGATTCACTGACTACGGAAATTTTGAAACAATGGCTAATTCCAGCTTTTGATTTGGGCAATCCGATGATGGACGGTCTAGAGCCAACTGTTTCACCGCAACAATTTTACAGTGCCGATGTCCAACAAAAAGAATTAGCTCGACCTTTAGTTATTGCTCTGCTTCCTGGTTCCCGTGCGCCAGAAGCATATACTAACTGGAAAGTAATTATGCTAGCGGTGTCTGCATTGATAGCTAGTTTCCAAAAGCGAGATGCAATTCACACTTCTAAAAGTCTAGTGTTTTTGGGGGCGATCGCTCCTGGTTTGGACTGTAATATTTTATCTCAAACTCTGCAATCTCAAGGTTGGCAACCTCATTCCCAATCCCCGATTTCGCTTCCTGATGCCAATACTTTAATATTTAAGCAAAGCAATGCATACTTGCTACTAACACAACAAGCCTACAATGAATGTTTGCATTGGGCAGATACGGCCATTGCGATGGCGGGTACTGCAACCGAGCAATTTGTCGGTTTAGGGAAACCTGCGATCGCGATTCCCGGTGATGGCCCTCAATATAACCCTGCCTTTGCGGAAGCTCAAAGCCGTCTTTTGGGGCCATCCCTGATTTTAGTCGAGCAGCCTACAGAAGTTGCCCATGTGGTGCGATCGCTAATTAAAGAACCCGATAGTTTGCAAAAAATCGCCGAGAACGGTAGGCGAAGAATGGGTAAACCAGGAGCTGCACGACGTATTGCTGAGTGCTTGCTGGAACGATTATGGTGAAGCTAAAAAGTCAAAATTCAAAAAATTCCTTTCTTTTTACTTTTACCTTTTACCTTTTGACTTCTCCATCATGCTACTAACCCAGAACGCAAAGCACGCACAGCAGCTTGAGTACGGTCATCAGCACAGAGTTTATTTAAGATGTTGCGAACGTGGGTCTTAACTGTACCAACGGTAATATAAAGTTTTTCAGCTATTTGCCCATTACTACAACCAGCAACTATCAACTCTAAAATTTCTAGTTCGCGTTGAGTTAGCGGATAGGTTTCTAATACTTGTTCGTATTCCGTGGCCAATGCCTCTATTTTCACTGTCTTCGGCTTGTCAGAGGGTTGGCTTTCTCCGGGAATACCTTGCCGCATCTTCCGCAATACTACATTAGCGATCGCCGGGTCAATCCACGAGTTACCGCCGTAAGTCGCTTGGATGGCCTCTGTTAATTTGTTGATGCTTGTCTCTTTCATGTAATAAGAGTCTGCTCCTGCTGCAAACGCAGCCAATACTGCATCCTCTGTATGATCCATTGTCAGGATCAGAATTTTGGTTGCTGGTTGTCCGGTCTCCGCTTGGTAGCGTCTAAACTTGCGGGTGAGTTCAATCCCATCCATGTCAGGCAAGCCAATGTCTACCACTGCCACATCCGGCTTGGCTGTTTCTAAAAGTTTTAATCCTTGAGTAGCATTTGCCGCTTCACCAATCACTTTCAAACCGCTGTATGACTGTAAAGCAGCCCTGAGTCCCATTCTTGTAAGGTCATGATCTTCAATTAAAATAATGCTTATTTCACTCATTGTTACACTCGCTCTCTGTTGATTGCACTATGCAAACTACAATATTTTTTTAGCAGATTCTATGATTTTCCCAAACCAAAGATAGATGATTTCTTAACAAGTCTGCATCCACCGATAGAAATAATCAATTTGCTATTTTCTCCTCCTTAATATAGATCGAAATCTAGCTAGAGATATATGGCTTTTCTCCAAAAAAGTATGAAATATTGGAACGAACTCAAACTATAGACAATTTTTGTCTATGACTTTTGATTCTTAACTTTCCTACATAATCTAATAATATGCTAAAGCTTTAAAAATAGACGCTCTCAATGCACAAATCAAAATCAGTTCGCTATACCAAAGGAGAAAATAAGCAACACTTGCCTGCCATCCTAAATGAGACTTTTGATTCATGGGATTAATCAAGCCCGATCGCATTGCAATTAAAACAAATCAAACAATATTAAATTTAAGTGTATCTACTAAATATCAGGTAATTAATAAAGCTTGTAGCTTAATTGACCGCATTTCTTTATCGCCTAATTGGAATGCAAATATATCTGATAACATTACTCACCGTCAGCTAGCTGAGGTACTTTTACAAGAAAATGAGCGCCGTCGCGCAATCCCGGCCAAAATGTCTTACGTTGGTATCTTTCGCACAGATTTGTTAGGTAACTGCCTTGATGTCAATCAGCGATGGTCTGAACTTTCAGGTATTTCTTTAACAATGGCCCTCGGTAAAGGTTGGCGAACTGCCGTACATCCAGACGATCTGGAATTGATAGATGCAGAAGTCAAACGCATCTTGCCTAATGCCCAGCCTTTTAATTATGAATTTCGGTTTCAACATTCTGATGGCAGGATCGTCTGGGTGTTATCACAAGCAGAAGCAGAAACTCGTGTTAGTGGTGAGGCGATCGGCTATATTGGCACAGTCAGTGAGATTACTGAAGGTGAGCAAGAAGAAGTACTCAAACAGAGCGAACAAAGATTTCAGGCGACCTTTGAACAAGCTGCTGTTGGCATTGCCCACATCTCATTAGCTGGTCGCTGGTTGAGAGTTAACCAGAAACTGTGTCAGATTTTGGGTTACAACCGCGAAGAACTTTTAAATTTGACTTATCAAGAAATCACCCATCCTGATGATTTGGAACTCGATCGCAATTCTATACGGCAATTGTTAGCGGGTGAAATAGATACTTATTCCCAACACAAACGCTTGATCCGCAAAGATAATTTGCCGTTGTGGATTAATTTAACGGTTTCATTGCTGGGGGACGCAGCTACTAGACAAACAAATCCACATTTGCTGCATGACAATACAGAAACAGCTAAGTACTTTATTGCTGTCATTGAAGATATTAGCAACCGCAAACAAGCAGAGCAAGCATTGCAGGAGAGCGAACAACGGTTCCACACAATGGCAGATACTGCACCTGTAATGATTTGGATGTCTGGGCTAGATAAACTCTGTAATTACTTTAATCAAGGCTGGCTAGAATTCACCGGGCGTACAATGACGCAAGAGCCAGGTAACGGTTGGGCCCAGGGAGTCCATTCAGAAGATGTAAAGCGTTGCTTAGAGATATACTACACAGCGTTTGATGCTCGACAATCTTTTAGTATAGAGTATCGACTACGGCGTTTTGATGGTGAATATCGCTGGATTTTAGATAGAGGTACGCCTAGATTCAATACAGATGGTAGTTTTGTTGGGTATATTGGATCGGGTATTGATATTAGCGATCGCAAACTTGCAGAATTGACTTTGCAACAACGAGCAGAAGAACTAACGCGCTCGAACACAATTTTGGCGCAAACCACTGCCATGTTGCAAAAGCGCAATCAAGAATTAGATCGATTTGCTTATGCAGCCTCCCACGATCTCAAAGCACCATTAAGAGCGATCGCCAGTCTTTCAGAATGGTTAGAAGAAGACCTCGCCAAACAACTACCACCAGAAAACCAACATCAAATGCAGTTGTTACGAGGACGAGTGCGCCGTATGGAAGCTTTAATTAATGGCTTGCTAGATTATTCGCGCATTGGGCGCATCCACACAGAATCATCTTTAGTAGATGTTGGCGAATTGCTCAAAGAAGTAATTGATTCGCTACAACCGCCAGCAACTTTTAGCATTGAGGTCGGCCCGGAAATGCCTATTTTCCTCACCAAGCGATTTCCCCTGCAACAGGTATTTGCCAACTTAATCGAGAACGCGATTAAGCATCACTCCCGCCTTGATGGCCGAGTGAAAATATCTGTGCAAGACCAAGGACGTTACTACAAATTTACAGTTGCAGATGACGGCCCTGGCATTGCAGCGGAATATCAGGATAAAGTCTTTGTGATTTTCCAAACTTTGGAAGCCCGCGATCGCAAAGAAAATACTGGCATTGGTTTAGCGATCGTCAAAAAAATTGTTGAAACTGAAGGAGGTATGATTATTTTGGATTCTATTGTGGGTGCTGGCAGTACTTTTCATTTTACTTGGCCTAAACAGCCAGATGATTAAAATTGCTCCAGCTTATGGAACACATTGTTAATAGCCAACTCTCACTAATGGCTGAGGACGGGTGTTAACCCGCTCATTTACAATATGTATTGAGGTCGATAGGTGTTTTATTTTACTTGGAAGCAGTTTCATCTGTCTTAGCAGATAAAAACTATAAACTGCTAACTTTTCTATTTGCTAGCCACGAACAATTAGCTACTGCTGATTAAATTGTAATTCCAATGTTCTAGTTGATTAACTAGATTGTGGAGAAATTTACAAACTGGATGCAAATCAAGCAAATGCAAGAACGAGTAATCAACATATTATTAGTGGAGGATGATGAAGTTGATGTGATGAATGTCAAGCGGGCATTCAAGAAAGTTAATATCACCAATCCGATTTATCTTGCAGGCAATGGGCTTGAGGCGCTAAATATGCTGCGCGGCAATAACAATCAGCCCCCCAAAGTACCCAATCAGCGGCGCTTGGTTTTGCTAGATTTGAATATGCCGAAAATGGGTGGAATTGAGTTTCTGCAATAATTACGCTCAGACCCGCAATTGAAAGCAACTCCTGTAGTTGTAATGACGACCTCAAACCAAGATCGAGACAGAGTGGAAGCTTACAACTTAAATGTTGCCGGCTATATTCTAAAACCTGTAACTTTTACTAACTTTGTTGAGATTATAGCAGCACTTAAAAAATATTGGATATTGTGTGAAATCCCCTAGTTAAGCTGAAAGCTAAACTAAGAAGTATA
Source organism: Dendronalium phyllosphericum CENA369 (assembly GCF_016056275.1). GTDB lineage: Bacteria > Cyanobacteriota > Cyanobacteriia > Cyanobacteriales > Nostocaceae > Dendronalium > Dendronalium phyllosphericum. The sequence continues at coordinate 19,608 of NZ_JAECZA010000058.1, read as the reverse complement.
AGTATGAAGTATAAAATCTCAAATTACTTTAGTTACAAACGAATAAAGCAGCAACATTCACAAATTTGATATTTTCATGCCGCTTGCGGTGAGGTATATCCCGATAGGTTATTACTTTATTCTTTATACTTGATGACTTCAGCAAACTTCAAAGTTAGGGGTGAGCATTAATTAAAACCCCACCTAAAAAATATAAAATTATTTAGTTGGATAGTTTAAAAATACCAATGTTATACATCAAACTGTATTTAACAGCCAAAAGAGAAACCGATGGAAGAGACGCTGAAAATTTTGGTTGTAGACGATGATGAAGTAGATCGCATGGCAGTGCGGCGAGCTCTGGCTAAAGCAGGAGTTAGTATGGAATTATTTGAGGTGAGTAATGCTAATGATGCAGTCTCTGCCCTCAGAAATACCGTTTACGACTGCGTTTTCCTGGACTATCGCTTACCAGACGATGACGGATTAAACCTAATCCAAAAACTACGTTCGTCAGAAATCAAAGTTCCTTTAGTCGTTCTTACAGCTCAAGGCGATGAAGAAATCGCTGTAGCTTTGATGAAAGCTGGTGCTACAGATTATCTTTCTAAATCTAGGGTATCCTCAGCAACTTTGGCTCAGATTTTACGGAATGCCATTCGAGTACATCGCGCTGAAATGCAGGCAGCTTTGGCAAACCAGCAACTTCGAGAAAGTCACGAGCAGCTGATTCGCAAAAATCAAGAATTGGAGAGACAAAGGCAACAAATTCAATTGCAAAACCTCAAACTTTTGGAAGCATCACGGCTGAAATCTCAATTTTTGGCAACTATGTCTCACGAACTACGAACGCCGATGAATGCCATTATTGGATTTTCTCAAATTTTGTTGCGTCCTAAGTTCGCTCAACTGACACATCAGCAAACAGATATGGTGGAGCGTATCCTTAATAATGGTAAGCATTTGCTGATGCTATTAAATGAAGTTCTTGACTTTTCCAAGCTAGAAGCAGGAAGACTAGAACTTAAGTCAGAATTATTTGATTTAACAAAAATCATAAATACTATCGTCGCAGAAATGCGCTCTTTAGCAGAGGCCAAAAAATTGTCTTTGCTAGTTCAAATAAACTTAGAAAATCCTTTATTATTTAACGATCCGGTGCGGATGCGCCAGATTTTAGTGAACTTACTCTCCAACGCTATTAAGTTTACAGAGTCCGGCAGCATTTGGATTGAAGTCAAAGAGATTTCGGGAAATCGAGTAGCGATCGCAGTTCGAGATACTGGTATAGGTATAGCTCCCAAAGATTTCAAACATATTTTTGAAGCGTTTCGCCAAGTCGATCAAAGCATCACTCGCAAATATCCGGGTACAGGTCTGGGTTTGGCAATCATCGATTCGCTGGTGGGAATGATGGGCGGCAAAATCTTTCTCGAAAGTCAATTAGGGGCCGGGTCAATGTTCAAAATTGAAATCCCAAGGCAAGTCTCACCACAAAACGCCGCTGAAATTAATGCTTTCCATTGGGATGGTGATGGCATTGTTTGTTCGGCTCAGAATCCGCATCAATCTAGTAAAGCTTCCATAGGACATCCCCACCTGAAACATTAAACAAAAATAAGACTACTCTATTAATTATTTAAAAAACTCATATTTTAAAGTTGTAAATCATGTCTGTTGTAGAAAATTCTAAAATCGATCGGATTCTCGCTGTTGATGATACTAGAGATAATCTCATTTTGGTTCAGACTATTTTAGAAAGTGAAGGGTATGAAATCGATTTAGTAGCAGATGGCACAACGGCTTTACAGCATGTGCAACAATCTCCACCCGATTTGATTCTCTTAGATGTGATGATGCCAGGGATAGATGGTTATGAAGTCACGCGCCGTATTCGCAATAACCCCGCTATTAGCTATATTCCAATTTTGCTAATCACTGCCTTTCACGAATCCAGCGTTGTCGAAGGCTTGGATGCGGGAGCCGATGATTTTATTCGCAAACCATTCGATACTGATGAACTCTTGGCAAGAGTGCGATCGCTTTTACGTTTAAAGCATAGTGTGGACGAACAAAAAAAGATGGCACGCCAACGAGAAGACTTTGTTTCTCGTTTGACGCACGATTTGCGAACTCCTTTAGTAGCTGCTGACCGGATGCTTGATTTATTTCAACAAGAAACTTTCTGCAAAATTTCGCCAGAAATGAAACAAGCGATCGCCGTGATGATTCGCAGTAACCAAAATTTAATGCAAATGGTGAATACCCTGTTAGAAGTTTATCGTTTCGAGGCAGGTAAGAAGACATTAAATTGGGAAAGTTGTAATCTGCCGGAAATAATTCAAGAAGTAGTTAGCGAACTAACTCCTCTTGCTAGCGAGAAAAACTTAACTTTAAAAATAGATACTAGTGAGTTAGAGCCAAAAGCAGACGCTGGTGTCATGATGGGCGATGCCTTAGAAATTCGCCGTGTATTCAATAACTTAATTGGTAACGCCATCAAGTTTACAGATACAGGCGGCGTAAAAATTCGGATTTCCGAAAAATCAGCTAATCAAAATAAAGATTGGATAACTATCACAGTTGAAGACACAGGTTATGGCATTGCTCCCGAAGACCAAGGAGGTATTTTCGAGCGGTTTCGCCAAGGTAGAAACAAACGCTCTGGCAGTGGTTTAGGGCTACACCTATCAAGCCGAATTGTCGAAGGGCACGGTGGTAAAATAGCTGTTGCCTCCGAACTAGGTCAAGGCACTGTATTTACAATAGAACTCCCAAAGAACGGTTGATTTTTTGTTTGCGATCGTCAGTCAATAATTATCCTTACATCTTGCACCAAGCGACTACTAGTCGCGGCTACACAGGCAAAACCCCTGACGCTCGAAGACTCGCTAACGCTACGCTAACGGGTTAGCCAGTTGCCTGATGCCACTTTTCTCAACGGGGGGAACCCCCGCACGGAAGTGGCTCCGGAGGGAAACCCTCCCGCAGCACTGGACTCACCACCTGCGTGGGTTTCAAATCCTTGATTTTGGGTTTAGTCCGCGTCGGCGGACGAGAGTTTGTATAGCCAAGCCAGTGCGGTCTTGGGGGTTTCCCCTATGAGCAACTGGCACGCGATTTCTAATCGCTAGGATTAGGTGCTTACAAAGAAGAATTCAGAAAAAATTTCTGAATTCTCCAAAATACTTGACTATATTGTAGTATGTATGTAGCATTAAAGTAGCAAGTAAAAACTATATTTTTATTAACTTAAGTTATAGTGAGCGATCGCCAATAAATAAAACCTTAACTAAATTAAAGTATCAAGTTATTTATAAATTAAGCAAAATGACTGATTTAACTAGTAGATATCAAACAATTGATGAGATAAACGACTTAATAAATATATTTAAAACCTGTTTTTATCGGGTAAGAGAGTCAAGGCGATCGCATCAAAATATTGATATTTTTATCTGAAAATTTTTACAACCATTTTATAAATATTAGTTAAATACAAACATATTTTTACCTTATTTTACAAAAAATTTCCATACAAAAAGAGGTGAACTATGAGTATATTCAAAGTTGAAATAGTTCAAATAGAAAGCGTTAATCCTCATCCTAATGCCGATCGGCTAGATATCGCTTCTTTCACAGGTATGGCATATCAAGTTGTTACTGCAAAGGGTAGCTTTCAGCCTGGAGATTTGGCATTTTACTTTCCTATTGATAGCGTTATTCCAGAGAAATTTTTAGACGAATTTGGCATTCGTCCTTACTACTCTAAGAAACTACGCGCGGCTAAATTGCGGGGAATTTTTTCTGAGGGTTTGCTAATTCCTGTAGGCAATAACTTCACAGGTAACATTGGCGATGACTACACCGAATATTTTGGTGTAACTAAGTATGAATATCCAATTCCTCAAGGCATGAGTGGGGAAGTAGAAAGTCATATCGGACAGTATAAATTTCCTAGTCCAGAAAACCTGAAGCGATATAAAGATTTGTTAGTAGAAGGTGAAGAAATTGTTGTAACGGAAAAGTTACACGGGACTAACTTCACCGTCTTAGTGGACGCTGAAAAAGTCACAAAAATTGGTAGTCATAATTATTTCTGGAAAAACAGCGAAGCGAATAAAAATCTAGTTTATATCAGAGCATATAACGAAAATACAGCTTTGCAAAAACTGCCACCAGAAACCCAGGTATTTGGAGAAATATATGGCGTACAAGACATAAAATATGGTTTGAATAATGGCAAAATTGGTATTGCTTTGTTTGCTGTACGTCGCGGCAGTCAGTTTCTCAATTACATTGATTTCGTAAATTTTTGTGAGGATTTCAACTTGCCAACAGTACCCGTACTTTATACAGGTGCTTACAGTTGGGAAGCAGTATCTCAGTTCAACAATGCTAATAGTGTAATCAGTCCAAATTGCATTATGGAAGGTGTTGTAGTGCAACCTTTAGTTGAAAGAACCCATCTAGAAATAGGTAGAATTGTACTGAAATTAATTAGCGATCGCTATCTGCTTCGTAAAGATGGAACAGAACTACATTAGACTGCTTGTAGGGTGGCTATATTAACCACCCTACTACATGTTTATATGTAAAATTATGTAATATTTTATGAATTCAATCGGGTGTTGCTAAAATTTCGTTGAAATTAGTGCCAGAACGTTGCAATTATCATAAATAGTCTTACCATACTCAAAAAATCGGAAATTACCTAAAAACTAGAAGTAGGCATCCTTGAAAAAGTGTGTTTAACTAGCTAATAGAGTGACTTTAAGATAAAAGATACTTGTGCTCTTGTGATTTGCAGCTAGTAGTTCATTTGAATAAAAATTAATTTTAAATAGTCTACATCAGATAAAATATGGAATTTGATTACTTTGGAAATAATGATAGTAATCCAGCAAATAATAAAGGTCAAAGCTTGCTTGCTAATGGTTGGCGACCATTTCAGCGAGACTTCGACTGGGAATTTTTATGTCAGTTATGGTGCGATGATAGACACGAATTAACTCAAAAAAGTTTAAATTTAGTCAGTAATTTTGCTGAAGTTTTAGGGCGGAATAATTATACTTGGTGGGCTAATTTCTTAAGCATCGCTTCTGATAACACTCGCTACGAAGTTGAAAAATTTTGGAATTATATTACGCCTGACCCTCAGTCACCCGACCATCGCTACAAAGATGTTTTAAGTACAGAAACGCCTATTGTGCAATTTGTAAGTCGTAGTAGCATTCCCATTGATTACGTTCTCAATAGATTGCAAGAAATTACTGTATTACGAGTTTTACAACTATTAGGATGTCCTGACATTATTACCCAGTATTACTTAGAAAGAGATTTCTATCTTCCAGCCAATAGATTTATTAGTTGGGAACGTCTAGACGTTGTGAATACAGTTTATGCTTACTGGTCAAAGTATGATATTTGGCTACAAATTGAATCTTACGATCGCGGACGGCGACAATATACTTTAATGTCGAAAGAGATATCGCCATTAATTAACAAAGCGACTTACGATTTAGCAGTCATGCTGAGTGGCTATCAAAGTCGTGTCGGTAAAGTTCACAGTCAATTTCCAATTCGGACTTTTCCCGCAGATATTCAAAACTTTACTGACGCAGTACAACAAGCGGTTCTCAACCAAAATCAGTTAGCAGTTGTGGTACATGGAGAACCGGGGACAGGTAAAACCGCATGGACACAAGCAGTTGCAAAAGAAATTCTTGTGCCTTTAGGTTATGTCATTTTTATTCTAGATCATGATGCGATCGCAAACTTCGTACCCCCAACTTACCTAGAGCGTATTTGTATTATCATCAACGAAGCTGATAATTTAGCACAAAATCGGGCATCAGAAGTTGCACAATATAATAACAAAACAGAACATATTCTCAGCTTGCTAGATGGGACTTTGTACCAAAGTGTGATTGATGATTCTGGCATTCAAATGAAACAGCGACTAGTAGTCTTGATGACTTGCAATACTACGGAAAGATTAGATCCGGCAATGTTGCGGAAAGGAAGAGTCGATTTGATGTGTGAATTTAGCCAGCGATTTGTTTGAATCAGGCGCAATACAGTTCAGCTTTGCTAACAGTATCAGATAATTAGTCTCATACTTTGATGTCAAAATGGAGAACCGTAGTTTTGCTAAGTTCAAATCACCAGCAGTTGGTAATCTGACTTTTTTTAGTAAGTAAGTATCTTCGCCTCTACACCAGACATTAATATAGAAAATTTGGAAAGGGGTTCTTAACGGTTGCTATTAGTGATAATTTTAAGCATTGGGAACCCTTAAAAATCGAAGTTTATGAACGCAGCCGACGATAAAACGATTGTACGCGAGTATTTCAATTCCACAGGGTTTGACCGCTGGAGGCGGATTTACGGCGATGGCGAAGTCAACAAAGTCCAGTTAGACATCCGCAACGGACACCAGCAAACTGTGGATACAGTCATCGGCTGGCTGAAAGCAGATAACAATTTATCAGAGTTATCAATCTGCGATGCTGGATGTGGTGTGGGTAGTCTCAGCATTCCCCTGGCCGCAGATGGTGCTAAGGTCTATGCTAGCGATATTTCTGAAAAAATGGTTTCAGAAGGCAAAGATAGAGCCTTACAAACCTTAGGAAATAGCGATAACCCAACTTTTGCCGTCCAGGATTTAGAATCATTGAGTGGTAGTTACCACACGGTTATTTGTTTGGATGTTCTCATCCACTATCCTCAAGAAAAAGCAGATGAAATGATTTCTCACCTTTGTTCTTTGGCACAGTCAAGGATAATTCTCAGTTTTGCGCCTAAGACCTGTGCTCTAAGTATACTCAAGAAAATTGGTAGTTTCTTTCCGGGACCGAGCAAGACAACTCGTGCTTATCTGCATCGAGAAGCTGATGTCGTGAAAATTTTAGAAAGTAATGGCTTTTGCGTGCAACGTCAGTCGATGACTAAGACGCGCTTCTATTTCTCTCGCATACTGGAAGCTACACGCCAGTAAGGTTAAAATCGCAGCACGAGAAATACTATACTTCTGCTGCGATTTAACTTTTACAAACAACAAATCATTTTGTAATTAATGGCTCAATATTTTCTCTAATTTTTTTACCTACAACTTGCCAATTATATCGTTTTAGAAAAATTTCAAATCCTTTATTGCCAAACTCTTGACATTTATTTGGGTTGTTGAGAAAGTAAATCAATTTTTCTGCTAGTTTATCCACGTTGTCCGTTTCTACTAAATATCCATTTTCACCATCTGATATAAAGTCTGGTATTGCTCCTATATTGCTAGCAACTATGGGTAATTTATAACTCATCGCCTCAAGAAAGACAATTCCAAAAGGTTCTAATCTAGTCGGGAGACAGAAAATTGAGGCTTCACGAAAATATTTGCTAACTTCTGATAATGGTACTCTACCTACAACATGACAATTAGGAATATCTAACTTAGGAGAACAACCTACAATAGTGAGTTGAGCTTGAGGATGAAATTTTAAAACATTTTTAAATGCCTCAACCAGTTGTGGCCCTCCTTTACGTTGCCAATCAACACCGACAAAGAGAATATTTTTCTTAGTGTATTTTTGAAAATCTTGGTTTTCAAAGTGGTTATTATTTGCATTAATTCCAGCATAAACACAAATTACTTTATCTGGGCTACAGGAATATTGTTCTATAATTGATTTAGTTATATTGTTACTCATTGTAAAATTTATCCTAGCATTTTTATAGATAGTTTTTTCTAATTTAATCCATGATTTAGAGTAAAGATTTTTTGAAGAAAAATCAGGATAATTTAGATTTGCTAAATGAGTATGATCTGTATATACAAAGTGAGGTACTTCAGGTAAACTAGCATCAAATAAAGATTGAGTTTGAAAAGTAAAAATATATTCTTTCGGATTAATTTTTTGATGAATACATCTTTTTACTTTTTTGAATATATGAGGGGTTCTGGTCAAACAACTGAATATTTGTTTGCGTTTCAAAATTATGTCAATACCGTAGTTTTTACCTACTGAAAGTAAATTAGCAACTTCTTTAATATTAGCAAAGTCTTTTGATATATCTAGAATTTCAAGTTCAAAACTAGGAAATTCATTTTTAATAACTTCTATAACAGAATTATTAGTATGAGAGAAATTTCCTATTTTGAAAAAGCCAATTTTTTTAGACATAATTTTACTAACAAACAACTACTATTCGAGAACACCGCAAAGATGCTACCCAGCTTTGTTAGAATTTTTTCCAAATTAAACAAAACTGAACTATTGAAAATTAAAGACTCTAATAGTGAAATTTGTCATGCCAATTTGTCAAAACTTCGATGATTGCATCAGTTTCTTGCTAATTAATTTCTTACTTTATTTTTCTATCTTTAGATTGGTTTATTTTGTACCAAACAAGCGATCGCCTGCATCTCCCAGCCCAGGAATAATATAGCCATGCTCATCTAAATAATCATCAATAGCAGCAGCATATATAGGCACATCAGTATGTGTTTCACAGAAATGCTTAATACCTTCTGGGGCTGCAAGTAAGCAGACAAATCGAATTGATAAGGGATTAGTTGATTTCAAACGTTCTACCGCTGCAACAGCAGAATTACCAGTTGCCAGCATCGGATCGACTACAATCATATCGCGTTGCTCAACGTCTTGAGGAACCTTAAAATAATACTCAACAGGAATCAAAGTTTTTGGGTCGCGGTATAAACCTATATGTCCGACTCGTGCTGATGGCATCAACTCCAGCATTCCATCCAAAATTCCCTGACCTGCCCGCATTATCGAAACTAACACTAACTTTTTATCAGGGGCAAGTACTGGCGCATCCATCGGTGCTAGTGGTGTTTTGATCTGTTCGTATTTCAGCGGTAAATCCCGCGTTACTTCATAAGCTAACAACAAGCTAATTTCCTTAAGCAAGTTGCGAAATTTCGTTGTACTGGTTTCAGCTTTCCGCATTAGCGTCAGTTTATGCTGAATCAATGGATGCTCGATAATTGTTACTTGATTTTGCATATTAATTATTAGTCAATAGTCAGTAGTTAGTGGTTATTGGTCAGTAGTAAAAAACAAATGATAACTGACAACTGACAACTGACAATTAAAATACTGTGCCATCACTTTCAATTTTTATAGGAGGCTTACCTCCCGTTCTGAGTTCAGCGGCAATTTTGCGTCCTGCTGTCCAGGTTCCCCCTTGCAGGATTTTTACCAGTGGTAGTTCCTCAGCAGTCATGCCCAACTTTTCGCGTACTGCGATCGCAATTCGATCCAAAAGGATTACAGTCAAAGCACGCCACTCAACTATAACTTCCGATCCTACAGAGTGGGATGAGTGTAAAATATCTGGACTTTTGGCGCTAATCAGCCCTAAATCGAGACATAATCCCCCATTACGATATTCTGGTAATCCAGTCAGGGCATCTAAACCAGTAATTTCTAAACCGAGTTCCTGTAATGGTTCCAACAATGAATATGTTAGCCACTGGGAAAGTTTGTGAAACGGCACTAAGGAAGAATAAAGTAATTGTGCTGTTTCTAAGGATGGGTATTGCCAAACATCACCGAGGTTAACTCCAGCAATTTCTAATCTTCCCGGCCAGATGTCACTGAGTCCTTCTAAAACCGCACTGAATACAGTAGAAGCTGTTAACTGACCATTTTGAGATTTGCTCAACAAATAATTTACTAAATTTCCTGGACGCGGGTTTTGATAGCCAAATAAATCAGGAAGAGAAACTAGTACTTGACCTAATTTTTGTAATAATTGCCATCGTCCAGAAATACCTACTAATGGATTTTTGGCATTTACCTGAAACCCATTAGCGAGTTCTGTTTCTGTTAATGTTTGTAATCGCAAAGCATCGACTTGCAGTAAGTTATTGCTAGAAAAACTGCCTTGACAAAACATTTGGAAACTAGCAATAGCCAAACCTTCAGAACGCCCCAAAGTCAGCCCCGTTTCCTGTTCGTAATAACGCCAACTATCTCCTGCCCCAGCATCCAACAATACACTCACAATTGCTAAATCAAATTTAGCAGCAGCTTTTTCCAAAGGCGTTAATCCAGTTAACTGAGTATCTAACTGAGTTAATCGCGGCACATTCCCAGCTGCAAAATGCCGCCAACGACTATGAAACGGAATTTGCAAATTTGGATATTCGCAGCGCATTACCTCAATGACATAATCTGCCACTCGTTCCAACTGCTTTAAATCGCAAGCAAAATAACGCGAATGTCCCTCATTTACCCATGTAAATATTTGCCCGCAACACTCCCTAATAGCAACCGGAGAACGAAAATATGCGATCGCCTCCCTTTCCTCTTCTCTCTGCGCCCTCTGCGTCTCTGTGGTTCCTATTTCCACTCTTCCAATCCCCCGATATATCTGAGTGCTGAGTTCTAAGTGCTGAGTGCTGAGTGCTGAGTTCTGAGTAAGGTGTTCTCCAGTGCCCCTCTGCCCCTCTACTCCTTCAGCTATTCCAAAGAACGTCCCTTCACCTCAGCCAAACCATCTGCATCTAACACATCTCCAGTAGTGTAATAACCAGCTGCTTTCTTCGCCTCAATTTCTACCCGCGCATCTTGGGGAATCAAATCCTCTGGGATTGGGATGCGTTCTGCAATCTCAATTCCCGACTCAGTAATTGCGTTGTATTTCATATTACTCATCGACACCATACGGTCAATGCGGGTAATCCCCAACCAATGCAATACATCCGGCATCAGTTCTTGAAAGCGCATATCTTGCACTCCGGCGACGCATTCTGTGCGGGCAAAGTAGGCATCAGCGCGATCGCCTCCTTCTTGGCGTTTGCGCGCATTGTAAACTAAAAATTTCGTTACCTCTCCCAAAGCGCGCCCTTCTTTACGGCTATACACAATTACCCCGACACCACCTTGTTGTGCTGTTTGTACGCACACTTCAATCCCGTGTACGAGATAAGGGCGACAGGTACAAATATCTGAGCCAAAGACATCAGAACCGTTGCATTCATCATGTACGCGCACGGCTACTGGTTTATTCGGATCGGCGATCGCTGCCATATCGCCAACAATATACACCGTCAACCCCCCGATTGGCGGTAAAAATACTTCCAAATCCGAACGCGTTACTAGTTCTGGGAACATCCCCCCAGTTTGTTCAAATAAAGCGCGGCGCAAATCTCCTTCAGAAATGCCAAAGCGCTTGGCAACTCCTGGTAAATACCAAACAGGCTCAATAGCAGCTTTTGTGACCACCAAATCGCCGTTTGGTTTCATAATCTCGCCATCTACCCGCAAGCGCCCTTTTTCTACAGCGTATTGCAGTTCTGGCATGTTGATATGTGCTTTCGTAATGGCGATCGTCGGGCGGATGTCGTAGCCCTGTTCGTAATAAGGTGCGAATACCTCAGATGCGATCGCGCCAAAAGGGTCGAGAGAAACAATCTTCTCAGGGTCAGCCCAACTAGGGTGCGGCCCAATATGTTCCACTGGCGATGTGTTAGTCAAATCAGCCCGATGATCGGACTGTAAAGCACCACTAGCTACCGCTAAGGCACGGTAAATAGCATAACTACCCGAATGCGTACCGATCGCATTGCGATGTGCTTGCTTAGTTAGCGTCGCAATCACCGGGCCGCGTTCCATTGGTTCGGCTGCTCCCCAGTGAATGGGGATTGGCTTAGGGCCAAAGCGACTGGGATGGGACGTAAGAACTATATGCCTTGAAACGCGATTTGGCTTTGGCATAATCATGGATCTTTTTGTAATGTTTTGATGAACTATTAATTACTACGTATTCGTCAACTACCAATAGTTAGTTTTGGTTTTCAAGAGTTTGGTATCCTAGTAATCAATCACTTATAACTTGATATTTCGAGTATTGGATTAATAGTATTGGTTAATACAACAAATAACATACGAATTGCCTAACTCGCAAATGTTGTGGGAGAATTTTAAAGAGGACTTTAAAAAAGACTTAGTAGATTTAGTACGAAAATTGATACCTTGATACAAGGAGACAATCACTACACTCAAATTCATGGATTCTTTATCGATTAATTCCTTACTTGAAGACTTGAAAAATCCCGATGCCACAGTCCGCGACCAAGCGACTAAAAAACTCTGGCGTATCTGGTTTCAGCAAAAGGGAATTTATGGGCTGGAAAGAATCGACCAGAGTCAAAAGTTACTTGATGCTGGAGAAATGGCTGAAGCCGAAGAGATGTTGACAGAACTGATCGTAGAACAACCAGATTTTGCTGAAGCCTGGAATCGGCGAGCTTTTCTCTACTACAGCATGGGTGATTATAAACAATCTCTGGGAGATTGTAAGATGGTCATTCAGATTAATCCAGTACATTTCGGGGCACTTCACGGCATGGGCTTGTGTTATGCCGCACTAGGAGATTACAGTCAAGCTATTAAAGCTTTTAAACGCGCTTTAGAGATTCAACCCTATTCTTTGGTGAATCAAAAGTTAATTTTAGAATGTACGCTCAGACTTAGCTAAATTGTGAAATATTGAGTCACTCTATCCCAAAAATGTGAATCAAACATCGGTGGTTCTGAAGGAGAGCATCCAAATTTTAAAATTTATCTCTCTTTGTGTTCTTCCGAAGTTTGCTCAACGCTCTTGACCCTCCGAAGTTGCTTCACTTGGGCAAAGACGACACTTGCTTCAACCGAGAGAACCAAGGGCTAGCAGTGTCTCCCCAAGACCGCACTTCTCTGTGCGTCTTTTTGCATTTAATAAAGAGCATCAAATGTCTCGTGGCGGCAATCTTTTAAAAAGACCCGCAATGTCTCATCGCCCATCCCAACACAGCAATTGAAACCTTTACGCAATTTGCATCACAATCAATTACAAAAAAGGTAGCGAGCAGTTGTTTAAAAAAGCGATCGCAAGCAAGCATTCGCTGATGTCAGGCAATTATTTCGTCTCCATCCAATTCTCGCCAGCACGCACATCTACTATCAACGGTACGCTCAACTGTACTGCATCTTCCATCACAGATTTAATCTGCAATTGTAACTCTTGCCACTCATGAGGAGGAACTTCAAACACCAATTCATCGTGAACTTGCAACAACAAACGCGCTTGAGATTTTTGTAAAACCTCATGCAATCTCACCATAGCAATTTTGATAATATCAGCACTAGAACCTTGAATTGGTGCGTTAGCTGCAGAGCGTAATAAACCAGCATCGAAAGCACCCAAATTCTTTAATTTACTCAAATCAATTTCTTCTGGATTGCTACCTTTTAATTTGCGTAAACTGTTATTTGTAAAATCAAAATAACGACGACGACCGAGAATAGTTTCTACATAACCTTGAGCGATCGCTTGTTTTTTTACTCCTTCTAAATATGCAAAAACTTTGGGATAGCGTTCGTTAAATCGCTTAATGAACTCGTTAGCAATGGCTTTATCTATACCAGTTGAACGCGAAAACCTCAAAGAACCCATTCCATAAATTACGCCAAAGTTAATTGTTTTTGCTAATCTTCTTTCATCTGATGTAATATCTTCTTTTTCAAAAATTAACTTTGCCGTTACAGTATGAATATCTTCATTCTGTTGATATGCCTGCACCAATACTGGTTCTTGAGTTAAATGAGCTAAAATTCGCAGCTCGATTTGTGAGTAATCAGCAGCCACCATTAACCAACCCTGTTCTGGCAAAAACGCTTTCCGAATTTGCCGACTAAAAGCTGTACGAATCGGAATGTTCTGCAAATTCGGATTAGAAGAGGATAACCGACCAGTTGAGGTTGCTGCTTGATTAAAATCAGTATGCACCCGCTGAGTATCTGCACGCACCAATGCTGGCAATGCATCTACATAAGTAGACTTTAATTTTGATAAAGTGCGGTAATCAATAATCGTATTAACAAACTCGCTTTCATAAACTTCTTGGAGTTTTTCTAATGTCGCCGCATCTGTAGAATAACCTGTTTGAATTTTACGAGAATATTTTGTGCTAAATCCTAATTTCTCAAATAATATCTGACTCAGTTTTTTCGGAGAACCTAAATTAAATTTTTCTCCAGCTAGCTCAGTTGCTTTTTCTTCTAAATTTGCTAAATTTGTTTCTAACTGCTGTGAAAGTTCTTTTAGATAAATTGAATCAATACGAATCCCCTGGTATTCCATTGCTGCTAAAACTACTTCTAGCGGCTGTTCTACATTTATCAATAATTGATGTAAAGCGGGAATTTTTTCTAGTTCTTCACGTAAATTAAATACCAGTTGAAATGTCGCATAGACTTGCAAACAGCAATAATTTGCTACATCTGTAATGTCTATATCAGCAATTGTTTTGCCCTTGGGAACTAAATCTAAATAATTTTGCACCGATAATCCCAAGTATCGCAGCGATAAATCGCTCAAGTTATTGCTAGTATCTGGATTTAACAGGTAACTTGCCAACATCGGATCGAAGACAACTCCCGTTAAGTTAATTCCCTGACAGCGGAAAACTAAACGGTCAAATTTGCCATTCTGAAACGCTTTCGGATAATTAGTACTTTCAAGAATTGGACGTAATGCTTCTAGTACTATATTTTGATTTAAATTTTCTCCTATTTTGTGATTGAGGGGAATATAAGCTGATTCATCTGGTTTCGTTCCCCAGCAACAACCAATTCCTACTAAATCGGCATCCCGTGGTTCTAAGTCACTAGTTTCTGTGTCCCAAGCAACGGGTGTTTCTGGGTTAGTGAATTGTCGCAACAAATTTACTAATTCCGTGAGTTTCGCTTCAGTATTAACGATGCGTGGTTGAATTTCCGAAACAGGTTGCTGTTGTGCGGTTTGTGTCTCCTCGAAACTGAAAAATGAAAGGTCTGCGTCTTCAAATTCCAATTCTGATTCTGTAGCAGTTGTTTCTACTTTTGGCGCTTTTTCAACTGTGCCGCCAAACCGTTGCTGAAGTTCGTTGACTTTACCTAAAAAAGTTTTGAATTCTAACTTTTCTAAAATTAGTATCAGGATATTTGTATCAAATCCTTTTAATTTACATTTTTCAAAATCAACTTCTAAAGGAACATCGACAACTATTTCTGCTAAGTAGCGAGATTTCTTTGCATCTTCTCTACCCTCTGTAAGTTTTTTCTGGGTTGCTCCTTTAATTTCATCTAGCACAGCATAAATCTGTTCGAGAGAACCGTAGGTGTTAAGTAGCTGTACTGCTGTTTTTTCGCCAATTCCCCTAACCCCAGGGATATTATCTGATTTATCACCGCAAAGAGCTTTATAATCGACAATTTGCGTAGGTAATACGCCTAATTTTTGCTTAACTTCTTCTGTACTAAATTCAGTGATGCTATTTGTAGAGCGTTTGAGAGCATCCGGACTAAAATTTAAAACGGTGATTTCTTTGTCTGGGTCGATCAGTTGAAATAAATCGCGATCGCCTGTCAAAATTTTCACTTTATACCCAGCGGCAGTTGCTTTTTGTGATAAGGTTCCTAAAACGTCATCGGCTTCATAACCTGGAGCAGTGAAAATTGGCAGATTGAAACCATCAAGCAACTCGTGTAGATTTTTCAAGTCAGGAACAAAGTCTTCTGGCGTTCCTGGACGATCGGCTTTATAGGTATCGTCGGCTTCGTGGCGGAAAGTTGGCAAACCCAAATCAAAAGCGATCGCCATTGCTTGTGGCTGTTGTGTCGCCATGACCTCCAACAGAGACTTGAGGAAGCCAAAACATACACTAGTAGGAATCCCCGTCTTAGTACGCAGTCCGCCATCTCGTCCTTTGGCGAAAGCAAAGTAAGAACGAAAGGCGAGGGAGTGCCCATCTACTAAGATGAACGTGGGGCGTGTTGCAGTTACAGAAGCGGAATTTTCAGACATAGCCTTATTCTAGCTACTTGCTTCTGTTGGGGGAAGAGTTGAGCCAAAGTAGTAGTTCACCACGCAAATATTGACAGGTGTAGGCTCTTAAAAGGAAAAAGGGGAAGGGTTTAAAACCTTTACCCCTTACCCCTTACCTTTTTCCCGTTTGTCAAAAAGACTTTGGCAGACTAGTAGTTATGCTTGCTAACAGTCAACTGTCAACAATCAACAGTTTTCTTTTTGTGTTGTCGTGCGATCGTTACGCCTAGTATAGCCAAAGCACCTAAACCAGCTAAGTTACCAGGTTCGGGCACAGTTTGTAATTGTAAATCTACACCATCGCCAGTGGTAGTAAACTGACTATCTTTGTAGCCGTATTTTTGACCGGGATTACCCAGTTGCACCACGAACGACACCACATCATGAATAACCAATGATTGCAAATTTCCGTCTTGTTTCCCAGCAAGCAATTCTGGAATTGAAAAAGTTTTGCCAGCACTGTTGGTGTAGCTCAAAATTCCTGTGTGTTTTGAGTCTTCCACATCAAAGAAATTAAGCTTTAGTCCAGCCAAGGGATTTTTGAAGTCAAATTGGAATTTACCAACTTCCAACTGTCCTTTTTCAACAGGTGTGCCAGGAGTAATTGTTGTCGTCTGATTAGTCGTTTTAGTAGTAATATCCTGTACCAACTTCGGGACTTGCTTAGTTACCTTTTTGCCATTTTCAATAACCTTGGCAGAAACCATAATTTGTCTGGTAACAATCGTTGTCTCAACAGTAGTTGTTTTGATTGTCTTCTTACCGTTAGCAGCGATAGTTGTTTGTATTGTAGGTTCTGCTTTAGAAGTCGTTGTTCCAACGCTGGCATCTACGGGAGCATCAACAGTTTTTGTGGAAGTATCAATTTTAGGCGAGTCTACTTTCTGTGTGTTAGGCGTATAAGCTACCGGACGCAACCAATATTCTCCTAGAGTAGTATTGGTTCCTGCATCCTGTCCTAAAAACTGAATACCAAATGATGAGTAGTCGTTGACAGTGTTTCTTTTATCTACAAACAAGCGACTTTCGGAAAACTGTGAATCGTAACTCAAACTAGTTACAGTGAAACCATTTGCTCCCGAACTTGTGTCTATACATTTGGGGTTTGTACTGCTAAGACACGCCATATTTGTAAGTTGAATTTCCCCTTCTTGCTGGGGAACTAAATTAGCTGCACGAGCAGCAGATGTAACAGACAAAAAGCCGATGCTAATTGTAGATGCTGCTATAACCCTAGATAAAACTTTGAATTTCGGCATTAGCTTGTGTGTTTTTATGAGGCAGTTTGTTGTTCGCATTATTCCCATTACTACCAGGATATTCTCAATAAATCTTCATAACAATAGTGAATATCTAACTTAAATAACTCTTTAAAAATATGCTTTTCCTATGTTTTTTGCCACGAAATATAAATGTCAAAATATAAGTAATTCCGCAGTTGTTTCTTATTAGAAGAATTACGATTTGGGGTACAAAAAGTAGAAAAACAGTAAATTTACAGATTGATTAGATTCAATTTAGATTTATTGATATGCTCAGATGAGTAGAATCTTTTATTTATTCCAGCGAGAATTGTAAAGAAGTTTAAAGGGCTTGCGATCGCCTCTAGAAAAATAGGCAAACAATCCACCTTTATAAGCAACCCTAGAAAGATAACTAGTGCCCAAGGGAATTACTGGTGGTGATAAGATTATCTAGGTGAAGTCGGTATTTCCTGCAAGCAGGCCCAAACAAAATATTCTGTTCTTTGACAGATTACGCAAAATAACTGAATAATTAGCTACCATGTTGGGGTTTTTATTGCTGGTGGGGTATTAATGCCTGTGTGGTGTAAATATATTGTTATTGCTCCTGTGAGTCTGAGTATCGTTTTATTAGTTACTAGTTGCAGTGAAAATAAAGCTTCTCAGTGTCAGCGACTAATTCAGGTGGTAAATGAAGGGAATTCTTTGATCGATCAAAAAAAAGGACAGCAGGCGATCACAAGTATGCAACTGTCTAGAGATTTGGAAGCTGTCACCGGATCTTTAAAGGAACTGAATTTGCCAGATCCTAAGATGAAAGAATTCCAAAGCCGTTTTGTGAAAGTGTTTGACAATCTCAGTCAAGCGATCGCTAAAGCAGCTAGGGCGCTGGGCACAGCTAAGACAGCCGAAGCCTCAGAATCTGGTAGGGAAAAAATACAAAAGGCTAGAACAGACATTGATACATCTCTAACAGCCGCAGCTAAAACTGCTGGTAAGGAGTCGGATGCATTAGTCAATGAACTGAATAAGTACTGTCGCCAACCTTAATAATCTATAGGAAAGTGCTGAGTTCTGAGTGCTGAGTGCTGAGTAAAAAAACCCAGTCGCTTTATGGCTTTTAGCGATCGCAACTGTCCTAAAGGGTGTGACTACGGCTATATCAAAAGATTTAATGCGATCGCTTCTATAAGTGAATTATGAACCAAGTAAGTGCAGCTAGCTGCACTTACACCATATACCAAACAATTGGAAACTTCATCAACAGCATTGATTCAGTACTTGCCTAATTTCCTGGAAATTTTCCAGTACGCTCCAATTCCAACAACAAGCGTTTTCGCCAAAGTCCACCCCCGTATCCTGTTAACTGTCCGTTTTTGCCGATGACACGGTGACATGGAATGAGGATATTTATCCGATTCATGCCATTTGCTCTAGCCACAGCACGAACCGCTGTTGGTTGACCAATTCGATGGGCAAGCTCATGATAAGAAATTGTTTGTCCATAGGGAATGCGTTGTAGTTCCGACCAAACTCGTTCTTGAAATGCAGTACCGTGGAGAACTAGAGGAACTGTAAATTTAGTGAGTGTGCCAGTGAAATAGCGAGAAAGCTCATCCCGCAAGCACTCAATCTGCTCGTTTGTCACAGGTAACACTGGATAAGTAAAACGTTTGTGGATTTCAGCATAGTTATGCTCTAGCATTCGTCGGTCTGTGTAATCGATGAGACAAATGCCTTGAGAAACTGCACCGACTAGCAAAGCTCCCACAGGTGTTTCTAAAATTTGCGTTGCAATGTAGTCTTGGTTTTGGCTCTGTCCTGGCGATACTCCAAAAGTTTTGCTAAATGCTTCTCTAAAGCCACTGTGAGATTCGTAGCCATTGGCAAAAATCGCATCATCAAGTTCTGCACCCTCACGAATTCGCGTAAAAGCATCCGCCAGCCGCCGCCCTCGACACCACTGGGCAAAAGTCATGCCGTAATGCTCGCAAAACCATCGCCTTGCCCGTTCGGGAGTAATGCCTAGCGATCGCAACTCTGCTGATGTAATTTTCGCATTTGGTGTAGCTTCTAAGCGTTTCATCAGCGACATTACCCAATCCGGTAGCGCTCCGTACACCTCTGTAGGGTGACATCGTTTGCATGGACGATAACCCGCAAACACGGCATCTCGAATTGTCGGAAAAAACTCAATATTTTCCGGTTTGGGGCGAGATGGGCAAGAGGGACGGCAAAAAATGCCAGTAGTGCGAACCGCTACAAAAAACACACCGTCATAACTAGCATCCTTGCCATAGAACGCCTGCTCCATTTCGTCAGGAGATGGTAAAAGTTCCAAATTCATTTGCACAGGTGCGATCGCCAATTCTATGTAGCTATTCTTGCAAGCTCCACAATAGCTGTCCACCGAAAAAACGATATTTGAGTTGTCAGAGACGCGATTAATCACGTCTGTACAATAGTCAGTTGTTATTCTTGCTCCCCCTGCTTCCCCTGCTCCCCCTGCTCC
>NZ_JAECZA010000057.1 GCF_016056275.1 Dendronalium phyllosphericum CENA369 | reverse complement strand
GTTCAAAAGACCCCATTGGGGTTCCTACGTATCACACGCGAAAGATACAACTAGCTTGGGTTCCCTCTATACACCGGGGGTTTCTGGTGTCCCTGATTCTGAGGATTGGGCAGAATCACTTTACCCCTTTTACCGTCTCAGCCGTTTTCGGTAATTCCTCTTCACGATG
The DNA here is from genome assembly GCF_016056275.1 of Dendronalium phyllosphericum CENA369. GTDB lineage: Bacteria > Cyanobacteriota > Cyanobacteriia > Cyanobacteriales > Nostocaceae > Dendronalium > Dendronalium phyllosphericum. The sequence continues at coordinate 27,927 of NZ_JAECZA010000057.1, read as the reverse complement.
CCTCTGCAAGGATTCACATCTGTTAACCCTGTCTAGTTTTACCCTAGCACTTCACCTAACTATGCGGCTTGCTGATGTCGCGCATTTTACCCTCTAGCTATGAGACATTACAGTTACCCGTAATGCCCCTTTGGGCGGGTACTGGCATTGACACTCGCCAGGAGTATTTCTGAGATACTCACTCTCGTCGTGCAACCGATAGTCGCACCCATCCCCGTGAGGGGAAGTGAATTTAAAACCAGAATGCTGACCATCATGCTGGCCAGCGAGTATTAACGGTTTCCATCCCCGTGAGGGGAAGTGAATTTAAAACATGGGGAAGCGTCGTTTTACTCAATGATTACTTCGAGTTTCCATCCCCGTGAGGGGAAGTGAATTTAAAACTTCAGATTGCCCCCAGAATCACAGATGACTTGGAAGTTTCCATCCCCGTGAGGGGAAGTGAATTTAAAACATTTCTGGTAAGGTACAAAAATTCCCACGGCCTTCAAAAGTTTCCATCCCCGTGAGGGGAAGTGAATTTAAAACTTTTAACAGACGAAATGTTTTCCGATTATACAATTCTAAAGGGTTTCCATCCCCGTGAGGGGAAGTGAATTTAAAACTATTTAGTTTCATTTCAAAGGATTTTGTTTTGAACTACCATTGTTTCCATCCCCGTGAGGGGAAGTGAATTTAAAACGTCTTGGAAAGCTGGGACGTTTGGGCAAAACTCTTAAAGTTTCCATCCCCGTGAGGGGAAGTGAATTTAAAACTTTGGCGGCACTAGGCACATGCTCAGAATGTTTGCCAAGTAGTTTCCATCCCCGTGAGGGGAAGTGAATTTAAAACCTCATGATTGGTCTGCTTTTGCTGGTCTTTCTGCAATTGTTTCCATCCCCGTGAGGGGAAGTGAATTTAAAACTCTTCAAAAAAACGGCGAAGTTCATGGCTATTACAGGTTGTTTCCATCCCCGTGAGGGGAAGTGAATTTAAAACTGCCTTAGCAGCTGCTAGTGGCGTATGGTATGCTGTACAGTTTCCATCCCCGTGAGGGGAAGTGAATTTAAAACTGCCACGTTCACCCATCTTTTGGATGAACATAGCCTTGTTTCCATCCCCGTGAGGGGAAGTGAATTTAAAACCTATGGTGGCGAAGATCAACCAGCGCGGTGGGAATTTCGTGTTTCCATCCCCGTGAGGGGAAGTGAATTTAAAACTGGAGACTTATAAGCTTTCCTAAGTATCCATAGGACTTGTTTCCATCCCCGTGAGGGGAAGTGAATTTAAAACCGGTGTACAGCCGTCCACGTTCTTTCAGCTTTGCCGATGTTTCCATCCCCGTGAGGGGAAGTGAATTTAAAACCCTACCCTTTTAGAACCCTTACTATAATTAGGTTTGAAGGGGTCATTTTAGCGGGGGGTCTAATTTACCTGTCAATAAGCCTAAATTATTGACAATGAGCAACAGGTATACCCTACTCAAACCTTTGCACCACAAGCGATTCGCGGGGGTCAACGAAAGAATGAGCATTTCCGCGATCGCCCTACCCCCGCGAAAAATTTGCGTGTGAAAGGTAAAAAGAAACACTTTTAGCTTCAATTTGAAACGCGGAATTTAATTTTCAAGGTTCTGGAGAGATGGCATTGATGAATTTCAATACACTTTCCAAAAGAGTAAAATGCTTTGTTTTTTTTGGTCAAGTTTTTGATACAGAAATTATTACTGTCTCTCAGCTTAGGATCTATAATTTCGATGGTCTATTTTCCCCTGTCTTTATCTAGTGCTTTATGGATGGCAAGACGGCAGAATTCAGGAGGGTCATCTTGAGCTTTCATCCAGAGACAAAGGATAGTAGGGAGTAGAGGTGATAATAAAGAATGAGTATCAGTTGAGCATGTTAACTGAATAATATTAAGTATAAAAATGCTTAACATAAAGCCTAAACTACTGCTAATTGCTCTTTTGCATTAAACAAGCATTTTAAAAAGCTAAACTGTTCCACATTTAATTTGCATAATTCATGTAGCTAAATTCCTTACTGAGACTCGGTTTCGTTCTTTTAACTTTTGACTTTTAACTTACTTAATATCTTGGAGGCATTGATTTTGCGTAGTTCGCTAACTAATAACTATAAATTAAACCTGATCCAATGGTATCCAGGTCATATTGCCAAAGCAGAGAAGAACCTCAAAGAACAGCTTTCACGGGTAGATGTGGTACTGGAGGTACGAGACGCGCGAATTCCTTTGGCGACACACCATCCCCAAATGAGTGAGTGGGTGGGAAATAAGACGCGAGTGTTAGTGTTAAATCGGTTAGATATGATTACTCCCCAAGTGCGATCGCTTTGGATAGATTGGTTTAAAAGTCAGGGAGAAGTGCCTTATTTTACCAATGCAAAACAAGGTCAAGGCGTAATCGCAATTTCCAAAGCAGCCCAAGCCGCTGGGGTGGAACTCAATCAACGCAGACGCGATCGCGGTATGTTACCGCGTCCAGTCCGGGCTGTAGTCATTGGTTTTCCCAATGTTGGCAAATCAGCTTTAATTAACCGGCTGTTGGGGCGACGCGTGGTCGAAAGTGCCGCCCGTCCGGGAGTAACTCGTTCCTTACGTTGGGTCAGAATTTCCGAACAGTTGGAATTACTAGATGCTCCTGGTGTCATCCCTGCTAAGTTGGAAAATCAAGATGCCGCCTTGAAATTAGCGATTTGTGACGATATTGGTCAAGCATCTTACGATAATCAATTAGTAGCATCAGCCTTCGTAGATTTACTTAACGAACTCCAAGTTACAGCAAGCGATCTACTGCCACAACAACCGCTACAATCGCGTTACGACCTTGACTCCACAACTAACACTGGAGAAGCATACTTACATGCTTTAGCAGAACATCGTTACAAAGGCGATGTCGAAAGAACGGCTAGGCAACTTTTAACAGATTTTCGCAAAGGTATGTTAGGTACGTTACCTTTAGAATTACCTCCTAGTTGAACTTATTATCAGGCGATCGCATCTACACAAAAGGTTAATTCAATCCTTTGTTTTATTGTCAACTATGCACTCTTTAATCGAGGGTGGATTCGCAACCTGTGAAGCTAATTCGGCATAGCCAGCATCTATTAAATATTTTCGTACTGCCTGATAATCGCCATATCTTAATTGTCTGAGTGCTAAGTCTAATATAGACTTCACACTCTCATCTTTGGCTTGAGTTAATAACGCACCAATGTGCTGCAACAGATTATGAAAGCAAAAATTCTTATTTTTAAGGGACATTTACCATTCTTCGCTCCAAGCTCGCTTCTTTAATATTTGTATATAATTTATAGGTGATATTTACTACATGCAGTTGTCGCAATGCCGTTAGCAGTGCCATAAAGAAAGGGTAAAGGTTAACCCTTGGCGTTTTCCTTACTTAAAAATGCTTGCATCCCCAGCCCCCAGGATAGACATAATCACACTCATGACAGAACTCACATTACGCTTACAACAGGGAGACACCGAATCAACGGTGTCCGTGAATAAAGATGAATTCACGATTGGTCGTCTGCCGGAATGTGACTTATACCTACCTTTTGGAGGAGTTTCTCGTCAACATGCTAGGCTGATGAAAATGGCTAATGATGTGTGGACAATTCAGGATTTGGGTAGTAAAAACGGGACGCAAGTAAATCAAAATCTTGTGAACGGCCCCCAGAAATTACATCATGGCGATATTATTTGGCTGGGAAATGCGAATCTGGTAGTGCAGTTTGCCAATTCTGCTGCACAGGTGATGACTAAGTATACGGATGCTACGGCAGTTTCAGAGCAAAGAACGATTTTTCGTAACGTCAAACAACTGCAACAGCAATGGATAGCAGCCGATAGCAAGGATGGTGAAACCAGTGATAAAGATAAAACTATCGCGCGTCTGAAAGACTTAGTAGACATCGCGAAAAATCTCTGTGCAGCAGCATCCATAGAAGAAATTTTTTCGCAGGTGCAAGAAGTTGTTTTTCGTTACCTCAATAGTATTGACCGTTTGGCATTATTAATTGATGTTGGTGGAGGCGGTCACTTAGAGTTGATGAATGCTGGTACGAGAAACATTTTTGAACAGAAATACATAGCAGCAGATGGCAATTGGATTAGTCGTAGTATCTGTCAAAAAGTATTTGAGGAAAAAGTTGCCATTCAAACTGCTGATACCCAAAAGGATGAAAGATTTGCTGGAGAACACAGTATTTTAGTCAAAGGCATTCGCAGCGCTATGGCCGTTCCTTTATGGGATGAAAATAAAGTTGTAGGGGTTCTTTACGCCGATGCTCATCTTTCTTCTGTCCATTGGGAAAATGAGGGTGAGGAAGAACTCAGCTTTTTTTCGGCTTTAGCAAATCTGGTGGCTTCTAGCGTCCAACGTTGGTTGCTAGCTGAGAAACTCAAAACTGAAGAGGTAATTCGTCACCGACTAGAACGCTATCATTCTCCATCTGTCGTCCAGCAGTTAATAGCTGTGGGTGGTTTACCAGATGGTCGTTTAGCCCCCGCAGAAAGCGAAATTAGTATTTTGTTTGCAGATTTGGTAGGTTTTACAGCGATTTCCGAACGGTTAACACCAACTGCGATCGCCCAATTATTAAATAATTTATTTGAAGAGATGTTGCAAGAAGTGTTTGCCTGTGGCGGCACTTTAGATAAGTATATTGGCGATTGTATTATGGCATTTTTTGGCGCTCCCGAACTGCAAATAGATCACGCCGATCGCGCCACCACCGCTGCTAAAGGAATGCTCACCCGTCTCGAACGTCTCAACGCCAATGGTTTTTGGCAAGAACCCCTACAATTACGTATTGCCATTAATAGTGGTAAAGCTGTCGTGGGAGATGTTGGTAGCCTTCAAAGAGTAGACTATACAGCATTAGGAGCTACGATTAATCTTGCTGCTCGTATGGAAGCAGTTTGTCCTCCCGGTGAATGCGTCATTAGTGAAGCAACCCATCAAATGCTTTCACAACCCTCAGATTTCCGAGAAATGGGGGATTACCGTTTCAAAGGTATCGACCGATTAGTGAAGGTTTATCAAACAAAATTGCATCAAGTATCAACGCTGATTATGCATTAGCTGATACAATTTACCAAAAATAACGATACATATCCAAACCCAAGAACCTAGACTAAATGGGACTTTCTTAATTACGAATTACGTAGACGCGCTCTGCGCGGCTTCCCGTTCGCGTAGCGTCTCCTTCAGGAGAAGGGTATTACGAATTACGAATTGATGTTACTTCAAGTAATACCAATTATTTCACTTTTGATAACCCTCTTTGGTTATAACTACTCATACTTTGTACTCAAATAACTTCAACCTGCGGATAGGTATTTTCCGAGGAAAATTTTTTTACTATGCAATCTGCACTTAAAAATCTCAAAATTTATAGATATGAGGCTGAGGTTTAAACGCCGACGGTTTGGCTTGCTGGCGATCGCTAGTAGTCTGGGGCCTGCGCTGGAGAGTCTTGTAAGAAAGACCCAAGCTCAACCAAAGCCTCAGTCTAATCTCCAATCAGCAAAATCACCTGCTGCTAATAGTGTTGTTGATGTCAAATTGCAAATCAATGGCGTGGAACACGCGCTGAAAATCGAACCCCCTGTCACGCTACTTGACTTGCTGCGCGAGCGTCTAAGTCACGCTACTTGACTTGCTGCGCGAGCGTCTAAATTTGACTGGTTCTAAAAAAGGCTGCGACCACGGTCAATGCGGTGCTTGTATGGTACTAATTGATGGGCGGCAGGTTAACTCGTGTCTGAACTTTTGCCATTATGCACGCTGACGCAAAAATTACAACTATCGAAGGTTTGGCGCAAGGAGATAATCTCCACCCTATGCAAGCTGCGTTTGTTGCCCACGATGCGTTTCAGTGCGGTTACTGCACGCCGGGACAAATTTGCTCGGCGGTGGGTTTAGTCAATGAAGGACACGCTAAGTCAGATGCCGACATTAAAGAACTGATGAGCGGCAATATCTGTCGTTGCGGTGCTTATCCCAATATTGTGGATGCTGTGCGCGATGTCTTAGAAGGAAAAAAAGATGCAGCCGTTTAATTATAAAAAAGTGGGACAAGCGGACAATGCTGTGGCGTTGGTGGCTCCAGATGCCGCAGCTTCTTATCTTGCTGGCGGTACTAGCTTAATCGATTTGATGAAGCTGAATGTACAGACACCAACAGAGTTGGTTGATATTAACACACTGCCCCTTGCCAAGATAGAAATGCAGGGCAACGGCGTGCGAATTGGGGCAATGGCACGCAATAGCGATGTGGCTTACGATGCAATCATTCAAAAGCGTTACCCCGTACTCTCAGAGGCGTTACTGTCTGGGGCATCACCGCAACTACGAAACATGGCGACGGTGGGCGGAAATTTGCTACAACGTACCCGCTGTTACTACTTCCGTGACACTGCGTTTCCTTGTAATAAACGCGTTCCCGGTTCCGGCTGTCCGGCAATTGAGGGCTACAACCGCATCCATGCAATTCTTGGGGGAAGCGATCGCTGTATTGCCACTCATCCTTCTGATATGGCTGTAGCAATGGTAGCACTTGATGCAGTGGTGCAAACACGCGGCCCCAATGGAGAGCGCAGTATTCCGCTGGTTGATTTTCATCTCGTACCGGGGAATACACCAGAAAAAGAGACAGTTTTGCAACACGGTGAATTAATTGTGGCAGTGGATTTGCCAGCTTCCCCATTTGCAGCGCGATCGCATTATTTGAAAGTCCGCGATCGCGCCTCTTATGCCTTTGCAATGACATCGGTGGCGGCGGCATTAGATATGCAAAACGCTGTTTATCATGCCACAGGCAAGCGCATCCGCGATTTGCCAATTACATTAGATAAGCTGCTGTAGAAAGATTGCGATCGCCCAAAGGGAGGATCGGAGGAGCGGAGGGGATATATCGAGAATTATAACTAAATTAGCTGGACACAATCTTAAACAAAAGGTCTATTGCGAATGTATCGACTTGCATTGCGAATGTATCGACTTACATTGTGAATGCATTGACTTGCATTGTGAATGCATTGACTTACATTGCGAATGTATCGACTTACATTGTGAATGCATTGACTTACATTGTGAATGCATCGACTTGCATTCATAGTTAAATCAGTTTTAAAACATGAAGAGCATTAAAATTTCGGCGTTGCATAATTAAGGGATGAACTGTCTATACTGTGCATCCAACCTTATCCGTAAGAACGGGCATCGTCGTGGTAAACAGAACTATATCTGTGTATCTTGCGATCGCCAATTTGTCGAATCACATTCAAAACGCGGATACAACGACGAAGTTAAACAAAGATGTCTAAGTATGTATGTAAATGGCATTGGTTTTCGCGCCATTGAGCGGCTGACTGGAGTTAATCATAATACAGTAATAAACTGGGTCAAAGAAGTAGCTCTAAAATTACCAGATGCGCCGGAACATTCAGAAATTCCTGAAGTAGCACAAGTCGAGGGTATTAGCTCAATAAACCAAAAAAATGGGGTATTCCGGTGCAGCGCCTTATTCGGCAGATGAATCGCAAGTGGAAAGTTCTGAACTTTTTAGCAAAAATGATTCAATATCATTCAAGCTGGGGCGATATCCTTCACTAGTATCAACTTCGAGCGTGGGAATGGGTAAAAGTGGCGGCTCGTAATTTACTAACGGTAATTCGATACCTTTTTGAGCGGCGCGTACTCCCCAGTCACCATGGAATCTTATTCTATTGGGATCGGATAAGCCTCGTTGAATAAAACGCGATCTAGCTAAATGAGGATCGACCGTACAAACTATTATCTTTATTTGGGATATCTGCGAAAGCTTTTCTAACGGTGGTGTCCAGAGATGATGTTGAAACGCTGCTTCAGCTATCAGTGTGATTTGTTTTGATAGCAAAAATTCTAAAATTTCAAAAAATGTGCTGTAGATACCTTTATTAACGTCTTTTTCGAGAGCTTCGTGACTACTTTTCATCGTATTGACAAATCCTTCTTTGATTTCATCACGACACATCGCTGGGCATCCTATCTTTCTTGCAAGAGTATGCGCTAGCGTGGTCTTGCCCGATCCTGGGCATCCTGTAACAACTATAAGCAAAGGTTTCTTCATGGAACCATAGATTAAAATGGCAATAATATCTCAGTGGTAGTCTGTGTAGGGCAAAGCAAATGACCCAAACGACGAAAACTCAAAAACTGCTGACTTTTGAGGAGTATCTTGCCTATGACGATGGTACAGACACGCGCTATGAGTTGGTGGATGGAGAATTAGTTGAAATGCCACCAGAAAGTCAGGAAAATAGTAACCTAGCAAGATTTTTATTCATTGAACTACTAAAACATTTCCCTTTTTATTTAGTTGCTCATAAAGATACAGAAATTGAGGTGACGGGGCGACGGGCGAGATGTCGTTTACCTGACTTAATGGTTCACACAGAAGAATCTTATGCTGCCCTTATGGGTTCTACTCGTGCTACCCTTACTCGTGATATGCCACCGCCTGCGCTAGTAATTGAAATTGTTTCTCCGGGAACCGAGAACCGCGTTCGTGATTATCGCTACAAGCGGACGGAATATGCGGCTAGGGAAATATTAGAGTATTGGATTGTTGACCCACAGATACAACAAATTACGATTTGCCAGTGGGTAGAGGGACAGTATGAGGATAAGGTATTTACAGGTACGACTAGCATAAAATCAGTGGTAATTGCTAATTGGGCGCTAACAGTAGAACAGGTGTTTAACAGCGCAAACCCACCAAAATTACCAAGTCAATAAAAAGTGCGATCGCGTTTTCACTCTTCCTGTTTTCCTAAATACACTTCAATCACGCGGGGGTCATTTTGCACTTCTTCAAAATTGCCTTCACACAACACTGAACCTTCATGTAATACTGTGACTTTCCGAGCAATTTGACGTACAAATTCCATATCATGTTCGATTACTAAAATTGAATGACTCTGCGCTAATGCTAAGAGTAATTCGCCAATGTTATAGGTTTCTTCATCTGTTAAACCCGCCACCGGTTCATCAACAAGCAATAAGTCAGGTGATTGGGCTACTAACATGCCAATTTCTAAACGTTGCTTCTCGCCGTGAGAAAGTAAAGCTGCTGGGATATCTGCTTTAGTAGTTAAACCGATAGTTTCTAATAGCCCTTTAATCGTATTCTTTTCCGCAGTATTAGGCTGCCCAAACAGTGTAGAAAAAACATTTTTGTTACGGTTGCTAGTAATTTCTAAATTTTCACGCGGTGTTAGATTCAAGTAAATTCTGGGTGTCTGGAACTTACGCCCGATTCCTAAGCGCGCAATTTGATATTCGCGTAAAGAACGTAAATTTTTACCTTTGAATAGGACTCGTCCAACAGTTGGTTGCACTTTACCTGTAATCACATCGAGAAATGTTGTTTTTCCAGCACCATTAGGGCCAATTACTACCCGCAATTCACCCGCATCCATGCTAAAGTTCAGTTGGTTTAGTGCTTTAAAACCATCAAAACTAACAGTTACATTTTCAGTTTCTAAGATTTTGGCGTTCATGTTGCACTTCAACGTCTTCTTCTAAAGTGGGATATGTGGCAATTTGTTGACGGCGTTTGAAAAGAGGAATATTTTGACTACGCAACCATCCCACTATGCCATCAGGAAGCACTGTGACGACTATTAAAAATAATGCCCCTTGGAAAAATAACCAGATTTCAGCAAATTGTTCGCTTAAAAAAGCGCGGGCATAATTAACTAACAAAGTTCCAATAATTGCCCCAATCAAAGAAGCGCGTCCTCCTACCGCCACCCAAATCACCATTTCAATCGAAAAAGCAATATCCATGGCTCTCGGCGATACAGAACCACTTTGGAGGGTGTAAAATGCTCCTGCTATGCCTGCGATCGCACCTGAAACTGCAAACACCACCACTTTAAAATCTGTAGGATCGTAGCCAGAAAATCTGACTCGACTTTCATCATCACGAATAGCTATCAATAATCTGCCAAAGCGTCCGCTTGTCAACCAGCGACAAACTCCGTAGGTGGCTGCAAGAAACACCACTGTCAAAACGTAGAAAACAAATTGTGTTTTCGTATCGCTAACCGTTGCCCCAAACAAAGTTGTAAAATCTATCAGCCCATTCGTTCCATTAAATAATTTTTGTTGTCCGTTAAAAAAATTGAAAAAGACAATAATTGCCGCTTGCGTCAAGATAGAAAAATAAACTCCCTTGATGCGATTGCGAAATACTAAATATCCTAAAATTCCTGCCAATAACCCTGGAATTAATACTACAGCAGCAATTGTCAAAGGAAACGAATAAAAAGGTTGCCAAAACCAGGGAAGTTCCGTCACTCCATAAAGTCCCATGAAATCAGGTAACTCACCAGTAGGAACTTGCAGTTTCAAGTACATGGCGATCGCATATCCACCCAAACCAAAGAAAATGCCATGTCCCAAACTTAATAAACCAGTGTACCCCCAAATCAAATCAATACCCAAAGCCACAATCGCCAGCGATAAAAATCTGCCCAACAAATTCAGGCGAAACTCCGAAAGAACCACTGGCATAATTATGATGAGGATAAGTGCGATCGCAACCACCACCCCCACCTCAATTAAAATGAACCTACCCCCCTTCTTCCTCATTCTTTCTTCGCGTCCTTCGCGTCTTCGCGGTTCGTTTTAAACATCAACAGTACGGCCTTTTTGTGGAAAAATTCCCCCAGGCTTCCACTGTAGAAACACAATAATCAACGCAAATACCATCACCTTAGCCATACTTGTAGTAGCAAAAAAAGTGAAGAAATCTGCTAAAGGTTTAACAGGAGCAAACAAAAAAGCTAAAGTACCAGAACCAATTAAGAAATTAGCCGTACCAATTCCCAAAGCTGCCACAATAGTACCAGCTAAATTGCCTACACCACCGACAACAACCACCATAAAAGTATCGATAATATAGTTTTGTCCGGTATTTGGGCCTACAGAACCGAGTAAACTAATAGCACATCCAGCCACACCAGCTAACCCCGAACCAAGTGCAAAAGTGATAGCATCAACTTTTTGAGTTGGGATACCTAAACAAGCACTCATACTGCGATTTTGTGTCACAGAGCGAATTCTTAATCCCCAGTTAGAACGTTGGAGAAATAGATAAATTCCTGCTACACAAATTATCGTTAAAACAATAATAAATAATCTCGCAAAGGGCAATTGTACGCCAAATAAAGATATCCCATCTTGTAACCAAGTAGGCGCTGTGACATCTACATTTTGAGCGCCAAACCAAGGTTGAGTTACTGCTTGCTGATAAGTTTGACTCAATAAATTGCACGTTGTTAAAGTCACACCCAGCGATAGCAATAACAATACTGCTACAACCCAGTTACGAATTCTCTCCACATTCGTGCGCGAATTTAAAATCCATAAACCTCCGAAAAACAAGAGAGAAAATAGAGCGATACCAATTATTAACACCCAATTTACACTGCGGACAAACTGCTGAAAAATCAAACTAACTCCCCAAGTTGCTAATAGAGTTTCTAGAGGTCGTCCATAGAGATAACGAATCACCCCTTTTTCGAGAATTAATCCCACAGCAGCCGTGAAGATAAAAGCAATAATCAAAGCCAAAAATATATAACTTTCAAACCACAGTCCGCCTAATTGTTTACAACCATTTTGTACAACAAATGTTGTATAAGCACCGAACATCATCAATTCGCCATGAGCCATATTGATGACACCCATCAATCCAAATATAATGGCTAGTCCCAAGGCAGCAATTAATAATACAGCCCCGATACTAATACCATTAAATACAGCGTCCAAAAAACCTGCTAACACTTTTTCTCCCTAAGAAATATCAGTATCGCACCGAGATAATGGTGCGTTAAGCTTCGCTATAACGCACCCTATACAGTTAAAATTTAGCGATTAATTCGTAATTAATTACGAATTATTTAAGCTTGCTTATACTTACCACCCTTAGCTGGGTTAGACCAATCACAAGCGAATCCTTTAGTCTCTTTCACAAACTGATTCCAGGGAACTGGCTCAACTGGCGCAGGCGTAGCATAAACAATATCAAACAAACCATCTTGCCTGACTTGACCAATTCGTACAATTTTAGATATGTGATGATTGGTATCCATTGTCACTTTGCCTTCAGGCGCATCTATGGTTTGACCGTATGCTGCTGCACTTACCTTGGCTATGTCAGTAGTACCAGCTTTTTCTACTGCTTGTTTCCACAAATAAACTGCAATGTATGCTGCTTCCATTGGGTCATTTGTCACCCGATTTTCACCATATTCTTTCTTGAAAGCTGCAACAAACTTTTTATTAGCAGGCGTATCTACTGTCTGAAAGTAATTCCAAGCAGCGTAGTGACCTTTAAGATACTCTACACCAATTGCTTTAACTTCTTCTTCAGCTATACTTACAGACATAGAGGGGTATTTTTCAGGTGTCATACCTGCGCCTTTTAATTGTTTAAAGAAAGCCACATTGCTATCACCATTTAACGTGTTATAAATTACGCCACCATTCGGCAAAGCTTGCTTGATTTTAGTGATAATAGGTGTGACTTCTGTGTTACCCAATGGCAAATAATCTTCACCAACTGTTTTTCCGCTTAAAGCTTCTAATTGAGCTTTAATAATTGTGTTGGCAGTACGGGGAAAAACATAGTCTGAGCCAACTAAAAAGAATTCTTTACCTTTATTTTTTAACAACCATTCAACAGACGGTTCGATTTGTTGATTGGGAGCAGCACCAGTATAAAAAATATTCTTAGAACATTCTTGACCTTCGTACTGCACTGGATACCAGAGCATATGGTTTTTGCTCTCAAATACTGGTTTAACATTCTTGCGGCTAGCAGAAGTCCAGCAACCAAAAACTACAGCAACTTTATCTTGATCGATGAGCTTAGTTGCTTTTTCTCTAAAAGTATCCCAGTTAGAAGCACCATCTTCAACTATTGGTTGAATTTGTTTACCTAAGACACCACCAGCCGCGTTAATTTCTTTAATTGCTAATTTTTCGGCATCGACAACGCTTTTTTCACTAATAGACATTGTGCCGCTCAGAGAGTGCAAAATTCCTACTTTGATGGTGTCACCAGTGGTAGCAGCAACAGGAGAAGCATTGCCAGAGGCTGCGGGACTGTTTGTAGCGGTTGGGCTGTTGTTAGCACAAGCTTTGATAAAAATGCTGCTACCAATAGTTGCAAAGCTGTAAATTAAAAACTTGCGTCTTTTAAATTGTGTACTCATATCTTAATGAATTTTCCTTTTGATGAATCGGCTAACCTCAGCAAGCTGACATAGCAATCTTTAAACTGTGATATTAGTTCGTTATTTAACTGGGAAAAAGTTATGTTTTATACAAAATGCTTTTTTTGCATAACCAAAATTTAATTTTCTCATAATATAATCAATTAAACTTTACAATTTTAAATAGCTATCCAATTTATCAGACAGTTAAAAACACAAGCATATTTATTGCAAAAAATAAATAATAAATATTAAAAAATTAGGAGTTACGCAAAAGTTGCCGAAAAACTCTATTTATCGAACCGCAAAGGACACGAAGTAATAAGAGTTAGAAAGAGTTTTTGCGTAAGTCCTAACAAAAATAGAGAAAAGTTTGAAAGTATAGCCGCCGCCAGTAGTGTTATGACATAAACAGACGATCAAACCTAGACACAAAAAGACTTTTCACCCAGTCCCCAATCCCCAGCTATATCTACACAATCAAATAGATATGAATCGTAATATATATGCATTACTGGTTGGTATTGATGAATACGTTAGTCCAGTTCCGCCTTTAAAGGGTTGTGTCAACGATATTACGGCGATCGCAGAATATTTATCAGGGCGGGTTGCGAGCGATCGCTACCAAATACATTTACGCACGCTTTTAAATCAAGATGCTACCCGTCAAGCAATTATTGATGGTTTTCGTCAACATCTTTGCCAAGCTAACAGGGAGGATGTTGCCTTTTTTTATTATTCAGGGCATGGGAGTCAAGAGCAATCGCCTCAAGAGTTTTGGGCTTTAGAACCAGACCGACTGAACGAAACTTTAGTTTGTTACGACAGTCGCAGTTTCGGGGGTTGGGATTTGGCAGATAAGGAATTAGCGAAGCTGATTGCAGAGGTAGCTAAAAACAATCCGCACGTTGCTATTATTGTGGATTGTTGCCACTCTGGTTCTGGTACTCGTGGCGATTTAGAAACAGAAACGGCAGTCCGCAAAGCACCTATTGACCGCCGCCAGCGACCTTTAGATAGCTTCATTTTCTCTTTGGCAGAAGTCGAGCAACTGTCATCGCCCAGTCTAGAAAAAAATTCCACTGGCTGGACATTGCCCAGAGGACAACATATCTTGTTAGCAGCTTGCCGGGATATTGAGCAAGCCAAAGAATATAATGCAGATGGGCAAAGTCGAGGCGCGTTTTCTTATTTTTTGCTCGATACATTAAAAAAAGCTAATGGCAGCCTGAGTTATAGAGATTTATTTAAACGTACCAATGCCTTAGTTCGCGCCAAAATAACGGCTCAATCTCCGCAAATAGAAGCAACGGTGATGGGCGATTTAGAGCAACCGTTTTTAGGCGGAGCGATCGCATCGCGCATTCCCTACTTCACTGTCAGTTATCATAGAAACCACCGCTGGGTAATTGATGGCGGTACTATTCACGGCATTCCTCAACCTGCTACAGGTGAGACCACAATACTTGCATTGTTTCCCTTTGATACTACCAACGAACATTTACATCAACTTTCCCTAGCAATAGGTGAAGCTCAAGTACTTAAAGTTCTACCGCAATTAAGTAAAGTTCAAATCAGCGGTGTGAAGGACTTAGATTTAGACATGACTTTCAAAGCAGTGATCACCAGTTTGCCTTTACCACCTAAAGCAGTCTCGATTGTTGGAGAAGTAGCAGGAGTAAACCTAGCACGCAACGCCTTACTCAAAATCGGGCCGCAAAATCAGCATTCTCTTTATGTTCGAGAAGTTGACACGCCAGAAACCGCTGAATTCAAGTTACTAGCTCATGATGGAGAATATTTAATTACACGCCCAGTTGATGACCGTCCTTTAGTCGCGCCAATTCAAGGTTATAATTCTGCCACTGCTTGGCAAGTCATTCAGCGATTAGAACACATTGCCCGTTGGACAAATATCGCCGAACTCTCTAGCCCTGTCACTAGTAGAATTCGACCTGATGCAGTGCAAATGACTATTTATAGGGAAGAACAAGAATTTCCAGCTGCTGAGATTCGCTTGGAATATCGTCAGGAAAATGGCAGGTGGAAAAAACCACCTTTTAAAGTCAAACTGCAAAATACTAGCGATAAATCGCTGTATTGTGCTGTACTAAATTTAACCCAGCAATATAAAGTAGATTCTAGTTTATTTGAAGCTGGAGGAGTTTGGTTACAGCCCGGACAAGAAGCCTGGGCATTAGGAGGTCAAAATTTTGATGCAGAGATTCCCAACGAACTCTTAATACAGGGAGTTAGCGAATTTACATATATTTTCAAACTGATTGTCAGTACATCTGAATTTGACGCGAGATTACTCGAACAAGACAAGTTAGATTTGCGGCATACAACAAGAGCATTGGGAGGGCGACACAAGGGAACGCTCAACCGTTTAATGCATCAAATTCAAAGCCGTAAGCTCACTAGCATGTTAGATGAAGAAGAATATGACGACTGGGTAACAAGTCAAATCGCTATTACAACTGTGCGTCCGCAACCATCAATACCCAGAGGAAACGAAAGTATTTTTTTAGCGACTGGCGTGAGGTTACAGTCACATCCCAGCCTGAAAGCAAATGCTCGTTTGATAACAGTCAACCAATCTACCAGAGGCAATAATATGTTGCCGCCGATGCTCCAGTCAACTCGTTTGGGTATTCAATCGTTTCAATTTCCTGTGACTCGCGGACTAGAGCAAACTGGAAATGTCTTGGAGTTAACTCAGGTAGAAAACTCATCTGTGGTGACACCCACTCAACCTTTGAAGCTAATTGTTGACACACCGTTGCGATCGCAGCAAAAATTATTACCCATCGGCTATGACGATCTACCTTTGGGATACGCTCGTAGTACCTTAGACGGCAAGACAGAAATTGTAATAGAGCGGTTAACTGAGCCAGTAAGTCAAAGCAATAACTATCTTGGGCGTTCAATCAAAATTTTCTTTGCCCTGCTTCGAGAAACCTAATAGACATAGGAGTGAAAATTAATTCTGCGTTGCCCGAAATATTTGGTAGGGGCGAACAGTCGTTTGCCCTTACATCAAGGCGACTGCGTTAGCGAGCCTGCGAGTGTCACCCGTACTCCTTCGGAGAACCCGAAGGGTAGGGGTACTGGGAAATTATGACAAAATTTGGGAGGGGTTAAAGCACAATTTCACAATATGAGCGTTTGATATACCACTACCCCAATCCCTAATCCCCACTCCCTATGGTCGTGGGGGCCCCGAGTTCCCCAGTCCCTTTTACCAAATCTAATCCGCAATCAACTCGACAGCATCTCGTCCATCCCAATCTTGGAAGTAAACTTTCACAACTTCTTCTTTAGCAGTAGGCAACTGCTTACCAATAAAATCTGGGTGAATTGGTAACTCTCTATGTCCTCTGTCTACTAATACAGCCAAACGAATCACTTCTGGTCTACCATATTCTGTTACAGCATTCAAAGCAGCGCGAATTGTCCGTCCTTTGAAAATTACATCATCTACCAAAACAACCGTTTTTCCTGTAAGGTCAAAAGAAATCTCTGTTTTCGCTGGAGTTCGCAACCCGATTTGGTCGAGATCGTCTCGATAGAATGTAATATCCAACGCTCCCACCGCTACGCTGACACCTTCGAGTACTTCAATTTGACGAGCCAATAATTCAGCCAATAGCACGCCTCTAGTGTAAACACCGAGAAATACTAATTGCGATAAATCGCGCGTTCTTTCGACAATTTGAGAAGCAAGGCGATTCACAGTACGACGCAGGTCTTCTGATGAAAGAATTTCAACTACTTTAGTAGACATAGCTACAGACCGATACCCCTGAATAATAGTCAAACAGAAGCCAGTTGCGTGTGGAGGTTCCCTCCGTTGAGCAAACTGGCGTTCAACAGTTATATCCATCATTACCTGTTTGGCCCGGATTTCTCACCACATCTCGATGGAGCCTGCGCTTGTGCAGGGAGCAGGGGAGAGTTATTGTGCAAGTTCTTTCCCCTCTGCTCCTCCACCCCTCTGCCCCTCTGCCCCTTCTTCACCTCAAGAAGAGTGAGAAATGCAGGTTTGGGAGTATTAAGAATATAGCGATCGCTACCCCTAACCACACCCAAAAGCAATATCTTGTCAGTTGCAAAGCTGTCTGAATGTGAGTTGGATTGATGGGATAAATAGCATCTCCTAGCAGGGGTTTTTGTTTCGCTACACCGCGATACCAATTTGTACCCCCCATTTGCACGCCCAAAATAGCAGCATAAGCACACTCACTCCAACCAGAGTTAGGACTGGGGTCTGCTAGTGCATCTCGCCTACATATCCGCCACACATGCAAGGGTTTACCCGATAAAAGCCCCAAGGTCAGCACTGTTAAACGACAAGGGAACCATGTCAGGCAATCTTCTAACCTGGCACTGAACCACCCCAAATAAGTATAAGGTGCTTCTTTGTACCCCACCATTGAATCAAGAGTACTGCTGGCTTTGTATGCTAAAGCTAAAGAAGTTGGGCCGACAATCGGTATGCAACCACCAACAATTGCATAAAAAAGTGGAGCCATAACCCCATCGGTGGCATTTTCTGTTACCGTTTCTAAAACGGCTCGTAAAATTTCTGCTTCTGAAAGATTTTGTGTGTCTCGACCAACGTAATTACTTAAAATCTTCCGCGCTTCTGCTAAATTTCCCGATGTTAAAGGTTGTAAAACAGCTACTGCTGCTACTCGTAAACTCCTAAAAGCAAAACAGCTGGCTAAAAGAATGGTTTCGATGGCAATTCCCAATAGTGGATGCAAATATTTAGCAGTTTGAATTATTAGCCACCCAACGCAGCCGCTACCAACGATTAAGATAATGCCTAGGACAATTCCAGCTAGTCGTTGTGTTAGAGAATGTTGACATAATTGCAGAGAAAATTTTGTGAAGCGAGAAATTACCCAACCCATAAATTGCACGGGATGAGGCCAACCCCAAGGATCGCCAATGAAGTAATCTAAAAGTGCAGCAATGATGAAGATGTAGATATTATTAGTCATTATTCAATAGTCAGTTGTCATGGCTAGTAGTCATTAGTCAATGCAAAAACGACTGACAACTGACAACTGACCACTTTCAAACAACAAAATTAGCTTCTTCACCAAGGGAAGCTTGCCAACTACGAGCATCGTAATAAAGGTCAGCTAGAGTAATACTATATAAAGCTTCTTTGAGCTTTTGGTTAAGTCTGTGCCAAAGAGTGAATGTTACCCAATCTTCAGCTTGTGTTGGTGTGGGGGTATGATGATGTAAATTAGTAACAGTTTCGCCGACTGCCTCTAAAATTTGTCCGATAGAGATTTGTGCTGGCTCTTTTGCTAGTTGATATCCCCCAATGCTACCCCGAATTGATTTTACTAACCCAGCGCGGCGCATTTCTATTAGTAATTTCTCAAGGTAAGGAGCTGGAATATCTTGGCGAAGTGCGATCGCTCTTACAGATACAGGCCCATAACTTGGTTGTAAGCTTAAATCTAACAACGCCTTTACACTATAGTGTCCTCTGGTAGTTAGTTTCATTCTGGTAAGCTTTGTTGTTTAGTCATTAGTCATTGGTGAGAAATTCTTAGACTATGGACTTTTGAGTAGTGACTGGGGATCAGTTTTACTTATAGTTTTATACTGCAATTATCCAATTGCCCGCAGAAAGGATAAAGGAGCGAAAGCAGGGCTGTTTTCACTTCATCCTTTACACTTCACACTTCATGGTTGAGTTCATACTTCAGTTTTAGCGTAACTTTAGAAAACTTAAACAAATATAGTCTAGCAGTAATTCACAAACTATAGATACTTATCAGCATTCTCTAAAATAGATAGTCTTAAAAATATTGGTAATCGTGCAACAATTTTGCCTATGAGTGTAATATACTTGGCTAGGTTGAGATAAAAACTAAAGGATTCTGTTCCTATTAGCTCAACATCAGCTAAAATAAAATCGATTCAACTACTTCAACCATTCATTCATTTTCGACTTAAGTTGATGCCTAAACAGAAAAAAATTGAACCCCTTGTTGGGGAGGATCTGCTCAAAAAAGTCAAAGAGCTAGAGAACCTTAGCAAAGAAGAAAAAGCCAAGCAGTGCGGCTACTATACCGTTACCAAAAATGGTATAGAGCGTGTGAATATGATGAAATTCTTAAATGCTCTAATTGATGCCGAAGGTATTCAGTTAGACAGTGCGCCCAATGCTAATGGTCGCGGCGGACGCAGTGCTAGCTATAGAATTAGCGTGCAATCGAATGGTAACTTACTGATAGGTTCAGCTTATACAAAACAGATGAATCTTAAGCCAGGAGATGAGTTTCTCATCACTTTAGGGAAAAAGCATATTCGTCTCAGGCAAGTAGACGCAGATGACAAAGAAGGTCTTGAAATCGCAGAAGCCACAGCTTAATAAATAGTCAATGGTCATTTGTCAGTTGACAGTTGTGAGTTGTCAGTTGTTTGTCTCTTTCACTGACTACTGACCGCTGACTACTGACCACTGACTATATTTTTTGTGGCTCGTACTGGTAAAGAGTCATGAAGTGCTTTACGCGTTACAGCTAAGTTGCATGTCAACGCAATTTGCTCTCGTTCTAGCAAACCTAAAATGCGTTCGTGGTTGTCTCGTGCGACCACTGGTAACTGATGCAAACCCCGCAAACTCATGCGGTCTAAAGCTTCAGATAAAGGTTCATCTCGCCAAGCATAAAGAATTTCAGTTGTACAGATATCGATAAGAATTTGGTTGGATAAATTACTCGAAATTTCCGTTACAGAATTTTGCTGATTTCGCCACAAGGAAAGGGCACGATTAATATCTTCTAAAGAAAGAATACCAACTAATTGTTCTGCTTCATCAATTACTAAAGCACTACGCGCGCGATCGCGGATCATTTCCTTAGCCGCATCTAACACATTTAAAGTTGCAGGTAGTTTTTTCGGACAAGAAAGCATGGCATCCTCTACCAAGATGTGTTGCACAATTTCTGCTTGTTCGTCTTTCAATTCCGAAAGACCAATTTGCTGGAGATTAGAGTTAGAGTTTGTATTTGGCTTCATCCGTTCTACTAACCAAACACTTAAACCTACCGCTGCCATCAAAGGTAAAACAATGCGGTAGTCACGAGTCAATTCAAATAACATCAAAATAGCAGTTAATGGCGCTCTGACACTAGCTGCTAAAACTGCTGCCATACCCACCATTGCATAAGCAGGGGGAGCAGCCATTTGTTCGCCAATTCCAGGAATTACTAAAGCTAAAATTTTGGCATAAGCCGAACCAAAAGAAGCACCAAGAAACATCGCTGGCGCAAATAAACCACCAACAAAACCACTACCAGCACTAATGGCAGTCATTAGTAGTTTCAAAATTAGCAGTTCAATTAATAAAAGTAGTGAAAATTGCACATCCTGAAGCATTGCTTCCACAGTTTCATAACCAGTGCCTAAAATTTGCGGGAATAGCAAAGCTACTGTGCCAATCATCACACCGCCAATAATCGGATGAATATATTTAGGAATCCGTCCCAAAAAATCAAAACCCGGTACGCGCCCAGCAAAGCAGGCTTTTGTCAAACGAATTAATTGAGTGTATGTCAGAGAAATTAGACTTGCCCCTAAACCTAAGCCCAGATAAAGTGGTAATTCCAAGGGACTGAGGACTTGGTAAACAGGTAAAGTAAAAGCAGGTTGTGCGCCTAAACCAATTTGAGCAATTAATGCCGCTACCACTGCGGCTAGCAGCACCACACTCACAGCAGAAGTCGCAAAAGATGTAGCTCCTATGACTACTTCTAGAGCAAAAAATACTCCGGCAATTGGAGCATTAAATCCAGCAGCCAATCCCGCAGCAGCACCAGCACCTAAAAGTAACCGCTGTCGCTCTTGAGATACTTGTAGTATTAAAGACAATAACATCCCAAAATTTGCGCCAATTTCTACACTTGGCCCCTCTGGTCCTAAAGAAGCACCGCTTCCCAAGGAAACAGATGCGGCAAGCATCTTGGTAACTGGCCGTAGTTGTTGCTTAATTTCTGTACCTTCAGAAGCAGCAATGAGAGATGAAAGTCCAGGGCCAAAATCTTGAGTGCGCCAGCGCATCAATCCGACGATTAATCCACCAAGGCTGGGAACGCAGGCTAAAGTCCAAGCACCCCAAACACCGATCGCACCCATTAAATTTTCCAGCATCAAGTGATGAATCAGCTCGATCGAGTAGTGAAATGTCACTACACCCATACCTGTGCCACCACCAATTAACATGGCTAAAAATAGCACAACTGTTTCTGGAGATAGTTGAAAACGGTTAATCAATTGTGTCGCGCGGGCAGAAGATGTCGGAAAGGCAGGTTGTTCCGTTACCTTCCTCAAATCGGTGGGAGGCAAGAGAGTCATTGAGAGACGAGGTAAATGTAAGAAAAAATTTAAATTTTTATCCGTTACTTCTCATTGTGAGCCATTATTTATCAACCAGACAAGTACATTGAATTGACTTGATTTACAAAGTTTTAGTGAAAAAAATCCTACTTATTAAAATTTTTGTGGGGAGAATGGTGAAATGCGAGAGAATTAATAGTTAGCGGTCAGCGATCGCGCTGAAAACGCAAGTGAATGCTGACTTCTTTTTTGTCAAGACAACACAGTATCTATAAGCTAAATGGATATACCATAAGCAACCAGCAAACAGCAGTCATCCTCACCTAAATCTAGCTATACTCGTGTTGCTACCATTGAGTCATCTTGAGTAGAAATACAATAGATGTACGAGGGATGGCTAGTACAACAAAGTAGCTATGCTGGAGGTGAGACAGTGCGTTGGTGTTAGCCTAGCGGTAGCGATTCCTCTCCTAAAGGGAGCGCGCGAGTTCCTAAGCCTCGGAACGAGCATCACTCACAGGGCAGAAGGAAACAAAGTTGAGAGCATCAGCTTTTGCTTTATTTCCAACTATATATTTATTTTTGCCCTGCGGTACTAGTGTTATATCATACTGGCAAATCTACGAAGTTTTGCTAGGAAATTCAATATATCTATTGTTATAGAGCGAGTAAATGGACTAGGCGGATGAGGTAGATGAATATACACACCTTTGATAATCACTATGTTACTTGCCCAATTTGCCAAAGAAATGCTAAACCAAAACCAATTAAAGCTTACATGGGCTTATTTACCTGTCCCTATTGCCAGGAAAGATTAGTAGTCTGTCGTAGCGGTCATTATGTCCGCGATCCTTTTACTCTCAAGCAATTAATGATGTGTTCGGCATTGCGCCGTCAAAGCAGTCCTCTAGCTAGGATTATAAGAGATTTTGTCTTATTTAAGCGTCCTATGCTAGCTTTGGCTGTAGTAAGTACTATTTTCTTAGGCATAATTGCTATAACTCAGCAAAGCACAAGTTATGACCAGCAAATTTTGCCGGGAACAGAAAAAATTAAAAAATCAGTAAGAGAATCACCGTAATTATCTAAATTAGTATAAATAAAGACTTAATTTATTTTGGTGAAATTATCCCTCTACTTCCAAATCACAGATATAGCAAAGTGCTGAGTGCTGAGTGCTGAGTTAGGAGTACAGACGCGATTATACTCTTACGAGAAGCCCTTCGGGTGACGCTCCTGCGTCGCTAACGCTGCGCTAACAGCAGTTCCTCTACTTGGGGAGACCCCAAGACCGGACTGCCTCACCGCTCTTACGAGCGTCTACGCGTCTGTACAAGAGTCAGTTACCTTAAGGCTTTGAGCAATCACAATTGTCTTAAAGGGTATGGCTACGGCTATGCATCCCAAAAAGCAGAATTAGTTTTAGTTGATTAAAGCAACTATTATCTAGGAGCCAGAAGAGATAATTCTTCCGGCTCTTAAATTTTTAATTAAGCGTCTTTAATTAGGGCTTGATAGCGACCGAGAGCAATTAAAGGAAAGTATTGTTGATACATATGATATTTGAGGTAAAAATGGCAAGGAAAACCAGTACCTGTAAAGTCAGCCTCAAACCAAGTACCATCTGGCTTTTGTGTTGCCAAAAGGTAATTAATTCCTCGCTCAATCGCTTCTAGAGCTAATTTACCAGTTCCTTCAAGAGCTGCTATCAATCCAATTAAAGCCCAAGCAGTTTGAGATGCAGTACTATTTCCTTTTCCTTTCAGGCTGGGGTCGTCGTAGCTGCGGCAAGTCTCGCCCCAACCACCATCGGGGTTTTGACATCCGACTAACCAAGCTACTCCTCTTTCTATACTGAGTTGATGCTTTTGAGGAGTAATCAAGGCTAATGCTGAGAGAACGCCACTAGTGCCGTAGATATAATTTACACCCCAACGACCAAACCAACAACCTTCAGTTTCTTGTTCTTCCATCAGATAAGCAAGCGCTCGGTCTAGGTTTTGACCGTTAATCGATAGATTAGAAGCACCTAGCATTTCTAGTACTCTAGCGGTGACATCTGCGGTGTTGGGGTCAATCATGGCTTTCAAGTCACCATAGGGAATGGAGTTGAGCCAATCTTGGTCATTATCTAGATCGAAGGCAGCCCAACCGCCTGGTTTACACTGCATTGATGCAATCCAATTTAAGGCACGAGCGATCGCAGCCTGCTTTAATTTTTCATTAGGGAGTTTCGCTAGATGTAAAGCCATGACAACCACAGCCGAATCGTCTACATCTGGATAAAAGCGGTTGTCAAATTCAAACGCCCACGCGCCTGGTTTCCCTTGGCGATTTTTGATATTCCAATCACCGTAGTCTAGAATTTGCTTTTCTAGTA
Organism: Dendronalium phyllosphericum CENA369; assembly: GCF_016056275.1. Lineage (GTDB taxonomy): Bacteria > Cyanobacteriota > Cyanobacteriia > Cyanobacteriales > Nostocaceae > Dendronalium > Dendronalium phyllosphericum. The sequence continues at coordinate 3,899 of NZ_JAECZA010000057.1, read as the reverse complement.
ACCATTCTCCAGCCTTGACAACAGCCGGATCGTCTGGTGCAATGCCAGACTCGATCAAAGCACGCATTACCCAAGCTGTATCCCAGACTGGTGAAACACAAGGCTGTACTCGGTAGTTATCCTCTGTTTCAATGGCAAAGTTATCAATTGCTTGCAAACCTCTTTCCACAATTGGGTCGTTTGCGTCGTAGCCCAGACACCGCAAAGCTAGCATTGAATTTAGCATGGCAGGAATGATGCCACCCCAGTCGCCAGTAGCTTCTTGTCGTTCTAAAATCCACTTTTCGGCGGCTTTGATGCCTTCTTTGCGAAAAGGTACTAAATTCCAGCTTTCTGCTAACTTAAACCCGCGATCTAGAGTCAGGAATAAATCTGTCCAATCGCCACTTTGGGGTAGTTCCCATCGAACTTGCTCCACACCTTCGGCGTAAAGTTCATCTAGGTTGATTGTTGGGTCAGTCAGAAAAATTGGCTTACTGTCACATACAATCAACAGTGGTACAGTACTAGAGCGTGCCCAGCTTGACATCTCGTAAATATTAATTGGGAAAGCTGGGGGTAAAAGCATTATCCAAGGTGGCAGTGAGGGAATGCCGCGCCAGTCATAGCATCCAATCAGGGCAAGGTGCAACTTGGTGAAAATGCGAGTTTTGCTGATACCGCCTCGCTGGAGAATAAAAGACCGCGCCCGCTTCATTGCTGGATCTGTGGCTGGTACACCTAGCAACTTCAACGCCATGTAAGCTTCAACTGAAGTGCTGAGTTCTCCACCATCTCCATAGAAAAGTTCCCAGCCTCCATGCTGCCTTTGCTCTTGGCGTAGGTAAGCTTCAACTTTGTGTAAAGGTCTTGCAAGGTCTGTTCCCCAAATTTTATGCAGGAGAACAACCTCAGCAGTGATGGTGACATTAGATTCTAACTCTGCCCACCAGTAACCTGCGGGATATTGCATCGCCAGCAAATGCTGTTGGCTGGCTGCGATCGCCGCTGCGACTTTCTTGACTCTTACCCTGTCTTGTGTTTGCATCAACTGAAAGGATGAAGTGTGAAGTATGAAGGAAAGATACCACGGTTAGACGCTACGGTTTATACCAAGTATAAAATATCAAAGTTTCCTGTTTTATTCTTCATGCTTTCTTTAATCATGGGTGTAATTATACTAGGGCTAACGCTTTTATCCTTAATAATTTGGGTGGGATTATTGACTTTGCGAGGGCAGTTTTGGCGCTCTGACCAGCTATTAGAGGTAGGAGAAACTCAGTTAAAATCGTTACCAACAGTTTGTGCTGTGATTCCTGCTCGTAACGAAGCTGACTTGTTACCAATTACCTTGCGATCGCTCCTACTCCAAGACTACCCTGGTATTTTCAATGTATTTTTGGTAGACGATCGCAGTACAGATGGTACAGCAGGTTGTGCTGAAGGGGTTGCTTATGCCGTAAATAAACCCCAGCAATTTCATCTGATTTCTGGGAAATCATTACCTCCCGGATGGTCGGGCAAACTCTGGGCTGTCGAGCAAGGCATTCAGCAAGCTCAAGCACTCACCCCAGACTATTTTTTTCTCACCGATGCAGATATCGAACATGATGCTGGCAATCTCCGCCGACTGGTTGCCAAAGCCGTGCAGGAAGATTTAGACCTAGTTTCTGTAATGGTCAGACTCAAATGTGATGGCTTTTGGGAAAAATTTTTGATTCCAGCTTTTGTCTTTTTCTTTCAAAAACTCTATCCTTTTCGCTGGGTAAACAACCCAAACAAGAAAACTGCCGCCGCCGCCGGAGGTGCTATCCTGATTCGCACAGCAGCTTTAGAGCGAATTGGCGGCATTCAAGCTATTCGCCAAGATTTAATTGATGATTGCGCCCTAGCCCAAGCCGTGAAGCAGAGAGGCAGGGAGGCAGAGGGGCAGAGGGGCAGAGGAGCAGAGGGGCAGAGGAGCAGCAAAGAAATCCTAGTATCCAATCCCCAGTTCCCAGTACCCAATCCTCCTACCCCTTCCGCCTCTTCTGGGCGTATCTGGCTGGGATTGAGTACTTTGACTCGCAGCTTGCGTCCTTATCCTTCCTTGGAGACTATTTGGAGTATGATTGCTCGTACTGCTTATACTCAATTGAATTATTCACCATTGTTATTACTAGGTACTTTGGTGGGCATGACTTTGATTTATCTGGTTCCACCTGTGAGTGTGATTTTGGGTGTAGTTTTGGGGAATTGGGCGATCGCATTTACAGGTTTATTAGCATGGCTTTTAATGTCTTTAGCTTATTCCCCCACAATCCGTTTTTATAAATGTTCGCCTTGGTTTGCTTTGAGCTTGAGCGCGATCGCTTTTCTCTATACTTTAATGACCTTAGACTCAGCAATCCGTCACTGGCAAGGGCGCGGCGGTTCCTGGAAAGGACGAGTTTATCCTGGATGAGCCAGGGAGGCAGAGGAGATAAAACCACTGACAACTGACAACAGACTCTTGGAAAGACTTGGGTTAATCGCGTCTCTACGACAACTGACAACTGACAACTGACAACTGACTATTTACCAAACACCAAGTTTGTAACTTCTTCTAACACTTTTAGTCCTTTTAATGAGCCTCGAATCAGTCGAGTAGCGGCGATTGGTTGTCGCAGTAAATTGATTGCTAATGGTAAAGGTTGAAGAGAACCATCTGAACTTATTGCTGAGGATAAATCAGGAATATCGTGCTGGCAATCGTCGCTTACCACTCGCAGCATTGCCACTGCCACTCCAATATTTTTGAAAAAATCAAGGACAGCAAATCCTTCCATATCAACAACATCAGTTGCCAACGTCTTGCCCAAATGCTGTTTTTCCGCAGCCGAGCAAATAACGCGAACGCTTGTCACAGACTTGACTAAAGATACATTTTCTTGTAGTAAAGAGTGTAACTGTGCCGTGAAGGTGCGATCGCACTCTTGCAAATTTCCTTGGTAATTACAATTCTGGTACAACACAATATCCCCGATAGCATAGCGCTTATTCAAGCTGCCACATAAACCCATCACTAGGACTCTTGGCTGTATAATGTTCCGAAAATTTTCATCCTTTGACCATTCCTGCAAGTACTTAGTTAAAGGTTGGATGCCAACTGGTATCGGCTGAATAGTTGGTCTTAAGCCAGTAACTCGACTTAAACCGCGACACACAGCTTTATACTCTGCTCCTTGAGCCACCAAAATTGTATGGATAGTAGTCATTAGTCAAGGTCAGTTGTCAGTTGTTTTATCTCCTCTGCCCCCCTGCCTCTACTCCCTCATCTCCCTCATCTCCCTCATCTTTACCTTGGAGAGCGATCGCTTCTTTTAAAACAGGATCGCTCACGGTTGCTGCGTAGCTACTGACCATAACGCCAGCCTTCCGTTCCGTATCCAGAGCTTGATCCCAAAAGGGTATACTACGAAGACGAGTAAGAGCCGCATCATCTAGTTCTGGCCAGAGGAGATGTTTGGGATCGTATTCCCTGTATGTCTCCATAAAGCTCCGGCAGAATAATTCCTTATGGGCGACAGAGCCAATTTTCATAGATGAAGTCCATTTTTTGAGAGATGCAGTGAAAAGATTTTGATATTAGCCTATCGCAATTGCTGTACTGCGAGAGTATTCTGTGTTTCTATGAACCTACGGAAGCAATGCCACGACTGGGAATCTACATCCTTTATCCTTTATGCTTTTTTAAGAAGGCAATTCAGCATTATTGCTATTTGCTGGTAACTAAAACTCGCAAACTTTAAATGATTAATGTAGCATGACAAATAATTCTGTCATCTAAGAGGATTGGGGAACTGGGGATTGATGATTGGGGACTAGGGATTAGGGATTAGGGACTGGGTACTGGGTACTAGGATTTCTTTGCTCCCCTGCCCCCTCCCTGCCCCCTGCTC
>NZ_JAECZA010000056.1 GCF_016056275.1 Dendronalium phyllosphericum CENA369 | reverse complement strand
GTGTAGGAAAAATCGATAATGGAATAGTTTCAGTCAATGCCTATGGAGTTTACTCGAATATAACCTTTCCATTAATGGTAAAAGTATTCAAACCAAAAGGAACACTAAAAGAAGGAGATAAATATAAAACCAAAATAGAATTAGCGTCAGAAATTATTACAGAGCTAATTGAAGAGGGCTTTCAGATTGAACTGGTACTGGCAGATAGTTTATATGGTGAGCAGCGCGTTGGGCGGCTTTGCCGACTTGAAGCGACTGCGAACCCGAAGGGTGAAAGTAGCCAATTTCTAAGAAAACTGGGTGAATATAACTTAGCCTATGTAGTAGCAATTAGAACTAATCACGGAGTCTGGCTTCCTTCAGGGCAGAGCGTTAGGGCGAATAAATGGTGTAAGTTTGAGAGAACATTTAGCAACCAAAAATCAGAAACTAGATACATTAGGGAAATAATTTATGGTAAAAAGAGAGCCATAAGTTACTGGGAAATAACTACCGACCCAGAAACCATGCCAGAGAATTCTACTTCTTTCGTAATGACAAATCTTCAAGGGAACCTGAAGAAGATTTTAGGTGATCTGTATGGATTAAGAACTTGGGTAGAATATGGTTTTCGGCAATGTAAACAGGAACTAGGCTGGACAGATTATCGGTTCACAAATTTTCAACATATTGAGAGATGGTGGGAAATTATTTTTTGTGTTTAGACAATGATTAGTTTAAACTCTCCAGCCTTTTTAAGCTTAAATAAATCTCGTAAAATTGAGGTTGAGAGACAAGAGACTAGTAATGTCGATTTTTCTAATCATCAACAATGGAATCATGAATGTGGATGGAAGAATGTTTTAAATAATCTGCGTCTTATTGTTCAACCACTATTACTATTTTGGTTGATTTATCCCTGGCTAGATATTTTCCCTAATTCACAGTTGTTACTGGGATTCAATCATTTAATTGCTGCCATGAATCAATTTAAACCTTGTTATGTTTCTGGATGATTTCATTTATTTACTACTTGCTTATTACGGAAAGTGACAGAAGAGGGGTATTTAAGCGCAAGTGAGTGAAACATGTCACGAATCAATGGTTTAGAGGAAATGATTGTAGAACAAGTGAATAAAGAAATAGCAAATGGTGCTAAATTTGTAACTTTTATTTACTGTTTTTCTCTAATAATTTTAAGCTTTAAACGCAGTTCTGATATCTACTTTATTAAAGCAAACGAAAGTAGCCTCCTAAAAAGCTTACCATTTATATTTATTTCCTTATTTTTTGGTTGGTGGGGTATACCTTGGGGGATAATATATACAATTCAATGTCTTTTTACTAACTTGAGAGGTGGAAAAGACATGACTGCACAAGTAATTTCTGCTCTGAGACAGACATAAAATATGTATAATTTGGGCTTTTAGCTAGGCTGATTCAAATAAGACAAAAAAGTGTTTGCGATAATTGCAGCTTGGGTGCGATCGCGTAAATTTAATCTGTTTAAAATATTAGTGACATGGTTCTTCACTGTCCCTTCAGAGATATAGAGTTGCTGGGCAATTTCTCGGTTACTCGCACCTGTTGCGATTAATTGTAAAACTTCTTTTTCTCTAGGAGTGAGTTCAGCTAAATTCGGGGGAATAGGTGGTGACTGAGTAGGCGTACTTGCGGGAAATTGAGTCAAAAGTTTTTTTACTATTCCGGGGCCTAGTTGAGTATATCCTTTGTAGACTGCGCGAATAGCAACCGCTAACTCTTCTGATGGCGTATCTTTAAGTAAGTAACCCATTGCCCCATTTTGCAATGCGGCTGTAACATATTCATCATTGTCAAAAGTCGTCAGCACTAAAACCTTAATTCCTACAAAACGCTTTTGAATTTCTCGCGTGGCTGCAACTCCATCCATTATAGGCATTCTAATATCCATTAATATGACATCTGGCTGTAATTTTGCTACTAAATTAACTGCCTCTTCGCCATTTTCTGCCTCTCCGACAATTTCTAAATCTGTTTCTAGTTCTAATAATGCTTTTAATCCTTGACGAATTAAACTTTGGTCGTCTACAAGTAACACTTTAATCATGATGTAAACCTTGGTAAAGGAATATCAACTATAATTTGGCAACCAGAACCAGGAGTGCTATTAATATTCATTTCACCCCCTAATGCTAAAGCGCGATCGCGCATACTTTGTAAACCAAATCCAGTGGTATTTTGTCTTAAATCAAAACCTCTACCATTATCTTGAACCATCAACCATAAACTACCTTTTATCGTTATCAATTCTAATTTCACCTCTGTGCTATGTGAATGTTTAGAGATATTTGTCAAGGATTCTTGAATAATTCGGTAGACAGCAGTGCTAATTTCTATTGGCAGTGTATAGTCGATTTGAAAAGTAGAAATTGGTAAAATTCCTGTGGAACGATAAAAATCTTCTAAAAGAATCGTAATTGCCTGTTCTAAAGATTGTTCTTCCAATGGATGAGAGCGCATAGTAGAAACAGATTGACGAACATCTTTTAGTGCATTAGACCCAAGCTCCTTAGCTCTAGATAAAAATGTTTGAGCCTTCCCTGGATTAGATTGCCATAATTTTAAAGCAGTTTCTAATTGTAAATTTAAAGCAGTTAGAGAATGTCCTAATGAATCATGAATTTCCCGCGCAATGCGATTACGTTCTTCTAAGGTAGCTTGATTTTCTATTCTCATAGCATATTGACGAAGTTTTTCGTTAGCAACGGCTAGCTTTTCTCGACTCTGTCTTTCAGATAAGACAGCATTCATCATCAACAACACAAATACTAAACTTAAGCCAAATGTTAGCGACCAGTTCAAGCTCAAAAATCGAAAGCGTTCTCCCTGTTGTGGTAAACCTTGATAATTGAATAATTGGTATTTAATTTGTGTAGTCAAAAGCGATAATATAAACGATATACTTGTAACTACTAAACGCCCAGAAAAATTAAAAATTAAGCAACTCCGGGCAACTAAGATGATATAAAGAAAAGGGAAAGGACGGCCAAATCTCCCCCCAAAAAATCCAGCTATTAAAATTAATACAATTTCACTAGCAGTATAGATGATCTTTGTGATTTTATTATTAGTAGGTAATCGAAAACCCATTAATGTAAAAATAATCAAACTATAAATTGCTAGTTCTGGAAATACACCGCAAATAGACAAATCGGGAAATATACTGCAAATTGACAGTTCTGGAGGTTTAGGACGAAAATGCGGGGATGGTGATGATAGAATTATTGGCAATACAGCGATCGCCAGTAATATCCATTCCAAATAAAGCAAAGATGGAAAAGGATGATTCTTAATTTTAATTGAACGACTCATAAGTTGCTTCGCTCCAATTAGGAGTTAAGAGTTATTAGTGCTGAATTAGGAATTAGTAATAATTGCGATATAAAAATGTTAGGTAATTAATAATAAAACTGTTTAAGCCCCTAACTATTTATGGGTACAAAGCTATGTGCCCTTTCATAATTATCAATCATATTTGCCGAGACTGAATCATGACTTTAGTCATGGATACAACCATGACTTTCTCCTCATGTATCTACAAAATTAAATTTCTATGATGGTGACATCCAACTAGGAACAAACCACAAGGTAAGAAATGAAACTCAAAACATTATCATTGATAGCTGGAGCGATCGCCTTAACATTGACAGCAACCTCCTTTGCCGTTCAAGCAGGAACAGCCTCTTCTTCACCACTGCTACTCGCACAAACACAGACACCGAAAAAAGAAAGAAAAGGCCCTTGGCAAAGCTTAGGACTAACAGATGCACAAAAAGCGCAAATTCAGCAAATTCAACGTGACAGCCGCACCCAAATAGAAGCAGTTTTCACCCCAGAGCAAAAAGCAAAAATCAAGGCTGCAATGGAAGCGCGTCGAGCTCAACGACAAGCAGGTGAGCGTCCACAGCGAGGCCAAGGCGATCGGAAGAACTTTTTTGCTGACTTAAATTTGAGTCAAACACAGAAAGACCAAATACGACAAATTCGCGAATCATCGAAAAAACAGATGGAAGCAGTATTGACTCCCGAACAGCAGGCAAAACTCAAGCAATTCCATGAGAATGCGAGACAGCGCCATCAACAACGCCAACAAAGCAATCCCTAACCCAACATCAAAATATGGCATTAAAGTCTAACGCTGAGAATATAACCATTTGAAAGGATATTTCTATTTATTGAAATAAACACGACCAAATGACGTAAGAGCGTTGTTTTCCATAGTCGAGAGTTAATAGACTTCTTGCAGAAGATGGGAAAGGAGACAAGATTCTATCTCCTTTCCCTTTCCCTTTTCTGCAACAAGATTACAAATATAAAATTGGGCAAACCCCCTAGTAAAAGTTAGGAGTTATGAGTTATGAGTTATTAATTATCAACTGGTCGCAGCGAGGAGTCCCCTACTATACATTTATGGGTTTTGGGGGAGGAACGCCGCTCCGGTATTGGATACTGGGAAAAAGTTTTTTAAAATTTGGTGGTAGGTCAAAGCCTCCACCATAATTTTTCGATTTGACACCCAATCCCTAATCCCCAGTCCCCAGCTCCTTTTACAACTCTTAGCTTTTTTAGTATGTCTAAAGAATTTGCCATTGGTAGTAAAGTCCGTGTTGTGGTACTACCGCCCTACGTCAAAACAGCAGATCCCATGCCTATGCTACGTCCCCCGGATGTGATTTCCCTTGGCGAAGAAGGTATAGTTATTGACCGTCGTCCTGGGGGATATTGGGGTATCCGCTTTGCTAAAGGAGCCTTTCTTTTAGATAGCCAATACATCGAAAGCACAGATACTCCTCCTGAATCTCACTTAGAGGATGTTGGAGAAGATGTAACATAAACCTTAACGCAAACCTTTTCCGTCAACAGCAGAATTTTGATGATATAAATTAACAATAAAGAATGCGCGCATTAGCAGCGTTAGTTACTGGGGGTTATGATTAAATTCATAAAATCTTCCAACCCCCAAAACTGCTTGAGCAACACGAAAATTAAACTCGATTTGAAAACATAGCTTGTAAAACTAACTCCTAACTCCTAACTTTTGCTTACCACTAACTTCTAACGGTAAGAAAATAGTCATCACTTCTCCGTGTTCTGGACGCTGGCGCACAATCAGTTTGCCACCAATCGCCTGAAATAAATGTTTAGTTGCTGCAATATTCAGGCTAATTGTACCTGTTTCTGGTTGGAACATCAGCAATTGACCAAGGGCTTTGCGGATTGGCGGCGTTGCAGGTATGGGTTTGTTTGCATCTTGACACTGCGGTTGAGGCAATAATTGTAACTTTAGTTGATCGCCAGCCGGAATAACTTGGACTTGGATGCAACTGCCAGCAGGTAAACTGCGGGTAAAATTCTCCATCAAGCCAGTAAGCACGCGATCCAGCATATTGGGATTACTCACCACTGTTGGCAGTTGCTGAGGTAATACCACATCCAAAGTTAAGTTACGCCGATTAGCGGCTTGTTGCCAGCGAGGAATACTCTGCTGCAATACTCGATCCAAAGACATTGGCGTTAGTTGAGTATTAGCAGATTTTACCGATGCGCTAGTTTCTAGTTCTGCGGCCTTAAACAGCAACTCCATACGGTCGATTTGCTCGGTACACTCATGGTCGATAATCTTTAAACGGTCGATCGCACTGGCAGGCAAGTCTTGTCGCTTTAATAGCAAGCGAGTCATGGTGCGAATCGTTGTCAGGGGAGTGCGGACTTCATGAGCAAAAGCTTGCAGCAATTCCACATCAGGACGAGAAGGAGCTTCAGAAGACGGGGAGAAAGAAGATGCACTCAGGTGGTGATGAGGTGATGCAAACAAAGAAGTTTCGACTTCACCGCGTCCGCATGTCCCTGCGTCCTCTTTCACCATGTCTTCTTCTTTAGTTACTTCCTGAAGCAACAACTGGCTAAACTGAATTACAGTGCGATAATCTGGTGCTACTGGCGAGTATTGTTCTACTAATGCATCCAATTCTGCGAATAAATCGGGATTAGTCAGCATAACGCGCGCTCCTAGCGATCGCCATGCTTGCTGGACTATTTCTGGTTCAAAAGAAAATGAAAATGTTTTGTTACCGCTTTTTTGTGCTGCTAAAACCAGTACTAATCTAAATTTATCTGTAAAAACTAAGCAAAACTGCTCCGTCGCCAGCGGATCGGCAGGTAATAAAGGTAGTACCGACTCATGAGGAGTAACCTCTTCATCTGGCATAGCGATCGCATCTGGCATCTGAAATGGCATCAGAGCCAAAGGATTAAACGGCTTTGCTGTAAAAGTTACTGTCTGTAAGCTTTGTGTCAATATTGGCTGACTAAATAGGGGTGCTGGAGCGGCTAATACTAATCCCTTTGTGTCGGATGCAGTAGTTGCGAAAGTGTCGATCAGCAGATTTTCTGTCGCTGCTAAACTGATGCGCCACTGCCGCTCTGCTTTAGTTGGCGAACATTCAGCCACAGTTGATTGACTTTCTGCTAAAACTTCACTCAGACTTGGCAATATCCATTCGTACACAACTTTTCACCCCTTGATTTTAGAGCTACTAAAGAGCTTTTAGATTGGGCATTTCCCTACTTAATACGAGGTTATAGTCATTTGTGCACTGGCGACAGTCGTAGAACCGAACAATATAGGCGCAATTTCCCCTGATTAGGACAAGGGGAAGCAGGGGGAGACAAATCAATTCAAAATTCAAAATTCACAGAGGAAGAATCCATACTTCTGCCTCCTAATAACAGACGCGATTAATCGCGTCTCTACGTCTTATCAATCAACTTGACAGCTGAAACTTCCTTCCCCATAACCATTTCTGTTTCTTGTTGCAAGTCAAACTCGTACCATTCGTTATGCCATTGCAAGCGAAATTGGAGACGCTTCCAATTATGGGGCAGATTAGGACAAGCAATCGGGCCAAATTCAGTCATACGGACACCAGCAAACCCAAAAACTACAGCCTGCCATACTCCGCCTGCACTTGCAGCGTGAATTCCTTCAGCTGCGTTACTTCTGACATCTTCCAAGTCTACTAACGCGGCCCGCAGAAAGTGATTGTAAGCTTGGTTTGGTTGATTGAGGTCGCAAGCTAATATAGCGTGAATTGCCGGGCCTAGTGAAGAACCATAGGTGTGATCGGTGCGTTGGGTGTAATAGTCCCAGTTGCTAGCCAGAGTTTGCTGGTTGTAACGCGATCGCAGCAAATATAAAAGCATTAAAACGTCTGGCTGTTTGAGAATCTGCTTTTGGTTTGTGGCTTCAATTCCCAGCAACCCTTGCAAAGATTTAGTCCGAGGTTCGTAATCAGCAAAGTTGATATCTTCTAGCTGGAAAAAGCCTTCAAACTGCTCAATTAAACCAGTTTTTGCATTTTGATTGACAAAGAATCGCTCTTGAATTTGCGTCCATTGATGCAAATTTTCTGGAGTTAAGTTAAGTTTTTGTGCCAGTTGTGCCAATGCTTCGGGATAAACCTGCTGCATCCAGTCGAAGAGTGCTAAAGCAGATTGTAAATGCCACTGCACCATTAAATTGGTGAAGGCATTATTATTGACGCGATCGTGATTTTCATCAGGCCCAATCACATCTAAAATGTCGTAGCTGTGGCGTTCTTGATTCCACTGCACTCGACTTTCCCAAAAAACAGCTGTATCGAAGAAAATTTCTGCCCCATAATCTCGCATCCACTCATCATCTTTAGTGGTTTGCCAGTAGTGCCAAACTGCATAAGCGACATCAACTGTAATATGTACTTCAATATCACCGCACCAAATTCTCACTAAATTGCCATTGGGATCTGGTACCCACCGAGGAGTTACTTCATCGCCAGTGCTAGCACTTTCCCAAGCAAACATAGCTCCTTGATATCCTGCTTCTTGGGCTTTACGTCTTGCTGCGCTTAAGCAGTTGTAGCGGTAGGCGAGTAAGTTCCGGGCTAGGGCTGGTTGTGTGAAGGTGAGGAAAGGAAGGATAAAAATTTCCGTATCCCAAAAAATATGTCCGCGATAGGCAAAACCAGAGAGAGTTTTGGGAGGGATGCTAACTCGGTTGTCGTGACGCGGTGCTACAGCTAATAATTGGAAAAGATTGTAACGAACGCTTAACTGAGCTTGGCGATCGCCTTCAATAATAATGTCACTGTCTTGCCACACTCGCTCCCATGCTGCAATGTGGGCAGCTAGTAGAGTGCTGTATCTGGGTTCATCCGCTAGCCTCTGGATGGCTGCTGCGATCGGAATTTCTACATCCCGTGACGTAAACAAAGTAACAATTTTTTCTACTGTCACCGTTTTTCCCGGAAAGAATTGGAAATTAGTTGTTAAGGTGGGAGAAACAGTCACATTGTCTATACGAATAGTTGCAGTCTCATCGCCTTCTACCACCAACTTAGCTGCCATTCCCAGTTGAATACCTGAGTGCAGAGTTTGGTTTTGCAGCCAGATAATCCGGTCTATGCCTCCTTGATTTATCGTTCGCCAATGTTGCACGCCTTGGGTGTCTGGTTTAGCATCAAATCCAGCTTCGACTGAAATATCACCCTCAAAGTTTATAGATGTAATTTGACAGCGGATTGCTAAGACATGGCGATCTGCCAAACTGGTAAAACGCTCAAAGTGGAAATCTAAGGTATGACCTTTGGGAGAAAGCCAGCGGATATCACGGCTAACAATACCTAAGCGTAAGTCCAACCGCCGCTCGTAATTAATAATCTCTCCACTATCCATACTAAAGCGTTCGCCTGCCACTGTCACCACTAACGGCAACCAATTGGGACAGTTCACAAGCTCGGTATAAGCAATCTCTACATCGTCGTAAACACCATGAATCAATGTTGCCACAGAATCATTAGGGTATCCTTCCTCAAATGTCCCCCGCGTTCCTAAATAACCATTGCTCAGAGTGAAGATAGTTTCTTGATGGTGCAGTTTTGTCGGGTTAAACTCTGTTTCAACGATGTTCCAGCCAATAGTGTTAAGTAGTTGCTGATTTAGTTGAGAATTTTTAATAGATACATCGAGCATGAGCAAAAAAACCTATATTTCAGGGCAAGATAAAATTCAATCTCTAGGAATTAAATAAGTACTTTAAATTTCTTGTAGTCGTTAATACTTCGATGCAGTTTATATAGCAAAGTCAAGATTTGCTACTAACAGCATGTTATTCGTTTTATCCCTCTATAGTTAGGTTCCATTAACAACCTAAGTTAGAGCTAAGACACTAAAAAACTATACTAAACGATATATGTACTTATGGGATGGAAAAACTCAATATTTTTTGATTTTTTTATTTAATCAAATAAAAGCATGTTTAAATGCGTTTATACGAAAGCTATATTGCTTAGTAAGATGGGCTTAAATCATTTTTCTTTTTTAGTTTTAATTTAATTTCAAAGTCATAATAAATTTTCATAAACTTTATCTAATAGCAAAGATATAAAGCAACTAAATGTTCATTTGCTGATTAAAAATGTACTAGTAATTAACCAACCTGATTTGTATTGTAGATACATATACTAAATACTTTAAGTAAAATTAACTAGGTGTACTAAAGAGTAAATCACAAAGTAAAGAAATTTTAATCTATGGCAAGAAAATAAAAGCCAGCTTTTGAGCAACCAACTATTAGAGAACTTCAAAAATAACTGCATTCAATTTCTCTATCCAAGACATTATCGTATTCTTTTTCCCCAGCCTCCCCAGATTGACGATTGGCTATTTTGATGAAGTCCTTACTTCTCCTTCTGACAAAGTTCGGAACTTCAAGAGTAGCTTGTCGTCTTCAGAAATCGCACTTGCTCCCACAACGCTAACTACAAGAATATTCGTGAACATCAAAGCCATCGTTCTCAGCGGATTTTTACTTCTAGCCAATTCCTCTGTCCAAGCAGACTCTCCCCGCAACCCAGAAAATGTTATCCCTCCATCACCTACTAGAGAATTTCGAGGTGCTTGGATTGCTACAGTCTCCAACATTGATTGGCCGTCACAACCAGGTTTACCTGTTGCCAAGCAAAAGGCGGAACTAATTGCGATGCTTGACCGAGCAGTTCAATTAAAACTGAACGCTGTTATTTTGCAGGTGCGTACTGCCTGTGATGCATTTTATGCATCTCCCTACGAACCTTGGTCAGAGTTTTTAACTGGCAAGATGGGCAAAGCACCTGAACCGAATTATGACCCTTTAGCTTTTGCTGTGGAAGAGGCGCATAAACGAGGCTTAGAATTACACGCTTGGTTTAACCCTTTTCGCGCCCATTATCCCCAAGCCAAATCTACAATTTCTCCTGACCACATCAGCAGAACCCATCCAGAATTAGTCAAGCGGTACGGTAAGTATCTCTGGCTAGACCCAGGAGAAAAAGCTGTTCGGGATTATTCACTCAAAGTGATTATGGATGTTGTCAACCGATATGATATTGATGGCGTTCACATTGACGACTATTTTTATCCTTATCCAGAACGGGATAGGCAGAATCGTACTATTGATTTCCCGGACGAACCGAGTTGGCAAGCATATCTGCGTTCCGGTGGCAAAAATAGCCGTAGTGACTGGCGGCGAGAAAATATCAACACATTTGTACAGCACTTGTATGAAAATATTAAAATCGCCAAACCTTGGGTAAAAGTTGGTATTAGCCCTTTTGGTGTTTGGCAACCAGGTTATCCAAAACAGCTTGGAAATAAAAACGATGCACGCGGCTTTAACGCTTACGAACAGCTATACGCTGATTCGCGCAAATGGCTAGAGAATGGCTGGTTAGATTACCTTTCTCCACAGCTTTATTGGAAGATTGAGCAGACTCAACAGAGTTATCCCGTTTTGCTGAACTGGTGGGTAGAACAAAATACCAAAGGTAGAAGTATTTGGCCGGGAATGTTTACCAGTCGCGTAGCTAATAATAGTCCTACAGCTTGGTCTGCTAAAGAGATACTTTCTCAAATTCAAATTACACGGACTTACTCTGGGGCAGGTGGCAATGTTCATTACAGTATGAAACCACTGATGCAAAATCGTGGCGGTATTTCTGACTTATTAAGCAAAAATGTTTATACCACTCCTGCTTTAGTGCCAGCATCACCTTGGTTAGATAATACACCACCCGGTAAACCCAGTTTGGGTATTCAAAAAGATATTACTGGCAAAAAAATTCAACTCAACTGGAAACCTACTGGCGAACAAAAAGTTTGGTTATGGGTTGTGCAGACTAAAACGGGAGATAAGTGGGCAACAAGTATCTTACCTGCGAATCAAACTTCTTATATACTGAATGGCGATCGCGTTGAAAGTGCAGCTGTCTCCGCAATAACTCGCTATGGAACTGAGGGCACAAGCGCTATTGTCAGTAAACCATAAGGGACTTCCAATCAAAAATATCCCATCGCTTTGGGAGCTTTCAACAGAGATTTTTCGGGTGAGTAGTAGTCGCACTATGACTTTTTCTTTGCTTGCGGATGCCTAAAGTGTTGTCTTTTCAAGAATAAATCTATGGGAGGATTGACAAGACATTTATTTGCTAAAGGTATCCTCCCTTTGTTGCAAACTGGTTATAATTATTTTCCATCTCTCAACAATCAAATTCTCATCTGCAAAGTATTTATATGGGGCGCGCTCGTTCTAAATCTGACCTACCGACAAAAATCTGTCCGGTATGTCAACGTCCCTTCACTTGGCGTAAGAAATGGCAAGATTGCTGGGACGAAGTGAAGTACTGCTCAGAACGTTGTCGCCGTCGCCGTTCTGAAATTACAGGGACTAGGGACTAGGAACTAGGAACTGGGGACTGGGAAAAACTTTCCCAATACCCAATCTCTCATACCCAATATCTCATCCCCAAAAGAACCAACCGCAACTTAGACGCAAATAGCGCAAAGGATAAATGAAGTCACAGGTGCAACCCAAATTAATTATTCATGGAGGAGCGGGTAGTTCTCTCCACGGTAAAGGAGGCTTGGAAGCGGTGCGCCAATCGCTTCATACAGTAGTAGAAGAAGTCTATGCTCTTTTATTGTCAGGCGTAACTGCCTCTGTAGCAGTGGTACAGGGGTGTCAAATGCTAGAAGATGACCCACGCTTTAATGCGGGGACAGGTTCGGTGTTGCAATCTGATGGTCAAATCCGCATGAGTGCCTCTTTAATGGATGGCACGTTAAGGCGTTTTAGTGGCATAATTAATGTCTCGCGGGTAAAAAATCCCATTGAGTTAGCGCAATTTTTACAAAACTCACCCGACCGAGTGCTGTCAGATTTCGGTTCTGCCGAGTTGGCACGAGAATTACAACTTCCTAGCTACAACGCTTTAACTGAATTGCGGTTGCAAGAGTGGATACAGGAGCGTCAGGATAATTTTAAAAGCACGATGGCTGGTGTGGTAGCCGAACCCGAACTAGTGGAAAGCAGTAATTCCCGACGCGGTACTATCGGCGTGGTAGCTTTAGATGCTTACGGAAGTTTAGCTGCTGGCACATCTACAGGTGGTAAAGGCTTCGAGCGGATTGGGCGAGTCAGTGATTCTGCTATGCCAGCAGGTAATTATGCTACTAACCATGCAGGTGTAAGCTGCACTGGTATCGGCGAAGACATAATTGATGAGTGCCTAGCACCAAGGATTGTGGTGCGCGTTACTGACGGTATGTCTCTCAAAGATGCCATGCAACGCTCATTTGCAGAAGCCCACCAAAACCAACGAGATTTGGGAGCGATCGCCCTAGACGTAACCGGAGCGATCGCTTGGGGCAAAACTAGTCAAGTTTTACTCGCCGCCTATCACAACGGCGAAAGCATCGGAGATACTCTCGAATTACCCTTAGAAACAGAAGTAGGCTTTGTGTAGCTGTCAGCTAGAGTTTTTTGCTTGTGAATTTTGCTCTGAGCGTCTTTTTGATAACCAGCCTGGTTTTACCACTTGACGCTCGCGGGCAATTGCTAAAGAATCATCGGGGACATCTTCTGTTAGTGTGGAACCTGCTGCCACGTAAACATCATTTCCCAGAGCAATCGGTGCAACTAAAACAGTATTAGAACCCGTACTAGTGCGATCGCCTATCTTAGTAGGATGTTTGTTTGTGCCGTCATAGTTGGCAGTAATTGTGCCCGCACCGATATTTACCCGATTGCCCGTAGTGGTATCGCCCAAATATGACAAATGTGCCACATTCGTGCGATCGCCCAATTTAGTATTTTTCAATTCCACAAAATTGCCTACGCGACAACCAGTACCAACCTGGGCGTGACTGCGTAAATGGGCATAGGGGCCAATCCGGCTACCCGCCTGCACAATACTATCTGTAATCACAGAATACCGCACTGTCACCTTTTCACCTAATTGACTATTTTCAATTAAAGTTCCAGGCCCGATGCAACTCCCTGTTTGAATCACAGTGTTCCCCCGCAAGTGAGTTTGGGGTTCAATAATCACATCTGTATGCAGTTCTACACTGTCATCAATTGTGATGCTGTCGGGGTCTATAAGAGTTACACCCGCAAGCATCCATTTTTCCTTAATTCGTCTTTGTAAAATATCGTATGCCGTTGCTAATTGCAGGCGATCGTTGATTCCCAGAATTTCTTGGTAGTCTTCGACATCAACTGCCATCACTTGCCCAACTTGGGTAACGGCATCTGTAAGATAGTATTCTTTTTGAGCATTGTTTGTCTCTAGGTGGGGCAAAACCTTGGCTAAATCTTGCCAACGAAAGCAATAAACTCCAGCATTGATGCGGCGATTTTGTCTTTGAGCGGTTGTACAATCCTTGTCTTCAACAATTTGTTGCACAATATTTTCACCGTTACAGAAAACGCGCCCATAGCCTTTGGGTTCCGGCAAGTGCGCGGTGAGAATAGTGGCGGCGTTATGATTTTGGACGTGAGTTTGCAATAGTTGCTTGAGGGTTTGGGTACGTAACAAGGGAACATCACCATTCAGTACCAGCAAATCCCCGGTATAACCCTCTAAATGGGGAAGTAATTGCTGGATAGCATGACCTGTACCTAATTGTACAGTCTGTTCCACAAACTCCAAATCGGTGAGCGATTGCATGGCTGCTTTGACTTCGTCACCCTGATACCCGACGATCGCTATCCGTCGTGAAGGCGAAAGCGGCTTTACACTTTCGAGAACTCTTTCTACTAGCGATCGCCCACCCAATGAATGTAACACCTTGGGTAAGTGTGATTTCATCCTTGTGCCGCGTCCCGCCGCTAGAATTGCTACAACTACCATAATTAGCTATCAGCTATCAGTGAATTGCGCTTTTGCGCTTGGTACTTTCAGATTTAGGCTCAAATCATACCAGCTGATGAAGTGTCAAAGATAAAATATATAAAGCGGAAAATTTTGGTTCTTTATTCTTCAACTTTCATCGTTTATATTTTTTCTGGGTAAGATTGGATAAACCTTGCAAACTGCTGCATTAGCTTGGGGTTGCGCCAACCTAAATCGGTTTCCTCCAGCATGACAGACACTGCTTCTTCTAAAGTAAAAGCTCTTTTGTAAGGTCGTTCGCTTGTCAGCGCATCGAAAATATCAATTATTTGAAACACTTGTGCTAAGTAGGGAATCTCATCACCTTTTAGTCCATCGGGGTAGCCTGAGCCATCCCAGCGCTCGTGATGATGGCGAATAATCGGAACTACACCCCGCATACTGCGTAGTGGTTGGCAGATTTTTTCTCCTATCACAACATGCTGTTTCATGATTTCCCAATCTTGGGGGGTGAGTTGACCGCGCTTTAGTAACACCCCATCGGGAATGCCCACCTTGCCAATATCGTGAAGATAGCCGCCCCACATCAAATCTCGAATTTGGTGGCGTGATAGATTTAGGTATTCACCAAAAGCTTGCCCTAGTTTTACCAGCCGTTCGCAGTGGTCGCCAGTATTGGGATCGCGACTTTCAATTGCCCTAGCAACAGAAAACAATACTTTTTCTGTATGGTCTAAATCTTCGTTCAAACATTTCTGTCGGACTAAGGACTTAACACGCGCCGCCAGTTCCACGCGATCGAACGGTTTGGTGAGAAAATCATCCGCTCCTACTTCTATTCCCCGAATTCGCGATCGCCTGTCATTTAAGGCTGTAATAAAAATAACTGGAATCAGCCGAGTATGCTCGTCTTGTTTGAGTAACTGACAGACTTCAAAACCATCCATTCCCGGCATCATCACATCTAGTAAAATCAGATCCGGTTGTTTTTGAATTACTAGTTCTACAGCTGTAGAACCACAGTCTGCTTCAATCACTTCATACCCTTCCATAGACAAAAGGGCAACCGCAGTCATTCGACTAGCAGTATGGTCATCAACCACTAATACTTTTGGCAGTTCTGAATCAAAGCCGTTCACTTTAGAACCTTTGGCTTGTAGAGTTCCAGAGATTAACGAATTGTAGCCAGAATTAATATCAGGTTTGATCCAACAAGGCTCTACCTGTTTCTGTTCTGGCGAAAAGCTTTCTTTAGACAAGCCCAAGGAATAACCTTCTAAATTCTGCAATCCTAGGGCATTATTTGAATTGATACTATTGACTGCGTTTAGGCGGTTTGACCCAACAATATTTTGTTCAGTAGAGTCTGGACTCTTGGAACTCCATTGAATCACAAAGACACCCCTATCTTGTAAAAAAGTTAACAGTATCCAACTGCACAAATAATTTTAGTGCTTGACTATATTCCACTTTGCATACTGCAAGCTTTATAAACTATATAAAGCTGGTTGAATCATAGATATCATATTTTTTTATCTCTAATGAGAACACTGAGAAAATTGCTACAGAAATTGTGTGTCTAATTTCCTTACTTTTCATTCCAGTATGATAAATTCGCGCAAATGTTAAATCAGGTTTTTCACTGAGATTTATTAACATAGTAGCGCCAGAGATTATTATACTCGCTCAGTTTAGATCGAAGTAGTACTGTTTTATTTTATAGTTTTTATACCTATATATAGCAATATACGTATTTGGTTAAGATTTTTAAGTCAACATAACACACAAAAATTATACTGAAAATTATGTATCTATAAATACAAATTTATATTTTTTAATCTTAATTACACAAACTTACTATCTGAATTTTAGACAAATCAAAATAATTGCCAAAATTTTGACAATTAATTGTAGTTGAAAATTAAAGATAATTTTTGGATGTGCCATGGCAGCATCACTAACAATCGGTATTCTCATTGCTTGACAACCATCGTTTTCGCCAGTGGGAGGTTGGTTCGAGCGAAGAAGCTTGTTGTTCTTGTTGTCGCCGCATGACTATGACATCGGCAGGAGCGTTCAATTGCGGATCGCGGTAAGGAATAGCAGCACGAGTTAACAAATGTTCTTTTTCTTTTTGGGAGAGTGGGGGGAGAAGATGATGGAGGAATGAGGAGGATATTGATATTAATTTTTCTTCCCCTGCCTCTACATCTCTAGGATGGGCTGCAACCGTACCAGGCGATTTTCTACCTACAGGTGAGGTAGAGCCTATATATAAGCCTGCGGCCAAAAGTGCTGTACGTACAGCAGCAGCACAAGAATAAGTTGCCAGAATCCCATTTAAATGTAAACACTGAGAAACTTGTTGGAGGAATTCCACAGTCCATAAGTGAGGACATTGAGGTGGTGAAAAGGGATCTAAAAAAATTGCATCCGCTTGGAAGCCTGATTTATGTAGTAGCCCAATTGAGTTTCTGGCATCGCCAATTATTAGCCTTGCTTTGAGACAATCTGTTTGCACTTGATGCTCAACAGCAAGTTGAGTCAAAATTGCGGTGTATTCGTAGTTCCAGTTGTCAAATAAATGATGAGCGATCGCAGCTTGTGGTACAGATGGATTCAGTTCTAAACCAATTAATTCCACATAACAACTGGGATTTACTGCCCAAATCGTCTGCAAAGCTGCTGCTGTGTTGTATCCCAAACCATAACAAATATCCAATAGTCGCAAAATTGGTTTGTGGGCAGATGTTGCCAGTTGAGTAGGAGCAACAAACTTGAGAAAACTCTCCTGCTTGGCTCCAAAATGACTGTGAAATGATTCACCAAATTCGTGGGAAACGAAAGTGAAAGAACCATCTGCTGTTAGTTGAGGTGTAAAATTTTCCTCTCGGTCTGACATTGTGCAAATAAAACTGATAATAGTTATAAGCTAATAACAAATGACTGATGACTAACAACCAATTTGTTGTTTCGCAAGCATGGCTTTTGGAACACCTTGACGATCCGCAAGTTGTGATTGTGGATTGCCGCTTTTCTTTAGCCGATCCACAACTAGGAAAACAGCAATACCAAACAAGCCACATCAAAGGATCTTACTACCTAGATTTGAATCAGGATCTTTCTAGTCCTGTAGAAAAGCATGGTGGCAGACATCCTTTACCTAACCCTAACGATTTAGCTGAGAAATTATCAGCAATGGGAGTAAGTTTTCAAAAAACTCTAGTTGTAGCTTATGATGATTCTCGCTTTGCCTTTGCTGCTCGTCTTTGGTGGTTGTTGCACTATCTAGGACACGAGCGAGTAGCAGTACTGAATGAAGGTTTTGCTGGATGGCAAAAAGCAGGATATCCCATTACAGATATTATTCCGCAACCCCAAAAAGCTACTTTTATCCCCAAGATAAATACAGAATTAGTAGTAGATATCCAGGCTGTAAAAAGTCGAAAAGATTTACCGCAGGTAGTTTTGGTAGATTCTAGAGAAAGCGATCGCTACCGAGGCGAACGAGAGCCAATTGATAAAATTGCTGGTCATATTCCTGGCGCTATTAATTATCCTTGGCTAGAAGCTACAGACTCTTCAGGACAGTTAATTTCGCCACGAGAGCAACGTCTTCGCTGGGAAAAACTAGAAAATGCAGCAGAAATTTTAGTTTATTGCGGTTCAGGTGTTACTGCTTGTGTGAATTTACTTTCTTTAAAATTAGCTGGGGTTCATACTGGTAAACTTTATGCTGGTAGCTGGAGCGACTGGATTAGTTATTAGTCAAAACTAACTAACAATTAATTTCAAAACTGACCTAATTGCAAATTGTAATTAATGCTAAAGAACCAGCCATCAAAATCAATGTTACTATCTGTCGAATCTCCAAAAGAAACACCACTTTGCAAATATATATTACTGGAGGTAGAAATTTTATAATTTAAGTGGGCGAATAGTCTATGGTAGTTGTCGTCTCGCTGACGCTGAGTAAAGTCTGACCAGTTAAACTGGTAGTCAAGACCAACTTGCAAAGGCTTTTGCCAGTAATAATTCATAGAAATCCACACAAAATTGATCGCTCGACTGCGATTATTTGGCTCGGCAAAATTTAGACTAAATTCGTAAAAACTATCTAACATTAACTTTTGAGTTAAGGAATCTCGCCTTCCCACAGATAGCCGCAGAGAGTTTTCATTTAAAAAGCGATCGCCAGCTTCAAAGCTATCGCTACTGCGATCGTAAAACAACTGCTGATTGCTCCAACCAAATTCCCCAAACATTTGCCGCGATAGCTGTTGATAAACACTAAGGTTAAATCTCAGTTGGTTATAACTATATTTAGATCGATCCACATAACGAATTAAATTGCCATCAATTGACCCATTCAAATAAGTTTTAGATCCTAGAGGAAAATATGCAGAGGCTAGACTAAGTCCATAAAACATCAAGCCATCTTCTATGGGGAAAATATCTGAGGAAAAAATATTACTTGTATGGAAGTAACCTACACGAGCCTGAAGGAAACCGATAGGTTTAGACTTGGCTATAGGCTTTTGTATTGATGGAGGCGGTAGTTGTTCGAGTGGTTGCTGTGGCAAAGGTTTTTGTCGCACTCTTAACCCCAGTTCTGGAAGAGTATCGGAATCAGAGTTTGACTGTTTTTTCTGTAATATTTGCCTGAGTCTCTCTAGCCTTTGAGTGTAATCTATCTGAGGTTTATCTAATAGTTGTTGTATTGGTTTTGGCGAAGATTGAGGTAAATCACTCGGCTGTGTTTCTAGCTGTGGTGCTTCATTCGTTGGTTGAATATTACTAGGACTAGAGTTTTCATTTTGCGCGTATCTGAGTTCTGCATTTGGTATTACTAGAAATATTGGATTGTCTTGGTTCGCTAATGCTTTTTGCTGTATTAAATTTGATTGTGTCTGTTCTGCAAATGCTAACTTGAATCCATCTAACTGCTGCCAGTTATAATTAATTTCTGTTCGATCCTCCTTATCGATTAGCTGATGATTTTTCTGCTTACTTCCCAAAGACTTGATTTGTGAATTTGCTGCCCACGCAGCATCTTTTTTAATACAACACTTATTTGCACTATTGGATATTAACAAAATTGCAAAAAACAAATTTATCCAATACTTAGATTGCATCTTTTTAGATAGCGTTAATCGCGTCTGATGGAGGTAGGCTCACAGGCTGTTTCAAAAGTTACAATAAGGAATATAAACCTTATTCTTAAGCTTATAGCTAAATATATCTCAATTATTAGAACAGGAATAACATACATCTATAGATTTATTCGAGTTGATTTATAAAATAAATATTAATTTGTTTAAGGTATATTAACGAGGTGTAACATAACCATAGATCGTGTTACGTTACAGCGCAAACCTTAATAATTTGAGGCAAAATATACCCGCGATCGCATCTACTATACTCTAAATTTAATATTTAATTTATAAATCTGATATTGACCTTTTCTATTGGTAACGCTGCCAAGGCAAACTCTAAAACCCATTTATTTACAAGTTTTGGGTCTTTTAAATAATTCTGAACTTTTTCTGTGGAAAAAGTGAGACTGAATGATTGCAGAAAATCTTTGATATTTTCTAGTTAGCAAAAATAATTTTAACAATTCTAAATTATAAAGATAGTTAAATTTATTAGATTTTATTATTGACAAATTTGATTATTCATCATAATGTATACAGTTTCAAACCTGTATGATTCAAATTATTTCTTTAAAAAATTTAATTTTACTAAAGTTTAAACTATGTTTCTTAAATTGTTCCCACTTTGGCTAATTGGTTTATGGGGGATGATAATCCTGCCTTTGCCAAATCGGGCAAATGCGATCGCTCCTCTAACTCGTGCTGAAATTCAAAACCTCCGCAACTTAGTGCAACTGATTCCCAAAAATAGCAAGAAGAGACGACCAGCTCGCAAATTAGATCCCATGATTCCTGGAGATGGGTTGTCAACGGGCCGATCTTCTCTAGCAGATTTACGCTTTAACGATGGCTCATTGGCAAGGCTTGGAGAACAGGCAATATTTAAATTTTTGCCCAAAACTCGCTATTTTACGCTATCCAACGGAACAATCTTACTGCTCATTCCGCCCGGAAGGGGTCAAACACGGATACAAACACCAAGCGCAGCAGCAGCAATTCGCGGTTCGGCTTTGTTTGTGCGCTATGACAAACAAACAGACACCACAATTGTAGGTGCTTTAACAAATAGCGGTATTGAAGTTTTCAATAAAGAAGCTTCTCAAAATCAAGTGCTGCAAGCAGGGCAACTGATTGTTATAGTCAAAGGCGAATTTCAAGGCTTATTTGATTTCGATCTGAGAAATTTTTATGAAACGAGCGATCTAGTTCGGGGACTGGATTTAACTCGACAAAATCCTACAGCTACCATAGATCCGGCGATCGCCAGCGTCCAAGATGAAATTGCTGCTGCTGTAGCAGCACAGTCACCAATAATTGGCAAAGATGTAATTGACAATCCATCTTTTTTACAGCTATCTACTAGTTCCTCAAACTCTGCCAGCAAAGACGTTCTCACAAACAACTCTTCCGCAGACACCATCAATGACAGTTCCTCTTTAAACACTTTTGTGGAAACGGGAGAAATTCTGTATAATACCGCTCGAAGAACTGTGAATGACGACAATTACAGTAAAACTCCAATAAACTCGCCAACCAACTCATCACACACTAATGGGATAATAACACCCATCAAAACAGACAACGATTTACCACAGCTTAAACCACAACAGCCGCCTACCCAACCCGAACAGCCACCCACTCAACCACAACAACCGCCTACCCAACCTGAAAAACCACCTACTCAACCCGAACAGCCACCTACCCAACCTGAAAAACTACCTACTCAACCCGAACAGCCACCTACCCAACCTGAAAAACCACCTACTCAACCTGAAAAACCACCTACTCAACCCGAACAGCCATCATCTCCAGCCCCTTAGCTTCTCTAACAATATCAAGAAGATATATTAGATAATTCCTAACTTTAACTTTTCATTCCTCACAATCTATTACTTTGGAATACATTTATCTTCACGGTTTTGCTTCCAGCCCTAAATCTGCCAAAGCAAAGGATATAGGCGATCGCTTTGCTAAAATCCAGACAAAACTCAAAATTCCCGATCTAAATGCTGGCGATTTCTCTCATTTAACAATTACTCGTCAGCTAACCCAAATTGCAAAAGAGTTTCCTGATACTTCTGTGCCAGTCATCTTGATTGGCTCAAGTTTGGGTGGATTGACATCTGCTCATTTGGGACAGCAGTATCAGCAAGTGCAACGTCTTGTTTTGTTAGCACCAGCTTTCGGGTTTTTATTCCATTGGTTGCCTAGGTTAGGAAATGAAGAAGTACAGCGTTGGCAACTAGAAAAATACCTCATGGTTTACCACTATGGAGAGGGGCGATCGCTGCCTTTAAGTTATGGTTTTGTAACAGATGCTACTCAATATCAAGAGGAACTGTTACAACGTCCCATTCCCACTTTGATTTTGCACGGAAGAAAAGATGAAGTTATCCCAATTGAAGCCAGTCGTGACTTCGCGCGATCGCGTCCTTGGGTAGAGTTAGTGGAACTCGACAGCGATCATGCTTTGGGTAATGTTATGGAAGAAATTTGGCAAGCAATTTACCTCTTTTGTCAGTTACCGTGAAGCTGTAAAATATAAAATTCTTATATAATCAAGGCCCTTAATCATTTGTTCTCTGTTAATGACGAATGACTAAAAAATATTAACTAAAATTATGTTTCCCTTTATCCGCTCAGATTTAGCTCAATTTACTGCTTACAAACCCCATCCTAGCAGCGATACAGCCGAACCAGTTACCGAGCAACGCGATCGTCTCGATACCAATGAAAGTCCCTATGATTTACCACCTGAGTTAAAAGAAAAGCTGGTCTGGACATATCAACAAGTAATTGAAACAAATCGTTATCCTGATGGCGGACATGAAAACCTCAAAGAAGCGATCGCTGAATATGTCAATGAGTCAGCTACTATTTCGCCATCTATTTTGACTGCTGCCAATATTTCTGTTGGGAATGGTTCGGACGAACTGATCCGCTCTTTATTAATTGCCACTTGTCTGGGAGGAGAAGGTGCAATTCTAGTTGCCAATCCCACTTTTTCTATGTATGGAATTTTAGCAAAAACTTTGGGAATTCCTGTTGTAGCGGTAAGTAGAAATGCAGCAAATTTTGAAATTGATTTGGTAGCAGCACAGTCTGCTATAGAACAAACTCAAAATCCTCCGATTAGGGTGGTTTTTGTTGTGCATCCCAATTCCCCGACAGCTAATCCCTTAACCGCTTCAGAGGTTGCATGGTTAAGAAGTCTGAGCGAGCAGATTTTGGTAGTAATTGATGAAGCTTATTTTGAATTTAGTCAAAATACACTAGTGGGTGAATTAGCACAGCGCCCCAATTGGGTAATATTACGTACTTTTTCTAAAGCTTTCCGGTTAGCAGCTCTGCGCGTTGGCTATAGTATTGCTCATCCAGAAGCGATCGCTATCCTAGAAAAAGTCCGTCTACCTTACAATCTTCCTAGTTTTTCTCTAGCTGCTGCATTAATTGCTTTACAAAATCGCCAACTCTTACTCAACTCAATTCCCCAAACCTTAAGCGAAAGAGCCAAAGTTATTGAAGCTTTATCTCATCACCCAAGTTTAGAAGTTACAGAAAGTGCGGCTAATTTTATTTTCCTGCGTCTAAAACTAAATAATTTTCATTTACAAGACGCTGCTTTAAAGAATCTTCATCAAGACCTTAAGAACTCTGGTACTCTTGTACGAGAGATTGGTGAAGGATTGCGAATTACCATTGGCACGCCTAATGAAAATACCCGCACCATAAATCGAATCCAAGATGTTTTAGCAAATATGAACTTTTAGCGATCGCTCAGTAATTAAGCCTGCAATTTTCATCGTTGCCCAAACGGCGTATCATCCCAACTGTTTGTGGCAGTACGCCTACCAAAAGGGCGAAAGTAGCATCAGGCAGATCGTCCACCATTTCCGGTGTAAAGTATTGTTCAAATTGATCCAGAATCTTTTGGACTCGCTGTTGGGGAATCGGGTTTTCTGTAATTTGTCTAATCAATCGAATCCACTGTCGCCTGATTAAGTAGGCCTTCTGACGCTCCTCGTTAGATTCGGGAGGTAATAAAGACAAATTACCTATAGACAACACTCTCTGGCAATCACAATCGTAATCACCGCCAACTGCTGCTCCGGGTCCAGCAAATTCTGCATGATAACGTTTAAACAGTATTAATCCATTTCGTTTGCGACTATTGACAATGAAAACTTCTCCACTGTGCAAACGCTTGAGTATGTCCGAGCTATATGATTGCTCAGTTCCATCTGGCATGACAAGATGGTTTAGAAAACTGGTTTCAGGGCAATAAATTGATACCATAGCAGCTTGATAGCGTTGGTGTTTTTCGCTATCCATGTTTTCTCAAACTTTTGAGTAAATTGGTGGTGTTATGGGCTGACAGCAGAAACTTATTACTAAATTAAACCAAATATTTTGATTTTTATTATTATCAAGATTTTTTGGTCAATTTAACTAAGATAGAAATAGTATAGACATTGTTCAGTAATGAGTTAGTTATATTTTATGAGATTTCACTGGATTTGTCTTCCAATTGAAGTCTTTTTTTTTAAAGTTTTTATAAAGAGGAATATCTGAAATACAAAGTTATTATGAGGAATTAGTTTTTGGTTAAATGTATATTTACTGATAATAACATTATAAATTATATTAACTAGAAAAAGTCAATAATAGGTTATTAATAAATAATCATATTAGTCAAATTAAATTTTATTTCTTATTAAAATAATTATTAATAAGAAATATAGGAAATTCTTAAGCATATGTTATTTAATACTATATTCTTTAATTCCATTTTTACTGAGAAGGTAATTTTACCATTTTGATTTATCAAATCGCTCTTATTTAGATGAAATACTTTTTATCAATATTGAATCGCTTTAATTATTGTATTATTATCAATTAATTTTTAATAAAACAAACATTTCTTTATGTAGCGATCGTAAACTTAGAAATTAAAATTTAATTAAAAACTTTAAGTAGTTGAATCAGCATTCAAATGCTTATGTAATAATATCTGCCGCGAGCGTCCTAGTAGAAATGTGTTCCAGTTAGATTCTACTTGATGTACTTTATATCCCAGCTTGAAATAAAGTTGTCGTGCTTGATAGTTATTTTCTAAAACATGGAGATACAAGTCTTGAAATCCCCATTCCTGTGAGACTTGTTGACAGCTAATAAGTAACTCTGATGCTACTCCATACCTTCGATATTTGGGATGAACGGCTAAATTAGACAGATAAGGAAAACTTCTACCAACCTGTATCCACGAATCAGCAAAACGCACACCCAGTTCAACAGTTCCTATTAAGTTATTAGCAGTACTAGTAGTTTCAATAGCAACCAAACAAACATGATGGGGTGCAGGTGATGATAAGCGATGTTTGAAGTCTTCGTAAATACCCAAGCGTAGCAAAGGAAAAGCCCACCCCCAGAAACCATCTTTAGAGTGAAAGCTTTCGGCAATTATTTGGGCAATACCAGTTAAATCAGCAGATGTAGCAGTACGAATTTGAAATTGGTGATGGCCTGGCTCGGCTATGCCTGGCTCTTGGTAGTGGGGATCGAAAAACCAGGATGTCAAAGTTAGTTTAGTATTGGCTTTATTCAACAAAAATTTTCTCAAATATCTTAAAACATTGTATTAAAATATATTAAAACTAAAATTAGCCTATAATGTTAAAATTGTAGCAAAAGTACAAATTTTTACTTAAATTATATAGTATACGAAGGTCAAAACATTGTTTTGGCCTTTGGAACTTTACATTGCTCATAATAGCGAGAAGTTGCATCATCATAAATCTGCAAGCCTTTGTTCGGGAAGTTTAGAGTTATCCTTGCTGCAATAGAGGGTTTAAGCTTAAGCTCTATCAGCTTGCGAACGAGCAAAGGTAGTATAATTGACAATACTAGGTAATGTCTAACTACCTGTCCCAGAAACAGGTACTCATTGTGTTGCATAAATCGAGTTGAAAAATATCTTGACTATATGCAACTACTCAGCTAAGACAAATACTCGCTCCATTTTAAGCAAAAAACCAGTTGGCAGTAACACTGGCTCGATTAAATGCGAAATTTTTTTTACCGTCCACTACTTGTCCAGTTCTGCTTTAAATTATTCTTAAGCTACATTACTTAGTGATTTATTGAATAACCGCTACGCTAATAGCAGTTCCCAAAACCAAGTAAACTACTGAATTCTAAGGTTAACCTAGCTACTGGGGAAATCATCCCTAATTTCCTAGCTAATGCTAGTTGTCTGAATTATAGTTCTAATTGCTAAATTGGAAAGAGGTATTTGTCTAATAGTATACTTTGCCTTTAAATCATAATTGTTGTAATGTTGCTGACCCTACTATGAATGGCATAAATAAAATTTACCTGCGAGTGTTAGTGCAACTGCTGCAACGGGAAAACTTAATAAACAGCTTCATCTGGTTTTTTCAGCCAGCCTTGAGGGCTGTATATACTGTTAGACAGTTATCGCTGGAGGTGAATGAAGATTTGGCAAGCAAACATCAAGCCTATAAAACAAAAATCAACTGTGAATTCAATTGCACTGCACGAGAGCAAATGTTAGTCAGCACAGGCTATTGAGGCAAATTACTATCAATCGGTGCCCCTACACTCAGCAGTCATGTAACCAAACAGCCTCATTGGTCAAAACGCTCTGCTATTACCTGACTCAGAACTATTCCTACCCGATCCGATTATTCTTTATCCAACTGCCATTGCAGCAGGAAAGCGGTGCATGAAATCTCAAGTAAACAGTAAGCCTAAAATTTTGGTTGTTGATGACGAACCAGACAATCTTGACTTGCTTTACCGCACCTTTTATCGCGACTATAAGGTGCTAAGAGCAACCTCTGGTCCTGCCGCGTTGGATCTGTTAGCGCAAGAGGGAGAGGTTTCAGTAATCATCTCCGATCAACGAATGCCGATCATGAGCGGTACAGAATTTTTGAGCCTGACAGCGACTCAGTATCCGGATATTATTCGGATTATCTTAACTGGTTACACTGATGTTGAAGACCTCGTAGAAGCAATCAACGCTGGTAAAGTATTCAAGTACGTCACAAAACCGTGGGAAGCTGAGGATCTTAAAGCAGTCGTGCGACAGGCTTTAGATACACACAATGTCCTTAAAGCTCGGACTCGGGAACTAACTCGTACACTTCGTCAAGAATCGCTGTTAAATACAGTTACAAATACAATTCGCAGTGCCTTAGACTATCGGCAAATTTTGCAAGCAATTGTCGATACAGTGGGTCACATGTTAGAGGTCGATGTCTGTCTTTTACGTCCCTTTCAAGAAGAACAGTTGGTAGATGAAGGATTCATTTATCAGAGGGTCTTGAGAGAAGAAGGACAAGGGGACGCGCAAACAAAGAAACAAAGTGAGACAGCGAGCAGTTTGGAGGAGAGTTCCCCTCTCAAAGAAACTGCGGTGCAGCCAACTGTATTCCCAAAAGAGTTTCTCGAAGAGTACCTGAACGGGGACAATCAAATTAATTTTCCCTCTATCCCTTCTTCCCTATTGGCTCAAACAGTTTGGGAAACCCGTGAAGTTCAGATAATTCATGATGTAGCAGGTGATGAGCGCATTCAGGGTGAAACTTCTGAACTCAAGCAGCGGACTGTAGCTTTTGCTAACGCTAACATTTGCTCCAGCTTGGTTGTGCCTTTGATTTGCCAACAGGAACTGATGGCAGTGCTAGCACTACACCAGTGCTACCAGCCCCGCATCTGGGGTAAGGAAGAGGTGCAATTAGTGTTAATGGTGGCGGATCAAGCCGCTTTAGCTTTGTCTCAAGCCTATGCATACGAGCAGGTACGTGCCCTTGCTAAACGAGAAGGTCTGATTAATACAATTACTACAGCGATTCGCTCTAGCCTAGATCCCCAAGATATCTTTGCAGCTATCACCCACCAACTGGGACAGGCTTTACAAGTTGATGGCTGTGTATTGTCTTTATGGACGGAAGAAGATGAGTTTGTCCATTGTGTAGGGTTGTATGACAATTCTCAACATCCTGAAATTAATCGAACGCCTGCTCAAGATAATAATTTAAGTACTTATAATGATTTATTCGATCGGGAATTACCCGACTCTCAAGCACCTATACAGAATAATCCTATATTACAAGAACTTTTAAGAACACATGAACCAGTGATAATTACTGACATGAGTGATTGTCCATCGGCAATCCAAGGGTTTGATTTGCCTTTGAAAATGCCTGCACGTTCGCTGATGGTCGTGCCTTTACTGGCTGATGGTAAGTGCATTGGTAGCATCACACTGCGCGAAGGTAGCAAAGCACGTCGCTGGATTTCATCTGATATCGAACTGGCTAAAGCAGTGGCAGCGCAAGCGGCGATCGCTGTGCAGCAGTCACGTTTATACCAAACAACTCGCGAGCAAGCAGAGCGTTTGTTACAACTAGACAAACAAAAAACCGAATTCTTCCAAAATATCTCCCATGAGTTCCGCACTCCCATAACTTTGATTCAAGGGCCTTTAGAATCGGCAGTGGGGTCTGGTGAAGGATTATCTCATGCCCAAAGTGCGATCGCCTTACGTAACTCCCGGCGCTTGCTCAGACTGGTCAATCAACTACTAGATTTACAACGCTTAGACGCTGGGAGGATGCAGCCTAATTTCCGTCCCTGCGATCTAGTCGAGTTTGTCAGTCAAATTGTCGAGTCATTTCGCCCCTACTGTGAGAAAAAGGAACTGCATCTTGTGACTCAGTTGGGTGAATGTCCCGCAGTGTACTTGGATATGGAAAAATTTGACAAGGTGATTTACAATCTCCTATCCAATGCGATGAAGTTTACTCCTGAAGGTGGCACAATTAGCATTAGAGATTATTTATAAAGTAAATCTTTAGACGACAAGACGACGTAGCATAATTCTAGTCATAACAGCATATATGGCTGCTTCGCTCATTTCTGGGAGACGCTCATAATCTTTACTAAGACGATGGTACTGGTTCAACCACCCAAATGTTCTTTCTACTACCCAGCGTTTGGGGAGAACTTGAAATTCTTGCTCGGTACGCCGTATGACTTCAACGTGAGCTTGAATCATCAGCCAAACCGAAAGAGCAAATTTATCACCGTCGTAACCGGAATCAACCCACATGACTTGAACTTTTTCCAGTAATTCTGGGCGCTCCTCTAATAGTTCCATTAATGCGTAGGCAGCAAGTACTCGCTCTGGGGCATTTGCTTCACTGACAACGACTTTCAACAATAGTCCTAGACTATCAACTAGTGTCTGCCGCTTTCTTCCTTTTACCTTTTTACATCCGTCAAAACCGTACACATCCCCTTTTTTTGGTCGGTCTTAACTGACTGACTGTCTGCCGCGATCGCTGTTGGTTGTGTTGACTTACCTAATTTTGAGCGAACTTGACCCCGCAGTGTATGATTTAATTTTTCCCAAACTCCCTTGCGCTGCCATTTGCGGTAATAGTTGTATACCGTTGAACTTGGTGGGAAATCGCCTGGAAGCATATTCCATTGACATCCCGTTTTCAAATGATAATAGATAGCATTGCATATTTCACGCATATCTGTTGTACGTGGATGGCCTCCCTCTTTAGCTGGTGGAATTAAGGGAGACAGGATTTCCCACTCCATATTAGTTAAGTCTGTGGGGTAAAACTTTCGCGCCATGAGTAACTATGTAAATACACTGTCTACAAGGTATCTTAT
>NZ_JAECZA010000055.1 GCF_016056275.1 Dendronalium phyllosphericum CENA369 | reverse complement strand
TAATGGAGTTCAGAGACTCTTTAATGGAGTTCAGAGACTCTTTAATGGAGTTCAGAGACTCTTTAATGGAGTTCAGAGACTCTTTAATGAAGTTCAAAGACTCTTTAATGGAGTTCAAAGACTCTTTAAGGCAATACGGTTTAGTTAAGGTTGACTCTTTGTCAAAATCAATTTTTTTTAACGAACCGCTAAGGACGCAAAGAACGCAAAGGAAGAGAAGGAAGAAATGCTTAATTGAGATGTATTACTTGTTAATAGAGTTTAAAGGCTTGTGCGTGATGTCATATTTCTTCCACTGCCTCTTTTTCTGACGATTCTTTTATGAAGCGAGTTTTCTTCTTGGTGCATCAAGAATAACTTCCGCGACTGAAAAATCACGTTTAATTTTCAAGCTGTTAAGATAGGCAATTGGGTCGTCAGCGTTAAAGGGATTACCATCAAACAGTTTGATGGGTTGGCGAATGTAGCTAATATCTAAACCTAATTCCCGTGCGGCGGTACTGAATACACGCACTCGACACACGCGTTCGACAACTTCCACCCAATTTCTGGGAAAGGGAGTGTCACCCCACCGCGCTAATTGACTCATAATCCAAATTTGTTCAGTGCGACTGGGACGATTAATGGCAGACTCGGAATAAAACTGGTGATGGGCATAGTCTCGTAGGGGATGCTTTAAGTCACAGGTGAGACTATCTGGATCTTCGAGTTGGATATATTCTAAATCAGTGCTGACATACTCTCGCCCTGCTAAAATTTGCCGAATCTCTTGGGCATTGTCGGGATTTGCACAATATTGACAAGCTTCTAGCAAGGCTTTGGTTAAGGCAATGTGGGTATTTGGATAAATTTCTGCCCAATCTTCCCGCACGCCGAGAACTTTACCGGGGTGTCCTAGCCAAACTTCTAAGTCGGTAGCGATGGTAAAGCCAATACCTTCGGCGGCGGCGCGATAGTTCCAAGGTTCGCCGACGCAGTAACCGTCAATGCTGCTAGCTTGTAAGTCAGCTACCATCTGGGCCGGGGGAATAGTCTTCATATCTACATCGGTGTCGGGGTCAATTCCACCAGCCGCTAGCCAGTAACGCAGTAGTAAGTTGTGCATAGATGCGGGATGCACTACTCCCATTGTGTGTCTTTGGTCGCGGGTGCGAAGCAGGTATTTTTTGAAGTCTGATAAAGTTTGTACGCCTTGGTCGTAAAAGCGTTTTGCTAAGGTAATGGCGTTACCGTTGCGGGTCATGGTGAGGGCGGTGACAACGGGCAAAGGTTGGTTGTTGTGTCCTCCCAAAGTTAGCCACATCGGCATCCCCGAAGGCATTTGCGCCGCATCCAAATAACCGCCAGTCATGCCATCAACTATACCCCGCCAGCTACTTTCCCGCACGAGGTGAACTTCATCTAAACCATGCTTGACAAAAAAGCCTTTTTCTTTAGCAACTGCTAAGGGGGCGCAAGCGGTCAGAGGTAAAAAGCCAATTTCTAAGTTAACTTTTTCTAACCCATGACGGGCAATGTCCGCAGTTTTCCTGGCGCGAATCTTTTTAATGCGTTTTTGTTGGTTGAGGAAGTAAATCATCTCACTCCGCAAGCTGTAGTAGCTGGGATGTTCCACGACTTCCATGCGTTTGCGGGGTCTGGGAATATCTACTTCTAGAATGTCGCCAATTTTAGATTCGGGGCCGTTGGTTAGCATCACAATTCTGTCAGACAACAGCACCGCTTCATCTACGTCATGAGTCACCATTACCGCAGTAACTTCATTTTCTTCGCAGATTTGCATCAATTGTTCTTGCAAATTGCCGCGTGTGAGTGCATCCAAAGCCCCAAAGGGTTCATCTAATAGTAGCAACTTCGGGCGAATTGCCAAAGCGCGAGCGATCGCAACTCGCTGTTTTTGTCCGCCAGATAACATTCCCGGCTGTTTATCGGCATGGGGGCGCAACCCCACCATATTAATATGTTTTTCAACAATGGCTTGGCGATCGGCTGCTGGTAAGCCCTTCATTACTGAATCCACAGCTAGGGCAATATTTTCTCTCACTGTCCGCCAAGGCAGCAGCGAATAATTTTGAAATACTACCATCCTGTCTGGGCCGGGTTTAGTGATTTTTTGCCCTTCTAGAGTCACAACACCGTCAGTTGGCAAATCCAAACCCGCAATCATATTTAATAGTGTGGATTTACCGCAACCAGAGTGACCAATTAAAGAAACAAATTCTCCTTTTTTGATCTGGAGGTCGATGCCTTTTAAGGCAATATATTTGTCACCACCAGTTAAGTCAAAAACTTTACCAATTTGGTCAACAGCAACGAATATGCTCATATGTTTTTTGTGAGTTGTGAGAGACGCGATTCATCGCATCTGTACAATTTGTGTTAGTAGAGACGCGATTAATCGCGTCTGTACAAGAGTCAGTTGTTTTTCTATTAGCCACTGACTAATGACTATTTCTGTTCTGCTGGTAAAATTTTGTTTTGCAGCCAAGCCATCGCTTTATCTAGGAGCAACCCCACAACACCGATGTAAACTAGAGCTAAAATCACTTCGCTGACGTTGTTATTTTGATAGGCATCCCAGATGAAAAAGCCAATGCCGACAATACCGGACATCACGATTTCGGCAGCAATAATTGCTAGCCAAGCTAAACCGATCGCAATTCTCAAACCAGTAAAAATGTAGGGCAAAGCTGCGGGAATTAAAATGTTAGTGAAATATTCTTTACGGCTAAGTTGTAAAACTTTGGCGACGTTGTTGTAATCTTGGGGAATTTGGGTAACACCGACAGCGGTGTTAATTAAGATGGGCCAAATAGCGGTGATAAAAATTACAAACAGAGCTGCTGGTTCGTTTTGTCGCAAGGCTGCCAAAGAAATCGGAACCCAAGCTAAAGGTGGTACTGTCCGCAGTAGTTGAAAGATGGGATCTAAAGCTTTGGACATGGTTTTATTCACACCGATTAAAATGCCCAAGCCAATACCAACAACTGCCGCTAGGCTATAACTAAGAGCAACGCGTTGCAAACTAGCAAGAATCTGCCAAAATAAACCCTTATCTATGCCACCTCTGTCATAAAATGGCCAAAAAATCAATATCCAAGTATCTTGAATAACCTGTATCGGCCCTGGTAAGGTTGCGCCAGGAGTCCAAGCAAACAATTGCCACACGATGAGGAAGATGGCGATCGCAATTACTGGAGGTATCAGATCGGGAAATTGCTTTTGTAGTCGAGATATAAAACTACTATTAAATCTAGGGCTGACGGGACGTTTTTGAGCAAGTGCCATATATTTGGTTATCCTTTTGTTTTGGGTTCTTTTTGTTATTGACCAGCCAACAATGACTAAACTTTCTTAATTTTGAGACTCTTCAAATATTCTTCTGGTTTTTCTGGGTCAAACTTGATACCATCAAAAAACTCTTCTACACCACGAGATGTTTTTGTCGGAATATCGGCAGCAGCAATATTTGCTTCTTTTGCAGCTTCTTTCCAAATATCTTCGCGGTTAACTTTATTAATCAGTTCTTTGGCTTTAGCGGCATTATTGGCAATATAATCTTTTGGCAAAAATCCCCAGCGCACGTTTTCAACTATGAACCACAAATCATGACTTTTATAGGGATAAGAAACATTACCTTTTTCATCTTTCCAGTAGTAAGCTGCCATTGATTTATCATCAATTTTGCGACCGTCTCCCATGTCATACTTACCTTGGTATGGATCTGCAAGAATATCCGCTGAAGGCAGATTGAAATAATTACGTCCAGCAAGAATCTGCGCTGCTTCTTTGCGGTTGTCAAAATTATCTAACCACTGCTGCGCTTCCATAATTCCCTTTAAAATTGCTTTGGTTGCCTTGGGATTTTTGTCTACCCAATCCGCTCTCATCGCCAAATATTCTTCAGGATGATTCTTCCAAATCTCTGCGGTTAATGCTGCCAGATAACCGATTTTGTCTCGTACAAGCCGATAAGGCCAAGGGTCGCCAGTGCTGAATGCATCCATCGTTCCAGTCTTCATGTTGGCAACAGTTTGTGCCGCAGGTACTGTGAGTAGCTTTACATCTACATCTGGGTCGATACCGCCAGCAGCTAACCAGTAGCGAATCCACAAATCTTGGTTGACATGGGGAAAGGTAAATGCAGCAGTGAAGGGTGTTGAGGATTTGAGTTCTTTAAATAAAGACTTAGCGCTAGCCAGTTGTAAAGTAATACCTTTGCCTTGGTGTTTGCTAGCGATCGCAATTCCGTTACCATGTGTAATCAATTGACACAGCACATACATGGGAATTTTTTGATTTCCCTTAGTAATTAAACCTTCGGTAATCAAATGTGGCATTGGCATCTGCCATTGACCGCCATCAATACCACCACCAGCCGCACCAATCTCTACGTTGTCTCGCGCCGAACCCCAAGAAGCTTGCTTAGAAAGGTTAACATTGGTCATGCCATACTTAGCAAAAAAGCCTTTTTCTTTAGCAATAATTAAAGGTGCTGCTTCCACAATCGGGATATATCCTAGCTTGACTGTGGTAGTTTCTGGTTTTTGTTCGGCGCTGATATTGGCAACTGACTGAGCAGCTGGTATTGTTTGATTGCGATCGCCAGTCAAATTTTCCGGAGGATTTCCTAAACAACCTTTGAGGAATACAGCACTCGCAGATACACCAGCTGTGAAGATGAATTTACGGCGGGAAATTCGACCAAAAAATTCTGTCATAATTATTTCCTAAAGTTTGAATTTAAGTTTTCTCAGCATGAAAAATCAGGCAATCAAAACACAATGCTGATTGCACTAACAACAAAAAATTAGAGTTATAGCTCGCTCAAAAAATAGCTACATCATAGCAATCAGCTATCTTTATAACTAAAGCTTAACTTTGGTAGTTGGATGACTTGGACTCTGCTTTGATGCGGAGGCATCCCTTGATTGGATTGAAATTAGTTTACAGGTTTTAAAGCTCAAGTGGTTAACTTTATCAGGCTAATTATTAAATAAATATTAGATTGCTGTCATAAGTAAATGTTTATCATTCACGTGGAATTTAAGTAATAGGTTTTCATCTATCAATTCTTATTTATGATGATGATTATATTTTTGATATAGTTTATGAGTAGCAACTTCGACTCAGTGGAACTTAGTCATGCAAGTATAAATAATTTTTAATACCAACTATTGCACCGAAACTATAGATAGATTTTTTATACTCCCTTGCAGTCGAAACTTTAACTTTGTCATTCACGCTGAGGCTTGCGCCAGAGTTAGTATTGAGAGAAGAACAAATTAGCTTTGCTCGTAATGACTCTGGCTGAAACTCCCAACCCTCAAAATTCTCATAATCCTTTTCTCACCCTCAATTACGAACCAGCTTTGGAATCTTTGGGTGATGATTACTACGACGAAGTTGCAGCAGAGGAATTTCCCCAACACATTCTGCGTTGGCGCAATGACGCGCTGTTACCGCACTTAGCACTAGACCCCCAAGCAGTTGCAGACGAAGATTTCATCACCGCCTTTAGCAAATTTCAGGGTCGCAAACCATTTTTAGCACTGCGTTACCACGGCTATCAATTTGGTGAATATAACCCGAATTTAGGTGATGGTAGAGGCTTTCTTTACGGACAAGTACGCGCCATTGATGGGGAACTGTACGATTTTGGGACGAAAGGTTCTGGTAGGACACCTTATTCTCGCGGTGGCGACGGAATGCTGACACTCAAAGGCGGAGTGCGAGAAGTTCTAGCAGCGGAAGCGTTGCACTACTTGGGGGTTCGCACCTCACGTTGCTTAAGCATGATTGAAACTGGTTTACCTCTCTGGCGCGGCGATGAACCCTCACCTACCCGTTCATCTGTGATGGTCAGGATGAACAACTCTCATATTCGCTTTGGAACTTTTGAGCGCTTGCACTATCTAAAGCGTCCAGATTTAAGCAAAAAGCTGCTAGATCACGTAATTGAGTATTATTATCAACATTTAGCTTTAGAAGAAGATAAATATCCTTTATTTTACGCAGAATTAGTCAAACGAGTAGCGGAACTAGTAGCACAGTGGATGGCAGCAGGTTTTTGTCATGCAGTTCTTAATACTGACAATATGTCGATTACTGGCGAGAGTTTTGACTACGGCCCTTACGCATTTATTCCTACTTTTAACCCATCCTTTACGGCTGCATATTTTGATTATTACGGACGCTACTGTTACGGTCATCAGCCAAGTATTTGTAAGTTGAATTTAGAAATGCTTCAAGAACCGCTAAAGGCAATTATTGATAAAACCGACCTAGAAGCAGCATTGGCAAGTTTTAACGAGCATTATCATTCTAAATACCGCTCTTTAATGCTGAAAAAACTGGGTTTTGAACAGCTACCGCATCCTGAAGCCGATGAACTTTTACTTCTGACAATTCAATTTTTACAAGATAGCGAAGTTGGATATCATCAGTTTTTCTATGAAATGGCTCGTACTTTTTCATCTAAATGGCGAGACGAACCAGTATTTGTAATGAACGCATCAGATATTGTACCAGCACCAGGAGCATCAGCAATTTTTGATAATTGGTGCATACTTTACCATAAGATTTTAAATAATTTTGACTGCGATCGCCTAGATGTGATTGCCAAAACTCTAGCCGAAACTAACCCCAAAACAGCTTTATTAAGACCTCTAATTGAGTCGATTTGGGAACCAATTTCTCAGGAAGATAATTGGCAACCTTTTTATGAATTAGTTCGCCTAATTCAATCTCGGAGTTAGTTGTTAAAAGACAGTATTTAAATCTCTTCGAGCATCTTACATAGAGTAAAGGATAAGGACGAAAGGGAAAGGTAATTTTTTTACTTTCGCCTCTCTGGTCGCCATCAGAAATAATCTCCTAATACCAATTCTCTATGAAGATGCACTTTACTAGACACCCCTTATAAAGGCTACTGTGTACACACAAGTCTTCTAAAGTTGTGCCGCAGGCTTTTGATCCCCCCAACCCCCCTTAAAAAGCAGGGCTGTTTCATTCCCTAAAAGACCTTTATTTACAAGCGTATCAGCTAAAAAAATCAGGTCGTTGAATAATCTAATTGGGTCGAAAACCAAGCGATCGCACTTAAATTTAGTGGTTAAAGCAGTAATTTTGCAATTACCAACTACCTCAAATTTTTGGCTGATACTCTTGACAAAATCGTTATCTGAACGAATGAAACAGCCCTGCCTTAAAAAGGGGGGTTGGGGGGATCTACGACGATTTTGGCTTTGTTCCAAAGATGTGTGTACACCGTAGGGAGGATGCGCGACAGCATGGGTGGAGTGTATTTCATGTACTTGGGAATTGCTATAATTCAAAACTATAGATTCCTAACTTTTGAAATAAATTGAGAATATTGTTTATAACCAATAATTTATGATTGTTGTATATTCACAGCACACATATTATTTATCTTGGCTTTCACTTAGCATGTTAATAACAACCTATGTGTCTATAAGCAACATATTTGCTTGACTTTATTAGCTAAAAATATATGGATTTAATAATTTTAAAATTCAAGTTATTTTAAAGATATATAAAATTTTCTTGCTATCTTTTTACATATAAATTAATCTAGCTTTTACAGAAAGACTGGGCGACTTCAGGCAAATTTTAATCTATGCAAATTAATCTATTCAGGAGAGCTTATATCTAATCTGACAATTTTTGCTTAGAAAAATATTTTCCGTAATTGCCCTATGGTGAATAATATTTCCATTATTTATTTTAATTATTTACAACTAACAGTTAGTACGATGATTACTGACAGTGCTGGAGGACGAATCAGTGAGTAGGCAGCACAGACATCATCGGTTCCAATCTGCGAACCTTTTCAGCAAACGGGTATTGCTGCCAATTTTGGTTGGTTTTTTAGTCTCGATCGCGGTAGTTATACTCTGGCAAAGACTATTAATAGAAGAAAAGACCGATATTAAACAACTTATTCAACAGCAAGCGATCGCCATTAAAACAGAATTAACTAGCGAACTGAATTCTCACATTTTGGCATTGGAGCGAATGCAAAGACGCTGGGAAATACACGGTGTCATTCCTCAAAAGCAATGGGAAGCAGAAGCAGCAGACTATGTCAAAGATTACAAAGGATATCAGGCAATCGAGCGAGTTGATTCATCATTGCAGGTACGCTGGATTGTGCCATTGACTGGAAATGAAGCCGCACAAAATCTCGATTTAAGTCAAGAACTTCAGCTAGGGGTAGCACAAGAAGTAACAGGCGATCGCCATCAAACCACTTTAACTCGCACAATCAACCTTATCCAAGGTGGCAAAGGATTTTTAGTATACCTACCGTTATTTGTAGAAAACAAGTTTGATGGATTTATATTAGGAGTTTTTCAGTATCAAGCTTTGCTAGATGCGGTTGTACGCATACCAAAAGGGTACAAAATTAGAGTCTTTGACAATCAAGAGTTAATTTACAGCAATGATTCATCACCGTCAGCGTCAAAGCAAAAGTCAGAGGAACACACTAGCAGCACTCCCCCCTCCCTTGTACAGACGCGATTCATCGCGTCTCTCCCCACTCAAAAATCCCCTTGGCAGCAAGAAGTCAGCTTAGACTTATATGGAATTAAATGGCAAATACAGATTTACCCAACTCCAGAGTTATTAACAAACCTCCGCTCGCCTTTACCAACAGTCATATTGGTTGCAGGATTATTGATTGCTGGGACACTGACTTTATCCATCTATTTTGCCCAAGCAACAAAATTGAGCAATCAGCAAATAGCAGCCATAAATCAAGAACTAGCTCAAAAGATTTTTGACCTAGAACAAACAGAAATTGCTCTGCGTGCTAGTGAAAATCGGTTGCGGCAGTTACTAGAAACAGTCAAAGTTATTCCTTGGGAAGTAGACCTGAAAACCCGACAATTTACTTATGTCGGCCCGCAAGCAGAAGCCTTGCTAAATTATCCCATTGAAGAATGGTATCAGGAAAATTTTTTGCTCGATCGCATACATCCACACGACCGAGAAAAGGCTTTAAAGTTTTGCTCAGAAGTAACTGCAAGAGGCGAGAATCACGAATTTGAATACCGGATGTTAACTGCCGACGGGCGAATTATTTGGTTGCGAGACATTGTAAGTGTAGTTCACCAAGCAGAAACTCCCAGCACACTACGGGGATTCATGTTTGATATTAGCGATCTCAAACTAGTTGAAGAAACCTTG
Source organism: Dendronalium phyllosphericum CENA369 (assembly GCF_016056275.1). Classification (GTDB taxonomy): domain Bacteria; phylum Cyanobacteriota; class Cyanobacteriia; order Cyanobacteriales; family Nostocaceae; genus Dendronalium; species Dendronalium phyllosphericum. Next base: position 19,442 of record NZ_JAECZA010000055.1, on the reverse strand, counting down.
AGATTGAGGGAACGGGCACTTGCTGCTAGCAATAATGGCATTATGATTGCCGATGCTAGACTCGCCAATCATCCAGTTATTTACGTCAACTCTGCCTTTGAAAAAATCACAGGCTATAGTGCTGATGAAGTGATTGGGCGTAATTGTCGATTTTTGCAAGGCACAGATACCGAACAGCAACCAGCAATCAATGAACTACATTCAGCAATCGAAACTGGCAAGAACTGTAAAGTTGTACTGCGTAACTACCGTAAAGATGGCAGCCTATTCTGGAATGAATTAAGTATCTCTCCGATTCATGACGAAAACGGACAGTTAACCCACTTCATTGGCATTCAAAATGATATTAGCGATCGCGCCTTTGCAGAAGCAGCTTTGAGAGAAAAAGAACAGCGTTGGCAATTAGCACTCCAAGGCAATAACGATGGCATTTGGGATTGGAACGTCAAAACCAACGAAGTATTCTTTTCCCCTCGCTGGAAAGAAATGTTGGGTTATCAAGACCACGAAATTTGTCACCATGCCGAAGAATGGGCCAAACGAGTTCATCCAGATGATATAGAAACCGTTGTTTTACTGATTCAAGATCATTTTGCCAAAAAAACTCCTTTTTACATTAGCGAGCATCGGGTGCAGTGTAAAAACGGTAGCTATAAGTGGATACTCGACCGGGGACAAGCACTTTGGGATGAACGAGGAAATGCCGTGCGGATGGTGGGGTCTTATACTGACATCACCATCGGCAAACAAATGGAGGAAGCATTAAAAGAAAGCGAAGCCCGATTTCGGACTATGGCTGACAGCGTACCTGTTTTATTATGGGTTGCGGACACGAATGCACTGCGAACCTTTTTCAATCAAACTTGGCTAAATTTTACTGGACGAGCCTTAGAACAAGAACTCGGTCATGGATGGGCTGAAGGAATACATCCGGAAGACTTGCAAAATTGCCTAGATACTTATTTCAGCGCCTTTGCTGCCAGACAACCGTTTGAGATGGAATTCCAACTGCGTCGTGGCGACAAAGAGTATCGTTGGATTTTGGATACTGGAGTACCGCGATTTAACTCTGATGGTAGCTTTGCGGGGTTTATTGGTTCTTGTGTAGATATTAGCGAACGACAAGCCGCACTGCGCGATCGCAAACAAGCTGAAGCATCTCTGCGTCGCCAAGCCCTGACCTTTGAAAACATGTATGATGGCGTAATTATCACCGATATTAAAGGAAATATTATTGATTGGAATCCTGCTGCTGAGAGGATGTTTGGCTACACCAAAGCAGAAGTTTTAGGTAAGACTCCCAGTATCCTGCACAAACCCGAACAAGCTGCAATACTGAATTCCCAGATTCTCCAAGAAATCAGTCAACAAGAACGCTGGTCGGGTGAAATAGTCTTTGTTCGCAAAGATGGCAAAGAGAGCATTTGCGAAACAACAATACTACCTTTGCAGGACGAACAAGGAGAAACTTTTGCTACCATTGGCGTGCATCATGACATCACAGAACGCAAACGCGCAGAAGTAGCGCTACGCGAAAGTGAAGAGCGCTGGCAACTAGTTATCGAAGCTAACCAAGATGCAATATGGGATTGGAATATCATCACCAATCAAACTTTTTACTCTACCAAGTGGGCTGAACTCGTAGGAAAACCAGCCTATCAACCGATTAGCAACGATGATTGGTTCAACCACATTCACCCTGATGATTACGACTGGGTAATGGCTATTAAGCAAGAGTATCTCACTCGGCAAATACCTCATTATATTGTTGAGTATCGTCTGTGCTGTCATGATGGCAGCTACAAATGGGTACTAGTACATGCCATAGCTCAATGGGACGAACAAGGCAATCCCGTGCGGTTGGTTGGCGCGACCAAAGACATTACTGAACGCGTACAGGCACAGGAAGCACTGCGACGACAATTACATCGCACACTGCTACTCGAACAAATCACTCAAAAGATTCGTCAAAGCCTCGATACTAAAGAAATCTTTGAAACTGCTGCCACTCAAATTGGACGGGCGTTTGGTGTTAGTCGCTGTTTAATCCACTCTTACATTAGCGACCCAACACCACGAATACCCATAGTAGCAGAGTATGTTGTCTCTGGTTACTGCTCCATGCTGAACATGGAGATTCCCATGGCTGACAATCCTTATATTCAACAGTTGATGGCACAAGATACTGCCATGTCAAACGACCAGCTCCTTTGCGTCTACATCTCCCCGGAGCTGTGCGTTGATGCTTTACTCCCAGCGACTGACCCCAGCTGCCAAGAAATTCGTCTCAAGTCGATGCTGTCAGTCCGTACTTCTTATCAAGGACAGCCTAATGGAGCAATTAGCTTACACCAGTGCAGTTATATTCGCCAGTGGACTCCAGACGAAATTGAATTACTAGAAGCAGTTGCTATTCAACTAGGCATCGCTTTAGTACAAGCTCACTTATTAGAGCAGGAAACTCAGCAACGAGAAGAACTCACCTGGAAAAACTTTGCCTTAGAACAGGCAAAACGTCAGGCAGAAGCTGCAAATCGGGCAAAAAGTGAGTTTTTAGCAATGATGAGCCACGAAATTCGCACCCCCATGAATGCAGTTATTGGCATGACTGAACTACTGCTAGATACTAACCTGACTCCCCAACAGCAAGACTTTGTAGAAACAGTTCGTACTAGCGGCGACGCTTTACTCACCATCATTAACGACATTCTAGACTTCTCCAAAATTGAGTCGGGTAAATTGGAGCTGGAAAAACAACCGTTTGATTTGAGAGATTGTGTAGAGCAAGTAATCGACCTCTTAGCCCCGAAAGCAGCTCAAAAAGATATTGAACTAGCTTATTTGATTTATCCGCAAGTGCCCGTGCAGATTGTCGGCGATTTGGCTCGTCTGCGTCAAGTCTTAATGAACCTTCTCAACAATGCTATTAAGTTCACCAAAGAAGGAGAAGTTGTACTGTCTGTACGTGCCCAGAAACTTACCAGCAAAAGAGCAGAGAATTTCACAGAAATTCTATTCACCATCGAAGATACAGGTATTGGCATCGCGCCAGAGAAAATGGAGCGGTTATTCCAACCTTTCACTCAAGCAGATGCTTCCATGACTCGACAATATGGTGGCACAGGACTAGGACTGGTAATTAGCAAACGATTAAGTGATATGATGGGCGGCAGCCTTTGGGTTGAAAGCCAAGGTTGTGTCGGTGGTAATCCTTCTGCCAAATGGCAAGGTGAAAAGCTAGTCTCATCAACTCACCTTTGTTGTGGTTCTACTTTCTATTTCACTATTACTGTCCCAGTGGCTGCTAATCCAGACTCAGGTGAATTTTACACTTCCCTAGCCCAACTTGTTGGTAAACGCTTGTTGATTGTGGACAACAACCCCACTAGTCAAAAAATACTGAAGATGCAAGCCGAGTTTTGGCAGATGCAAACTTGGACTGCCAATTCTGGGGAAGCAGCTTTAGCTCTACTTAACAAGGGAATGCAGGTTGATATTGCTATTGTGGATATGCAGATGCCCAAGATGCACGGTCTAACCTTAGCTCGTAAAATCCGTAAGCATCCAGGATATGAAAATATACCTATAGTTATATTGACATCTTTGGGAAAATCCGATAACTACCACTTTGATGATGTCGAATTTGCTACCTGTTTAAGCAAGCCTGTTAAACAGTCTCAACTTTACGATATTCTTGCCCATACTTTAGGCAACCAGCCATTGCGAGCTAGTGTCTCTCGTCCTCATCCATCTGGGGTTGGTTCCCATGGATTAGAACAACAGTCACTGCGGATTCTGCTAGCAGAAGATACAATTATGAATCAAAAAGTTGCTCTGCTGATGCTAAAGAAAATTGGTTATCAAGCAGACGTAGTAGCCAATGGTTTAGAAGTACTGGAAGCATTACGACAGCAACTATACGATGTAGTACTAATGGATATCAATATGCCGGAAATGGATGGACTGGAAGCAAGCCGGAGAATTTGTCAGGGATGGGAAGTCAGTTCTCGTCCCTATATTATCGCTATGACTGCCAATGCAATGCGAGGCGATCGCGAATCCTGCCTAGCTGCTGGTATGGATGATTACATTAGTAAACCCGTTCAAATTAAAGAGTTAACTCAAGCACTCAGCAAATGTCGTCCCCGAATCAGTGCAAAATTATTTGATGGCGGCAAGCTGGTTAGTGAAAGCGTTCACAATAAACCAACAGAAGCGCAAAATTCTGCAAAATCCCAAACTAAGAATTTAGAAATCGCTACAATCGATACTAAAATTCTGCAATCTTTGTGCAACATGGTAGGAGGAAAAGTAGCATTTGCAGAACTGCTAGAGTGTTATCTGATAGAAACCCCTAAGCTCATACAAAATATTAATGCAGCAGTTACAAATCAAGATGCCCAGACTCTATGGAAGACCGCCCACAACCTCAAGTCTAGCAGTGCGTCTGTAGGAGCAACCAGCTTATCGCAGCTCTGCAAGCAGCTAGAAACACAAGGACGGAGTAACAATCTCCAAGGAATTGGAGAAATCTGCTTGCGACTTCACAATGAATTTGAGCAAGTCAAAACTGCTTTGCAAACAGAACTAGAGAAAGAGGTAAAATGAACGCCGTTCTGCAAACAGACCAATCTTTAGTTCTAATAGTTGATGATGAACCATTTATTCGGACGCAGTTGCGACTTTCTTTACAGTGCGAAGGATATCGGATAGCAGAAGCTCAAGATGGTAGAGAAGCTTTAACTGTTTTTGAGAAACTGCACCCCGATATAGTACTACTTGACGCAATCATGCCGGATATGGATGGATTTGATTGTTGCACGCAGTTACAGTCTCTTGATTGTGGTAAGTATACTCCAATTTTGATGATTACAGGATTGGAGGATCGAGAATCAGTAGACCGTGCATTTGAAGTGGGTGCAATCGATTACGTGACTAAACCAATTCACTGGCCGGTTTTGCGTCAGCGGGTAAGACGTTTAATTCAGCAATCTCAGTTGCAGCAACAGCTAGAATCAGCTAATCGAGAGTTGCAGCGATTAGTGACTATCGATGAATTGACTCAAGTGGCTAATCGCCGACGGTTCGAGGAGTATTGTGCCCAAGAATGGCAACGTATGGCACGGGAACAACTGCCGCTGTCTTTAATTCTTTGCGACGTTGATTTCTTTAAATCATATAACGATACTTATGGACATCAGGCAGGCGATCGCTGTCTTCAAGAAATTGCCAAAGCGATCAAAAATACTGTTAAACGTCCAGCGGATTTAGTGGCCCGTTATGGCGGGGAAGAATTTGCTGTAATTTTGCCTACTACAAATCCTGAAGGTGCTATTGTTCTGGCTGAGACAATTTGCTCTGCTGTCAAGATTCTAGAAATTCCTCATTGCAATTCACTAGTTAGTTCTTATGTAACTATTACTGCTGGGGTGTCTACCGAAATTCCTGAGCCAAATTCTGATTTTCAAGCAATGATTACCGCAGCCGATCGCGCATTATATCAAGCAAAGACAGAAGGACGCGATCGTGTTAAGCATTATAACAAGCAATCATCCTCTACAATTCCCATTTACCCTTTTCTTCCATAATTTTTAAGACTGAAATTTATAGCTGGGGACTGGTGACTAGGTGATATCGTGTCCGGTTTATTATTAAGAGGGCAGGGGAGCAGGGAGCAGGGAGCAGGGGGAAAGAGGGTTTCCTAGTTTTTGCACGTGGGAATTATAACTAATTAGGCGGACATGATATGAAAAGTCTTTTTGTGTCTAGGTTTGATCGTCTGTTGATGTTCTAACACTACGCTAACGCAATCGACGGGAACCGCCCTTCGGGTTCGCCACTTTGCCAGACGCTCGAAGACTCGCTAACGACGCAAAGCGCCAAGACGGCAAGTGGACTCACCAAGACTGCGATCCCTTCACCGCAGAAGCGTCTACAGCACTTAGCCATACTTTATTTATAAAAAAAAGTCAGACTATTTGTCTGACTTTAATCCTTTAAATAAAACTCTTCAGTTTTAAAGCTTAGTAACGCTTGCGGAAGTTATTATTGCCTCGGTTACCACCAAACGAACCTCTGTCTTCTTTGGGTTTAGCCTTATTTACTTTCAAATCGCGACCCATCCATTCAGCACCATCAAGGGCATCAATGGCAGCTGCTTCTTCAGCCTCTGAACTCATTTCCACAAAACCAAAGCCGCGTAAACGACCTGTTTCGCGGTCAGTAGGTAGCTGAATCCGTTTTACAGAACCATATTCTGCAAAAACGGCATTCAAGGCATCTTCAGTAACTTCGTATGAAAGATTGCCTACATAAATTGACATAAATTGTCTCCGAATTCATTACTGTGTAGAGATTTGGATTTCGGAGAAAAGTCTGTAAATACCAAAAGGGAAAAGCCTATCAATACTAAAAACAAACGCCGTCACCGAATTCACTCTCACTACCCAGTATGACACAGCAACAATACGTTAGGGAATAAAGCTTGAGAAATGTTATAAAAAGTTACATTAGAAAATGAGCTAAAGCGCATTTAATTTTCAGAAATACTCATAGGGTTCTTGACCGCTGACTATTGAACGCCAATTGTTTCAACGGGGAGCGACTACCTCACCGCCAAGACTGCAACCCCCTACCGCAACGCACTGACTCCTGTCAACAGTCAACTTTGGTCAATGTGCAATTTAAAAGCCTAACAGCTTATAGCTAAGGGTGTACTATAACAAACAGTATCATACTTAATTAAAAAATGACTAATTTTTACGTAATATTGCTTTATTGTCTCTGCAAAAGAAATATTTTTAGTTTCCTATATAATAGCAATTCATCAGTTGAAAGTCGATCGAAGAAAAACAAAGGGCAGAAAGTAAAAATAATTACAAATTAATATCTCACTTTCCTAAGAATGCATAGCATACAACTTCAATGTTGTGACCATCTGGATCTAAAACAAACGCTCCATAGTAATTGTGATGATAATAATGAAGTCGTAAACTTGGTGCACCATTATCTGTGCTACCCAGTTTGACCGCTGCTTCATAAAAAGCGTTGACTTTCTGGCAGGATTCAGTTGTGAAAGCAACATGAATTCGTGGAGTATTAACCTGCCCATCAACAATCCAAAAATCGGCTTTTCCATTAGTGCCAAAACCAGCCGCATATTTGGAACCAGTTTCGGTTGCATCGTACTCTATGAGTAACTTATATCCCAGTGGTGCTAATGCAATTGTATAAAAATTCTTGCTTTTTTCTAAGTTACTAACGTTAATCCCAATGTGGTCGATCATAATTTTTATCCTTACATAATGCCTATTTGTTAGTGAGTTAGTGACAATTAGAGATAGTGTTAATTTATATATTTAGAGTTTTATGAATACATCTGTCTGAAGATTAATGAATTTTCTCTTAGCTTCTTTAGCAAGAGATAATAACTATTAAATATCGTGGTTTTGCAATCATTGATGGTATTGAAAATTTCAGCACACTTTGAAAGTATAGGAATCATATTTGATTTTTGAAAAAAATCAGTATTCCTCTACCTCCCTTGTTTCCTGTTAAGAGTTCCCTGCCTACGCAGATAAATTCAGGAATCAAAGCGGATTCCTATAGATAATATTTATACTTGGAGACTAAATGAAGGAAAAATCATGGTGGCGTTACATCAAGTGACAATGATTAATCTCTTGCTGTTAATCCTCTGTTTCTCAGCTGTATTGTTTTACGGTTATGCGATTTATGCAGCGATCGCTTTTACTAATCGCTCTGATACTACCGATCCCGATTTTCATCCAGCTGTTACCATCCTCAAGCCGATTTGCGGATTAGACCGCAATGCTTATGCAAACCTCGCCTCATTTTGTCAACAAGATTATCCAGAATATCAAATTATTTTCGCTGTACGCGATCGCCAAGACCCCAGCATTGAAATCGTCGAAAAAATTAGCCAAAATTTCCCCAATTTAGATATTAACTTGGTTGTGAGCGATCGCATTATTGGGGCAAACTTGAAAGTGAGTAATTTAGCTAATGCTATTACCATTGCTAAACACGAAATCTTACTCATAGCTGATAGCGATATCTTAGTGGGTAGAGATTACTTGCAACGAGTCATTCAACCTCTAAAAGATGAAAATGTTGCTGTTGTCACCTGTCCTTATCGTTCTTCCGTACAAGGATGGGTAGCTACTTTAGAAGCAATTAAGAATGCTACCGATTTCCATGCAGGTGTTTTAGTCAGCAATCAAATGGAGGGTATAAAATTTGCCTTGGGTTCTACAATAGTCATCCGCAAACAAGTACTAGAAGCGATTGGCGGATTTGCAGCAGTAGCCGATTGTCTTGCGGACGACTTTCAACTTGGCTACTTACCAGCCCAAGCAGGTTACAAAGTTGTGCTATCTAACTATGTAGTTGAACATGTCTTGACTACCAGCACCTTAGCTGATGCCATTCAACGCCAAATCCGTTGGGCGCGTTGCATCCGCGTTTCCCGTCCTTGGGGTTATCTCGGACTAATTTTTACCTACGGTACAGTTAGTAGTTTGCTGCTGTTGACGACCGCAGAAAATTCCATATTAACTTGGAGTGTACTAGCGATCGCTTGGTTGATGCGGTTGATAATGGGCTGGGTAGTTGGGGTCAAAATTCTCCAGGACGCAGTCGCCAAAAGATTTTTGTGGATTATTCCTTTTAGCGATTTAATTTACTTTGCCATCTGGGGCTATGGTTTTGTGGGCGAGACAGTTGAGTGGCGGGGACAGCGGCTAAAGTTGACCAAAGAGGGTAAATTGGTACTTCCCCAAGAATCATTTATTGAGTGAAGTTTTGTCATATTCTACTTTGCCGTAGTTCAGTTTGATGATTCGGTCTGCTAGATGAAAATAGCGATCGTCGTGGCTAATAGTCACTACTGTTTTGCCTTGTTCCCGCAGTTCTGGTAATAGCTGAGTGTAGAATATTTCCTTAAAAACTGGGTCTTGGTCGGCTGCCCACTCGTCAAATAAATAAATTGGTCGGTCTTCTAGATATGCTGTGAGTAAAGCCAGTCTTTTGCGTTGTCCTTGTGAAAGAGCAGTGGTAGAAAGCCTGCCATTTTCAACTTTTACCTTATGGTCTAATTGGAGTTGCTTGAGATATTTTGTCGCTCGCAGATCCAAGTCAGCATTTTCTAAGCCTAAAAGTTCTTCAAATAAATAAAAGTCAGAGAAGACCACAGAAAAATGCTGGCGATACCATTCTCGATTTTGTTCGGTAATTTGTTCTCCATCGAATAATATTTCGCCATTTTCTGGAATGTAGAGTCCAGTAATTAGTTTCGCTAGCGTTGATTTACCACTGCCATTGCCACCAACGATGAATACTATTTCTTGAGGATAAAGTGTTAGGTCAATGGGCCCAAAGAAAAAGCTACTATCTTCTCGGTCTCGATAATAAATATGAGTAATATCATTTAGTTGTAAACTGTGCCACGAAGACTTTAAAGCAGGTGGAACAGTCGATAATTCAGAGCGACTAGCCAAAGATAAACCCAGAGAATCTATCTTTTGCAGGGCAATACTAGCTTTGCTAAACAAAGGAAGTTTACTAATAATGTTGTCCATAGGCAACAACAAATAAGTGAAGGTTAAAATATAGCCAGAGAGCGTTTGAGGGGTAATTTCTAGGAGATTCGGTAGTGCGAACAATACAAAACCGAGTGCAAAAAAGAATACAAGTTGACCCCAGCTAGAAGTTGCAGCAAAAAGACTCAGACCAGCAACATTGTGACGACGGTACTCAGTAGCAGTTGATTGTAATTTATTGTCTAGAAATACTTGCCGCCGCCTGTAGTGTAACTTGAGTTCTTTGACTCCTTGAGTAATAGTACTTAAATGTTTAAATAGTTGGTCTTCATCTTCACGAGCTAGAGCCAGCAATTTTTCTCCTCTATTTAACAGCCACATGCAACTAGCGATCGCTACCACAGTTAGACCGATAACCATCAGCAGTACCAACCAAGATAGCCAGGTAATATAGGCCACGCAACCCAGAACAATTGCCAGATTAATAAACAAAAAAGGCATTTGATAAACAGCATTGGCAACTGCTTGAACATCTTCTGTTAGGGTTGCTAATAGTCTGGCGTTTCCTAAACCTTCGAGATGACTTAACTCTGCAAATAGAATCTGCCGACTCAAACGCATCCGTAATTGCAAAACCGCATTTTGAGACAGGCGAATCAGCATCACTTGTGAAACGATACTAGTAATCAGAGCAATTATTGCTAGCCCGACAAAACACCAAGCTATATATGTCAGACGTTCGGAAGCATTTTGAGTAGCAGCATTGCTGATTAAGGCTATTAGTCCAGCGCTACTGCCGCCACTGATAAATCCAGTGACGATCGCGATCGCCACCATCCCCCAAGAAGAACGCAAAAGAAAATAAATCAAATTCATTACACACACCCAGACCCAGTTGGACAAAACAAAAAATGAAAATCTCTTTTTCTATGTCCCATGCCCGATTTCCACAACAGTTGTTTGCCAACTAATTAAGTTCGCACTTCTAGGGAAACTCCACATCTTACCAGTTTATCGCTCGTCTAGCCAGCTAGGAACTTCAAACTACCTAATCCCTCTACCTCTTTGCTCCCATGCCTGCTCCCCCTGCTCCCCCCGCTTCCCCTGCTCTCTTCTCCCCTCACGTTCCTGGTAAATTTCGCAAACGCTCATCCAAATGAGTGCGGTCTGCTAAAGCTTTTAATATCGGCCCGTGTGAGGTAAACTCTACAATGCTGACCGACCCAACTGGGCATCCCAAACGAAAACGGAAGCGTCCGACATCAATCCCTAGCAAACTACACAAAATAATTCTGATAGTTGCTTTGTGAGAAACGACCAACACGTTGCCATTGCTGTAAAGATGCTTAATTTCTTCAACTACCTGCATAGCGCGAGAAGCAATTGTAATTGCCATTTCCCCACCAGTTGGCGCATACCAAGCTGGATCGGCCGACCATCGAAGATAATCATCGTGATATCCTTTGCTAATTACTTCTGGAGTTTTTCCTTCCCATTTTCCATAGTTAATTTCCTTTAAACCATCCCGCAGTTGTGGTTCCATCCCGATTGCTGTATACAGAGGTTTTGCTGTTTCCACAGTTCGCTGCATGGGACTACAAAAAATAGCAGTCCAAGGAAAAGAACTGTATGTAGATGCAAAAGCCTTTGCCATATCTAAGCCTTCTGAGGTAAGTTCTGAATCTACAGAGCCACAAAAAGCATTCTTAAGACTGCATTCTGTCTGACCGTGACGGAGTAAGTAAAGATTTAAACTCAATGTTTTTTCTCACTGACTTTCAAAGGAACTAGTACAACAAGGCAAAAGTAAAAAGAAAAAACACTTATGTCGTCAGCTTTTTACTTATTTCAGATGGTAGCTTTATTTTCGCGCCCGATGTACTAGAGATAAAAATGTATTGCGAAGCCCAGTCCTGACTTTTCACGGTATGTGGAAAAGTCAGAGGGTGTGGGGTGTAGTCAGGCTTTCTTGTTTTCCCCACCCCCTACCCCCAGCCTTAACGAGGGTTTGAAGACTTCCCGTGAAAAGTCAGAAACCCAGTCAAAGCGATCGCTAATATATTTAAAAAAGTGCCACTATTTCAGATTTACTTGCTTACAAACCCAACATTATGCTAACAACAGCAGTCAATCCTTATCTTGATGGCAACTTTGCGCCTGTCCGTGAAGAAATTACCGCTGATACTTTATCAGTCATAGGTGAGCTACCTCTTGAATTATCGGGAATATTTGTGCGAACTGGCTCTAATCCTCAGTGGCCACCCATCGGTCAGTATCACTGGTTTGATGGGGATGGGATGTTACATGGCGTGAGAATTAGCAACGGCAAAGCTACCTATCGCAATCGCTACGTACAAACAGCAGGATGGAAAATTGAGCGCGCAGCAGGTAAGGCTATCTGGACTGGACTATCAGAACCACCACAGATGGATAATCCCTACGGCCCTTCCAAAAATACTGCTAACACAGCTTTAGTCTGGCACGCAGGACAACTTTTAGCGCTGTGGGAAGGGGGCGCGCCTTATGCCATTAAGGTTCCAGAACTAGAGACAATTGGCGAGTATACCTACAATGCTAAATTGACTTCTGCATTCACTGCCCACCCAAAAGTAGACCCAGTGACAGGAGAGTTATTATTTTTTGGCTACTCTCTATTTACACCACCATACTTGCAATACAGCATAGTTTCAGCCCAAGGTGAATTATTGCGGACAGTGCCAATTGACCTACCAATAGGGGTAATGATGCATGATTTTGCCATTAGCGAAAACTATACGATTTTTATGGATCTGCCACTGACTTTTAGCTTAGAACGAGTGCAGCGGGGAGAACCTATGCTAATGTTTGAGAAAAATCGCCCCAGCCGCTTCGGCATTCTTCCCCGTCATGGCGACAACAGCAATATCCGCTGGTTTGAGAGTCCAGCTTGCTTCGTACCTCATACCCTCAACGCCTACGAAGAAGGGGACGAAATAGTATTAAGCGGCTGTTGGATGAAAGATTCAGGACTTCTAGAACCAGTCCAGAGTGCCGAAGAAAGCAATAGACTGCTTTACCAATGGCGATTCAATCTCGTCAGCGGCGCTGTTCGAGAACAGATGCTAGACGATGTACCTATAGAATTTCCTCGCGTCAACGAACAGCTATTGGGACGGAAGACGCGCTATGGTTACACAACAAGAGTAGCTAATAATCCGATACTTCTGTTCGATGCCCTAATCAAATACGATTTTGTGAGTAACAAGTCTGAGACTCTCGAATTCGGACAGGGACGTTATGGCGGCGATATTGTCTTTGTACCGCGTCCTGGTGCAACAGTTGAAGATGATGGTTGGATTTTGACTTTAGTCCACGATGAGAATTCACAAACCTCTGAATTATTAGTAGTAAATGCCCAAGATGTGACTGGCGAACCTGTAGCGCGGGTGCTGATTCCCCAGCGAGTACCTTATGGGTTCCACGCTGCTTGGATTTCTGAAGAACAGTTGGATAATTCTGTTTAGGTATGTGGATTTAATCAAAAGTCAGTTTTATCGGATGCGTTACGGATATTTGTCCTAACGCACCTAAAACAGTAGTAAAGCATTAGTGAACTGAAGTAACCTAAATTTAGCAAGCTGCTGGGAGTGGAAATAATGTTGTTGGAATTAAAGCGCATCTATGTACCACCTGGACAAAGAGTGCTGCTGCGAGATGTAACATGGCAAGAATTGGAAAGCATTTTAGAAGAATTAGGAGAACATCGGGCAGCACGAATCGCTTATGACAAAGGAATACTAGAGATTATGGCTCCATTGCCAGAACATGAAGATAACAAAGAAATTATTAGCGACTTAGTTAAAGCCCTACTGGAAGAGTTAGATATTGAGTTTAGATGCTTAGGTTCTACCACTTTCAAAAACCAACTTATGGCTCAGGGTATAGAACCAGACCAATGTTTTTATATAAAAAATGAATTAACAATTCGTGGTAAGAAGCGGTTAGATTTAACAGTAGATCCGCCTCCAGATTTAGCTCTAGAAATTGATATTACTTCTCGCACTCACCCTAATATTTATCAATCATTAAAAGTGCCAGAGCTTTGGCGTTTTGAGAAAGAGAAGCTCCAAATTAATATTTTGCAAGATGGGCATTATATAGAGTCACAAGAAAGCTTAAATTTTCCTGGTTTACCACTGATTGAAGTTATTACTCAATATCTGGAGCAAAGTAGAACAGCAGGTAGAAATGCAACACTCAAAGCTTTTCGTTTTTGGGTGCAGCAGAGCAGACAGCAGAAAAACTAAAGTCGAACGCAGCCATAATTTTAGTGAGATTGAAAAGCGATCGCTCTAAAAAAATTTAAGTTTTTCTAGAGGGCGATCGCATTCTATTTTAATTACCTTACAAGTTCAAATAAATTATGCAAGTACTGTTGCTCTAAAGCATTAAATCAATCTCGAACATTAGTAATAACAAACTTATTAAATTAAACTTCTAATGTGAAAATAATATTAGGTGACTCTTTTCATAATTTCCAGCAAGCCATCATGTATCAAACCGACCCGCCGCGTCCTCCTAAAGAATTTCTACCCACTATGTATGACCTTCCCAGCGAAGATTTAGAGGAACCTGGTTTGCCTGACGAGTATCACCTTTTACAACCCCAGCTACTAAGAGAAACTTTTTCCCCCATTAATTATCCTGAAGACCGGGTATTTGTCGCTTCGGATTTAAATCTTTACTACGATGTGCGTCATCCCCTCTGGTACAAACGCCCCGACTGGTTCGCAGTTGTGGGCGTACCGAGATTATATGAGCAACAAGAACTCCGCTTGAGCTATGTGACTTGGCAAGAAGGTGTTAATCCCTTTGTGGTGGTAGAGTTGCTCTCACCAGGAACAGAAAAAGAAGATTTGGGGCAAACTCTGCGTGATGCTAATCAACCCCCAACAAAGTGGGAAGTCTATGAACGTATTTTAAGAGTGCCTTACTATGTAGTATTTGACCGTTACACTAATTATTTACGAGCATTTCAGTTACAGGGTAGCAGTTATATAGAGTTAGAATTACCCCAATCGCGTATCTGGATAAATGATATTCAGCTAGGCTTAGGACTATGGCAAGGTGTTTATCAAGGAAGCGATCGCCAGTGGTTGCGGTGGTATGATGCTCTGGGTAACTGGATAGGGACTCCCCAAGAGCGGGAAAGAAAACAACTAGAAAAGCAAAAGTGCAGAACTGAACGTTTAACAGAGCAATTACGTGCCCTCGGAATCGAACCAGATTTTGGTGACGACCAAGAGTAATTCCTAATTAAGAAACTTCAAACTTGATGTAGGTTTCTACATGCTTATCTCTTACATTCTTTTTGCAAATTGATATTAGCTACTATGGTTTTTTGCTAGTGTTTATGCACTTGTTCCAGCAACCATATAGAAGCAATAGTACCTAAAAAGTTACCAGTAATTGCAGTGATATTTCCCAACATCACGAACACATCAAGCGCTCGAATAATTTTGTCAGGGTCAGTAATTGCTACTCCTGGAGGTTGGGATATAGATTTAGCCACCAGTACTGCTATAGTAGCCCCAGAGCCTAAAATGGCTAATAAGATTCCTACTAAACTCACGATTATTGCCAGTCGAATGGTTTTAGTTGTATCTGCCTTACTAGGATGCAGAGCTGGATTAAGATTTTCTAGACTCTTGCCTATGCGAGTATAACGATAATCCCAATACACACCAAATAACAGCACTAAAACTGCACATACAGCCCAAAATATACCAACTCCCAGACCTGGATTTGCTTGGTCGGTAAAGCCACGACCAGTAGCGGCAAACAACAAAGCTATGCCAGAAACTACTGCAATCCCTAATTGTGCCCAAAAAGCAATCCAACCTGTTAAGCGAATAGTATTACCGATTCCTTTAGTTGCTGGTGCTAGCGAACGCACTTCTGATTCAGTTTGCATATTCATTCTCTTTAAAGTTTCATCAGCGTTTCCCCATTTTTAACAGTATTTCCATAGCTTGACTTATACCCCCATCCGCAGACACAATCATCTTACAATCTTGCGGCATAAAATCTTAGCTGAAGTAGAGAGCAAAGGGAATAGGGAGTCCAGGAAATAGGAGAAAGAAGCGAATTTGTCTTGCTGTTTTCGCCTTTACCTCTGTGCCTTGTGCCTTCTGCTTTTCAAAGTCCTGCCAAATGATATTGTGTTATCAAACTCAAGGATGATGAGTAATTAAAAGTTAAGTTACAAAATCGCACTATAAACAATGATATTTAACCGATAGGCAAGCCATATTTAACGACAAGCCTCTTCGAGTCTAAGCAAAGGATACAAGGATAAGGGCTATGATTAAATCTTGGATGGTGATTGGAGGCGTAGCTTTTTTAATTGCTTTGGGGGCTAACTTGATTACGCCAGGCGATCGCAAGTGGTTCAAACGCTTACAAAGACCCAATTGGCTAACTTTTGAAGCAGCAATTCCAGTTATCTGGACTGTAATATTTATTTGCGGTGCTTGGTCAGCTTATATTGTTTGGGAACGCAATCCAGGAACCAACACAACTTGGCTGCTGATGGGTTTATATGCGCTTTTAGAAATTGCGATCGTTGCCTACACGCCTGTGATGTTTCGGCTTCGCAGTCTCAAAGCAGGCACAATTCTTGGTGCGATAGGTTTTATTATCGGTGTTTTATTAACATTCATAGTCTTAACTATTTCTGGTTGGGCAGCACTGTTACTAGTTCCTTTTTTGCTTTGGAGTCCAATTGGTACTTATACCACTTGGGAAATGAAGCGCCTGAATCCTCAAGATGCTTAATGCAAAAAGGGGCAAAGGCGAAAACTGCAAGAAAAACTAGCTTCTTTCCCCTATCTCCCCATCCTCTTCTCAATCCTTGTCGCTCTCATTTTGACTTAACTTGAAGTTTGTTAACGGATGACAAAGAGTTTTAAAGGTTAGTGGAAATCGCCTGTACGGGACAGGTGGGAATACATTGTTCGCAAACAATGCAACGCGATCGCGTGAATGTTAATTTATATGTTTCTGGATGCAAGGTAAGCGCTTCCGTCGGACAAACACCTGTACACAAGCCACAGTGAACGCACACATCTTCATCGATGGCTATTTCGCCTAGCGTAGAGGAAACGGTGATATGCCGCGATCGCATCCACTCGATAGCTGCATCTAACTGATCGATGTCTCCTGATAGTTCTAAAACTAGCTTGCCAATTTGATTTGGGGCAACTTGGGCGCGAATAATACTTGCTGCTACGTTAAATTCTTTTGCCAATAAGTAAGTGACTGGCATTTGAATGGCACGTTTGGGAAAAGTAAGGGTGACTCGTTTTTTCACAGCTTTGAAGAAGTTAGGAGCTAGAAAAATACTAACGCTTTGATTCTGGCTATTATCAAGATGCGTAAAGCAGCTGACTATTGGAAAGACTTGGGTTAATCGCGTCTCTACTCTTAACTCAGCACTTTGCCATAACACTAGCAAACAGAGCAGCTTTGGTCAGTTAAACTGAATCCCCAAGAGAGTTGTATGCAGTCCTAAATCTTCTCACCCACGTTAAACTTTAGAGTGAAGTGACTACTGCCTCTGATTTTTCCTGAGTATTCAATATGTCTTCTTCCAAACCCAAGTCCTCTGAAAACTTTGTCTACCGCGAATTTGGTAACGACAACTCTGCTGCCACACAAAGACCAATTCCGGAACTACCCCCACAGCAACAAAATCTTAGAGTCCAAGCTACCCGCGCTGGACGCAAAGGTAAAACGGTTACAGTGATTAGCGGTTTTCAAGCTAAACCAGAAACCTTGGCAGATTTAGTCAAACAATTGAAAACTCAGTGTGGTACTGGTGGCACAGTCAAAGATAATGAAATTGAAATTCAAGGCGAGCACAAACAGAAAATTCTCGAAATTTTAATTAAGCTAGGTTACAAAGCCAAAATTAGCGGTGGTTAATTAAGTGCGGTTTACCACATCTCTACAGTGCTGTTTAGCCATAACGGTAATGTTATTGTTGAGATGTACAAATTAACTTGAGCACTGGCGAACAACTAACTATACAATTGCTCAAATTAATATCAACAGGAGGATAAAATGGATTTAGTTCGGATTCTTTGTGCCATTTTCCTACCACCTCTAGGGGTATTTTTGCAAGTAGGTTTCGGTATGGATTTTTGGATTAATATACTTTTGACACTTTTTGGTTATATTCCTGGAATTATTCACGCAGTTTGGGTAATAGCGAGAAAGTAATTTTGCATCAAAGTTAGATTGAGTTGCTTGCTCATATCTACCAAATTACTGAGTAAAAGAATATGACTGATGCCCCTTTGAGAAAACAACTTCACGAAGAGAATCGATTGTCTTGGAATGAGGCGACTAGGGCGCACAATAGCCACAAGGGAAACCAAGCGAAGTTTTTTCGAGAAGGGGACAACACACTTTTTCCAGAAGAAAAAGAACTCCTAGGAAATATTACTGGTTTATCAGTGGTTCATCTCCAGTGCAATTCTGGTCAGGATAGCTTGAGTTTGGCAAGGCTTGGAGCAATTGTCACTGGTGTAGATATTAGTGATGAAGCTATAGCTTTTGCCCAAAAACTATCAGAAGAATCTGAAATACCAGTTAATTTTTATCGCGCAGATGTTTTCGATTGGTTGGATGAAACAGCTAACAAAAAAGAACTGTTCGATATCGTATTTTCTTCTTATGGAGCAATTTGTTGGATATCTAATTTGAGTTTATGGGCCAAAGGAATTGCTGCAATTATCAAATCAGGTGGACGCTTGGTTATTGTGGAATTCCATCCTGTAGCAATGATGTTTGATTCGGATTGGAGCCACAAGTTTCCTTATTTTAGCGGCGGTAAACCCCTGACTTGGGAAGATGGGATCGGCGATTATGTAGCTATTTCTAAGCAGGGATTGGCTTTATCAGAGTATGAAACTGGGATTGAGAATTTTCGCAATCCCTACCGTTCTCATGAGTTCCAGTGTTCCAGTGTTCCAGTGGAGTATTGGCGAGATAGTTACAGCATTATTGCAACAGGGCGAACGCATCTAAATATAGTATATATATACTAAGAGATTGAGAAAGATAGCGATCGCTCTGGGGTATGGAGGTTGAGCAATGAGGCTGTGATGGTAAAGTCATTGTAAAAGTAGAAGAGGAAAGTCTCAAAAAGCGTGAAGCTCAAGCCCAAAATCACGATTACTGACCACTTTGCACAGATGGAAGATCCAAGAGTAGAGCGGACAAAACGACACAAGTTAATTGATATTCTAAGCATTGCAATTTGTGCAGTAATTTGTGGAGCAGATAGTTGGGTAGCAATTGAACTGTATGGCTGCACAAAATATGAGTGGTTAAAAACGTTTTTAGAACTACCAAATGGCATCCCGTCGCATGACACATTTGCAAGGGTATTTGCACAAGTGAATCCTCAACAATTTCAAGAATGTTTCTTGAACTGGATGAAATCAGTACAGAAGATCACGGATGGTGAAGTAGTGGCAATTGACGGGAAAACTTTATGTGGTTCTCATGACAAAAATAGTGAAAAGAATGCAATCCAAATGGTAAGTGCATGGGCAACTACAAATAAATTAGTGTTGGGGCAGGTGAAGGTGGATGAAAAATCAAATGAAATTACAGCAATTCCCGAATTATTAAAGGTTTTAGAATTAACTGGATGTATTGTAACGATTGATGCAATCGGATGCCAGAAAGAGATAGTGAAGTTAATTACGCAACAAAATGCAGATTATGTAATTACTGTAAAAAAGAACCAAGGTAATCTGTATGAGTCAGTAGAACAGCTATTTAAATTAGGGATAAGTACAGGTTTTCAAGAGTTTAAACATAGCACATATA
>NZ_JAECZA010000054.1 GCF_016056275.1 Dendronalium phyllosphericum CENA369 | reverse complement strand
AGGGAGAGAGCAGGGGGAGATGGGGGAGATGAGGAAGTAATTTTTAATAATGATAATTGAGCTTTTGATGGTGAAATTTGGGGCTTTGAGGGCGAAAGTTGAACTTTGAAAGGTGAAATTCGAGCTTGCGATCGCAAAGCCTAAGGTTTCAAGGCTGAAGTTTGCACCTTTGAGCTTGAAGTTTGCGCCTTTGAGCTTGAAGTTTGCACCTTTAAGCCTGAAGTTTTTAGTTCCAAGCCTCTTTCTCCCCCAGCTCCCCCTGCTCTCTCCCTCCCCCTCACTCTTCTACCCTACGGCGACGGCGACGAGGTCTTTCCTGTCGGTCTGGACGCAAGCGGCGACTGACTTCATTAAAGAAATCGCTTCGTATATAAGGATAATCATTTACCCATAGGTCATGACTAGGGATGTATACTTCGCTGAAGTCTTCAATACTGCTCAAATCTGGGCGATTTGACATGACTATCATTTCAGCAATTTGACCGCGCACAATAACTTTGTGAACAGGACGTAGTGGTGCTTCTAACTCTACGCTAAATCCTGTGTCATCGCCCACCTCTAAGTTGATTCGTTTTTCTCGATTTTCAACAATTACTAAATCGCCTTTGCTGTTGACGGTTTCTTGTTTGCCAATCAATCGATCTGTAATCCACCAATCAAGAATTCGACCGCGAAAAAAGCCACTGTACTTGTAACGGCGGCTTTTTGCATTCCGTATACTTGCCTGAAATGCTGGATACCACAGCCAAAAAAGAGCGCCGAATACTCCCAAAAAAAACATGATTGGCCCAAACTCCAGGCCGAATAGGACTCTCACAAGCAGAATCACAGCTACGGCAACCACGGAAATTAACAACCGCTGCAAAAAATTTGAAAACTTTCCCCAGTAATACTTGTACTGCGGGCCAGTGGCAATTAAGGGGATGAGTTGTTCAAATTTCTGGCGAGTCAGGGGGACTATCATAAGTGCTGAATGCTGAGTGCAGAGTAGTAAGAAGGTTAGAGTATCTTTTCTAATCCATATACTAACGA
Source organism: Dendronalium phyllosphericum CENA369 (assembly GCF_016056275.1). Lineage (GTDB taxonomy): Bacteria > Cyanobacteriota > Cyanobacteriia > Cyanobacteriales > Nostocaceae > Dendronalium > Dendronalium phyllosphericum. Next base: position 27,152 of record NZ_JAECZA010000054.1, on the reverse strand, counting down.
CTTTAACTGTAAGACTTTGCGAATCGCTAGTAATACTCCTGGCATATAGCAAGAGCGATCGCTTGTATCATGCCGTAAAGTATATATTTGACCGGGCGCGCCAAATATCACTTCTTGATGAGCTATGAGTCCTGGCAAACGCACGCTATGAATTCTGATTCCTTCTTCTGCTAGACTGCCCCTTGCACCAGCTAATTTCTCCGTTTCCTCTACAAGAGCGGGGTTAAAAGTTTTACCTATTTCGGCTAACAACTGTGCGGTTTGAATAGCTGTACCGCTGGGAGCGTCAGCTTTTTGGTTGTGATGCAGTTCAATAATTTCCACGTGGTCAAAGTATTGAGAGGCTGTGACTGCGGCTTGTTGCAACAGCACCATGCCAATAGAGAAGTTAGGAATAATTAAGCAACCAGTACTAGCTTTTTCGGCAAAGTCTGACAAATCTTGAATTTGTTCTGGACTTAACCCCGTAGTTCCAACTACAGGGCGAATGCCGTAAGCGATCGCACTGCGAATATTGTCATAAACTGAATCGGGATGAGTAAAATCTACAATTACTCCTGGTGGCAATTGTCTTTCACCAGCCACATAACCCAGCATGGGTTCTAATTGATTAGTGATGGGAACTTCCAGGGGTTCGGTTAAACCCGCTAATTCTCCAGCATCTTTACCTTGATGTTCTGGACTGGTGTCAATTGCACCCATTAAATTCAAGTCTGGTGCTTGGGACACTGCTTTGATGACCTCGCGGCCCATTTTACCAGCAGCACCATTAACAATAACTGGGATAGGCGCTTGATTAGTCATAGGTCAATAAACGCTTTTTGAGTCAACAAGGGAATTGTAAAGGGATGAGGGCATGAGGGGATAGGGAATGAGTGGGACAGAGGAGATAAAACAACTGACAACTGCCTGTACAATTAAGTATGAAACATCAAAGCCTTTAGATGCTGCGATTTTTCAATATGAATTGTTTGTGCAAAAGCTTGTGAACTTTTTTATTGGGTGTGCAGTTTGGGCGTATAAAGGTTGGGTAGGTGAACTGTATCCCCAAGGTACTCGTACTACTGATTTTCTCTCCCTCTACAGCCGTCGTTTTACCACAGTTGAGGGCAATACCACTTTCTACGCTGTACCTAACCAAGAAACTGTAACTCGTTGGGCATCAGAAACACCCCCAGGTTTTGAATTTTGCTTGAAATTGCCGCGAGATATCACGCATAAAGGTTTACTACAACCTAATATTTCTGCTGCTTTAGGTTTTCTGGAGGGTATGCGCCCTTTGGGTAAGCATCTTGGCCCAATATTTGCCCAATTACCGCCAAGTTATGCACCTGTATTATTAGAAGATTTGACTGCCTTTCTGGAAGCTTGGCCGCGTAAAGAAGCACCACTGGCGCTAGAGGTTAGGCATCGCGGTTGGTTCAGCGAACCGCATAATAGTAATTTGACAGAACTTTTAGAAAAGCTTGGTGTGGGACGGGTACTGTTGGATTCGCGTCCCATTTATACAGGAGATGATGACCCCCAGTTACAATCGGAACGGCGCAAACCTAAATTACCAGTGCAATTTAGCCTGACAGCCCCTTTTAGCCTGATTCGGTTTATTTCTCATCCGAATTTATCTGTGAATCAGCCTTTTATGGAAGAGTGGGTAACGCAAATTCAAAAATGGTTACAGGCGGGAACGCGGATTTATTTCTTTGTTCATTGTCCTCTAGAAGAGCGATCGCCTAGCACAGCACGTTACTTCCAACAGCTATTAGAACAAAGTAACATAGCAGTTCCACCTCTGCCTTGGAATAATCTCGATTGTCCTCCCAATCAGCTGAGTTTATGGTAAATATATTCAGTGCTAAAGACTTAATTTTATCCGTTTAAGCTGATAGAAACGTGGAGAACTAATAAATCTTTTTCCATTCCCAAATTATTAAAGTTACACTGGCAACTCTACAATTATTAAGTTTATGCTTCTACCATAAAATTTGTTATTTTTTCGCTTTTGTAATGTATCTAAGCAATTACTAATTTTCAAAAGAGCGAGCAAAAAGAGTAATAATAGTTATTGCAATACTTTTTTGATAAAAGCCGATACAATCGTGCCCAATAAATAAGGGTATGGCTGTTTCATGCGTTTAAAAACTTAAAGGTTAGAAGCCTAGGTCTATACCAACAAAGCCGTGAGTAGCAAGCTAAGAAGCTGTAAGATTAATAGTCCACATAAGTAGACTTAGTTCTTATAGTTCCATTCTGTTCTGTGGGCTATATACGGTCATGAAACAGTACTGCAAAAGGGTATCAGTAACGTCTGAATATAACTAACAAAAATGTATTGATTACTGATTTGATTGTGGGTGAAGCAATTTTTGTGTAAGTAGTTACATCCAAGGAGGTTAAGATGAGTCGTCTTCTTTATGAAAACTCAGTTTCATATCAAGGATATCTCATCATTCCATTTGTTTTTGGCAAAGCGGATAATTACGAAATTTATTCGTATAAACTATTGTCAGAAATTGGGCATAAAAGCAAATTTCACAAAGCCGAGAATCCAGCAGGAATTTATGGCAGTAGTATCAGTAATATTGTGGCGATCGCCAAAGAATATATTGACGAACATTCAGAATTGGTCAGTCAAGATGATACTTTCAAGTCTCGCTACATTTACCGCAACAACTTGATTATTGTCTTTGAAGAAGGAGGTAAATATTTTTACGACCATTACCCACCGGAATCATTAAATAATATTGCAGCACCAAAATTATTCAAATCTGAATACGAATGCTTAAATTGGATTAAGCATTCATCAAATGACATGCTTAATTATTGGAGAGTCTGAAATTTAAAACGTGCATGGCTATGTAGTCATAACCAATTGAAAAATAGAATAAAGAAGTGATGAGCGATCCCAAAACACATCTAGATCCTGAAGAACCTGGAAGTTTTGTCACAGAAGATGATGACGGTACTATTAGAGAAGCTACACCTGAGGAAATAGAAGAGACAATAAAACAGTGGGAGCAGTGGGAAAATGACGCGAGTAGCAACGAAAGTTGATTTATTGCAGGGCAAACAAGTTTACTACCGAGGATACATCTACAATCCTGTATGGATAGATGAAAAACAAGTCTGTATCTGTATGCCTGGATATAGACCTAATTCATGGATTACTCCGTATCCTAGTAGTTCTTTTACAAAATGTTCCAGTGAAGTGCTGCCAATTGGACATTTTGAGTTATTAATCCTGGATTAATTAGGGACTTGATGGGCGACGTATGCGGGAACGAGCAAGATAAAAGTTGTATTTGATGTAACCTCAGATGACTTGGTTGGTTAGGTATTGCAGTGAGTGATATTTAAAGTGAACGCACTATGCGGCTACGCCTGAATCAACCAAGTCATCATTGAATATTTATGAGCGATTTTTCAGGAATCAGCTATTGTAGTAGTATTGATTATCTGTTGTAGTACGCGAGGAGGAACAAAGATGACTGAGTTTGTAACAGTCCGGGTTAATTTGCCAATTTCAACCCTACGAATACAAGGCGCAGAGATTCTGAGTTCAGTCCTTAGCCTTACAGAAATGAAATTCAGAATTTAGGGGCACTTTTTTAACGGGACGGTTTGATAGAACCTCCTGAACATAACTGTCCTCCTCTGTGAAGCCTTGTGCAAAACAAGCAACACACATCGAGGAAACATTAATGAATTTGAATAGCTTAGGCTGGAGTAATTTTTTTGCTAGCAGCTTTGAACCCTATCGCCAACAAGGATTTAGCGTTGGTAGGGTCGCTATTGAATATAGAAATACCTACACTCTCTATAGCGAACGTGGAGAACTGACGGCAGAAGTTACAGGTAAATTGAGGCATCGGGCTACTCAACCTCAAGACTTTCCAGCCGTGGGGGATTGGGTTGTGATTCGCGTGCGCGAGTCGGAAGGGCAAGCAACTATCCATGAGATTTTACCGAGAAAAAGTAAGTTTTCCCGCAAGACGGTAGGCAGTAAAACAGAAGAACAAATAGTTGCAGCCAACGTTGATACTGTATTTCTAGTCTCAGGATTGGATGGGGACTTTAATCCCAGACGAATTGAGCGTTATCTGGTTTTGGCTTGGGAAAGTGGTGCAAATCCGGTGATTGTTTTAAATAAGGCAGACTTGTGCAACTCTTTAGAAGAGTGCTTGGCACAAGTGGAAGCAGTTGCCATTGGCGTACCAGTGATTGTCTTAAGTGCTACGAGTAATCAAGGATTGGATGCCTTGAAACCTTACCTGCAACCAGGACAGACAGTTACTTTGTTGGGTTCTTCTGGTGTTGGTAAATCTACTATTACCAATCAACTTAAGGGGGTAGCAGTGCAAACTGTACAAGCTGTGCGCCAAGGTGATGACCGAGGCAGACATACCACAACACATCGCGAGTTGATTTTGCTACCCACTGGCGGCTTAATTATGGATACCCCAGGAATGCGGGAAATTCAAATTTGGTCGGGTGATGAAGGTTTGCAAGAAACCTTTGCAGACATCGAAACCTGGGCGCAGGAATGCCGCTTCCGCAATTGCCAGCATAATAACGAACCTGGTTGTGCAGTGCAGCAAGCATTAGCAGAAGAAAGACTTGATTATTCAAGGTTTCTTAGCTATCAAAAGTTGCAAAAAGAACTCAACTATCTTGTCCGCAAACAAGACCAAAGGGCACAACTAGCCGAGAAAGAACGATGGAAGAAAATCCATAAAGCCATGCGGAATCATCACAAGCATTAATTGTACAAGCGCTGGGAATTTTTCTGCTTTGATTGAGGGATGGGAAATTCTCCTGTAATTAATTCACAGGTAAAAAATTCCCATCCAGTATTAAGTAATAATTCGTAATTAAGATATAGAAAAAAGTTTGCGATCGAAAGTTTCTAAGACTTGACTCTATTCCTCAAATTATAAATTTTTTCCATTGGGATTGCACCAAACTGATGGCTAATATCTAATTCTGAAGTGTGTATTTTTAGTTAGCTTCAGTTTAATGATTTGTTACTTTCCAATACAAAATAATTTTCTTAATAAAGAAAAATTAAGTATTGTAAAAAGCATATTTCCGTTTTCGCTCGGATCTCGGCTGAGGGTGAATTTGGTTTCAATGGAAACAGGGGAGTCAGAAGTTACTTTACCTCTGTAATTGTCTAAGTTTACAGAGAATGTGTAATGAATATCCGCATCTGGATAGTTCCGCACAACAATTTTCAGAAGTGAAGCGAATCTAACCCTCAATTAACTAGAAGCCTTCAAATCTCAGGTGGAATTCAGGATTGACGATGAGCCAAAGCTTCCATGAAAATTCTCCAGCAAATCAACCGCCAATCGCGAGCGAAATGCCACAAGCAAACTTCCAGAATTCTCTCAAACACGAAACTGTTATGATTGGGGGCGATCGCAACTCGAATGCCCCACCTGAGAGTCAATCATATTTGCACCAAGCTATTGAATATTCTCCCGTGGGGATGGCCGTGTTCGATCGCCAAATGCACTATCTTGCTGTAAGTCGCAGATGGCTAGAAGAGCATAACCTAACTGATGACATTATTGGACGCTCTCACTACGATATCTGTCCCAACATTCCCCAAAAGTGGAAACAGATTCACCAACAGTGTTTAGCAGGTCAAATTGCCCAAAACGATGCCGATCCTTATCCACAAGCAGATGGATCTGTGGAGTGGGTGTGCTGGTCAGTCCGCCCTTGGTACACTGCAAGCAATGATATCGGCGGCATTATTATATTCAGCGAAAACATCACCCAGCGCAAACAAGCTGAAGCCGCCCTGCGCGATCGCAACACTCTATTGCGCTCTATCTTAGAAAACACACCAGGCTTCATTGTTGTCAAAGATTGTCAAGGTCGTCATGTTGCTCTCAACACGAATTTAGCCAACTTTTTTGGCAAGCCAATAGAAGACATTATTGGCAAAGACGATTCTGAACTGTTTCCGCCCGAATTTGCGCGTCAAATGATGGCAAAAGACCGCCAAATTATCACTACTGGGATTGCTGAAACTTACGAAGAATATGTCTCTAATGGTGACATCAGTAGCACGTATCTGACTACAAAGGTTCCTTGGCGTGATGGTCGTGGTAACATCCTCGGCATCATCGCAATAACACGCGATATTAGCGATCGCAAACAAGCCGAAGAATCTCTACGCGAAAGCAACATCCTATTGCGCTCTATTTTGGAAAGCACGCCAGACTTGATTGTTGTTAAAGATTGTCAAGGGCATTATGTTGCCCTCAACTCTAATTCAGCAAACTTTCTTGGCAAGTCAATTAAGAACATCATTGGTAAAGACGATTCTGAGATTTTTCCGCCGGACATTGCGGGTGTGATGATGGCAAAAGACCAACAGATTATCAGCACAGGTATTAGCGAAACTTACGAGGAATATCTCTCTAATGGTAACGACATCAGTGGAACTTTTCTTACCACAAAGGCCCCTTGGCGAGATGCTGATGGCAACATTCTCGGCATCATTGCCACAACCCGAAATATTACTGAACGCAAGCAAGCGGAAATCGCCCTTGCCAAAGCCAAAGAAGCGGCGGAAGCAGCAAGTTTCGCTAAGAGTGAATTTTTAGCTAACATGAGTCACGAGTTGCGGACTCCCCTCAACGGCATTCTTGGTTATGCTCAAATTTTGCAACGTTCCAAACATTTGCAAGAAGACGAGCGATCGCGTATTGATGTAATTTATCAGTGCGGTTCGCATTTACTGACTTTAATTAACGATATTTTAGATTTATCAAAAATCGAAGCGCAGAAAGTAGAACTCATATCAACAGATTTCCACTTTCCAGCTTTCCTCCAAGGCGTTGCAGAGATGTGCCGCATCCGCGCCGAACTAAAAAACATTCAATTTCACTATCAACTAGCCTCAGAATTACCTGTGGGCATCCATGCGGATGAAAAACGTCTGCGGCAAGTATTGATTAATTTGTTGAGTAACGCCATCAAATTTACCGATACAGGCAGTGTCACTTTTACGATTAGTTATGCTTCCCAAGGAAAAATCCGCTTTGAAGTACGCGATACAGGCATCGGCATTGCTCAAGATAAACACCAAGCGATTTTTCAACCTTTTGAGCAAGCAGGAGATAACCGCCGCCAAACTGAGGGCACAGGCTTGGGATTGGCAATTAGCCAAAAAATTGTAGAATTGATGGGTAGTAATATTCAACTTCAGAGTGAGCTTGGCGTTGGCAGTATTTTTTGGTTTGATGTCAATCTACCTGAAGCTGATGAGTGGGTGAGAACATCTCAAACCGATGATTACGGACAAATTATTGGTATTAAAGATTGCCGACCCAAAGTTCTTGTTATTGACGATAAATGGGCGAATCGGTCGGTAATTGCTAATTTGCTCGGCCCCATCGGCTTTGAAGTTGCGGAAGCTAACGATGGCGAAGAAGGTTGGCAGAAAGTTTTGGAATTTCAGCCAGATTTGGTTCTCACCGACTTGTTAATGCCAAAACTCGATGGATTTGGGTTAATCGAGCGCATTCGTAAATCAGAAGTATTTAAACACATTATCATTATTGTTTCATCCGCGAGCGTATTTGAAAGCGATCGCCATCGCAGCTTAGAAATGGGAGGAGATGATTTTCTCCCCAAACCCGTACAAGCAATGGAACTGTTCCAAAAATTGCGGAAACACTTGCATTTAGAGTGGCTATATGAAGAACAAAAAACTTTAAACCAGCCAGAACGAGATAATACCGAGCTATTCGCACCACCCACAAAAGAAATAGAAACCCTGTACGAGTTGGTAATGAAAGGCAACTTTAAGGGAATTATAAAACAGGCGGCATTGCTCGAACAAATGGATGAGAAATACATTCCTTTGGCGAAAAAGCTGCATCAATTGGCAAAAGAATTCCAAGACCAAGAAATTCTGGCACTCATTCAATCTCTTAATTAAGCGGTATGAATTTTGTAACTGACCAAACTGCAACGGTTCTCATTGTTGATGATAATCCTGCAAATTTAGGTGTGTTATCTGATGCCCTAGATGAGGCTGGTTTAGAAGTGTGGGTAGCGAAATCAGGAAAAGTAGCGCTAGAAAGAGTTACGTATGCTCTACCCAATTTGATTTTGCTGGATGTAATGATGCCAGAGATTGATGGTTTTGAAACCTGTCGGCAATTAAAGGCAAATCCAGCAACTAAAGATGTTCCAGTCATTTTTATGACGGCACTCTCTGATACTGACAACAAAGTTGAAGGTTTTCAAGTTGGCGCTGTAGATTATATCACTAAACCTTTTCAGCAAGAGGAAGTGCTGTCACGAGTTAAATTACACTTGAAGTTATCCGAGCTAGCACAGCAATTAGAGCAGAAAAATGCTCAGTTAGAGGAAAAAGTTGCAGAAGTCAGCTTTGCCTATGATGAACTCAAACAAATGCAAATTAAGCTGATTCAAAATGAGAAACTATCTAGCTTAGGAGAGATGGTTGCTGGCATTGTTCATGAAATTAATAACCCTGTAAATTTTATTTATGGCAATCTGATTCATGCCAATGAATATACTCAAGAAGTACTAACTCTTTTGCATCTGTATCAAGAAGAATACCCAAATCCTACCCCACGGATTCAAGAACAACAGGAATTGGCGGACTTGGATTTTATCGAACACGATTTATTAAAGTTACTCAACTCCATGAATTTTGGCGCGCGACGCATTCGTGAAATCATCAAATCTATGCGGATTTTCTCGCGTGTAGATGACGCTAAAATGATAGAAGTTGATATCCATGAATGTATTGATAGCACGCTAACAATTTTAAATTATCGCCTCAAAGCACAACCAGAACATCCCGCAATCCAAGTGGTTAAACAGTACAGTTTGTTGCCACCAGTCGAGTGCTATGGAGGACAAATCAATCAAGTGTTTATGAACATTGTTGCCAATGCCATTGATGCATTGGATGAGTACAATCAACAGCGTTCGTTTGCCGAGATTGAGAAGGAACCAAGTCGCATTGAGATTTATACTCAAACAATTGGAGACGATTGGGTTACCATCCACATTGCTGATAACGGGCCGGGTATCTGCGAACAAGTGAAAGCAAAGCTGTTTGAACCCTTCTTTACGACGAAACCTTCTGGCAAAGGTACTGGCTTGGGGTTGTCTATCAGCCATCAAATCATTGTAGAAAAACATGGCGGTAGTCTCTGCTGTGAGTCTACGCCAGGAGAGGGAACAGAATTTGTAATTCAAATTCCTATTCAACAGCGAGTTTCCCAAGTTGCTTAATTCACTGAATTAACGAAGTTATACGCGATCGCTAAGGTAACCAAAATTCAGGCAGAATAGATTTACCCAAATTACGCAACGTTTGGTTGAGCGATCGCGCTACTTGAATATGCGCTTCATCCTCTTCTACAGGTAAAATCTCAGCTGGCGTACCCTCTTTTAAATAAGACACCACCAAATTTGCCGCCTCTAAACCAGTCACATAAGCCTTTTCTTGCGACCAAGAACCGTGACGGTTGGCAATCCAATCTCCACTCATAAATACATTCGCAAAACTTGTTTTAGCTGGCAACATATAACGATAGCTTCCTGGCGCAAAGTGAGTTACAGCGTTTGGCAAGCGAATTACACTGCTATCAATTACTTTCGCCTGCCGAAATCCTGGAATACAAGTTGCTAAATAGCGCTGAACTATCGATACAATTTCTGCATCATTCAAACTCAAAAACTGATTTGCGTGATAGAAATCAGCTTCAATTACCGTTCCTGATTCATATTTGTATTCATCATGTAAGGCATTCAAATCAAAAAATGTCCATCCTGTAGTAGCATCGAACCCAAAACAAGCATTAGAAGGACGGTGAATATCAATTTTGCGGTCAAACCACAGCCGCGTTGCTAATACATCAATTGCCCCTAAATTACTCAAATTACGAAATTCTTCACGGCTTTGTAAGCTGGCACTAGTTGAGACAATTTTCTGGATGCCAGCGATCCCAACAGCAAAAATTACAGCATCAGCATCAAACACTTCATCGCCGCAAACAACACCCTTTGCCCGATTATTACTATCAATAATTAAATCTGTAACTCGCCGCTTGGGCAACACTTTTGCCCCAGCTTTTTCAATACGTTCCACCCAAGGACGAAATATTTTTTCCCCAACTGTTCCCCGACACCAAACTACATCAAAATCAGATTGGTGAGCCAAAATAAAATAGTAAAGCATTCCTAAAGTTGCAGCGGCCGAACATTGTTCGCCAGGGGCAAACAAACCTACCAACAACATTGGTTCAAAAGCTTCACGATAAAGTCGGGCGGAAACGTTAAAATCTTTGAATAATTCACGGGCAGTGAGAAAATCGTAACGCCGCCAAGCCGCATCGGAATTGTCAAAATCTACAACAGCATAAAGTAAAGGCAAAGCACTGAGGCGATCGACAAGTGGCAGACGCTGAAACTGAGTGTAGAGAAATGTGCCTAGAGGTGAGGGCAGCCGTGGTAAGTCTTGGAAAATTGGGGATTCAACTTCCAACCCCGCAGGCGAATACTGCGAAGAACGAGTCCAGGTAGTAAAAGGATTAATATTTAATTCATTGATTAAAGAAAAAATATTTCTGTAAGGATACCAAAAGCCGTGAATCCCGGCTTCAACAGATTTTCCTGCTGCTGTTTGCCAACCTGCCACCAGTCCGCCAGGATATGCGCCAGCTTCTAGCAGTGTGACATCGTACCCTTGTTTTGCCAACTGGTAGGTTGCGCCTAAACCAGCCCAGCCAGCACCAACAACAACAACTCGTTTTTGTTGCAACCCTTCGCTCATCCCTGCCTCCGCTTGTTGCAGTCCATCAACTAATGTATACGAACTTGCGTTCAGTCGTGGATATACAGCAGTTTTCGTTTACATGAAGTACAAAGTCATTGGTTTTGAGGCAGGAGGCAGAGGGCAGGAGGCAGGAGGGAGAAGAATAATTTGATTTGTGAGTTTTTGGTTCTGTACCTCACTTACCTGCAATCTGCTGTAAATTAGAAAAGGGTTTATCAAGCAAAAAAGCAAGAGAACAATTTTTATTTTCTGGCTAATAACTAGAAGGTTTTAGTCATTAGCCTTTACTACAAATTACAGGCTTGAGGTTTTACCAGTTTGCGCTTGTGTTTCAATTGGTTTGACATCACTGTAACCAAATTCACCAGCGATCGTCCGCAATATTGACATTTGTTCTTCAAATTCCAGTCCTTCGACTTGAGATAGCAAATCGTTAGTTGCTTTAGTCGGTTTATAGCTATCTGGGATGTCAACTACTGTATCTCCCATAGCTACTGCCCAAGCATATAAAACTAATAATTGATTGTTTTCTTTTAACGCTCCATAAGCACGAGAGTATTCTGTATCTTTGCGGTTAACTATATCCCGCATAATCTCTAATTGCTGCTCGTCGGACAACTTCAGATAATCTCCTAATAGCAGTGGTGCTAATTCCGGTTCTGCGGCAGCGGGAGCAGCTGGAGTGATGGAATCTCCCATTTTTTCATAAACAAAATATAGCCATGCTAATTTAGCATCGGTATCTAGAGCATTAAAATCATCTACTGATTTTTGAGTTTTATCAGTTAGAGCTTGAGGAACTGATTGATTATAATTGGCAGTCATAATTTGTCTCCATGATATCTGAATTAAGTCAAATTAAGGCTTACCAAAATTTCGGAATTAGATTCTACTTCCGAGAGAAAGAGTTAAAACAATTAAATCTTAATAAATTAATCTATCTTTTAATAGAGGTTAATATCTCTCGCTAGATGCCAACGTTACAAGAGATAACTTTGGTACAATCTCTCCAGCAGTTTAAAAATTAAACAAGGTGTATAAGAAATGACTGATGAAATAAAGCCAAATGTTAATGAAGCTCCTACCCATGATGCACAGTTAGCTGCTGAAAACATAGCTAGTGGCGAAGAAAAAGCACCAAAGGTTGATTTTGACGCTGATTATGCAGCTGCTCAAAAATTGAGTGTTAGTGAAGTTGACCGCACTGGTAAAGGTGCAGCCGCCGCAGAAGCCGCAACAGCACCCAAGCAAGCAATTCCCACACAAGTAGAGACAAAAACCGAAGCGCAGCCAACTGGCAAACCCGAAGATTATCAAGAGCTAGCAAAAGAAGTTGGGGGTTCAAAAACTGAGGCTACAACTAATGTTAGTGATGATTTAGTAAAACAAGCTCTAGAAAAGGGTCAACCCAAAAATTAAGTTTAGTGTAATAGTTATTCAGCCAATAGTCTCACCTAAGACTATTGGCTTTTGCATATGAGTTAGTTAACACCTTTGATAACTTCTAAGAGTTCGCTTGGTTGATGAATCAAAAAATCTGGATTTTGTTTTGCTAATACTTCTGGAGAATTGAATCCCCAAGTGACAGCGATTACTTTGATATTAGCTTTTTTTGATGCTTCTATATCTCTAGTTTCATCACCAACATAAATAACTGCTTGAGGTTTAAGTTGCTTTTGTCTGAGTGCATTATTAATGATTGTTGTTTTACCAAAAATTGTTACTCCTGAGTAAATAAAATCAAATAAGTTATCTAGCTCATTACTTTTGAGGAATCCAGTCACGTTTTCTTTAGAATTAGACGTAATAATTCCTAAGCGATAATCTTGATTTTTGAGTTCTGTTAACGCCTCTTGAATTCCAGGAATAGGTTTAAATTCGTGGATTTTATTTTTTAACTCTGATTTGACTTTCTTCAGCAGAAAAGGAATTTTAAATAAAGAGATACCTGAGTATTTAATAATTTCTCTAGAAGTTAAATTTCTGAGCAGGGCTAGTTCTTCTTCTGTGATTTGTACGTAACCAAACTCTACAGCTAAACGGTTGGCAATACTTACAAGAGCATCTACCGTATCCGCGATCGTGCCATCAAAATCAAAGATAATTACTTTTTGAGTCATTCTTTAGTCTGGATGCGTCAAGATTAGCACGGGCATTTCGTCGTAACATTTCTGGCTTAATCCGCCGCAACGCTGATGCCGGAAATCGTATATCCCACTCCTCATTAGAGATTTGGGCTAATTCTATCAGCTTAGGCCCAAGATTCCCAGGATAAGGCTGAAAATCTTCCACATCTGTTGTCTGGGCAAAACGCTGATTCCAAGGACACACATCTTGGCAAATGTCGCAACCAGCAACCCAGCCTTGTAAATGGGGTGTGAGTGTCTCTGGTAATTTTTCCGCCCGATTTTCAATTGTATGATAAGCAATGCAGCGATTAGCATCTACCACAAATGGCTGAGTAATCGCACCTGTGGGACAAGCTTCCAGACAACGACTACAGCTACCGCAGTGTTGTGTATGAGGGCGATCGCTCTCTAATTCCAGATTGGTCAAGACTTCTCCTAAGAATACCCAAGAGCCATACTCTGTTGTAATTACATTACCATTCTTGGCAATCCAACCAATTCCCGCTCGTTGCGCCCAGACTTTATCTTGCACGGGGCCAGTATCTGCATAATAACGGGCTTGAATGTCTGGAGCGAGTGATTCTAACCAATTAGTTAGCGCCTTCAGTTTTTTGTGCATTACCTTGTGATAATCCCTTCCCCAGCCATAACGAGAAATTTTAGCGTATTCCTCGCTTTCAGGACGTTGATGCGGTGTGTAGTAATTGAGAGCGACACACACTAGCGATCGCGCCTCTGGCATAACTAAACTAATATCCTGGCGTTTTGGATTATTCATCCATTCCATATCGGCGTGATAACCCAACGCTATCCATGCTTGCAACTTCTGTGCTTCTGTGTTGTCTGTTTTTTCCACAGCAGCAATTCCAACTTTGTGAAAACCCAACTCTTGGGCTTTCTTCTTGATTAAACTGCTGTTTGTTACAGAACACTGATTCATTTTTCCAATCGGGATTTAGCCCAACACAGAGCAATTAGATTGTACATCATGCGATCTATACCCCTATTTATAGCTGGGGACTGGTGACTGGGTGAAAAATCTTTTTGTGTCTAGGTTCGATCGTCTGTTGATGTCCTAATACTACTGGCGACGGCTATAACATTTGCTACTCATCCTCAATGTAAATTTTATTTGCATTTTATTAAGAAATAATGCAATATATAAATTGAGAGGTGAGCAACCCCAAATGATGAATGTTTTGGTTGTGGTCAATCAATAAAGGTTCTCTCCAAGGTGGTGGCTAAGGTGAGCATTGTCACCCTAGCCGTCTAACCATGTATCGATATCCTCCAACCTCAATGTTTTATCAATTCAGTTCCCAGGCAGCAACTTGGGAACAAATTCTTTCAAAAGTAATAAATTTATCCATCAACAGGAATACTTACTCGCATTTTAGCAATCTACCTCGGCGGTAGCTTTCTTTATATTTGCTTTTGATGCAAATTGATGTTAAGTGAGTGCGATATAGGTATTTTTATGAAAGCTGCTGAATCTTTATCTGTAAACCAGATGAGCGTTGATGCCATAGCAAAAGAAGAATTGAAAATTGAGGGAATTACAGAAGCCTGTATTTGGCATTATTTTCAAACTTTGAACGCTGGAGAATTTCAGGCAACTGCTGCTTTATTTGCCGATGATGGCGTGATGCATCCACCCTTTGAATCTGATATTGTAGGGCCGAATGCGATCGCTACCTATTTACAACAAGAAGCCCAAGGTATTAAAGCCGATCCCCGTCAGGGAATTGTCGAAACTTTAGAAAATGACCAAATCCAAGTTCAGGTGACAGGCAAAGCACAAACATCTTGGTGTGGTGTCAACGTTTTGTGGCTATTTATCCTCAACCAACAAAAGCAAATTATCGACACGAAAATCAAACTTTTAGCCTCTCCTCAAGAGTTGCTTTCCTTGCGTCCCCAAAAGTAGCTAATAACTGATATCAATTCTTGATTTGTAATTACGAAATATCAGATTTAATCGGGGTTTCGAGGTTTAAATCTGTTGAAAAAGAACCGATTGCGGAATGATTCGAGTAACAAGCAGTTGTTCTCTTGCGGTAGTAACTTGAGCAAAGGTTCAATTACTCCTTCTAATTCTATTCACTGTTTCAGCAACTATTCTTTGTAACTCGAATCAAAAAACGTAAAGCTTCATTTACTGCTTGAGAATTGGGAAACATATCTGCCACATCTGCCTCTAAATGAACTGTCAACCCTTTATGATTGTTGTTATCATGTTCAAATTTTTTTATACTGTTATTTTCTAAAACTCGATTTGATTGAGGTTTAGTCTCAAGTACAAGCTTTTGGGAAGATAAAGCATTTAGTTTGTTAGCAAGAGATTCCCAACTAGTCGCTTTCAGCTTAAAGTAATCTTTTGCTTCACGTAATGTTTTGAACTGTTGCTTTAGAATATCAACTGTATGAATGTCCTTGTGATACGTCTGGGTTTGTTGATTAAGGTCTTCCTCAACCATATCAACTACCTCATTAATAAGTCGCTCGTGATTTTCGGAAATTTGAGCAGCAGCCCCTAAAATACGTGAGGTGGCTTGAATTTGCACCTCAGTTTCCTGTTTAAGCCTATCTGCGATATCACGAATTTGCGCCCCCAACTTTGCTTTACCTTGAGTTCCTATATTTGATACTGATTTTTTGCTCATAAAGATGCTTGTTTATTCTGAAAGTATCTCTTTAATCGCAAGCCAGATGCGTTTAAACTTTTGTACCAAGCCTACAGGATTACCTGTTGTTTCTTCTTCCACTGAATCTACTAGAGATTGAATTCGATCCATGCGCTCTGCTACAACGTAGAGGTTATTTATAGCTTCATCTTTACTTGCTAGAGATTCGCGCAGTAGGACAACCATCTCGGCAATTTCCCGTTTTAACCTTTCGTTCTCGGCTTTACGGCGAGTTTCCCATCCCTTAATACTAGCTTTGGAACGTCGCTCAAATTTAAGTTCTACTTGCGCCTCATTATATAAAGTTAAATAATTGTCTCGCTCAAACCTTACTTCTTCATATTTGGCAAGTAATTCAGTTGCTCTTGCTTTTTCTTCATTGTAACGATTTAGAGCTTGCTGATAATTTTTTTGCTCATCAAGATATATCTGTAAATTGTGCGCTGCACGTTCTTTTAACTCATTAACCTCAACTTGATAAATTTGGATATCTTGCTGAACTTGAACAAGTTGGGATGCAGCATCTTGATTCTCTTTTGCACGTTCTTGCCATTCATCTCGTTGGGCTATTAATTCAGCTACTTTCGCATTTGCTTCATTGTAACGATTTAGAGCTTGCTGATAATTTTTTTGCTCATCAAGATATATCTGTAAATTGTGCGCTACACGTTTTTTTAACTCGTTAATCTCAACTTGATAAGTATGAATATTTTGCTGAACTTGAACAAGTTGAGATGCAGCCTCCTGATTTTCTTTCGCACGTTGTTGCCATTGATCGCGTTGGACAATTAATTCAGTTGCTCTCGTTTTTTCTTCGTTATAGAGGCATAAAGCTTGCTGGGAACTTTTTTGTTCATTAAGATATATTTGGTGATTGTGTTCTGCACGTTCTTTTAACTCGTTAACTTCTACTTGATAAATTTGGATATCTTGCTGAACTTGAACAAGTTGGAATGCAGCTTCTTGATTCTCTTTTGCACGTTCTTGCCATTCATCACGTTGGGCACGAACAGTCATCAATAACTGTTTCAACTCATGAGGAGAAAGTGGTTCTTTGGCATTCCCGCCTGGATTAGGATTTTTGATAGGGCCATGTATGCGACGATCCTTGTCTGCGTCTTTCATAGCTATAACAAATGTTACAAATAATACTTTAATTACTATATTAATACAATCTTTTTTAGTTGAAAATACAGACAAGTGGTTTTTTGCTGCAAAAGCGCTCTTTATATGCAATGCCCGATAATTTCTCTGACTTTTCACGGGATGTGGAAAAGGAGAGTAGGTTCGCGGATATTACACGCGAATTATTTTTTAATTTAATTGAATCAGATGAGTGTTTTCTGTTTGGAACGCATTATTTAAGATTTTGGTGTAGTAGCCAACCTGGTTCTTCTCTAATAAGACTTACGCAAGAACTCTCTGAAACTCTTATAACTTCGTGTCCTTTGCGGTACCCTTCGGGAAGCCGCTTGCGCGTCTACGTTTTTTCATAATTTTGCGTAAGTCCTGTCTAAGATATTCATTTGCGCTCATTCACACACCTACCACACCACGACAATATCCAAAATCACAAGTTAATTCTCTAGATTTAGGGCTATACGATCGACTGGTCGTGCTAAGTTACCCTTGTAAAGCAGCAAGGGTTAATGTCTGCATTTATAAGTACTGAGTAGTTTTTAATTTACTCAGCACTTACGGCTCAGAACTCAGTTTGATGAAAGCACTGCTTGCACTTCCTTAGAATCAGCTTTCTGCTTGAAGACGCTTGGTACTTCTGCGCTGAAGGCTTCACCATGAACCACTTCTGAACGGGAACCATCAACTCCGACTGGAACATCACCTGTGATGGTGGTGCGATAGAGGAGACGTTCGACATCCAAACGATCCAAATCTTGAGGAGCCAAATGCACTGTAGCGCGGTTGTCCCAGAAAGCAATATCACCGTTGTTCCAACGGAAGCGGGTGGTGTAAGCAGGTTTAGTGACTTGGTTAAAGAACAACTCTAGTAACAACTTGCTCTCTTGTGGTGAGACATCAACAATGCGCGAGACAAAGCCAGGGTTAACGAACAAAGCACGTTCGCCAGTTTCCGGATGAACTCTGACAACTGGGTGAATAGAAGCCAGGGGATTAACAGCAATGCGCTCATCGAATTTGTTGTTACGGGGTTGATAACCGCCTCCATTGAAGCGATGTTCCGCTTTCAATGTATCTGCTAGTGCCCGCAGGGGTGCTGAGAGTCCCTCATAAGCGGCAACAAGATTACTCCACTGGGTATCACCACCAAAACTAGGGACATTAACTGCGCGTAAAACTGACGCGGCTGGTGGGTTAATAGCCGCAGTTACATCTGTGTGCCAGGGGCCGCCAGTACGAAAACCATACTGCCGTTCATAGAGCTTACGGTCTACAGGTTTGAGCTGGGGAAATCCCGGAACTGGTTCAGGCTCTCCCAAAGGATGGGCGAAAGTCACTTCGCCAAAACGAGATGTGAACTCGACCTGGGCAGCATGATCGATGTTCTGATTGCGAAAGAATACAACTTTCCACTTTAATAGTGCTTTGCGAATTTCTTGGACTTGATCTTCAGAAAGAGGACGGGAAAGGTCTACACTGCTGATTTCCGCACCGATGAAACCAGATACTTGTTTAACTTCTATATGTTTGTAGCCCATTAAGATTCTCCAGAGTTTGGATCTGTCGGGAGGTATTCACACTCGCCTATTTCCCTGGGAATTTGCCGATACCTACCCAAAATTTGCTAGCAATATTCCCATGCTGGGAGCATAACTGAGAACATAATACACTATATCGGTAGATTTAAAGTAGTATGCAGTTGCTAAATAGCAATTTCCTCGTTTTTGCGGATAATCAGTGGTAAACTACGTGATGGCTTTCAAATTATTAGTCAGCCTAATTATTAGTAAAACATAATTAGATTATCTTCATGAAAATTTGGCATAGACCATTAGGGGAAAGCATCAGTAAGATCGCGTACCACTATTTACCTGCCTTGCGCTGGCGTAATTTTCGTCTATTTTTTGGGGGACAGTTACTATCAATGTCTGGGACATTTATGACCCAGCAGTTAACTATTCCTTGGCTGGTATACGATTTGACTAAATCGGCTTGGTTATTGGGAGTTGCAGGATTTGTCCAATTTTTACCGACGTTATTACTGATTCCTCTTTCAGGTATATTGTCCGATCGCTGGAGTCGTCGTGACTTGTTAATGCTGGTACAGATATTGGGAATTAACGTTTCCTTGGCGTTAACGATTCTGACCTTTACCAATTGGATTACGTTTCCTGTCTTACTGGTACTGAGTGTTCTCAATGGTTTGCTCAAGGGATTAGATATGCCCGTGCGCCATACAATCGTCACCGAAACCGTAGACGATCGCGCCGATTGGAGTAATGCGATCGCTTTGAATTCCGTGATGTTAAGTTCCTCTCTAGTATTGGGGCCTGCTATCGGCGGGATTTTGATTGCAACGCTAGGAGTCAAATACTGTTTTCTCTACGATACCCTCAGCTATATCCCCGCCATCTTGACCATATTAGCAATGCGGCTACAAGTCAGACCTATGCAGAGCCTTACGGGTATTAGGGATACTTTGCTGAAATTACAGGAAGGCTTTGAATATGTCTGCAAATTCCAGGCGATTAAAGTAATTTTAATCATGCTGGCGTTAAATGGTTTAGTCGGGATGTCTCATGTTGCACTCATGCCCGTCTTTGCCGCTAAGGTTTTAAATGGTGATGCAACGACGATGGCTCACCTCAGTACCTCAGCACCGATTGGCTCATTGCTTGCTTGTGTGTATCTTAGTATGCGGCGAGGAATTAGAGGTTTAGAGCGTGTAATTGTAGTCGCTCAGACCGCGATCGGTATGAGTCTGATATCCTTCTCACTATCGCGTCAAGTTGGACTGTCAATGCTCATACTAGTATTTACAGGCTGCTTTAGTATCCTACAGATTACTAGTAGCAATATGATTATTCAAACTCTAGTTGCTGAGGATAAACGCGGACGAGTCATGAGTTTTTATGCCCTAGCAACGGTAAGTACTATACCATTTGGAAATTTGCTAGCTGGAACTTTGGCAGACAAGTTTGGTGCAACTAATGCCTTGATTGTCTGTGGTAGTTTGAGTATTTCAAGTGCGCTCTGGTTCTCTACACAATTACCAACCATCAGACGTTGGATCGATCGCTAAACAAATCGACTTCTCAAAAGAAAATTGCGCCTGTAGCTGATTTTTGTATCCCAAGGAGCAGCTTTGCTAATTTACTTCCACATAAAATTGTACAAGGCGTAATTCGCGTGCTAGTACCAACAAACCTGCATAATCAGCATTGATAGTTTGATTGTGCATAGACGCTTTCTCGGCTTGCCGTCATAACAAATTGTTATAAAAACTACTTGATTTTCATAATTGTTTGTGAGAAAGTCTAACCTAGCGATTATAAAATACGGTAAATCGATGTATTTGTTGTAGTTTAAATTTTGACCGGAAATAAGCGGTAAATTTTAGTTGTACAGACAGCGATGTTTGGGCTATGCTCCATCAAAGGCGATCGCAGCGATATTTTAACCTCTGATTCTCCTGTTGAATCGATCGCACAACCGCATCGGAATTGGGGATCGAGCATTGAATAGCACTCAATGCATACATGAGTATTAGGAGTGGTAACTTGGCGCACAAGTTACTTTACAGACCCTACCCTTCTCCTGATGGAGACGCTAAAGCAAACGGGTTCCGCTTTTGCAGTACGGGGTAGAGAACAGGTGAGTCCATTTGCTGTCTTGGTGAACCAGCACTACGGGAGGGTTTCCCTCCACAGGAGCGGTTGCTGTCACGATGGTAAAGTGGCGTAAAGCCTTACGGCATAGCTTCGCTTAGAGCGACGCAGGAGCAGGAGCGTCACCCGAAGGGGAACAGGTAAAAACTTCAGTCGTGAGTTTAATATCAAGTCCGGTTAATTAGTTATAATCCCCGGATCTATGCATCAAGGCTAAAACCCCTCCTCTGTGCATCTAGATGCCCTTTGCGGTCTTAATCATAAGGCTTTAATCGGACACGATATAAAGCCCACTTTCAAACAAGAATTATGCCGAGATTGCTTTCAACAATAAAGCGCAAAGCCAGAGCTGCTCAACCTCTGGTTTTTATTTCAATCCCACATATTTGCGCGTAGGATTGCCTATTCTCTCTGAATGGATTTTTATACAATTTTTTGCTAGTGGAGACTATTTAGATGCAAGCAAATCCCAACTCTCATCAAGATATTGAAAAAGATGCTCAAGCTTCTAGCGAAATAACTAAATCTAATCAAGCTCAAACTAGCGCAGGTAGCAGAAGATTCTTCCTCAGTGGTGCTACCAGACGTTCATTTCTTGGACGCGCTGGTTTATTTAGTGCGGCTAGCCTTGCTTCTGGATTTATGGGTTCATCTTTTTCTTTGAAGAGAAAAGGCGATGTTGTCCAAGCCAGAGAACCTGTTGGAAACTCCGACCGCAATAACTTACGAGAGAAAGCCTTTCAAGTAAGGACAACAGCAGCAAAGGTCAATCACGAGATTCCCATTCCTCCCCATCCCACCAACGGGGATGAAGCGAAGTACCCCAATAAAATTGCCACAGATACACGAGGACTGCCCCATAATCAACTGGGTGAAGTGGATCTAAAAGCTCATCAATCTTTGATTAATGCCTTGAAATCTGGCGATCCCAACGAGTATGAAAAGATCGTTTTGGGTGGTAAACGGAAGCTGGTACAACCGCTGACTCCATTAGCAATCAGCTTGAGTGGCGTGAATACTTGCCAGTTAGCAATTCCAGTGCCACCCACCCTCGATAGTGCGGAGCAGGCGGCTGAATTTATCGAAATTGCTTGGCAACAACTGTTGCAGGATATACCCTTTAGCGAGTTCCGCAATAACACAAATAACCCGCTAATTCTGGCAGCTATTCAGGATCTAAATAAGTTGTCAGCATTTAAGGGGCCTAAACAAAATGGAAAGGTTACGCCCGAACTTCTATTTCGAGGTACTGCGATTTACGTTGATGCATCTGGTCGAACAACTTATCACACACTACCAGGAGTAGATGTAGGGCCTTATGTCTCCCAGTTTTTACTACGTCCTGTACCTGCTGGAACACATAGTTATGCTCAACTTAACCGTGTTCCCTTGCCTATTCCCGAAAACAGCTTCCAAGTAAACTATGACGAATGGTTACTAGTACAAAATGGTGGCGAATCTGAGCGAAAAATTAAGTTTGACTCAACCCGTCGCTACTTTATCAACGGGCGCGACCAGTCAGAGATTGCCCATATACCACCACCCGTCTATACAAATGCTGCGATAATTCTACTCGCCAAGCCAGTCGATGATGACCTCCTAGCTGGTGGCGTTGGCTCACCTTACAATCCCAGCAATCCTTACAATAAGTCAAAGACCCAAGTAGGTGGTTCTGGGACATTTGGGCCGGGGTATTCACAATCTTTAATCGGTTGGGTTGCTCCCCATGCTATCAGAGCAGCTTATTGGCAGAAGTACTACGTTCACCGTCGTCTACGAGCAGAGGCTTATGGTGGATTAGTTCACAACAATAAGGTGAATAAAACGGACTATCCAATTCACCCCGAAGTTTTCAAGTCAGAAATACTCGATCGCTTTTTCAGCAAAAACAAATCCTATCTGCTGCCGCAAGCCTTTCCGGAAGGAGCACCATTCCACTCTTCTTATCCTGGTGGTGCTTCGGTGGCAGCAGGCGCTAGTGTGACAATCTTGAAGGCGCTATTTGATGAGAGTTATGTGATTCCAAATCCAGTAGTACCCGACCCCAAAGATCCCACTAAGTTGATTCCATATCAAGGGCTACCGCTAACGGTAGGGGGTGAATTGAACAAACTAGCAGCAAATATTGGCTTGGGTCGTGATAGCGCTGGGATTCACTGGCGCACAGATGCAGCAGCCTCCTTAGCTCTGGGTGAAGCGATCGCAATTGGTATTCTCAAAGATGAAAAGCTAACGTTCCGCGAAAAATTTGAAGGTTTTGCATTTACTAAATTTGATGGTAAAAAAGTCACGATTTAAAACTTTCACTGTTTAGAAAAGCAAAAGTGGAGACAAAAATTTTGCGTCTCTACTTCTAAACAATTTAGTTGAATCATTTTATAATGCTCAATTTGCGGAAGTTTTACTCTCGTTCGCGATTTATACTATTAAGCTTAGGGTTAGCAATCGCACTTTTTATATCTACAACACAAGTACCTAATGCCAAAAATACAGTATCAGCAGTAGAAATAAGTAGAAGGCAGAAGTATAAGCCTGGGCCAAAACCAGCTAATATCATACTGCGATGTCTGACGACAAGCCGAGAAAGCGTCTACGCATTTTACCGATCGTCAGGGGTGCAACCGCAACAAATTCGCAGATATCTGGTTGCTCAATGGTACTGTCAAGTCTTTATCTATTCAGGTGATGGCGAACAAAGTTCTTGACTTATTTTTGTTTAGGTAGTAATTTATCACTATTGTAGTTAAATACGGTATATCTATCGATATATAGTATGTTTAATAATTGAGCAAAATTTGCTTTGAAATTTGATGAGATTTTATTAGTAATAAACACTTCTTTGAGCTAGCAATCACCGCCCTACTGAGCGGATACTTTTCAGAATGTCCAAGTTAAAGGAAAGTTTTTTAAGATTATTATTTACGGGACTAGCGATCGCACTCTCACTCATCATTACTCCAGCCTTCGCCGCTAGCGTCAATTCCTGTCCACCAGAAATGGTTATGATTCCCAGCGGAACATTCACAATGGGAGCGGATAATTCAGGTTATTTAGAAGAACTCTCGGCACAAGAAGTAAAAGTTAGTTCCTTTTGTATCAATAAATATGAAGTAACTAACGCCCAATTTGCAGCATTCGCCAAAGCAACAGGATATGTGACAGTTGCAGAGCGTCCTTTACCAAAAGAACAGTTTCCTGAGTTGTCAGACGAGCAAAGATTACCCGGTTCCCTGGTTTTTGAAATAGCCCAACCAGAAGCCAAGAGGCTAAGTTGGTGGCATTGGATAATTGGGGCGAATTGGCAACATCCTTTTGGCCCTGAAAGTGAGATTGCAAATCACGATAACTATCCAGTTGTTCATATTGCCTATGAAGATGCCCTAGCTTACGCTCAGTGGGCAGGTAAATCACTCCCTACAGAGGCACAATGGGAATATGCGGCCCGTGGTGGGTTAGATAATGCAACTTATGCCTGGGGCGATCGCTACTCTGAGAAAAAAGCTAACACCTGGCAAGGAATTTTTCCCTTTTTCAATACTAAAGGCGATGGTTACGCAGGTATTGCCCCTGTTGGTTCCTTTCCACCCAACGGTTATGGTCTTTATGACATGACAGGTAATGTTTGGGAATGGGCATCTGATTGGTTTCGACCAGGACACAACCACAAAACCCACACTCTCAATCCCACAGGCCCAGAAGCAAGTTTTGATCCCAATAAACCCACCGAACAAGCTCTACACGTCATCAAAGGTGGCTCTTATCTGTGCGCGCCCAACTATTGCAGCCGCTTCCGTCCAGCAGCGCGAGAATCTCAAGCACCCGATACGGGAACAACCCATATCGGGTTTCGCTTAGTGATGAATCTGACCAAGCCCCGTTGGGGCGGGGTGTAGGGTGTAGGGTGTGGGGTGTGGGGGAAGAGATAGCCCCAACAACCCGTATGTGGTACAAGCCCCGTTTTTTCAAGACGATTGCATTGATTAGACATCCTCGCTCCGTCCAATGCTGTCTTCTTCACTACACCCTACCCTCTACACCCTACACCCTGTTCTTGACGACAGAAAGGATGAAGAATGAAGTTTAAATCCAAGCACTTGAAACTGTTGAGAGAAATAGCAAAGGCGATCGCTTTATCTAGCTTGCTGATCGCTTTGTTGATGGTCAATAGCCCTGCTTTAGCAGCTACATCCGAAGTTTTACCAGTTCCTCTGCCAGAGTTCAAAGGCAAAATTGGTCTTACCTACAAAGACTCACAACCAGACTTTCCCCAACCCATCACCGCCCCAGCCACAGCCCCCAACGTCTTGCTAGTGATTCTAGATGATGTCGGCTTTGGACAAGCTAGTACCTTTGGCGGCCCGGCAAAAACTCCTAACTTAACTCGCCTCGCCGAAAGAGGACTACGCTACAACCAATTCCACACCACAGCCTTGTGTTCGCCTACCAGGGCAGCTTTGTTAACTGGACGCAATCACCATTCAGTGAATACAGGAGTAGTTGAAGAATTAGCTACAGGTTATCCTGGCTACACAACAATTTTGCCTAAGAGTGCTGCCACCGTTGCTGAAATATTGCGGCAAAATGGCTATAATACAGCAGCTTTCGGTAAATGGCACAATACACCAGACTTTGAAACCAGTGCCGCCGGGCCTTTTGATCGCTGGCCTACAGGGTTAGGTTTTGAGTATTTTTACGGTTTTCTTGGTGGTGATACTAACCAGTGGAGTCCGGCTTTAGTCGAAAATACTAAACGTGTAGATAAACCGAACAAGCCAGATTATCACCTGACACCTGACTTAGTAGACCATGCGATCGCCTGGATTCGCAACCAACAATCCATTGCACCAGAAAAACCCTTTTTCGCCTATCTTGCCACCGGAGCTACCCACGCACCCCATCACGCCCCCAAAGAGTGGATTGACAAGTACAAAGGCAAATTTGACCAAGGCTGGGATAAGTTACGCGAAGAAATCTTTGCGCGTCAAAAACAACTGGGTGTAATTCCTGCGAATGCCCAACTTACCCCCCGCCCCCAAGAACTGCCAGCGTGGGATTCCCTCTCAGCAGAACAGCAAAAACTCTATGCTCACATGGCGGAAGTATTTGCCGGATTTTTAGGTCATACAGATTATGAAATTGGACGGCTGATTGATGCCGTTGCCCAACTTGGCGAACTAGATAACACCTTAGTGATTTATGTTGTGGGAGACAACGGTGCTAGTGCCGAAGGCGGTTTAACAGGCAGTGTCAACGAACTCAAAGTCTTCAACGATGTCCCCGAAAATCTGCCACAACTGCTAGCTTCATACAATGACTTGGGTAGCCCCAAAACATTCAACCATTTTCCGGCAGCTTGGGCATGGGCAGTCGATAGTCCCTTCCAATGGACAAAGCAAATTGCCTCTCACTTTGGCGGAACTCGCAACCCCTTGGTAATTTCTTGGGGCGCAGGTATTAAAAACCAGGGTAGCATCCGCAGCCAATTCCATCATGTAATTGATATTACACCTACCATTTTAGAAGTGGCGGGAATTACTGCTCCTAAAGAAGTAAATGGAGTCAAACAACAACCAATTGAAGGTACTAGCCTTGTTTATACCTTTAACAATCCCGATACTCCCTCCCATCGGCAAACTCAGTATTTTGAGATGTTTGGC
Organism: Dendronalium phyllosphericum CENA369; assembly: GCF_016056275.1. Taxonomy (GTDB): domain Bacteria; phylum Cyanobacteriota; class Cyanobacteriia; order Cyanobacteriales; family Nostocaceae; genus Dendronalium; species Dendronalium phyllosphericum. The sequence goes on along the minus strand of NZ_JAECZA010000054.1, from coordinate 1,037 downwards.
AACCGAGCCATTTATCATGAAGGTTGGGTAGCGGCGGCTCGTCATGGTCGCTTACCTTGGGAACGGACTGCTAAAGGTGACTTTGATACAGATCCGTGGGAACTGTACAACATTGCAGAAGATTTCAGCGAAGCCAACAACTTAGCCAAGGAAAATCCAGACAAGCTAGAAAAACTGCAAAAGTTGTTTTTAAAAGAAGCTCGCAAACACCAAGTATTACCATTAGACGATCGCACCTCTGAAAGGTTTGATGTTAAAATTCGCCCCAGTCTCACCAAAGGACGCACAACTTTCACCTACTATCCCGGTACAGTGGGCATCCCAGAAGGTAGCGCCCCAAATCTAAAAAATAGATCCTTCAGTATTACAGCTAATGTAAAAATTCCTGAAAACGGTGCTGAAGGTATCCTTTTAACCCAAGGTGGACGCTTTGCAGGTTGGAGCTTTTTTCTTGAAGATGGTAAGCCTACATATATCTACAACTATGCCAATACTGCCCGTTACATCATCCAATCCCCGGAAAAACTATCCCCTGGTAAATCTATACTCCGCTTCAATTTTGATTATGACGGTGGTGTAGGTGCAGGCGGAATTGGCAAGCTATTCATTAACGAGCAACAGGTAGCCGAAGGTCGTGTAGAAAAAACCATCGCTTACCGTTTAGCCCTAGACGAAACCTTTGATATTGGCAGAGATACAGGTACTCCGGTTGTTGATAGCTATCAAGTACCGTTTGCCTTCACTGGTAACTTACAACAAGTCAGTTTGGAATTGAAGTAGTACTGGGGACTGGGGACTGGGGACTAGGGACTAGGGACTGGGGATTAGGAAAGAATTCTTTTAATCCTAATTCCTAATCTCTGAATTCCTAATTCACATTAAAGGTGAATAAAGCTTTGAAAACCTTGTAATCTCGTTGAGAATTCCAAAAACATAATTTTGGGCAACTCTCAAAACCCTTACAGGATAAGAGTAGTTTCTAATTCAGATCAGGCGTAATTCTTAATCCCCAATCCCCAGTACCCAGTCCCCAATCC
>NZ_JAECZA010000053.1 GCF_016056275.1 Dendronalium phyllosphericum CENA369 | reverse complement strand
ACCTGCCGCTGTTTTGGCATTAGGAGCAGAGGGGCAGAGGGGCAGAGAGGAAAATAACTCTTAACTCCTAACTCAGCACTCAGCACTCAGCACTCAGCACTTTTCAAGGCACTAATGCCAAAACAGCGGCAGGTGAACCCGAACCGTCACGCAACCGAAGAATACCAATGATTAAGGTAGTACCTTGAGGTGGTAGCTGATGCAAATTTGTGAGATTCTCTAGCACGATGCGCGGTTGTTCTAATACCAAACAGTTAGTAGTAAAACTATCATCCTGTCCTGGGTCTACACCGTGAGTATCAATTCCTAAGCCAGCAATTTGCCGCTCGTGAAGTAGGAAGCGGGTAGCATCACTGCCAAACCCTGGAAAATGCATAATTCCTTGAGCATCTCGGTTAAAGAATGCATTTTTATCCAACCACTTATCTTGCCAGCCAGTATTGAGTAACACTACATGACCAGGAAAAATCTTGCCGTATTTTTCTTCCCAGACTAAAACATCGGCAATGGTAAGAGCATAGTCAGGATAAACTGCTGCGGCTTCACGGATATCTATAACTATCGCAGGTACAATTAATGATTGAGCAGAGTATCGGTCAATTCCCACACCAGAACAGTGAAAGCTGTTAGGAGCATTGATATGGGTGGCGCTATGTTCTCCTAAAGAGAAACGCCGCAAGTAATAGCCATCTTGTGCCAGTGTTGCAACGGTTGTAAATTCTATTGGGGGGTCGCCAGGCCATTGGGGAATAGCTGTGTCTATTACATGGCTGAGATGAATAACGCGTGAGTAAGCGATCGCATATTGATTCTGTGATTGTATCATCCTAGTTTTACACCTCTGGCGATCGCACGTATTTTCGATTACTCGTTCATTTCTTTAAATGTAGCTAGTGCTGAAGGAGATAATCTACTGAGATAGCGGAATATCCAGTATTTAAATATCGTATCCAAAATTACAGGAAATGTAGCAATAAACATATATATTACACCTCTATTTGCTGAAAGTCCTAAATGTTCTGCTAGCCCTTCAAGAATTACCTCCCATCCATGTGGTGAGTGAAATCCTACAAATATATCTGTAAATAAAATTATTAAAAAAGCTTTGGCACTATCACTCAGACCATAGACTGTATCATCTATAAAAGACTTGACGATCGCAATTTCTTTTTTACTATTAGCAATTACTATGGCAAAAGCAATTAATGAAAGTATATCTGCGAAAACATTGCTAATTGCCTCACTACTTTTATGACGAAATTCTTCAGCTATTTCAATTGCTTTTTGCTTCAGATTTACTTCTTTAGCTTTTAAAGAAAGTGAAGGCGATCGCTCGATTAAGCTTTCAAACCTCAGTTGTACTTCAAAATTCTTTAATTCCTTAAGAGCCTCTTCCTCCATTTCTGAATTTAGAAAAATTTGAGTTATGGTATTACCTCTGACGCGTTCCACTATCGGACTTACCAAAATTTGTTTAGATAACTGCTGCGTTAAAAGAGGCACAATCACTAAAACTAGCAAGAATTTTAAAGCAATTTTGGTACGATTTCTCGTTAGCTGATAATTTCTGACAAATTCTGCTTCTGCTTGGGGAGTAAAATCTGATTTAATTTTATTCAGAGTTATGCCAATCGATCTAGGTAATACTCCTGTTTTTTGAGAGATAGGCTGAACTTTAGTCAAATTAGATAAATCTGATTTTTTATGACTTTCATCCTCATTAATTTCTGCATCTTCCAAAACCGAATTACTATTAACTAACTGGTCGCGGAAATTATACTTATCTATAACCTCATCAATAAACTTCAGTCTTTCTAACACAGTCTTATTAGAAATATTGAGGATTGAACGACTCAATTGGAATTCTGCTAATCTTAATTTAATTAGAAGTAAATTTTGCTCTAGACATCCTTGCCAATAAGACATCATATTTTCGGTGTAATTTACTGATTCAGCCGATATCTTTTGGCTACCAAAATGTTCTTTTTCAATATTTTTAATTGTCTGAGCTGCCTTGTATGCTTCTAATAAAGCTCTTTCAGGCGTATTCAAAAACCATTGGTTCATTGTTCGTATAACTTAAAATTGACCAATATTGATTATTTTACCTCTATTTACTATACCATTTCCTAAAAATAATGATCTAGCTCCAAACACAGTAACCTAATACCGCTGCGTGGAATTCAAAATTCAAAATGAATACAGCCTAAGCGTTTCATTGATTTAGAATAGTCTATTTATTTCCGCCGTGCTGTACTAGTTACTTCCATAATTGTTTCAAATTGAAAATTGTTAGCTAAATCTGCTAAATATTCGTTAAGCAGATTATTTTCTGAAGGCATTTGGTCAATTAATTCTAAAATCAGGTCATCGCTACATTGAGCGGCGGCATTGTATATTTGTGCTACCCATTCATTTGACATTTCAGATAACAAAGGCAGTAAATCATCGGGTGTCAAATTTTGTTCTTTATACTGTTGTCTAGTATCTAATATTTGATTACTTTCTTCTCGATACAGATATTGAATTTTTAAATATTTACTAAGTTTTTCTAAGATTTGCTCCTGTCGAAAGGGTTTATTAATCAAATCATCACAACCTGCCGCCATCATTGCTTCTCGTTGCTCCTCAAAAGCGTTAGCAGTTAAGGCGATAATGATAGTACGGGCATTGGCAATAGAAGAATATTGTTCCTTCTGTTCTCTTGCTTTGATCTCTTTTGTGGCTGTGTAGCCATCCATAACTGGCATTCGCATGTCCATGAAAATCAGGTCTGGTTGCCATTCTAGCCATTGAGCGATCGCTTGTTGACCATTGCTAGCCTCCTGCACGTTAAAGCCAATGGATAAGAGTAATTTAACTAGTAAAAGGCGATTATCTGTAACATCATCAACTACTAAAATCCGGTATTGTTTTTGCTCTGGTGCTAAACCAATAACTTGACGTTGAGTTTGGTGTATTTGAATTTCGCAGGCTGAAGCTAGACCAATCTGAATGTCAAAGGTAAATGTACTACCCATACCCAAAACGCTGTTAACAGTAATATCTCCTCCCATCAATTGCACGTATTTGCGGCTAATTGCCAAGCCTAATCCCGTTCCTTGTTGAGATTTTCTGCCAGTTTCGGTTTGCCCAAAAGCTTCAAAAAGTAAATCCATCTCTTCTGGAGAAATACCAGCACCAGTGTCTTGTACCTCGAATAGAAGTGTTGGTTGTCCGTTGTCAGTTGTCAGTTGTCGCTCGCTACTAACAACTGACAACTGACTACTGACCATTGACACACGCAATGTCACACTACCACTGTCAGTAAATTTGATAGCATTTCCGAGAAGGTTGAGCAAGACTTGACGCAGCCTGCTTTCGTCAGTTTGCACGTATTGGGGGATTTCAGGATTACATTCAAATACCAGTTTTAGCCTCTTGGAAGCAGCACGGAAGTGTAACATTTCTTCTAGACTTTCCAAGAGGCGACTTAAGTCAAAACTGCTAACATTCAAGGTGGTTCTACCAGCTTCAATTTTGGACATTTCCAGAATGTCGTTGATTAAGTTGAGTAGATGTTCGCCAGCACGATTGATGATTGCAAGGTTTTGCAGATGTTCTTTAGATAAAGAATTGTCATGGCTCATGACTTGGGTGAAGCCGAGGATGGCATTCAGTGGGGTACGCAATTCGTGACTCATGTTGGCGAGAAATTCACTTTTGGCGCGGTTGGCAGCATCGGCAGCTATGACAGCTTCTTGCAAGGCTTGTGACTGTCTTTGAGTTTGTGCCAGTAATTGTGCCTGCTGTAAAGCAACTCCTAACTGATTGCCGATTTGAACTACAATGTTAATCTCTCCAGTTTTCCATTGGCGGGGGCCAGAATTTTGATAACTCACTAATAATCCCCATAGTTGACTGCCACAAAAGATGGGGACAGTAATATAGGCTTTTGCCTGAAAGCCTTCTAAGAGGTTGATGTAACGAGGGTCAAACCCAGCTTTGTAGATATCTGGTACACAGCGGAAACTTGCGCCTTCAGTTGTTTGCAAATAAATATTCTTATGGTTATTGGCGCTATCCAACATTTTCAGAACACACCGACCATCTTCTAGGGCATCTTCTGTTAAATTAGGGTGATTTTTTTGTTCGTCAATTAAAGAAATCCAACCTTCCCCGACTGATTCCGAAACAAATTCGCCATCCCAGTGGGGATTGAAACGATAAACAACGACGCGATCGCAATTGAGTACTTGCCGCAATTCTTGAGTTGTGGCTGCAAATATCGTCTCCAAATCTAATGTCTGGCGCATCCGTTGAATCACTTGGGCGATCGCTCTTTCTCGTTCTGCACTCTCGTACAAGGCTTCTTCTGTAAGTTTTCTTTCAGTTATATCTGTAATTGTACCGATATAGCCTTGAATTTTTCCATCTTCACCAATGTCTGGTAAAGCTTGCGAGATTACCCAAACAACTGTACCATCAGAACGCAAGCAGCGATGTTCGGACTTTGATGGAATTGTTTTTGCGGCGACTGCCTCGCACCATAAAATATCTATGCGATCGCGGTCATCTGGATATAAAGCATTTGCCCAACCTTTGCCCAAAGAATCTTGCAGGGGAAGTCCTGTAATTTCGCTCCAGCGTTGATTTAAATATAAGGCGTTACCATCAACATCTGTGTGGAAGATGCAAACTGGAGAAGCTTCGGCTAATGTTTGATAGCGTCGCTGGCTTTCTTGTAAAGCGATTTCTGCTTGTTTGCGATCGCTAATTTCCAGCATCACAGTGCCGACACCAGAGGGGCGATCTTCTTCACCTGGTATAGGAAAATAAGAAATGATGAAGTGGCGGACAATATCTGGCTGCTTGGGTAATGGGGTGCTGATTTCTAGGTTAAGAATCGGTTGATTAGTCGAGAGAACCTGTTCGTAAAACGGTGTAACTAAAGGTGCAATTTGGGGAATGATTTCTTGTAATGTTTTACTGATATGGTCTTTTTGCGCCTGTCCGTGAATCTCTGCTAGCACTTCATTGATTTGCACAAACCGCAATTGCTCGTCTAAAATATTCAAACCCACAGGAGCGCTGCTGAAAAAGGCATTAAGTCGGGCTTCCCTAAGTGCTAATTCTCTTTCTAGGGTTTTACGCTCTGTGATATCTTTGTGCGTACCTGTCATTCGCAAAGGCGTACCCTTCTCATCCCACTCAAAAATCTGACCGCGAGCTTGAATCCACTTCCATTCCCCACAGGCGCAACGCATCCGAAATTCCACTTCGTAAACAGGACTAGTACCTTGAAGATGGGCGTTTAAGGCTGATTGGACTGCGGCCCAGTCGTTGGGATGTATCAGTCGTTTAATAGTTGGCAGATTGTCTATAATTTCGTGTTCTTTGTATCCCAACATCTTTGTCCATCGCCAGTCACGATAGATTTTGCCACTACTGATATGCCAATCCCACAATGCTAAATCGCTAGCTTCTAAGGCAAGATGCAATCGTTCTTCGCTTTTTCTGTGGGCGGCTTCTATTTGTTTGCGCTCGATCAGCCCGCCTAACTGACTAGCAACTGCACGTACTAGCAACAGTAAACGCTTATCTACTGGTAACGAGGTGCGTTTAAAAAATACCAAAACAGCTAATACTTGGTTGCCAGCTAAAATTGGTACGGCAAAACCAGCTTTTAATCCGACTTTGGCCGCTTGTGGCGATCGCAAAAAAATTGGCTTTTTGACTTGCGAAACATCTTCAATCCATTCTGGCTCTCGACTCTGCCAAACTCTTCCTGTCAATCCCACACCAGGAGCAAATTTGATAGTTCGGCTTTGGCGACAGAATTCTTCTAAGCAACTTGCTTCTGCATACCAAACCAAGCTATGTTCTAAAATAGAGTCATTATCATTGGGTATCCATGCTTCGCCAAAATCCCAGCCGATGGTGTTACAAATTAAGCGAAGAACGAGTTTTAAAGCACCGTTTACATCGATGGCACGAGTGATGGCTTGAGCTGTTAACAGTAGCAAGCGGCTTTCATTTTCTGCCTGCTTGCGCTCAGTGATGTCTTTAGCTGTGCCCAGTACATACTGTTGGCCATCGATATCGATTAATTCTGCACTCAAGATTGTGGTTTTGATTTCTCCACTAGAAGTGCGAAAATCAACTTCATGGTTGCGAATCGCTTTTGTCTGTAGGAGGAGTTGGGTAAGAAGGGCGCATTGTTCTCGATTTACCCAAATATCCAATTCTTTGTGAGTGCGACCGATAACGTGAGACCGAGAATAACCAAAAAGGCGACAAAAGCTGTCGTTGACTTCGGTATAGCGTGTTTCTGGGAAAGTGGACAGAGCAATGGGGTCGGGAGATGACCTAAAGGCTGATGTTAATTTCTCTTCAGAGGCGCGATGAGCGGCTTCTGCGCGTTGGCGTTCTCGTGCTTCTAGGGCCAATGATACCAAATTACCTAAAGAACGGGCGAAATTCTGATCTTCCAGCGTCCAAGAATGAATAACTCCCACTGCCTCCAAGCATAAAACTCCTACAGTGTTTCCCCCTAGTCTAATAGGTGTATCGAGCATAGAGGTAATGTTGCAAGGGGTTAAGTAAGACTCAGAAAATTCTTTGGTTCTGGCATCGCTATGGGCATCATCTGCCACAATTTGTTGGTCTTGCTGCAAAGCTTGAAAATAAGCTGGATAGTCTGCTGCTGCTAGAGAAAATCCGCTGCTATGTCGAGCGCAACTGTGCTCGAATAAATCAAAGCATTGGATGTTAAGAACTGCTTCGTCATACAGCCAAATACTAACTCTTTCTACAGCTATATTTTTAGCGCCAGCTTCCGTAATTTCCCTAAAAATAACTTTTAAATCGCCTTGATATAGTAACTGATTTTTCGCTAATTTAGTTAACACTAAGTTATGGTTGCGGAGCTTGATGGTGCTTTCTTGCAGGGCTTGTTCTACTTTTTTATATTTTGTAATATTGCTAGCTGTGCCTGTTACACTTATTACTAAACCCTCTTCATTGCAAAGAGCGATCGCATTAAGCATAAGATAAATTAAATGGCCATCTTTAGCTATACAAGTAATTTCGTGTTGGTATATCGGTTCGCCATCAAGAAGATGTGCAAATAGTTCCTGATTGCGAGCTACTTGTTCGGGTAAGATGAAATCAAACCAAGAAAGCCCGATGATTTCTTGCGGTTTGTAACCGTAAACTCTTTTGACGGCAGAGTTAATAAAAGTAATTCGCCCAGATGTATCTGCCGACCAAATAATGTCTTGAGATGTCTCGACTAAGTGGCGATATTTACTTTCACTCGCTTTGAGAGCAGCTTCTACTAATAGACAATCGCGGATTTCTTCTTGCAGTTGCAAATTTTGTCTGTATAGTTGAGCGCGTGCTTGTTTCTCTTGGAGCAGTTGTGCTTGCAATAAGGCAATTTCTATATTTTCATCTGTCAAAGCAACTGTTAATTGAGCTGTATTTAAAATAGATTGGATTTTTTGACTTTGATTATTTAATTCGACTATCAACAACTGACGTTGTTGTCTCTCCTCAATTAGTTGATAATTTTGCTCTTTTACTTGTTTTTGTAACTTTTGAATATAAAGTTGTTTTTGAACGCAGATTAATACATTTTCCCATTGCAATGGTTTAGGAATATAATCAACACTACCTACACAATTAAAATTTATTTTTTTAGATATTTTTTTGATATCGCCAAGAAAAATTATTGGGATATTTTGAGTTTTTTTGTTGTTTTTCAACTGCTGATAGACTTCATAGCCATTCATCTCTGGCATGATTATATCCAGTAGAATTAAGTCAGGGGACATATCCAACACTGCATCTATTGCTAGTTGTCCAGACTTAAATTTCTGTATTTGATAACCTTGTCTTAAAAGAATATTAGATAAAAACTGTAAATTTTCGGAACTATCATCAACTAATAAAATTTTTATTTGTTGAGTATCTATATTCATATAAAATTTTGATATAATATATAAGTATTTTTGTTAATTAAACATAACAATAAATAAAAATTTTTGAAAAAGATTAGCTGTAATTTCTGATGTAAATCTCCTGACTTACCCAGTATTACTATTGTTACTCTCATTTTAACCAGCTGTCTCGTTTGCGTCTGCCTGAAGACAAAACTTTATCTGAAAGGGTTCTAGGGTCCCTCAGCCGAGGTACAATCTTCAAAATTAAGTTTTTTGTGCCTTAGTATCTTTGTAGTTAATAAAATTTTTATTTTTTAACTACAAATACACAAGTAACGTTAGCAAGCAAGTTCTTGAGCGTCAAAGGTTAGAACTGGCGTTGTTTGCTCATCAAAGACTGCTGAAAGGTTTGCCTTTGCCCTACGCTATGCAGGCGGAATATGTGATTAAAGCTGAAAAACCCTAGTTTATGCAGTCAAAACTTCAATTTATTAAATATTTGGGCAAAAATTCTCATATTCCTAACTTCATACTGGTTTTTTCCGAAAATACAAATTAGTTAAACATTTCTGCCTTCTTTTTCTACTCTTGGCGTTCTTAGCGATATCTTGTAAGTACTCCTTATGGAGAACTTGTAAGGAGTACCCGCAGAAGCATCTAGATTAAAAAATTAGCTTTAACAAACAGTTATAGGCTTAATTGAATCGTATTGCTTTTTCAAAATAGATGTGAATTAACTCAACAGAGGTAGAAATGAATGTGATTTTTTTTCTAAAATCTGCCTTTGGGTTATTTCTCTGAAAAAGCTATCGCAATTAAACTTGCAAAGCTATGTTTATTATTTATAATTATCGATATGGTAGATGTTTATATACTTGACTTGTTTATCATTGGACTACTCTTACTAGTAGTTACATTAGGTTCGGGTTGGATTACTCGCTTACCTCTTTCTTTTGCTTTAATCTATCTTGTAGTTGGTATTATTCTAGGCCCTTATGGTATAGGACTCATTCAACTACGACATGAGGATATATTCAATGCTGAATTACTCGAAAGAATCACAGAATTTGTGGTAATTATCTCTGTATTTAGCTGTGGATTAAAAATTATTCATCCACTCAGGTTAAGGATTTGGAATATTACACTGCGTCTGATTGGATTTTTGATGCCAATTTCAATTTTTGCTCTAGCTGTAGTAGGTAAATTGTTTTTAGGCATGAATTGGGGAGAAGCTATTTTGTTAGGAGCTATTCTTGCACCGACTGACCCTGTATTAGCCTCAGAAGTACAATTGACAGATACAAACGACCATGATGAATTACGCTTTGGTTTAACTTCTGAAGGTGGGTTAAATGATGCCTTAGCTTTTCCCTTCGTTTATTTTAGTCTTTATGCATTAAAAGATAGTAATTGGGAAAACTGGTTCAAAGATTGGATTGCGGTTGATTTGATTTGGGCGATCGCAGCTGGCATTATAACAGGAATTATCGTTCCTAAAGCTATTGTTTTCATCGATCAAAAAATCCAAAAACGCCGTTCTGCTGATGAGTTAATGGAAGATTTTGTTGCTCTCAGTATAATTTTGTTAACTTATTCTTTAACAGAGTTTATCAATGGTTATGGATTTCTGGCAGTGTTTGTTGCTGGGTTAGAAGTCCAACGCACTTATAGAGATCCTGAAAAGCCATTAGAACAGTTGGAATTTATTGAACGGCTGGAAAAACTTTTAGAAGTTGGAACGATTTTGCTATTGGGGTCAATTTTATTATTAAAACCAATACTTACCTATGCTACTCAATCTTTAATAGTAATAGTTTTTTTATTTTTGGTGATTAGACCAGTAGGAGCCTGGATTAGTACAATAGGTAAACATCCTATGGAATCTCGCCGCCAAAACTTACATCCAGCAACTCGCTGGTTGTTAGGATGGTTTGGTATTCGTGGCGTTGGCTCTTTATATTATCTTGCTTACGCACTTGGTAAAGGATTAGAAGGCGAAAGTGCCGAAAAAATTGCTTGGATAACTTATACTACGATTGTAGCTTCTGCGATCGTACATGGAATCAGCGCCACTCCCTTAATGAATTGGTACGAACGTAGGATTAGCAAATATACAAAAGCTGCTCCTCACGCAACCATTGATGAATTTGAATAAAAGTATGCACAATAAGGGAATACCTGATTTGCATTCATGTATTCCCTTTATATTCTATTTACCAGTTACTTTTTCAATAACTTCTTTCGCTTTTTCTCCAAAACTTTCTGGGGGATTTTGTGCTTGTTCGGCCTTTAAATTTCTTTCGTAGGCCTTCTCTAAAGTATTAAGATTTTTTGAATCCTTCACAGCTTGCTCGTAAGATTCTTGCCGATCTTCTTCTTTAATTCCAACGCCAGGATCGTATTCGTTAGCACGGTTAATTTTTTCTTGAGAATTCGGTTTATATTCTGGGGGTATTAGCTTCAATTCTTCTAGGGTAGTTGCATAACTAGCTTGCTGTACGAAAAGAGCTACACCCGACATCATGAAAATTGTCAAGCAAACAACTAGAATAACAGAACGCAAAGCCTGCTTAAAAGTTGATAAAATTCGCATCGAAAAAGCCTCCTGTTTTGTATTAGCTTGTATTATGTATATTTCATATCCAAGCCCCATAGGCATCCTATGTGTTGAAGTACACTTCTTCCTTCTATCGGAGGATATATTAATTTTTAGCTATAACCAATTGTGATGAATTTTTATTCCTCGGCTTTGCATTGTATATTCAAATAAATCTGTTGGTAGTGCTTCTTCTACAGGGAAAACACCAGGCTTCTGCAATTTTCCTTCTAGTAACAGTTGAGCAATACTACCTGTACCGTATCCAGAAGCTATTGCCGTATTTTGATGTACCAAATCAGAACAAAAAATAGCTGTTTCGCCGTTTTTTTGTCCTGTAACTTCCGAGCGAACTGCTACTCCAATACCAGTAAAGTTATTAGTCATATCAGTCATAAAATGACTGACATGAGATAAAAATTCAATAGTGCTACGCTTTTGCATCAACCATTTGGGAAACACATGAGCAGTTATCCAAGTCATGTGATTGTAAAAATCGGGAACGGAACCAAACTTAGTAATTACAGTTTTGACCGATGGAAAAGCATGTGGCAGTGTAAAAGTTTCTGGCATATCAAACCAATAAACTCCACTGCGGCCATAAGGTGACGGAAACTCAATTACTTCTCTTTCACTGTAAGGCTTGACTACGTGCCATTTTCCATCGAGCCAAGCTTCAAATGTATGCTGTAATCCCAGAAAAGTTGTCCGCATTACTGTAACACCAGCACCGCCAGAGCCAGAAACTAAATAACTTAAATGTATCTTTTCTGGTTTATCTAATTGCTCAACACCCTGACGTACCATACTGTTAGAAATGCCAGGAAAAATGCCTGTATTAATAATTGCAGTCACGCCGGCTGCGATCGCCTGCTCGTGGCAATTCAGTGCTTTACTGGTATAAGAACGATGGTCGCTGACATCTAGATAGTTAACACCTTGTTCGATACAGGTTTTGAGAACATTGGTATCTCGGTAATGAAAGGGGCCAGCACAGTGGATAACTAAGTCAGAGTTTGCGATCGCTTGTCGCAATTTGTCAATCTCCGCTAAGTCTAATACTAAAAATCCTACTCGTTCTCCCAAAGGTAGATTAATAGCTTTTGCAGTCTCTGGGGAACGTCCAGTAATAGTAATTTGTGCTTGTGTATGGGTGGCTAAATCCTGAGCAACACTGCTACCAATTCGCCCCCGTCCTCCAAGAATTAAAACGCGGTCTGTCATCACTCCGACATGGGCAACACTATACTTATTTGACCAGTTTTTTGCACTCTTTGTCATCAGTTACAAGTATGACTTGTCCATGAATTAAGGAGGACTTTTATCTGAGAGCGGATACAAACAAAACCGTCCAAAGGCTGGCTTATTTGCATGGAAAGTAATGGTTTTTCTCTAAAAAATAAATTTGACAGATAAGTAACTCGGTAAAATCAAACCAAACTATGTGAAGAAAAGTAAATAAGGCTCAAACTCTTTCTCCCCCCGCCTTATCCCAACAATAATTATTTACATCGACCTACTTAGTGGGTGAATCGGAAATTTGGGAATAATCCTCATAGTGTTTGATGGCGTTGCTTTGGTCAGGCTATGAGAGTGTTATTTTTGAGGAAAAAAACAGTTTTTGACTGTTTGGTGGGATTTTGCAGTATTTTATGTCTTTTTTGGCTATTAATTACAGCATTATCAGTAGATGCAGCCTCTGTTGGGTCAATTGACACTCTCCGACAGCAGCAACAACAAATCGATCGAGATCGGGCAAATATGGCTCAACAACGCGATCGCCTCACCAATTTGCAAAATGCAGCCCAAAATCGGCTCACTGGGATAAATCAAAATCTCCAAACCACAAATAACTACATTCAAGATAGCGAGTTGCGCTTACAAATTTCTAACCAACGCCTGCAAAAGTTAGAGACTGATTTAGCTGTGGCAGAACGTTCCTATGAAGAACGCCAAATCGCCACAGTGGCACGATTGCGTTATCTCCAGCGATCGCCTGCTAGACAGGGATGGGCAGTTTTACTTCAAAGCCAAAGCATCAGCGACTTTATCAGCCGCCGCCATCAATTGAAGCTAGTTTATCAAGCAGACCAACAAATTTTGGCAAAACTCAACGAACAAGCAAATCAGATAAATAAACAAAAAACGGATGTAGAACAGCAAAAAAACGAAATTGCTTTGATTCGCCAACAATTACTAGCCCAAAAAGCCGATTATCAAACTCAGGCGCAGTCACAGTCAGAGATGATTCAACGCTTAAATAGCGATCGCTTGGCCTTAGAAGCCGCGCAAAACCAGTTAGACCAAGATTCCAAAAATCTAGAAGTCTTAATTCAACAGAAAGTGGCAGAAGCCAGAGCAAGAGCTGAGGCACAGGCTAAAACAAATAGCCGTACAAATATTCTCATTCAAGGAACTGGGATGTTTACATATCCTAGCGATGCTCCAACTAGCAGTCCTTTTGGTTGGCGGATGCATCCAGTTCTCGGCTATCGCCGCTTTCATGCAGGGCTAGATTTTGCCGCTAGCTATGGCAGTACAATTCGGGCAGCCGATTCCGGAACTGTGATTTTTGCTGGGTGGTACGGCGGTTACGGTAGAGCTGTGATTATTGACCACGGCAAAGGTATTACCACATTGTACGGACATACCAGCCAATTGTTTGTTTCTGAAGGACAAGCTGTGCAGCGAGGACAAGCGATCGCAGCTGTCGGTTCCACAGGTTTATCCACAGGCCCCCACCTACATTTTGAAGTGCGTCGCAATGGTACACCCGTAAACCCTGCTGATTATCTTTAACCCATTCTCAAGGCGACAAATTCGATCGTAGGTGTGCTATAATCCTAGAGATTAAGGGCGCGTGGCTCAGTGGATAGAGCAACAGATTCCGGTTCTGTGGGTCGGGGGTTCAAATCCCTCCGCGCTCGTTGTTATTATATTGCCAAATTATTTGTCCGCGTTGACAAATTGTATATCCAGACAACATGCTGCCACACCTAAAGTATGGCAGAATTCATCATTGATAGGCTAACTAATCAATTTCAAGCTGTCTGTGAAGTTTATCGTAATTGGGAAATGCCAGAGAAGCTGAGTAAAGTTGTTAATTTAAAGGAATTGAGGAAAGCTTTCTCGTTTGAAGTTTTAGATTTTCGAGAGAATTTTTGAGGAAGATAGGATAATGACTCAAGCAATTGATAAAGAACAAATCGTGATTGATGAATTTAGAAAGTTATCTCCAAACAAGCAGGAAGAGGTAATTGATTTTATTCATTTTTTGCAGTTTAAGGAGATGCAAAAGCAGGATGTACAGCATAAAGAAGATAAAGAACCTATTTCCGCCTATGAAGCAGCCAAAGAGTTTGCTGGCTGCGTTGATGGAGGCCCTGGCGATCTAGCTACCAATAAGAAGTATTTAGAAGGCTACGGTTGGAAATGAGGAAAAAGGTACTTCTAGATACAGGTCCGTTAGTCGCATTTATCAATAATCGAGAAAATTTACATGATTGGACGGTTAATGAATGGAAAAAGATTGAACCACTTTTATTAAGTTGCGAAGCAGTAATTACTGAGGCGTGTTCTCTCTTGCGAGATTTATATGGTGGTGAGGATGCGATTATGTCTTTATTAAATACTGGCATAATTCAAATCTCTTTTTATCTCAGTGATGAAATAGGAACGGTTAGAGAATTACTGAAGCAGTATCAGAATGTGCCAATGTCTTTAGCTGATGCGTGTTTGGTAAGAATGAGTGAATTGATTAATGGTAGTAGTGTATTGACGCTAGATAGTGATTTTTGGGTTTATCGGAAGAATAAAAATGAAATGATGGATTTAATTATTGCTGATGGAATATGAGAAGGGTCGGGATAGATGAGATGCAAGTGCCGTCTCACGGGAAATTGATGCAGCTGAGTGACTTAGGAAAAGTTGCTGTGACAGACTACTAAAACTAATTGAAAATTACCAATATTTACCGATTAGCTATTAACGTTCGCGTGCCAACATTTGACACAATTAGTGGTGGGCGCAAGCAGAGATAAGCAAGAGAACCGAGTAAGGGAATAAAAGGGAGTAGGGAGTAGGGATTGGGGAGTAGGGAAACTAAGCCGCCCCCTTCGGGGCGGGGTTTCAACCTATCTTGTGCAATACAAGGATTTTTCGCGCCACTTGCGGGCGAGGCTTTAACCTTTTTCGGGGCTAATTTCTTCCCCTACTCCCTACTCCCTACTCCCCACTCCCGCTCCGAAGGGGAGGTAAATTATTAATCTGTTGCTCGTTGTCACTCAATGGGTATAGCTTCTCAGACCGTTTACATGAATCTATTAGGCATCTGGTGAAATGATGTAAGGGCGAACGTAACAGCGCCCCTACTAAAGATTTTGGGCAACGCAGAATTAATTATCACTCCTATGTCTATTGACCAATGCCGTTAACTTTACTTTGAATGGCGGGACATCTGCCGAGTTTATACAAATGCATTTTTAACACTTTTTGTCAAACATCCGGATCAAAAAAGAACTAGAGTTAGGACTGGCGATCGCCGCGAAATCTATCAAAAGAACGTACAACTGACAACGAGCCACGGTAGCACTTATCTCGATATCTACAATTACGCCCATAATTAAGCCTAATGGTAGCTTATTGGGAGCAAACATTACTTTTATTGATGTCACTAACCAGACAAAACTTGAGAATGAGCTTAAAAGCTCAAACTCAAAGCTGAC
This sequence comes from Dendronalium phyllosphericum CENA369, assembly GCF_016056275.1. GTDB lineage: Bacteria > Cyanobacteriota > Cyanobacteriia > Cyanobacteriales > Nostocaceae > Dendronalium > Dendronalium phyllosphericum. The sequence continues at coordinate 14,117 of NZ_JAECZA010000053.1, read as the reverse complement.
AAAAAAGAGATTATCTAGTGCTAATGCAGAACTAGAACGCACTTAATAGAGTTAGAAATAATAAATCAGAAAGTCAAATTTATCAAATAAGATTATTGATGACTAGAAGCGATCGCACTCAAGTCTGGCTCGATTAATGAATTCAGTAATGTCCATAACTGCAAATCTGTAAAATCTGGAATTGCCATAAATGCGCCTTCTTGCAGTAAGACTTGCGGAACGTGGGTAGAGGTAATGCCAATAGTACGGATACCTGCGCCTACCGCAGCCCGAATACCAGAGGGAGAGTCTTCTAAGGCGATCGCTTGGTCTGCTTTAATTCCTAATTTGTTTAAGGCAACTTGATAAGGTGCGGGGTCAGGTTTACCTGCAATACAATCGTCTGCTAAAACAACTGTAGAAAAAGCTTGTTGTATTTCTAATATCTCTAGCATAAATTCTGCGTTTAATCTAGGAGCATTAGTTACTAAAGCACGTTTTAGCTGATGTATATTTGTCCAGGCTATGAGTTCGGCAAATCCAGGCAACGGTTGCAAAGGCGAAGCAAATTGACGAAAAACAGCCTCTTTTTCGTCTGCGAATTTTTGACCTGCCGTCGCTGATAATTGTGGTAGGATATCTTTAACAATTTCTGGATTTAAACGACCACTAATCCGAGATTTGTAGAATGCTTCATCAATTTTTATATCGTAACTCAAGAGCATTTTTTGCCAAACTTGGTAGTGTATGGGGTCAGTGTTGACAATAGTGCCGTCTAAATCAAACAGAATTGCAGTCAGCATAAATTTTGGCTAAAATGTAAATAATTGTTAACTTTATTTACATAGTTTACATTGTTTTTTTGTCCTAAGTCATTGTTATTTCCTGAATAGAGGACAAAAAACTCCTAAAGAATGAGCTAAATCCTAAAATCTATACTGGATAATGTCTGGAGAATAGTACTCAACCAATTCAAAAATTATGGGTGGAGGCAGGCAAGGAGAAGTGGGGGACAGAGGGGTTCATATTAATAGGGAAAAGAGAAAAACTTTGTTTAGTTCCTCTCAATACCATTTCACCAAATGAAAGATACAAATAATTTCTCCTGTACTTGTTTGCCACTTCGCCACTCTATTTTTCTATAATTTCCAACTGCCAATTTCAGTGTAAGTACATGATAGCCGCTACAAAATTCTTTCGCGTTGACGATCTATGGGTGCAAGTTTACAACTCTGAAGCTGAAATGGCACAAGACGTTGCACAAATTGCCCAAGAGTATTTACAAAATATCCTCGAACGACAGCAAACAGCAGCTGTTTTGTTAGCCACAGGTAATTCTCAACTTAAATTTCTAGATGCTTTGATTGCATTAGGTGGTATAGATTGGTCGCAAGTTATTTTGTTTCATCTAGATGAATACTTGGGAATTACTGCCGACCATGCAGCCAGTTTCCGCTGCTACATGAGAGAAAAAGTAGAAAAGCGAGTCTCGCCACAGCAATTTCACTATATAGAAGGTGATGCACTGCAACCCGTGGCAGAATGCGATCGCTATACTAAATTACTGCAAGCTCAACCAATCGATTTATGTTGTCTTGGTGTTGGTGAAAACGGACACTTAGCTTTTAACGACCCAGAAGTGGCAAATTTTCAAGATCCTTACAGCGTGAAATTAGTGAAACTAGATACGGCCAACCGCCAACAACAAGTAAATACAGGTCATTTTCCAAATCTCGATAGCGTTCCTCAGTACGCTTTTACTGTTACTCTCCCGTTGATTTGTTCGGCTAAAAAAATTCTCTGCCTAGCACCAGAAAAGCGGAAATCGCAAGTAGTGAAAGAGATATTACAAGGGTCAATTAGTACAAAATATCCAGCCTCTATTCTGCGCCAACAATCGCAAGCGACCTTATTTTTAGATACAAATTCTGCTAGCTTACTCTGAGGGATTTTTAGAGGTTGTTTGAAAAATGGTTAGCTGTGATTTCAGACACTTATTGATCCCCCCTAGCCCCCCTTAAAAAGGGGGGAATTAGAATCAAAGTCCCCTTTTTTAAGGGGGATTTAGAGGGATCTAAAATTATTTGATACATCATTAGAGACTTTTCAAATATCCTCTTAGCTCAAACCAAATAATTTGGCGATCGCAGGCAATAATTTATTAGCCGATTCGACTAATGTGGCAACTGTGGGTAAGCCGGAAAATAGACCTTTCAACATAGTGATTGCTGTTTTTGCAGTTTTTTGCTTAGTCGATTCTTGAGGATTTTGACCTGCTTCGGCTAAAGCTTTTACTTGTTCTAATGCCTCGGCTTTGTCTTCTTCTGGCAAATGTGAGGACTGTGTAATTGCATCTTGCAACTGTGACAACAATTCTTTAATTCCTGGTTTATCTGGTTCGGGGGAATCAGGCAATTGATTGATGGCAATACTTACACTTCCGCTGATGGTTCCGAGATTTGCAATGGAACTACCCCCAGCGATACCGCTGACATTACTGCTGCCTTGAATGTTGATGCCGCTGATGTCTGACACGTTGGTATCTCCTTCGGTATAATATTTTGGCTGCTGGAGTGCAGTCGTTTTATTTAGTTGAGCAATTAAAACGTCCGGCTATTCCCTTGTTTATCATGTAGTTGTTTGGTGCCGAGCGTAGCTACACCACGCCATTACTTGTGACAGTTGCGTAAGTCCTGAAATAGAAAATGCATACAGCTTTGTAGAAGACTTCCTACACGAACAACAGGCTTATGCAGCTACTAGATTGAGTTGCTTCAATTTCCAACGCGATGATTTTGTGCGGGTTGACTATATTGCTTTCGCTTGACTAGCGTATTGCCTGATAGTCTTTAATTACGAATTAGTTTGAATCGCCCATTTTACCAGTGCTTGAGTTAACCCATCTAAAGTATATTCTTCAGCTTCCACATCTACACGCCCGAATAAAGACTGACAAGTTTTTGAGGTTTGGGGGCCAATAGAGGCAATACAAACTCCTGTTAATCCATTTGTCACCGCAACAGATTGATTACCATCAGGGTGATTGGTGAATATGCTACCTGCAAGTTGATAGAAAAATTGCACAGTTTTAGAACTAGCAAAAGTAATTACATCTACTGTACGGTTTTGCAGAGCTAATTTTGTAGGTGGCGAGATGCTACTAGGACAAGAGGATTGATATGCAGAAACTTCAATTACCTCTGCGCCTTTGGCGGTTAATTCTTTGACTAAAAGTTCTCGTCCACCACTTTCGACTCTGGGAAATAAAATCTTTTTACCAAGTAGTTCTTCAGGAAAGTTTGCTACTAAAGAATCGGCAACAAAGTCGGGAGGAATAAAATCTGGTTGGATTCCATATTGTTTGAGACTTTGGGCTGTTTTCTCACCAACAACAGCAATTTTGACATTAGCTAAAGCACGAGTATCTTTAGCTTGCGCGTTCAATCTGGCAAAAAAGTAGTCTACGCCATTGGTGGAAGTAAGAATTAACCAGTGGAAGTCAGATAAATTAGCGATCGCATTATCCAAAGCATCCCAACTAGAAGGCGGGCCAATTTCTAAGGTAGGCATTTCAATGACTGTAGCACCTGAAGCGGTGAGGCGATCGCTAAATTGGCTTGATTGCCCAGACGAACGCGTTACTAAGATTGTTTTGCCAGTGAGGGGGAGATGAGGGGATGAAGGGGAGTTGCTTGACATAGTTGGTAGGTTGGGATTTTTGGCTGTAGTCGAATGCTCAAAATATATTTTCTCAGGTTGTAAGAAATTACGTAATCCGACAACTTCGCCAATCACAATTACCACTGGGGAGAGAGAGAAACCAGCAGTTTGTTCCAAAATATTACTCAGTTGGGCTGTCCAAATTTGTTGATTTGGAGTGCCTGCCCAGCGGATGATGGCAATGGGTGTTAAGCGCGATCGCCCATACCGCAACAGCTGGTGTATAATTTCCGGCAGATGTTGCCCACCCATCAATATTACTAGTGTCTCTAAGCGCGAAAGTGCCTCCCAGTCTAAAGCTTCGACTTCGTGGGCTGTAAACACTGCAAAACAACGACTCAAAACGGGATCTGTTAGTGGAATTCCCGCCAATAAGGGTGCTGCAAGGGCTGAGGAGATTCCTGGTACTACTTCAAATTCGCAACTCGATGCTTTCAAAGCTTCGATTTCAGAAGTACAGCGTCCAAAAATAAACGGATCGCCTGATTTGAGTCTGATAACTTGTTTGCCCTGCTGACAGTACTTCACAAGTAACTTATTAATCTCAGCTTGTGGCGTACTGGGTTTACCACGGCGTTTGCCCACATCCAATTTTAAGCAATCAGGCGGTACGCACTGCAACAATCGATCGTCTACTAAAGCATCGTAAACTAAAATCTGAGCTTGACCCAAGAGATTGTAAGCTTTTACTGTCAGGTATGCCACATCTCCAGGCCCAGCACCTACGAGGTAAACTTTGCCTTGTTGCTTAGTCATGATTTGAGATTAATGCATTTAGATTTTGTGAATTTCAGAAAATACTATTAATATAATTAGACACCCCTTGATGACCATCGCCAAACTCTTGGATAAATTTATCAGTGATTTTATTTGCACATTTATCTATCTCTTCAGAAAGAGAGTTTTCATGCAATATATGGTGTGCAGATTTAATAGTTAAAAATTAAAAAGTTTAAGCTGTTCATAATGATTGTATGATTGTAGGTTGTTACCTCGCATTAATTTATACAAGTAATTACTTATCGCATAAGCTAATTGCACAGGAACAGCATTACCTATTTGTTTATATTTAGACGTAACAGAACCATAAAAAACCCAATCATCAGGAAAAGTTTGTATTCTGGCATACTCACGCACGCTAAGAGGGCGCAATTCCTCTGGATGACACATATCTGTAGCTTTTTGATGTGGACTTGTTGTTACAGTAGGAGAAGGTTTATCCCAAGATAATCTTCTATAAAATCCTACTTTACCGCCTCCAGAATTATATGCACCACCCATTGCTTCAGCTTTTAATTCTTCAGGGAAATATCTCCAGTCTGACGGGGTGACAAGTGTGCGGAAGTATTAGAAATAGGGGAGTATGGCCGTTTTGAGGTGAAAAAAGATCGCTCAGGTATTCTCAACAAGACCTATCAAATGATAATGTTACCTAAATTCTACCAAAACTGCTTTGAAAATCTACTGACACCAGCACAATACAAGATGCTACAAATCTTGGTGATACTGTTACAATTTCATCAAACGGTCACGATTGAAAAGTTAGCAACAGTATTTCCGCAACCTTGAGCAAAACACTAATAGTTAAAATCAATTCTGAATTTTTAGCAATTATTCAGAATACGTGAGTAGCATGTAAAGTAGGCAAAAATTTGTCTTTATAATAGATGAAAAGAGAGATTTTACAGTAGTGCGATCGCTAATAAATAATTGCTTCTTTTCTGTATATATTGCTGCATTTTAAACTATACATTACTTCAGTCCAGCTAGATGAAGCATTTCATCTGCGACAACACGTAGACCAGGAACGATCTTATCTATATCCTGCTTTTTAGCTATAAATCTACGGTTATGTGCTGACCGATTTCCAAAGCTCTTGATTAGCGGAAGTGCTTGCTTTGTCTCACGACCTAAATTCCATGAATTGCTAGATAAAATCTGGTCTATAAGATAGCGAAGCATCATGAAATCACCGCTAGCATCTTTGATTTCAGAGTGCTTCCATCCTTTGAGCCAATTTAGCGGACTCAGACTTCAAAACTGAAATATAGCTTCTAAGTATTACTAAATCTAAGTTCTGAATTTGATGAGGTTCTATAACAAGCAAAATACTAGATTCTAATCTTGATAAATTCAGTATTTCAAGATGAAACTTCTCAGCGTAAAAATTTCTTCCAGAAAGGGATTTTTGGTTTCGCAAAGCCTTTTCTGGGCGTTGCATAATGGAGTATGAATTAGTGGGTACTTAAATATGAATTGTCCAAGTTGTGATGACAGCAATATCCGTAAGAACGGGAGAAAAAGTGGTAAATAGAATTACATATGTGTTAGCTGTGGTCGCCAGTTTATTGATAAATACGAACTTTCAAGAATTTACAGTAATCAGATGAAGGAAGAATGCTTAAAAATGTATCTCAATGGTATGGGTTTCAGGGGCATTGAACGTGTCAAAGGGCTTCATCATACGACTCTCATCACCTGGGTTAAACAATTGGGCAAAACGATGGTAGATGCCAAGAGCCAAGACGTGCATGAAAGAGAATTATCAGGCGAATGCACGCTTCCAGTCGGTCAACTCCTTACCCTGTGCTGTAACAGCGTAAGGAATGGTGTCAAAGGCGTAGACAAACAGTTCTGCCTGAGTAATACCAGAGATTAAGGCAGCGAGTTGCAAACCCGTCGCGATCGCATTCTCCATTGAACCAGACTTATCCACCAGTAAGGCAGTTGGCCGAGTAATTGTACCGCGTCGCTTCACCTGCTCGTTAGTCACCTTTTCTAATCGGGCAACGATGTCTGCGTCGAAATCTGCGGCATCTGCCTTAGCAATCTGCTTCAGCACATTTGCCAACGAACCCTCTGGAGGAGTATCGCGGAACAGAATCGCATTTGCCCGTTCATTTGGCTTGATGTGCAGCGAAGCATATAGGTGCTTCATTGCTTTGCGACCTCTGAGGGCAGCGCGATCGAGTCACCGCGCAAGTTACAGAAGCATTTTGTTTAACTTGTGCAGAGTTATGTAAGCTTCTAAGATTGGGGCGCGGCAACAACTGCCAAGTAAAAGGGACTGGAGATTAGGGATTGGGAACTGGGCGATCGGCGGAAAAATTATCGAATTTGCTCTTCTACCTAAAAGTAGTAGCTGCGTAAGCTGCCGTCATACCTGCCGCTATTGCGACAGCACTTTTTGAAAGCAGCGACCAAAACCACAAGGACAAAGGTCATTGTTACCCAGTTTTTCTTGTAGTTCCTTGTCGCCACGAACAAAGCGATGCCTACGGCGGGCTACGCCTACGCCACGTTTAACAGCTTTTTCAGATGGGTAGCCACGACGACGTTTACTAGATGGTTCAAAAGCAGAAATCGTCAAATTCGTGGAAATCTTCAAGCTCTTGATTTGGTTTGATGTTGAAATTAATCTTCTTCATCGTCCTCACCTCCATTGATGAAATAGATATCGAAACTACTTGAGAGAAACCACTCCTCCCGCCTCTTCTAGCTGCTGCTTGAGAATTTCGGCCGCTTCTCGATCTAATCCTGCCTGCACTACTTGAGGAAGGGAGTCCACAAAGTCTTTTGCCTCTTTCAGCCCCAGTCCAGTCACCGTGCGGATGACCTTGAGTAAGGCAATCTTTTTCTCTGGCGGAACCGATACCAACAAGACATCAAACTCCGTCTGAATTTGTGGTTGAACCTCGTCTTCATCTCGCTTATCAACTCGAATTAGTTTCGGTGTAGAAATATCAACATTGAAGGTTGCTTCAATCTGCTTCACTAATTGAGCGGTTTCATTGAGAGTTAAAGATTTGAGTTGTTCTAAAATTTCTAAAGTTTTCACAGACATAGCAACCTCCAATGAGTTGCAGTTAACTCATAGTTGAAATAAATAAAATCACCTCGTGCAAGTTGAAAAAGCTGTTGATTCACACACAGGATTTGAACCTGTAGTAGCTTGATTATCAGTCAAGTGCCTTTTCCAATTAGGCTAGTATGTAAGCTTTTTCGGTTAGGGCACGAAGTGAAAATTTTAGTTTTGCGAAAGTTGATTTAAAATAAATCGAATTTCCTTTTTGTTACACTGCTGTTTTCTGGCAGCATAAATTTTGCGACCTCTGACGGCAGAACGGTAAATTACACCTTTGAGAACATCCGTCACATAATCAGTTGGTGACGGGGGAAAATCTTCAAAGCTAATTAGATACCAAATCTCGTTTAGTTTGTGGTATTGATGATAATCATCAACGATGACAAGATCGGTTTGCTGCTGCTTTTGTTTTTGCTTTCGAGGTAATTTCTTAACAGCACAAAGAATACCAGTTTCAGGATGAATATAGAAGCGATCGCGGTAACTTCCATCTAACGGAATTTGATACCATCGGTAAGACTTGCTGTAAAGCTCACCACCAATCATTTCCACATATCGTTCAACAAAATCCCACAGATGACCGATTACGTGCTGTCCTGCCATTGTGCTGGGATCTAATCGTTGACACAGTTCGCTGTAAACTTCATTCCAAGGCTGTCCAACTTTTGAGCGCAAAAACCGACGTAGAGGGCCGAGATGATCGCTAAGACGCTTCGATTTATTTCTAGTTTTAATCAAGTAAGGATTTAATAATCCGTCCTGACTTGCTTCCTCGGTAAGTTTGTGTAATTGCTTTTTAAAACCCTTTAGCTTTTTCAGGCTAATTTTCATACCACCGCGAGGACGTTCAATCACGATTTCGCTCAAACGATGTTCGCTCATATCTCACATTGTTTAAATACAGTTTTAGCGATTGAGTTTTTATGACACATGAGTTAGCAAACATCATCGAACTCACCTCCAAATAAGTGATTGAGTTAATGTTATAATTGAATACAATTTGAATAATTGGAATTCAGCGCAAGTTAGCAAAGCAGTTTTCACAATTGCCTTTACCATTTGGCTACGCTCCCATCTAAGGAAGCGACAGGAATCGAACCTGCAAACCGTTGCCGATTAGTGTGTATGCTTCACAAATTAGGGCGCGGAAAGAGAGAGAGATGGGGGAGCAGGGGGAGCAGGGGGAGATGAGGGAGACAAGGGAGACAAAGAGAATAATCTTTACCTCCAGCATAGCTGCCTTCTGCCTTCTCCCTCATTTAACCATAGACAGCTTCGGGACGGACAATCAAATCTCCACTGGGACGGCGATCTACTATGTAACTAGAGAGGCGATCGCTATTCACATCTAAATGCCGAGCAACATGTTCCTTGACTGCCAAATCATTCATGCCTGTTGCAATTCCCAATTGCGTTTCTGCAACATCAACAGAACGTCCTTCAAATCGAATATGATCCATTACAATCACCTCTTTTTTTAATTACGAATTACGAATTAGTGGAGCCGTCGGGAATTGAACCCGACTCCTGCAACCGTCCGTTTGTTGGTTTCGGAGCAGTCGAACGCCAATCGCGGCCCCAAAAAGTGATATCTATGCAATTGTGTAATTGTCAAGCTTTTGAGAGGTTTTGGTTTTGCCTCTTGAATCGGCTTTTTTGCTGATACTACATTTATATTACATGTAATATAAAGTGTCAAGGGGATACTACAAATTTTTTTGGCAAGCGATACCAATTTAAACACGATCGCAACAGACAGAACCCTTATCTATCTTGAAAGTACTCAACACTCAGCAACGCTAGTCGCCTCAACTTGTAGCTATTCTGTAAGAGCATGTAGTTCTTCAAAGGAAATAGAGATTTCAGCGATCGCTTTTTACAACAGTTATACTACACAAGAATCCTACTTGCTGGAATGATTTTCCGGCTTACAAGCACGCTGTTACAGATTTTCAATCGTTAATGCGCTCCTGTAATAACATGTCCGGTAAATCACTTATAGCTGGGGACTGGGTGAAAAGTCTTTTTGTGTCTAGGTTTGATCGTCTGTTGATGTCTTAACACTACTGGCGATCGCTATACAATTAAAAATTCTCCGCGTCTCAGCGTCTCCCCATCTCCGCGTCACTCTTTAGGTGGACATGATATAATTATCTCCTACTCTTGCTGCTGTCGTCGTTGCTCAATATCTTGGGCAGAAATCATACTGTTAACTCTTTCTGTATCTACCATCATCAAAATTACTCCTTCAACTTCTGTACTGATTAGAGGAGTGATGGCGATATAACATTTGATTTGTCTGCCACGGCGATTTCTCGCATCCAGGATCGTTTCTTGGAACTGGCTTTTGCCAGATAGAGCATCGCGGATGGGCGATCGCAGTTGCTCGACACTCAGACCAATATCTAGGCTGAACAAAGACTTTCCCTGTACTTCGTCTTTTCGCAATCCCCAAAGATCCTCTACCATGTAATTCCAAATTAGGATGTTAAAGTCATTATCAAGCACCACTATTCCCGTTTGAAGGCTTCTCAGGATAGAGATCAGAAAAACATTTGTGCGATTAAGTTCTGTTGTCCGCTGATTCAACTCGTTGTTAATTGTCTGCAATTCTTCATTAGTAGATTGCAGTTCTTCGTTCATCGTCTCTAATTCTTCATTGGTAGATTGCAGTTCTTCATTGGTGGTTTCTAATTCTTCATTGGTAGATTGCAGTTCTTCATTGGTGGTTTCTAATTCTTCGTTGGTGGATTGTAGTTCTTCATTAGTGGTTTCTAAATCCTGCCGGGAACGTTGCAGCGCTTCTTGGAGTTGAATATAGCGGGTGACATCATGAAAAGCGATGCTGACACCTAAAATACTACTGTCGGTGTCTTGCAAAGGTGTAATCCGCACATCCAAGTATTGTAATTCTCCATTAGACAAATAACGTTCTACATTTGTCAAGTTAAGAGAACGGCGTTCGGCATAAGCCCGTTCGATAAGCGATCGCAATTCTATCGGTCGATAGGAAAGTTCTAAATCGTGGAAAGGACGACCTATATCTCTGGGGGAGAGAGCAAACAAAGTACGTGCTTGCTCGTTGACTAGTACCAGTGTGCCACTAGCATCAATTACTACTTGGGCTATTGCTGCCGTATCAAAAGCCGAGTCTCGCAGCCGGATATGGCGAGATAAACGGCTACTAGATTCATCATCTCCTGTATGTGCCATAACTAGCAGGCGATCGCGCAGATTGGTTGTCGAGACTTTAGTAAAGATGCGATTTTTTAAATCTATGGGTGTAAATAAGTTGGTATGCATCAATAGCATCTCTGCTTTGCCCAAAAATAGATACCCCGTATCATTCAACGCAAAGTGAAACCGAGCCAAAATCCGCCCCTGAGTCTCGGAATTAAAATACATCAATGTGTTGCGACACACCAACAAATCTAAGCGAGAAATTGGCGCATCTTGCAGTAGATCGTGGCGACCAAAAATTACCGAGCGACGCAGATCTTGACGAAAAGTATAATTTTTACCAGTGAGTTTAAAATATTTTTCCTGGAGTTCTGCTGGTATAGCCTGGATATCCTTAGCTGAATATGTCGCTTGGCGAGCTTGGTTTAAAGCTTCTTCATCTACATCTGTAGCGTAGATTTTCACTCGTTGGCGAAATTCCTCAGCTCCCAAAAGTTCGGTCATTAGCATTGCTAAGGTATAAGCTTCTTCTCCGGAAGCGCAGCCAGCACTCCAGATCCGGATCTGATCGGAACTATTTTTTCGTCTAATTATATTGGGCAATACTTGCTCTGCTAAATACTCCCAAGCAAAAGCATCTCGCAAGAAAGCAGTGACATTGATCAAGATAGTATTGAATAGAAAGTAAAATTCTTCGGGATAAACTTCTAGGTAATCTAAGTAATTCCCAAAGTTCTCCAAGTTCAACGACTGCATTCTCTTGCGGACGCGACGCATCAAAGTTGAACGTTTATAGCCTGTAAAATCAAAACCCCGGCTTTGTCTGAGATATATAAGTAGATTTTCAAAATCGGGGTCTTTGTCTGTAGATGTCATAATCTCAGAAATGAGAATTGGGAATTACTAAAGTTACCAAAGCTGATGATATTTCATGCAAAGGCAGAATAAAATCGACATAGCCGGTTTTAATAGCAGCAGAGGGCATACCAAAATACTCGGCGGTTGTTTCATCCTGAGCAATAACAGTGCCACCCATTTTTTTGATTGCTTCTACGCCCATTGCACCGTCGCTACCTGTGCCAGTCAGCACCACGGCGATCGCTCGGTCTTTATAGCTAGCTGCAACAGATTCAAATAACAGATCGGCGGAAGGACGCAGGAAATGTACTAAATTCTGACTGAGTTAGAGAAAGTGTACCATCGGTGTTGATTAAGAGGTGACGGTCGGGTGGGGCAATGTAAACTGTTGCTGGAGCCAAGCGATCTCCGGCTTGCGCTTGCTTAACTTTAAGACAAGTCCGGCGAGCGAGAATCTCTGCCATTAGCGAGCGATGTCAAGGATCGAGATGTTGGACAACGGCGATCGCAGCTGTAAAGTCTCTGGGTAATTTTGATAGTACCTCAATTAGCGCAAGCAGCCCCCCCGCAGATGCTGCTACAGCAACAATATCAAAAGCAGCATCAGCAAACTGAGGTGGATGATTGTCTGCATTTTCTGCCATTTCTGTCATAATTTATTGGCTGTAAGTATCAGCCAAACTGTCAGCTATAAATACAGACAAATAAATTTCAGATTCAAACTAATTTATAGTCTTAAAAATATTATGACTTATTTGATACTATTCAGAAATTTTTATTTTTGACTATTAAGCTGTTTTTGTTAATCCTCCTGCTCTAGCATCTGCTTGGCTTGCACTAGTTGCTGCTTATATTCATCGCTGACAGTAGGATATTTTAAATTTAATTCTTTTAATTTTGTGCAGATAATATCAGATACTACAAGACGTGTAAACCATTTGCGATCGGCAGGGACAATATACCAAGGGGACCAAGAAGTACTTGTATGATTAAAAACCTGTTCGTAAGCATCCATATAATCATTCCAAAAACCTCGTTCGCGGGCATCGCTGACTGAAAACTTCCAATTTTTTTCCAGCGAATCAATCCGAGCTAAAAAGCGTTTTTTTTGTTCTGCTTTAGAAACATTAAGAAAAAACTTGAGAACGACAATACCGTTATTTACCAAATATTTTTCAAAATTATTTATTTCTTCAAAACGCTGTTTCCATATTTGATTTCCTTTAAATTTTTCAGGCAGTTGTTGCTTTTGAAGGATTTCTTGATGAACCCGTGCCACTAGCACTTCTTCATAGTATGAACGGTTGAATATACCAATACGACCGCGTTCTGGCAAAGCCTTCATGTTCCGCCACAAGTAATCATGGTCTAATTCTTCATCACTTGGTGCTTTAAAACTAAATACTTGAAATCCTTGAGGATTCACACCAGACATTACATGTTTAATTGTGCTGTCTTTGCCAGCAGCATCCATTGCTTGGAAAATGATTAGTAATGCGTATGTGTTTTGAGCATAGAGAATATCTTGATACTTGGCGATTTGTTCGATATTTATTTGCAATTTACTCGCTGCATCGCTTTTTTTGGTAAAATCTATCTTATAAGCTGGGTCATAGTTTTTTTTCAAATAAATCTCTGAGCCTGGCACAACAATAAAAGCATCATGATTCATATTAATTTTGCCTACTTTTCAAGCTGAGGCTATTGTATAATTAAAACCTAGAAAACCACAGTAAGTTAACTACGAATATAATAATTAGTGTTCCTTAATTACGAATTACGTAGACGCACTCTGCGCGGCTTCCCGTTCGCGTAGCGTCTCCTTCAGGAGAAGGGTATTACGAATTACGAATTATTAAAATTTCTTCTTTTTTAATTTTGGTTGCTTTGGAGTAGGACGCATCGCTTCTCGACCCAAGATAAACATCCCTGTTATCCCCAAACAAACAAACCAAATATATTGATGCCAAAAATGCTGAATCTGTTCAACTGCACTTAGTTGTGCATGTAACACGTTCAAATAAAGCAGTAGCACTAGTATCATCAGTGCCCCAAAACCGATAAAGCTTAAACCAACGCGAATTCTTGCAGGTCGCAGTTCCCAATCGCTAATTTGCTCTAAGTCAATTTCTGCTAATTCCTTCAAGGAATTATCTGCTAATGTTGAAGCTTCTTGCAATCTGTTACTCAGCTTTGATGGTAAAATTGGCGCTAATGTTGCCACGGTAGGGCGACGTAGCAAAACTTCGGTATCTCGTAATAATTCCAATGGTTTACGAGCAGTAAGTGGTTGAGCAAATTCTATGTTGTCCGTAGCACTTGGGGCGGTAGCTTTGCTTTCAAGATCCATAGCACGCTTTGAGAAAACCGGGATATAAATAGCCTAGCTAATCAATTAGCTGCTATGCAAATATCAAAATCAGAGCTGGAGACTGGGGATTGAAAATAGACAAGGGAGAAATTTGTCACTAACAGGGTGTGGGGTGCAGGGGGTAGGGTGTAGGGGGTAGGGTGT
>NZ_JAECZA010000052.1:33393-57065 GCF_016056275.1 Dendronalium phyllosphericum CENA369 | reverse complement strand
GGATTGGGGATCGGGGATCGGGGATTGGCGATTGGGAATTGGGATTTGGTTATTTCTGTTGTCTTCATTGTCTTCCTTATCCCCAGTTCCTAGTCCCCAGTCCCCTCGATACAATCCTACGCGAGGAATCGGCTGGGGTGGTGAGGGATGAAATGAAGTGAGCAAGCAATTATCAGCGACGAATTTGAGGGCGTTAATAATATTTTCCACTCCGCCTTCTCTAAAATACTGCCATACTTGGTTTACAGTACCCAAAGGCACGGTAGACTGAGAAATTAATTGCAGATCGAGAGCATCGTCTCCTGGTATTACAATTAAGGATGTACTATTACGTTGGACAATTTCCTGCACTACTTCCAAACCATAAGCCCAATAGGAACGTCCTCCTAACAAGCGCAGAATTATTACCTGGGCAAGCTCCAAAACTTGCTCTGCGTAAGAATCTATACTTATTTGTTGCTGCAACTGCAACAAATTGGCGACTCTTAATGCAGGAAATGTTTTAGGTAATCTGGGGACGGCAGTTGCCAAAGTTTGAATGTCGGTGTCAGCAGCCGTAATAAACACAAAAGGAGCTGGAGTTTGTTCTAAAAAAACTAAACCTTCTGATTGATTCCATCCTCCGGATGTGGCGTTTATACGATGCATAATCTTGTATTACCGTCTTAAACTGTTGATTAAAGTACAATTACAAAACATTTCTATTTAGCAACGCCAGTTGCTACAAGTCGGCAAAGCTGACAGCAGTTGCTTTAAGTCGGAGAACCAACTTCCTGCACTGCTTCCCCACCGCACTGGCTCTTCAACCCTTCTTACCAGACCATTGAAAATGCTTAGTTCCCCTGATTTGAGCTTTTCTCGAAACTTGCCTTTAGTTGTTTTTAATCAACTTGAAGAATTGTTGCAGCAGATGGCTCAAACGGTAGGAAATAATACTCTAATAGTTACAGAAGCCTTACTAGCACGCATTCGTATACCTGTAGAGTGGCAAATCCAAAGGTTTACGCTGGTGGCTTCTGAGGGCTTTAGCGCGCTTTTGGTAGGCAACCAAGAGCAGGGGAGTAGGGGAGCAGAGGAGCCAGGGAACAAAGGAGCAGGGGAGGAAGAAGTTTACTCAGCACTCTATGTTAGCTTGACATTTAATTTTGAGGCGATCGCTTCCTTTATCGCCAAACTGAGAGATTTATTTGAGTGTGATTCGCATACTCATCAAAATCTCGAACGCTATCGGCAAATTATTGGTCTTAATGATGTTACCCTCCAAAGTAAATTTACATTCTTGTTATTGGAATATCTCCTGCCACTGCAAAATCAGGAATTGACAGAATCTTCGAGTGAAAATGAGCCTGGGATTTATATTTGTCAGCCAGTGGAAGATGCGCTGAAAAAACAGATTTCCCAAGAACGGCTGTTGAATCAAGTTACAACCCAAATCCGCAAAAGTTTAGATTTGCCAGTAATTATGGCAACAGCGATCGCCCAAGTACGTGAGTTTTTAGAATTAGACAGAATAGTAATATATAAATTTGAGAGTTCAAGAGTCAACCAACAAGCAACGCTTAACGGTCAGATTTCACCTCAACCTCCTATGCAAGACTCGCAGAATTATGGGGGCTGTATTGTCTATGAAGCTCGTGCTACAGATGCTATTCCATCAGTATTGCATTATACGGAAAAAAATTGCTTTATTAGAACTTCTCAATGTTGGGAAAAGTATCGGCAAGGATTTACCTTAGCGGTGGATGATGTCGAAAAAGCTTATGCGTTAGAAGAGTGTTTGTTGAATTTTTTAAGAGAAAGCCAAGTACGGGCAAAGTTAGCAGCACCAATTATATTTGAAGATAAACTCTGGGGGCTACTAATTGCTCATCAGTGCAATAATTCACGTGAGTGGGTTGAGAGTGAAAAAAGTTTGCTGAGTTCTATTGCCGAACAATTAGCGATCGCTATTCATCAAGCTGAGTTAATGCGATCGCTCACTCAAGAAAAACAAACTCTCGAACAAAGAGTAATTGAGCGGACAATGGCACTACGCGATGCTTTACTCGCCGCCGAAGCTGCTAGCCGCGTCAGAAGTGAATTTTTAGCTACCATTAGCCATGAATTGCTCACACCTTTAACTTATGTGATTGGTATGTCTTCTACTTTGTTACGCTGGCCATTGGGTGAATTGAGTCAACGACAGCGGGATTATTTACAAACAATCCATGACAGCGGCGAACATTTATTAGAAATGATTAATGACATCCTCGATTTATCACAAATAGAGGCTGGTAAAACAGTTTTAAATATCACCGAATTTTCGTTAATCAATATAGCAGAAAATACTTTAGAGTCCCTGTCAGAAAAAGCAACCAACCAACGAATTAATCTGAAACTCGATTTGCAAATAAATCCCCAGCGCGATCGCTTTAACGCCGATGCAGAGCGAGTCGAACAAATTCTCTGGAATTTATTAACTAATGCGATTAAATTTACCCCTGAAGGTGGCAGTGTCACCTTACGGCTGTGGGTAGAAGATGACACTGCGATTTTTCAAGTAGAAGATACGGGAATTGGGATTCCTGAAGAACAATTACCACTGATGTTTGAGAAGTTTCAGCAACTCGATACGCCCTATCGCCGCCGCTACGAAGGTACGGGACTCGGCCTGGCTTTAACTAAACAACTGGTGCAACTCCATCGAGGACGAATAGAAGTAGAATCCACAGTTGGTATTGGTTCAATTTTTACTGTTTGGATACCAGCACAGCCCATGAGAGTTCTGAGTCAGGAGTGCTGAGTGCTGAGTGCTGAGTGCTGAGTGCTGAGTTAGTTGACATCAAGAATTTAAAGTTGGTGAAGTATACAAGCTTTGCCTTAGCTATTACGCTTTAAACTACATGATTGCTCATGAGGTTCGTTGACCGCTGACGGTTAACACTCAACAGTCAACAGTCAACACGAAAAGGTTTGCAAATTAATGCACGACAACTTATTAGCTAACTTGCCAATTTTGACTTTTGAATTCTGCTATAAAACATAGTCGTAGTCACTAATGTTAGAACAGTGTTGATTACTCAAAGCCTTGATTTCACAAGGTTTTTACTCAGCACTCAGCAACGCCACTTGCTTCAAGTCGGCAAAGCCGCCCAACGCAGTGGCTCCTCAGCACTCAGCACTTTCCTATCTTGTCTCAACAAATCGCTTGAGAAAAATGACACATCGCGTTAAGCTTCCTTAGCGTAACTGCACGCTGTGACATCAGGTGATGATAAATCAAACCTCCCCGCAAATTCCCTCTAACACTTGGAATCGTCTCATCGGTTTAGGTTGGGATAAACCTTATACTGTTCGCTACGCAAGTAATATTGATGATGGCCCTTGGTATGGTATGCCTTTGGGTGGCTTTGGTGCGGGTTGCATCGGTCGTTCTTCGCGGGGAGACTTCAACCTGTGGCACATTGACGGTGGCGAGCATATCTTTCAAAATGTACCCGCTTGTCAATTTAGTGTATTTGAGTCTAATAGCATATCTTCCCAAGCTTACGCTTTGTGTACTCAACCTCCAGAAGATAGCATTCTTAAAGAATGGCAATGGTATCCAGCACCTTCTGTAGACAAGGAAACAGGTACATATCATGCTTTATATCCGCGCAGTTGGTTTGTTTACGAAAACGTATTTCAAGCAAAGTTAACTTGCGAGCAGTTTTCACCTATCTGGGCAGGAAATTATCAAGAAACTAGCTATCCTGTGGCGGTGTTTCGCTGGAATGCTCATAACCCCACAGATGCACCTATTACACTCAGCATCATGCTGACTTGGCAAAATATGGTGGGCTGGTTTACTAACACCCTCAAGTCTCCTGAAGTACGAGTACGCGATGATGGTAGTCCAGTTTACGAGTATCAGCCGCGCTGGGGTGAAAGTAAAGGTAACTATAATCAAATAGTTGAAAATGCCCAACACTTTGGTTGTGTTTTCGGTAGAGTTGGTAGTAAGGACCCTTTAGAGGAAGGGGACGGAACTTGGTGCATTGCTACCCTGAAACATCCTCAAGTCGAAGTATTTCACCACACTCGCTGGAATCCTGTCGGTACGGGTGAAGATGTGTGGCAAAGCTTTGCCGCAAATGGCTCTTTGCCCAATCATATTGACACAACTCCAGCAGATAATACACAGATAGGGGCGGCGATCGCTATTCGTTTCACTCTCCAACCAGGTGAAACTTGGGAAATTCCCTTTGTTCTCGCCTGGGATTTACCTGTAACAGAATTTGCCGCGGAAGTCAATTATTACCGCAGATATACAAACTTTTTTGGTAACAACGGTCAAAATGCTTGGGCGATCGCATCTACTGCCTTAGAACAATACCAAATTTGGCAACAACAAATCCAAAACTGGCAACAACCAATTCTCGATCGAGAAGATTTACCTTCTTGGTTTAAAATGGCTCTATTTAATGAGCTTTACGACCTCACCAGTGGCGGTACTCTCTGGAGTGCTGCATCAGAACGCGATCCTGTTGGTCAGTTTGCGGTATTAGAATGTCTAGATTACCGCTGGTACGAAAGTTTAGATGTGCGGTTGTATGGTTCTTTTGGGCTGCTGCTACTGTTTCCGGAATTAGAAAAGTCAGTAATGCGTGCCTTTGCACGGGCAATTCCTGAGAGTGACGATACTCCCCGTGTGATTGGCTACTACTACACAATTAAGGCGGAAAGTCCAATTGCTGTTCGTAAAACCGCAGGCGCAACACCCCACGACTTAGGCGCACCTAACGAACATGTGTGGCAGAAAACCAACTATACCAGCTATCAGGATTGCAATTTGTGGAAAGATTTAGGCTGTGACTTTGTTTTGCAAGTGTACCGAGACTTTCTTTTCACAGGTGCTAATGATGTGGAATTTTTAGCAGACTGCTGGAATGCAATTGTTGAAACTCTCAACTACTTGAAAACTTTTGACTTGGATGGCGATGGCATTCCAGAAAACTCTGGCGCACCCGACCAAACCTTTGATGATTGGCGGTTACAGGGTGTAAGCGCTTACTGTGGCGGGTTGTGGTTGGCAGCTTTAGAAGCTGCGATCGCTATTAGCGATATTTTGTTAAATCATAATAGCAATATAGATGCCTTAGCGTTGCAAAAATCCACCTATGAGAGTTGGTTGGCACAATCTCGCCCCATTTATGAAGAAAAACTCTGGAATGGGCAATATTACCGCTTAGATAGCGAAAGTGGTTCTGATGTAGTGATGGCAGATCAGTTGTGCGGACAATTCTACGCTCGTTTGTTGGGATTACCGGATATTGTACCGAGCGATCGCGCCCTTTCTGCATTGAAAACGGTCTATGATGCTTGCTTCCTCAAATTCTATGACGGACAATTTGGTGCAGCTAATGGTGTTCGTCCCGACGGTTCGCCAGAAAATCCTCAAGCGACTCACCCTCTAGAAGTTTGGACGGGTATCAATTTTGGGCTGGCCGCTTTTCTAGTACAAATGGGAATGAAGGATGAAGGATTGAGATTGACACAAGCTGTAGTGCAGCAAATTTATGACAATGGACTGCAATTCCGCACTCCTGAAGCTATCACTGCTGCTGGTACTTTCCGCGCCTGTGTTTATCTTCGAGCAATGGCTATTTGGGCAATCTACTTAGTTATCAGTTAGTAGAAATAAAGCAACAATAGGCTAAGGAAGGTTGGGATGAACTATAAAATTTCACCCTAACCTTCAAGAACAGCTAAAGCCAAACAGCCTTTGGTCTTCAAAAATATGTAACCAAAGATACACAATAAATTTTATAGATATTTTACGATTTATCTTTTGCTTGATATTTTGTCTAAACCAAAAATAGTAAATAACTACAATTTTTAGGTTTATTTTCCGGTTATTTTACGAACACAAGGAAAAAGTAAATAGGTTAAGAAAGATTTTAGATTCACGAATTCAGACTGCTTTTTTAAAAAATAAACATCATAGCTGAAAATATTAAGTGTTAATAAAATTACCCAACTCATGTACAAAATTGGCTATTGTCCTGTAAAAATTTCGATTTTTCCGCTTTGTGGGTAAAGGTAATGTTTATCGTGTGTCAGATGTTTATCAAAAAAATATATTTAAAATTACTAAATAAATTTCAGTCTTTTGAACGATATTTAAATTTATTTCCGTATAAAAATGAGAAGTACTTAAGTTTAATCAATACTGCTTAAAAAGTCAAACTATTTTTGAGAGTTACATAAATATTACTGAGTATTAAAAGTTAAACTCGAAGGAAAACATTAGTAAGCGATCGCTTTACTGCTGTCAATAAAAATTGAGTTTTACTGAAGATAATTTTGGGTTTTCAATATGTAGCTAGAAAAAGCAACTAAAATTGAAACCAGCTTTCAACAAAATTTAGCCTAGATTAATCAGTTTACTAACATTTTTATAATCTCCTAATTCTCGTTTCTTATAGAATTATTCTTATTAAACAAAGCAACGAGCCATAACTCATGAAAATTACTAATTTGGATTATCACTTGGCTTAAGTACAGTTCTATCGCTAGTCTCATTTAGTATTTTCACGAGTTTCAATCACTTAAATTAGACAACTACCAGTGCAGGTGTAAAACTTTGTATTTCTACTCTCTATACCTGCAAGTTTTGTTTGGATAAATGTTGCAACATCTTAAATAAATTCATTCTCTCAAAGTTACTAAATTACATCAATAATGTTCAACTTGAACCTGCTATGTCTTTTTTTAACACCGAACAAAAGATGTTTTGCTATGTGCAATTTGCTATGTTTAAAAAGGTCAGTAAATTATACCATAAAAAATCAAATTACAAAAGTTGTTGCAATCGTTTTCTAAGTATATAGCTAGATTGACAACAAATTTTTATGCCAAAGCGCCAGATAGCATATACATGTAAACCTTGCTCATAAAGAGATTCAAGCAATCTAGATTCAAATCTTACTCAGTCCAATTGTCAAAATCTTTTTCAACAACATCTAAATAGGATATTTTAGATTTTTTTAATAATATTTTTGTTGCTACATTAATCAGTTGTTTGTAAACGTAATTAATAGTGATTTTTCTTGGTATACTGAGAAAAAGATAAAGCTAAAATGACTATATGGCGAGGGGTGTAACCCCTCATTAGGTAACAAATATGGGACAAAGTACAAAGTTGCACAAGACACAAGTTAATGTCAAAATGTATTCAGTAAATTTGACTGATAAACCTGCTAAAATGGAAAATGACATTAACTACAAAAATAGTATAAATACTAATGTAGATTTTCATGTCGTAGAACAAGTAATTTTTATTTTGTAACATCAATATATTGCTTGTTCGCAAATACACTCGTAATTTTAAACCGAGAAATTATACAATAAAAATATCAGGGAAAAATAAACTGCTATTTGGGATATTAAAGGGTACAAAGCTACATCTACCAAGAGCTACCCCAGGACTTTTAAAGCTTCAATCAAAAGGGCAGTTTTGAGATTAAGCTATATGATTTTTCCTCACCACTATTTAGCTTTCAACAAAGTATCAATTTCTAGCATTATTGTCATTTTATTAACGGCAACCGTTATAGAAATAACTAGAAATGCAGGAACATCAACACTTGTATTAATTCAATAGCTGCAAAGTAATTAGTGCATTTAGGTAAAAATAAGTATGCAGAATAGAAACAAAGCAAAAAATCAATCTTTAGGCAAGTCCAAAAAATAAATTATTCAGTTTAAAGTTGTTGACTGTTTGCAGTTAACAGTCAACAAGAGCAATGGAATATTTTCTTACTTGCAAGTCCCTTAATCTTTCTTTCCTTCTGCCTTATTCAGTAGTTTTATCCAAGACAATCAATACTATGAATCAAGATATTCCCGGCATTAATGGCAATTTCAATAAAAAAATTAATCCCGAACAATTCGACCAAATAGTTGAGGCGATTTTGGCCGGAAAGTATTCTTGGGCATGTGTTTTGATACTACGTTTGGCTGGGTACAATCCTTTACACTACATTCCCTATCGCACTTATAACCGATTGCTCAAAGATAACTCTCAAGCGAACAAATCGCATCAACAGCATCAGGAAAATGTCAAAACTACTCAGGCATCTGCTGACAAAAAATCTGATACTAATGTTGCAGTCAGCTGCTTGGGTAAAATTAAAGACCTTCGTAGTGGAGGTCTAGACCGTCAGTGGTTGGGGAAGCAAATTCACGAGCCTCAATCTCTAAAATCCGAGCCTCAACCTGAAAGTGCTTAAGATTTGCCTTTGACATGCTATAAAATCAATTACAAATTCGGCTGCACAGTTCACGAGCACCTCATTCTCTGCTATGTCATTCAAAAATCATAGATTAGCAGATTGTTTGTACCGCAGTCCTAAATCAATTGTAAAAAGTAAGATTTCCAACTTCTTCAAGAAATTGGAAATCTTGATATTTTAATTGTCACTAATCAGATGCGCTCGCTATGATGATATTAATTTAAAATTAAACAAAAAATTATTACTAAAATCTGCCAAAGTGGCAAGTTTTTAACTATAAAATCTTATACATTATAGAGAACTATTTAAATATTAAGGAGTAAATTTGTTTTCCAAAATAACATCAATCATTATCTGACTATCAAATCTAACTGATTGCTATCGCTGAAGCAGTCAGTATCTTGTGGTAGTAAATAACTTCTACACTTAGACTAACGATATACCGTTTCTGCTGGTGGTTCTGTTTCCAAGAAAGTCCGAGCTTAAAAAAGTGAGTGACAATGGTGGCTTTCCCCAGTCTTAACTTTGAATGCTTGCTATCAAGTTTCCCTGTGGTGGAGGAAATGAGATAGAACTTTCTATATTCCGGCTAGTGTTGCTTGTGCTAAAAGCTTTTTAGCACTATTACCGAGAGGGAACTAGAAAACGTAACGGTTCAATCGTTGTTGTGGCTGATAAAACTTATAGCTTTTACGCTTCTCTTTGGACTAATAATCCTAATTCTGACAATTAGGATTATTTCTGTTTTATAAACTTGCAATTTTTATAGTAATTATTGGAAGCTACCAAACTGGAATAGCTTCCAATTTTTTTATTTATCAAAATCTAGGCTTTCGGATTCACAAGAAAGCTACTTAGAGCTGGCTTTACAAGTAGTATAGCTATCTGGGATCTAACTTTCATACTAGGGATAGATACTGAATTTATAAAAAACCATAGATATCTCAAGTTAATTCTAGATATTATTTATCGCTAAAGATAGATGGATTAACTGTTATCTTTTAATGGATATGATTGTTTAGATATTATTGTTTAAGTAGGAAAATATAGATATTAATATTAACAGTTACAATCAATCAGCAATTTCCGCTAATAGATGTTTGAGTAACAAAAAAACTCAATAACTTAGCCCTCTTTTTTAAAATAATTTGATTGTGAGTTTTTAGTAAAAATATTATCAAGATTTCGTTAAAAACTTACTTTCCTGTTAAAAACTATTGACTATGTAGAGAAAAATTTTTAAAAAAATAACAGTGGAGTAAGACAACAGCATGAGGAACTGTATTTTTTAGTTGAAACTTTCTTCTAGGCTACTTCAAATGTTTCATGAACCGCTGATGTCAAGATAGCTAGTATTACGCTATTGTAAGAAGTAGATTTGTATTTATACCTGACCTTAGCTGCCTCTAGGTTCCAATCTCTGGAAATGATTTCAAGCTTTTTTGGGAATCTAAACATAACCAATTTAAATGACTTGAGGTTGATTTATAAAGATGTCTTGTATAGTTCAATAACATCCTCAAAATAGGAATGACTATAAGGCTCAAATTTGCTTGCTTGCAATTATCTACTCAAGTAATTGGTTGAAACTAATACCGGCGTTACACCAGTCTTTAAAAAGACTGTCAAATTTTTGTGCTTAACGAGTGAATTACTCGCTGGTTTTAAGTGTTTTACCAGAAACTGCTGTTTATTAGGGAAAATAACAGCTATGCTTGCTGCATATTTTGTCAGGTTTGCTAACTACTATTCACGAAATATCTACTCTTACCTCTTGAGAGCGCAGTCTCTAACAAAATTTTTACTGGCTGGAAAAAATAAGAAAATCCCATGATGCGCCAGAAATTTAATTACCGTCTTATCTTGGCACAGCACATTATGCAAGATATGGAGGGTTAAAAGTGGCAGTAGCTTAGGAATAACTCCCCTAATTCAAAATACTAGGAGAGTAAACACTTGGCATCGGTTCTGGCTTTTAAATGCCAAATTAAAAATTAAAAATACCTTTTAGTTTTTAATTTTTTGGCTATGGAGATTTTTGCAATTAGGCACAACGGACATGATTGCCCGGATTTTACAGTGGACAGTAATTGGTAATAATTATGTCAAACTATTCTAGTCAATTCAAAAATTTTGAAACTTATGATCCACAAGAAAGCAAGTTTTTAACGCCTTTTCAAAGAAAAGCTTTATTAAAACACTTGCAGAATAATTTACAGCCAGAATATCGACGACGAATTGAAATTATGTTATTAGCAGATATGGGTAAATCTCAAACCCAAATCTGTCAAACATTAGGTTGTTCTCAGGAGATGGCGCGTTACTGGGTTGGTTTAGCAGAAGCAGGTTTAGCACATAAATGGAACGAACGACCGATTGGCAGACCTAAGATTGTTAATAATCAATATACCGAACGCTTGAAAGAATTAGTTAGCAACAGTCCTCGTGATTATGGATACGCATTTACTCATTGGACAGCCCAATGGTTAAGCAAGCATCTAGCGAATGAATTAGGTATTGAAATTAGCGATCGCCATGTCAATCGTTTGTTAAAACAAATGGGACTTTCCACCAAACGTAAAAGTTCCTATCAACAAGAAACTGAGCAAGAGCAGGATGCTGCGATTACGATTGGCGACTTACAATCTAACCGCGAACCTAGTTTAAATTGGTCATTCAATTTAATGCGAACCAATCAATAGAACAATCAAAACCGAAGGAAAAAGGATGAAATTTTTTACTTCATCCTTTTTCATCAATACTGTCTTGGAGGTCAGGAAATGCCATCAGCGTTTTCCCAGCAGCAGTTAGCACAGCAACTCACCCAAAATTTGGGTGAGTCTTTGTCAGAGAGTGAAATAGATATGTGTTTAGCAGCGGTGGAAATTGTCGAACCACCGGTAGCAAAGCAGTTTTGGCAAGCAGTAGCAGCGCAAGCAGGAATTTATATCATCCTTGGGGGTAAAGTTAGACTACTCGATCGCTTTAATAACTTAATTACTACCCTCTCAACAGGCACATCATTTGGCGAGTCAACTTTATTTCCAGAAGAAAAGTATAGTGCTTATGTCGCTAGAGCTTCTGTGAACTTAAAACTTTGCTATGTTCCGCAAGCAGCATTACAAGAGATAATGCACAGATATCCGAGCATAAGCGATCGCCTAAAAAAACGTGCAGAAATCTGGGATTTACTGTTATTACGTTCTCAGAATGGTTTACTTCCTCAGAATGGCTCTGTAGAAGAGGTACTCAGAGCGCTATCTTTATTCGAGCGGCACACCTTAGAGATTGGCTCATTTCCAGTCAACCTATTCAAAAATACTAAGCTCTGGCTATTGCGTCGAGGAGAACTGCTATATACTGACGGGCACACATTAATACCAGGGAACATCTATGTCTGTCCCAAGCCAGGAAATTGGCAGGTAACGCAACCAACAATTATTTACACTCTCAAAAATGATGATTGGCAAACAGCCATACAATACTGGCCGCAATTGGCTGAGTTAATCAAATTGCAACAGATGGAGACTGGGGAAGAAGACACGGGGACGCGGGGAGGGGGAGATACGGAGAATGCTTCACAAACACTTCCAACTTCTTCTTTCTCCGCGTCCCCCCGTCGCCCCATCCCCGTGTCTTCTTCCAACATTCCGCGATTGCCGCAATCAGATTCTCAGCCAAAAAGACAACGACGAGCCTATTTTCCCAGCCCAAAAATTAAGGCAGGTCAGTGGTGGGGACGCTTGACTAAGCGGTATCCATTTTTTGAACAACAAAGTGCCTCGGATTGTGGAGCAGCTTGCTTAGTGATGATTAGTCGCTATTGGGGTAAGCGTTTGAGTGTGAATCGACTGCGGGAGCAAGCTAACGTTAGCCGCGGTGGCGCATCACTGAGAGGTTTAACTGTGGCGGCGGAAAGTATTGGTTTTACTACCCGTCCTGTGAAAGCTAGCCTCGATCGATTGGCACAACAATCCTTACCAGCGATCGCCCATTGGGAAGGCAAACACTACATTGTCGTCTATGAAATCAACAAAAAGCAAGTAATTGTTGGCGACCCGGCGATCGGGCAACGCACCCTCACCCACGCGGAATTCAAAGCCGGGTGGACTGGTTACGCCTTATTATTGCAACCGACACCTCTGCTGAAAGACACCGAAGAAGCAACCACAACATTGTGGCAGTTTTTTGATTTAGTCAAGCCTCACTCACGAGTGCTTTTAGAAGTGTTTGTCGCTTCGGTGCTGATTCAGATATTTGGATTAATTACGCCGCTATTCACTCAGTTATTGTTAGACCGAGTAATTGTACAGGGTAGCACCCTCACGTTAAACGCTGTAGGTTTGGGGCTAATTATTTTTGGATTGTTCCGCGTTGGCATTAATGGACTGCGGCAATATCTCTTAGATCACACAGCCAATCGTATCAGTTTAGCTTTGTTGGTTGGTTTTATCAAACATACCTTTCGCTTGCCTCTATCATTTTTTGAGTCGCGTTACGTTGGCGATATTGTTTCTCGCGTCCAAGAAAATCAGAAAATTCAACGCTTCCTCACCGGAGAGGCACTGTCTATTACTTTAGATTTGCTGACGGTGTTTATCTATGTAGGATTGATGTTTTGGTACAGCTGGCAAATGGCATTATTTAGTTTGCTGATTGTACCGCCCTTTGTCTTACTGGCGTTGATTGCCACACCTTTCTTACGCCGCATTAGCCGTGAGGTATTTAATGCTTCAGCCAATGAAAATAGTTATCTGATTCAATCCCTCACAGGTATTCGCTCTATTCGCTCTATGGCTATCGAGCAGACAGTGCGCTGGCATTGGGAAGAACTGTTGAATAATGTAATTAAAAAGACCTTTAGCGGACAGATCGTTAGTAACCAATTACAAATCTTTAGTTCTGCAATTGAATCTTTAGTAACTACAGCATTACTCTGGTTTGGTGCTTGGTTGGTGATTCAAAATCAACTCACAATTGGGCAATTAGTTGCTTTCAACATGTTGTTAGGTAACATTATTCGCCCTTTCCAGCGGATTGTGGTGTTGTGGAATCAATTGCAGGAAGTAATCATTTCTACCGAGCGGATTAATGATGTTTTAGAAGCCGAGCCAGAAGAAGATTTACACTCGTCACCCCGCCAAATATTACCTAGGTTGCGCGGTCACATTCGCTTTGAAAATGTCACTTTTCGCTATCATCCGGAAAGCGATGCCAACGTTCTGGAAAATCTCAGTTTTGAAATTCTGCCAGAGCAAACTGTAGCTGTTGTCGGTCGTAGTGGTTCTGGGAAAACCACACTTTCTAAATTAATTTTGGGTCTATATCCGCCGACAGATGGCAAAGTATTAATTGACGCTCAAGATGTGACTAGTATTGCCCTGCGATCGCTGCGATCGCAAATTGGTGTTGTCGATCAAGATACCTTTTTGTTTGGCGGCACAATTCGTGAAAATATCAGCATTGCTCATCCTGAAGCCACCCTCGAAGAAATTATTGAAGCAGCGCGTTTAGCAGGAGCAAATGACTTTATTCAGCAACTACCGGGGGGTTACGAAACCCAAATAGGTGAAGGCGGTGGTATGTTATCTGGCGGACAACGTCAAAGACTAGCGATCGCCCGTGCTTTACTGGGAAATCCCCGCTTATTACTATTAGATGAAGCCACCAGCCACCTCGACGCTGAATCTGAGCGGATTATTCAAAATCACCTGAAAACAATTCTCAAAGGGCGCACAAGTTTAATCATCGCTCATCGCCTGTCCACCGTGCGTCATGCTGACCAAATTCTGGTTTTAGATCGTGGCTTACTAGTCGAAAGCGGTACTCACGACGAATTAATTGCCAGAAAAGGTCATTACTTTTATCTCAACCAGCAACAATTAGCGCCTACAGGTTGAGAACCTGGGAAATTTCATGAACTAGGGATTGGGGACTAGGGACTGGGGACTAGGGACTGGGGACTGGGGACTAGTGATTGGGGACTGGAGAAAAATTTCCCAATCGCCAATACCCAATCGCCAATATCCAATCGCCAATATCCAATCGCCAATCCCCAATACCCAGTCGCCTAAATTACTTATGCCAAACCCATATCAAAATTTATCATCCATACTCGCTAAACCAAAGCCAGATATGGTTTCCCAGGTTGAGGTTTCTAATGCTGTTGTTGATTATCAAACTGATATAGAAACCGAGGCGAATGATTGGTATTACGGCACTGAAGAACTACTAGATGCCTTACCAAAACTCTGGACGCGCTCAATGCTGTACTTGCTGGCAAGCTTTGCAGCGATTATTTTACCTTGGGCGATGCTGGCCAAAGTTGATGAAACAGGAAGTGCCAGAGGGCGTTTAGAACCCAAAGGAGCAACGCAAACATTAGGCATTGCAGTTGCCGGTAGTGTCAAATCTGTTAGCGTCAACGAAGGTCAGGCTGTGAAAGCAGGACAAGTTTTGCTAGCACTAGATTCTGATGTCTTGCAAACAGATTTGCAACAGGCAAATACCAAGCTAGAAGGAGAAATTAGCAGGCGATCGCAACTAGATTTGCTAAAAAATCAATTAATCCTGGCAATTAATATCCAAGAGCAACAAAACCAAGCTCAAGCTTTGGAAAAAATGGCTCAAGTCAATCAGGCACAGCAAAATGTCGATGCCAAATTGAGTACGTATAACTTACAAAAATCGGAAAAATTAGCTTTAGTGGAACAGGCTAGACAAAGCATCAATTCTACCTTGATTGCCCAAAAATTAGCTAGCAGTCGTTTGCGGCGAGATTTAGCAGAAACCGCACGCTATCGCCAACTTTTACAGGCTGGTGCAATTCCGCAAACTAAGGTTGTAGAACTAGAGAAAACAGCAGAAGAAAGCCTCAACTCCCAAGAACAAGCAAAATCAGAGGCTACACAAGCCCAGTTGCGTTTACAAGAGGAGTTAAGTCGCTATCAGACGACGATGAGTCAAGCTATTGCAGATATTCAGCAAGCAAAACTCCGCCTGCAAGAACAGCAAAGCAGCTATCAGGGTGTGGTGCAAGCGGGTAAACTAGCGGTGCTGAAAAATCAAGAACAACTCAAAGACCTGCAAACGCAAATTACTAGCTTGCAAACGGAAATGACTCAAACTCAAAGCCAAATCCTTTCCTTGCAGCTACAGTTACAGCAACGAGTGGTGCGATCGCCTATTGATGGCACAATTTTTGAATTACCTGTGAAAAAATCCGGGGCGGTAGTAGAAGCAGGACAGACGGTTGCCCAAGTTGCACCTAACAATACTCCTTTGATTTTGAAAGCGCAAATGCCTAGCGAACACAGTGGTTTCTTGAAAGTGGGAATGCCTGTAAAAGTCAAGTTTGATGCTTATCCCTTCCAAGATTATGGAGTGCTACCAGGGCATGTCAGTTGGATTTCACCTAACTCGAAAATTCAAACGAACGGACAAGACCGTACAGAAACTTATGAGTTGGATATCACTTTGGATCGTCCTTATATCCAAGCTGCCAACAAACATATCACTTTAACCCCTGGTCAGACAGCAACCGCAGAGGTGATTGTGCGTCAGCGTCGAGTGATTGACTTTATCCTAGACCCCTTTAAAAAATTGCAAAAAGGAGGTTTAGACCTTTAGTAATTCATCTCGAATAAATTCTTAGTTATCTGCAATTTAGAACATGTATCTCGAACATTAAGTAGGACAGACTTTTATCACCTGCCCTACTTTTTGCATTTCAAGGTCAACTTAAATTATTAGTTTGTTCGCTATAAAATAGCATAACCTCAGAATATATCAATTAAGAAGATGAAATTCATGGTTAAACCAGATAAATCAATAGTAAAAATCTTATTCCCGTCCATGCTATTTAAACTAGATTTATCTGATTTATTATTGACACCACCTTGAATATTGTTTAATGTCACCTCAGAACCACCTACAGTTGTAGACATTTCTAACAATGTTAGATCGTTAAATAATCTGCTTGCATCAATAGAATGCGATTCATGATTTACTGTTGTAGTCATTGTTTTATTCCCCTCAGTCAGGTTTTACATGAGATGATAGACATGTACATGACTTTAGCAAAGCAGAATAATTGTTATGCAAATAGACATCAATTCGTTTCTAAATTGATACAGCTAAAGCCTTAAAAACTAGTGATTCTAAGAAAAATCTAAATTTGAGGATTTACAATCCTTATTTAGATAACTTCTCTGTTCCTTTGTTAGGAACTCTAACTATCAGTTCCAAAAATCGAAGCACATCTACTTTCAATCAAAAAAGTAGAACCAATTGTAATTGGATCTTGAATAGTCTACGGTGTTAATTTTATTATTGTTATAGTTGAAAGCATCTGAACCTTGAGATGTATTTTCAGTGTTGTTTACGCCATCACTAATGTTAGTTAGATAAATAGAGCTAGAACCTCCGTGTATACTATTTGCTTGCGCTGGAGTCAGATTTTGCAAAAGTAACTCTAAATTAGTAGTATGTAAGTTGGGAACTAACATTTTAGTCATTGTCTTACTTTTTTGGTCAGGTTTGTGGCTCAGAATTTCTCAACCACAAATTAAACAGGTATGCAACTCGATTGAATGCAATTATCCACAACTTAGCTAACAAAGTTATACATTAACTCTGTTACACCATCAAGAAATTTATCTATTGATTTATGTTGACACAACTGTAACAATTATCAATAACTAATAAACCATATTATAATTAGACCTCGAAAAGTCTGTAGTATTAATTTTGTTATCATGGAAGCTGCTTGAATTTATGCCACCTTCAATTGTATTATCTCCTCCGTATTTAATATATCCTGAACCATTTATTGTAGTTTCATCAGTAATATTGGTTATATAAATATAGGGTAAACCACCTCCAAATACAGTTTCAGCTTGCGCTGGAGTTAGTTCTTGTAAAAATGTTTTTACATCAGGAGGACGTAAATCAGAAACGATTATTTTACTCATTTTCTTACTTGTAAACTAGGAGAATATTTATTGTCTTACTTTCTCGATCGGGTTTATTACTCAGAATTTGTCAACCCTAAAATAAATAGCTATGCAACTCGATTGAATGCAATTATCTACAACTTAGCTAACAAAATTTTACGTTAACTCTGTGACAAGATCAATAAATCTATCTATCGAGTTGTGTTGGTATAACTGTAAAAATTAAATTATCAATAACTAATAAAAAAACATATTATAATTAGACCTAGAATAGTCCATAGTATTAATTTTGTTATCGTGGAAGCTGGTTGAATTTGTACCACCTTCAACTGTATCATCGCCTCCATATTTCGTAAATCCTGAACCATTGATTGTTACTTTATCGGTAATATTAGTTATAGAAATATAAGGTAAACCACCTCCGAAAACAGTTTCAGCTTCCGCTGGAGTTAGTTCATGCATAAATATTTTTACATCAGGAGGACGTAAATCAGAAATGATTACTTTACTCATTTTTTTGATTGGATATTAGGAGGATATCGAACTTCTAAATTATTACACCAGTCAGTAAAAAATTAACTGAGAATATATGAAATTTTTGTATAGAAAAGTCTTTATTTAAAATATTTTTAGGACGAAAATACAGTTTTTTTGTCTATATAGTTGATTTATTTAATAGTTATTAATAAAAAATAGATTTGGATAAATTTAATACAATATTGTATTAAATATATAACCTAAAGTAGATAAGCTACCTATTATTGACAGTATAATGATTAGTAATTTTATAGATTAATTGGATTAATAACTTCCAAATAATTCAAATTTTTTCAATGGTAGGGCGAACGATGCAATCTTCAAGAGCATCAATTTTAACTAATTACCTTCAGATATTAGTTTCGTAGTTCGGTGCGTTATGGACTCAAGTCCTAACGCACTGAACATCTTTGATGGTGCTACCAAACTCAAGTTTTTTGTGGATAGGGTTTTTTCGACTTTTGTGTACACCGTAGCTAAATATTCACACTGTTCTACTTAGTACTGTTCTGGACTTCTACCAGTTGTCATATCAATTTTCCATATTTTAAATATAAATTATATAACTACAGATAATTACTTTTATTTAGTTTTTTCGAGATATTTATCTCTTTTTTATGTCTTTTTAATTGAGCTATCTATTGTAAATAGATAACATAATCACACATATTTATTATAGATTTATAAGCACTAGAGCATATCATAAACTAACTAAAAAATTAACTATATTAAACCAGATATATAAATAACTCAAATTAAATAAAACTAAAGTATAAATTTTATCGCTAATTCAAAATTTGTTCGTAGCTATTATTCGGTAGCTGATAAATTATATTGAAGCAGTGTTAATTAATAGATATTATGTTTGGGTATTTTCTTGTAATTATAAGCAGTCAAATACAATACATAATTTTCAGCGTTATTTTAATAAATTTGATTGTAATAACTGTTAATTAAAATATTAAAAGTATCATTAGATAGAGACAAGAAATTATATATAAAGTGAATATGATAGATACGCTACTAATTCACCTGAAAAAGTTAGATTAACTAATTCAGAATTAAGTGTGTAACTGGAGGAATTGCATGATGATAGGTGTTTTAAATATTGCTAACGAAGATATTATTTACCATCTCAAGTTATCTTGTCAAATTCCTAGTCTTTTGGAAGCGATCGCTACTCGAAAAATTATTCTTGATGCCGCTGAGAAAGCAGGAATTGAAGTTGAGACAGAAGAACTTCAACAAGCAGCAGATAATATGCGTTTGGCTAACAAACTGGTCAAAGCAGAAGACACTTGGACTTGGTTAGAAAAACATCATCTTTCTTTAGATGACTTTGAAGAAATCGCTAAAACAAACCTCATATCTGCCAAATTAGCAAATCATTTGTTTGCAGATAAAGTGGAACCTTTTTTTTATGCTCACCAAATTGATTATACTGGGGCTGTAACTTATGAAGTTGTTTTAGATGATGAGGACTTGGCGCTAGAAATCTTTTACGCCTTACAAGAAGGCGAAATCAGTTTTCAAGAAATCGCTCGTCAATACATCCAAAATCCAGAAATTCGCCGCGCTGGTGGCTATCAAGGAATCCGCCATCGTAACGATTTTAGACCAGAGATTGCAGCCGCAGTCTTTGCCGCCACTCCCCCACAAATT
The DNA here is from genome assembly GCF_016056275.1 of Dendronalium phyllosphericum CENA369. Classification (GTDB taxonomy): domain Bacteria; phylum Cyanobacteriota; class Cyanobacteriia; order Cyanobacteriales; family Nostocaceae; genus Dendronalium; species Dendronalium phyllosphericum. The sequence continues at coordinate 37,657 of NZ_JAECZA010000052.1, read as the reverse complement.
ATTAAGCCAATAATTACACCAAAAGGAGTACATATAATTGTCGTTGAGGAAATTATTAAACCACAATTAGACGAGAATATACGTCTTAAAATAATGGGAGATTTTTTTAGTAACTGGTTACAACAGCAACTCACCGCTGTAGAAATTGTAGTGCAGCTTCAGAACAATATAAATTCTCAATCGTCTAAAGAACTGCTAGAATCAGCTTAAGTTTATCAATAAGAATGTAATTAGCAAAACACAAAGAAAGACTTATAGCAAAATTGAAATGCTAAGTTTTATTTCTTTGTGTTTTTTATATATTTAAATAGTTTTATTTAAATTGACTGTTACTCAGCCGCGTCCACTTTGATTTTATAGTATATAATTGTAATTTCATATCATCAGTTTCATTTTTGTTATTTCTGGCAAACATGCAATTATTTTTGAGTAATCACATATAGGTACGATAGGGTATATATTCAATAGGATTTAACCCAATAACATAGAGAATTAAAACACAAGCCCAGGAATACTTACCAACTACAATAGCTTTAATAATAGGTTCCCATTCTTCAGAATTGATTATTTTGTCTGAAGGTCGATCGCAGTTAGAAAATTCTTCATTCATCATATTACCTCTCATTCGAGAATTTAGGGTATTAGGCGACTGGAAGTCACAACTAAACAGGTAAAATTTTGATTTCCAATCGCCAATTAAAGCTAGTAAAGTTAGGCGCAAGTAAATCAACCATCGAGAATAAATTGATATGCTTACGCTGTGTGCATTTTTAATCTTATGCAGCGGTTTTAAGTGCAAGCATCACTCATCAATTAATAACCTCAAAGTTATTGAATTTTATATTTGTAAAGGAGTGTAAATATCCTCAGAATTAGCATTGAGGTAAGGACGTTGTAATGCAATTTCATGGAAAGTGAAATGTTGGAGAATCGATGACATCCGAATTGCTGGCGTATCATCTCCTTGCTGCCAAGCATCTATCAACCCATTAGCAATAATTTGGCAGCGGTGCGTACCAAAACTTTCTTTCTCGCCAAATTTACGGTCTGGTTCTTCTGCAAGAGCTAATCCCGGAGCCATCAACTTGGTAAACAAAGGCACTTCTTCCTGAAAATAAGATTGATTTTCTACATACACCCTTTCTAATACTGAATGAACAGTTGCATAGTTGTATTTGTCAAAGTAAAGTACTGCCGAATCACAACGCCCATAATCGGAAGGGTTATACAATGCTTTAAAAGAAAAAGGAATATGTATGGAGTTGAGTTGGCTAGTTAAACTTTCCATGACTGCAACTGCACCTTCTGGGGTTAAGTTAAAATAGACACGCACAATATTCTGGCGTTCGTGAGCAGCTGCATTACCAATTGCCATATAAAATGCGCTTTGTACCAGATTCTTGGGCATTTTGATGGCAACTGAGTTACCGACAGTAGCAGTTCGTTCTTCTGGTTGTAAATGAACATCGCGGTCAATGTGCAATTTCAAACCATTCTTTTCTATTACCAAAATGCCATTCATTTCTTCTTTAACTACAAGCCAATCATCGCTCAAATAGCCTTCACCTCTATTGCTTGTATGCAAGCGCTCATAAAAAGCAACATCTACACCTAATGTCGTATTATTTTCTAGATTTTGGTTCAATGGTGCATTTATTTCTTCTGCATTGGGTGCAAGAGAAAGTTTCATTGAACCGTTGTAATAAATGCCATACAAAAAACCACGCAATTGCAGACTTAAATACTTGTTCTGAAGATCCAAAGGTATTTGCAAAAAGCGCGAAACTGCCGATTCTGGTAATTCAAATCCTTTGTAGTCTGGATGCTTAATACTATAGCGTGATTGAATTTCAACCTTATAAACGATGTCTAGTAATGATGTCTGTAATGACTCTGGGATATCTGAAAGTTGAGTTGACAGCGAATCTAATAGTTGCATAAGGGCTGGCCTGTGAATTAAGGGGGAGTAGCGGGAGATGGGGGAGTAGGGGGAAATGAGGAAGAAATTCTACCTTGTCTCCCTTTTGTACACGCGATACCAATTCTCTAAAATTCAGCAAAACATTCAAACCCCCAAACCCAGACCATATCTGAATTTCTTAATTACGAATGAACTACGAATTAGGAATTGGTATGAGTTGTCTTTATCTAGCTTTATACAGAAGATAAACTGGTGGGATACAAATCTGATGCTTCTACACCAAAAATTGTTTGTATAGATGCTTCTGAACGGCACAATAAACTTTTGGCAACTTGAAGCATACAGATACCAACATTACCAAAGGTTTTTTGGTGCTGGAGTTGTGCTTGAATAGCTCGAATCAAAGCTAGACCGCAAAATTGCATGACTCGCTCGATGAAATCGGGACGAAGCTCTAAGATTTCGGGGAAATTAGCCAAATAACTACTAACTAGCATCGTAATTGAAGGCTGAAGCAGTTGTAGAGGTATTGTAGCTAGGCGTAAAGACTCTTGAATCGCAATCAGATTACTAGTAACCAAGCTGTGCAGCCAGATTTGCAGATAGCTAGCCACCAATGTTCCTAAATCATTAGCTGGATCTCCCCAAGCACCGCGTTCCCAGTCAATCAAGCGAATAATACTGTCATATCCAAGCGATTCTGGCAAAATCGCCTCTTCCCAATTCAAGGATAAAAGAATATTGTTTAGCTTCAGGTCATTATGAGTGAGACAACAAGGAGTAAACGCACTACTCAAATCTGCGATCGCCTGTCCTAAGCTATCGTATCTTTGATACAGAGCAAAAAATTTTAATCCATCGGCAGGAACTCGACCATAAATTTCTGGGGTAATCCTATCTATTCCCAAATTTAGGTCTATGATTTTTTTACTAGATGCACCTTCAATATTTTGAATGAATTCCTGATAATCTTGTCGATTAATGGTTCCATGATGAATTGCTGCTAAAGTAGCTCCAATTATCCTGGCAATTTCAGTTGGAAATAGATTTTCCTTGGTGTAGTAATCAGCTAAATCTCGGTAGTTACTCAGATAATTGAAAACAATAATGGAATTTGCAGCATCAAAATGTAACACTTCCGAACAAGAAGAGCAAATGTAGCTAATTTCTGGAAATCGTCGCAAAAAATTATGAATTTTCCATTCATCGAAAAACTCACCAACAGACTTCCCTTCTCGGTCGAGACGCTCTTGCTTCACTAGAAGTTGCCGATTCTCTGGCAAACTAATTAATAAATTAAAGTTTTTGGCAGGCTTTAGCTCAATCTTACTCAATGATTGTTCTTCTGGAGTACACAATCCTAGGGCGATTAGGTATTCTAGAACGTTTTGAGAACTTAATAAAAAAGGCATAGTGTCAGATGTTTTTAGCAGAATGAAAGTTGTTGTTGGTTAATCAAAAAACTGTAGAAGCACAGTAATGCTACCCATACATAGATTGCACACAACATCTTATTGGTCATCATGTCAGTTTACGGTTCAATCATCAAAGAGGTATATATGAAGAAGAGAAATTAGACTCACTACTATTGAAGGATTTTGCTAGTAGCGAAATGTTGTAGATGGCAAAAGCCGCTAAAGCAAAATCAAGAAACTTATCAGCAAAGTTAATAATTTCAGATAATGCATCATCACCACCATATACAAACATGGAATCGATATCATTAATCGCGGTTAGGTAACTTTCCGAATTAGCTGAATGCAGATCGGAAATTATGATTTTTGCCATTTATTTACTTTTCACAAAAATCATAGATAAAATAGTTTGTGTGAGAATTATTCAGTTAGTCGTTACTACCTTAAAGTCAGTAGCAAACTACAAATTAAGTAAATATTGTGTGGGCAATAAAAGTATTGGTTATAAATTGGAAATATCAGTAATGTTAGTTCTAGGAAGCTTTCCAGCTATAACAACATTTTATCATTAGCTAGAGAGAGTTTAAATATTGTCAATCTGGCAATGATTGCTTCCTAAATCACTTATTAAAATCAAGTTGGCTCTCTAAGGTTATTGTTATCAAATAACCCTTTTGTTCAAAACATAGATTACTTTCTCTAGTGAATCTTTCAAGAGCCATCTAGTATTGTAGTTAACTACAAAGCTATTTAACAGTGTCATTATGGCTGTATGACTTAGCGATAAGGACAATGTGACCAATAGCATATGTAGTAACCCAAGCTTCAGCTAGCTTTGTCAGTCCCGACATGTCGCTAACTTCGGCAGTTCCACCAAAAATGGAATCGACATCGCTCAGTTCCTGAAGAAAACTTTCGGAATCTTGGA
>NZ_JAECZA010000052.1:27572-33293 GCF_016056275.1 Dendronalium phyllosphericum CENA369 | reverse complement strand
CCAGCACTATGTAGTTCAGAAAGATTAATACTTGCCATGATTTTCTCCTAAAAATATTGTTGCAATCAAGTTGTGTTGCTCAACTGCTAATGCAATTTTTATTCATCCAAACTGAATAAATCAAGGCTAAAAACCTGTATAAAAAGACATAATTAAATAATTTCAGTCTTTCTAAAGCGTATTTTCGATTTTGAACAACTTTTTTGAGTTAATAGTAAGACATGTTTAAATAAGCGCAACATAGCAAATACAGATATAATGTTTTTCTTCAATATCTGGATGCTACGACATGTACGTAAGTCCTATGAGAATTTAAGTTGCATAAAAATAGGGCTTCAGCCCTTACTACAAGCGAATCAGTTTGGAAAAATCAATGACGATTAGCTGATAGAATACCCAAAGCGAGTGTAATGCGGTGGAATAAAGCAATCTTAGCCTTTGCGATCGTATCCTGCGGGTTCCGCTTTAGCGGTACGCCCCTACCCGTGTACCTCGTTTACCTGAAAAATACTGTATATGATTTAATTAATAATTTATATAAAAATCGTGCATTCTAATGTCAATTAGACTTAAGAATACACGATAATAAATCAGAAAATGAGACTATCTATAACCCGTCGTTTGCTGATTTGCTTTATTTTGCATATTATACATTTCTTTACCTATCTGTGCCCTTAAGTTACCGAGAAGATCGTCTACTTGATTGAGCGTACTGAATACAGAATCTCTTATAGAACCCGTGCTGTCTGTTGTTTCTGGTGTATTGTAATAACCTGTTTCACCGTAACTACCGCTGACAGCTTTTATTTCCCAAGATTCTAGTTGATTAAGCAAATTGTCACTATTAGTATTCAAATTTGAGATTATTATTCTTGCCATTTTTAACTCCGGAAATATGTTGGTAGTAAGTAAAATGCTCTTGGATAAGATTAAACTGCAAATACAAAAGCTCTTATTTATATTTTGTAATGTAATTTGATTAAGTCAATATTTGTCTACTAATTTTCAAGACCTAACAATATAAATTTTGTCTGGAAAAGTGTAAATTTGATAATGTTGATAGTTTTTTTGTCTTGCTAATCGTTTCATAGAAGTAGAGACGCGCCAAGACGCGTCCCTAAATGCAGTTTTTATATACAATTAACCTCAATTAATTCTTTGCCTGTGGTTGTGAGGGAATTGTTACGTCTATTGGCGTTACTTTTGCTGCTAACTGTGTCAAAGGTGGTTTAATGGCGGTTTGATTCCCCACTACCAGAGTCACGATATTTTCTGGCTTGAGATATTGCTTGGCTACCCGTTGCACATCTGCCGTTGTTGTTGCTGCGACGGCTTTTTGATAGCGAAACAGAAAATCTGCTGGATAGCCATAATATTCGTAGCGCATCAACCGCGATAAGGTTTGGCTGGGATCTTGAAAGTTAAACACAAAGGAGTTGAGTGTTGATTCTTTAGCAAAAGCGAGTTCTTCTGCCGTCACTTTTTGAGTTTGGATACGCTTAATTTCAGCTTGTAGCGCTTTGACAAATTGTACAGTGGCATCAGAGCGCGTTTGTCCGCCAGCAATAAACATGCCAGGGTAGTCGAAGCGGGGATTCCATAAGCCATATACTGAGTAAGCTAAACCTTGACGCGATCGCAATTCATTAAATAAGCGTCTGCCAAATCCATTTAACACGCCATTCAGCACATCTAGCGCTGGATAATCTGGATTATTGAAGCGTCCGCCTAAATGCCCCATAAGCACGCTACTTTGGGTTAGTTGCGGCTGATTGACAAAAAATACTCCACCTGTATTAGCAGGCGACACCTCTGTTAACTGAGGTTTAGTGATTTTGGGGTTAGGCTGCCAGTCGCCCAACTTAGCTTGAACGAGCGATCGCATTTTCTTAGCATCAAAATCTCCGACAATTCCCAAAATTATATTATTGGGGTGAAAATACTGCTCGTAGAACTTAACTAAATCCTCACGAGAGATGCGATCGACTGTGGCATACTCTATCGTCCGACCATAAGGGCTATCTTTGCCATAAAGTAATTTGCGAAATTCACGAGTGGCAATCTCATCTGGATTGTCGTTGCGACGGGCAATTCCACCTCTAGCCTGTGTTTTAGCCAAATCTAACTTCTCGGCAGCAAACACTGGTTCTCGCAGCACCTCAACAAACAGTCCAAACACTGTTTCTAAATCTTCGCTGAGTGCTTCAAAGCTAGCGCCACCACTAGCTTCGCCAATACTAGTTTCAACAGAAGCTGCCCGTTGTTCCAATATTTGGTTGAGTTCATCAGGCGAATGCTGCTTAGTTCCACCAGTTCGCATTACCGCACCTGTAAAACCAGCCAAGCCAACTTTATCCGCTGGTTCCAAACGGCTGCCTGTACGCACCAACGCCGTACCATTCACCAATGGCAATTCGCGATCTTCTATCAAATACACAACCAAGCCATTTTGGAGAACAAACCGCTCATACTTGGGTAACTTAATTTCAGGTAGCGGTGCAAACTTCAACTCCGTGTAATACTTCGCCTCCGCTGTCGCCGCTAGAGAAAAGTTAAAAGTTAAAAGTAAAAAGGCAAAAGCAGCAATCAAGATAAAAATCAGCCGTTGACTTCTTTGAATTTGGCGAAAAGTTGCTAGGAAAGTTTTCCTGCGTAACAAACCTTTCAAGACGAATTTTGCATTTTTAATTTTTAATTCCATCTGCTTTTTACTCTTCACCTTGGATCTCTGCATACTCTCTTCCTTTGCGTCCTTTGCGGTTAGTTATCTCACGCCTGTTTCGACAACAGCTTACCAATCGTGCGATTTTCAGGTGTAAAAGTCTGCTTTGCCACCCGCTGAATATCCGCAGGTGTCACCGCTGCAATTTCATCCAACTGCTTGAATAAATTCCGCCAAGAGCCAGTTTTCACCTCAAATTCCAACAATTGTTGAGCCATCCCCATATTGGAATCGAGGGTGCGTAATAAACCCGCTCTTGCTTGGGTTTTCACCCGCTGCAATTCATCTGCTGCTACAGGCTGAGTTTTCAAAGAGTCAATTTCCTGACGCAAAGCCAGCGCCAACTCATCTACTGTGCGTCCGGGAGCCGTGAGAGCATAAAACAGCATCAGGTTTGGGTACTTATCCCCAGGAAACCCACTGAAACCCTGTGCATTTAGGGCCAAGCGTTGCTTTTCTACCAAAGACTTGTACAGCCGCGATGTCCGTCCGTCACTGAGTAAACTGCCAATCATTTCATAAATTACATTGTCGGGATGAGTAACTGCTGGACGATGATAACCTTCTAAATACCAGGGTTGAGAATTTAGCTGTAAAGTAACTTCGCGTGTTTGTTTTTGTGATGGTTCCACTGGAATTTGCTCGACAGCTTTTGGTTTGGCTGGAAAGCGTCCAAAATAAATTTGTGCGAGTTTTTTCACCTCAGTTGGGTTAACATCTCCGACAATGGCGATCGCTAAATTACTCGGAACATAATGGGTATCAAAAAACTTCTCCACATCTTCCGGTGTCAGATTACGGATATCTTCGTCATAACCAATCACCGGTCGCCTATAAGGATGAACTTTATAAGCAGTATCAATAAACTTCTCCACCATCAGCCCGATGGGTGAATTTTCTATCCGCATCCGTCGTTCTTCTAAAATTACATCTTTTTCTTTATAAAATTCCCGACGAATTACAGGTGCTAAAAATCGCTCTGACTCTAACGACATCCAAAGTTCTAGCTTATTAGCAGGAAAGCTGTAAAAGTAACGAGTGGCTTCTGTGGAAGTATTAGCATTTAAACCTACGCCTCCAGCTTGTTCGACAATTTGCCCCATCTCGTTTGGTTTGACTAACTTAGCGGCTTGCGATTCCACTTGCTCAAACTCAGCTTGTAAGCGCAATACCTCATCTTGTTTCCCGTTAGCTTTCGCAGTTTTAATTTGAGTATCTAACTGCTCTAATCGGTCTAGTAGCGGTTTTTCTGCTTTGTAGTCTTTTGTACCAATACGTGTTGTACCTTTAAATGCCAAATGCTCTAGAAAGTGTGCTACACCCGTTTTCTTATCGGGTTCATCCACACCACCTACATTTGCATAGGTAAGAAATGAGACTACTGGTGCTTGATGCCGTTCTAAAACAATGAACTTCATCCCATTTTCGAGGCGAAACTCTGTCAATTGCTTCATCGTTCGATCCAAATAAGGTTGAATCGAACTTGGCGCTTGCGGTCTTTGGAGAGGAGGTGCAGTCTGAGTCTGTGCTAGAGCGACTTCTGGAATTAGCCCCCACCAGAAAATTATTAGTGCCGTCAACATTGCCAATAGCCGACGTAAAATCATAGATACTTCATGGGACAAATCCCAAATTGAACGGCTGTGCTGATTCATAAGCGACAATTGAAGTAAAATTTCACTACCTAAGAAACAAACGATTGGGCAAACAGGGCGTTAATCTAGTATTAAGCTTTCGGTGCTTTTTTACTTGACGTTAGACAATAATGCTACAAGTCGTGTTCCGAAAATCACACAATAATTGTTATGCGAGTTTTTAATTCTCCACCTTCAGAGGCTCAAACGCGTACCCGCATTTTACAAGCGGCACAACGGTTGTTTGCCTCCCAAGGATTTGATGGCACTACTACCCGCGATTTAGCACAAGCAGCAGGTGTCGCTGAGGGCACTTTGTTTCGTCATTTTCCAAATAAAAAGGCGATTTTAATAGAAGTAGCAACTAGTGGCTGGGTGGACATCTTAACAGATTTACTCACAGAATTGAGTGAAATGGGCAGCTACAAAGCGGTAGCTCAGGTAATGCGCCGTCGGATGTGGAATTTTCACAAGAATGTCGATTTAATGCGAGTTTGTTTCATGGAGGTGCAGTTTCACCCAGACTTGCGCGATCGCATTCAAATCGAAGTCATTAACAAAATGACCGATGTTGCCGAAGCATTCTTTCAAACGGCAATGGATAAAGGCATTTATCGCCAAGCAGATGCAAAACTTGTAGCCAAAGTTTTCTTAGGAATGTTTGCGATCGCCGGATTTTCAAACAATACCCTGATGGAACCCGACGCTTCCCCTCAAGAAATGCAGCACATGGCCGAAGGACTCGCTGATATCTTTCTTAATGGAGTCTTAGCCAAAGAATAAGAACGAGAGTTAAAAGTTAAAAGTTAGAAGTTAAGAGTTATCACTCAGCACTCAGCACTCAGCACTCAGCACTCAGCACTATCTTCGCTTGCTGACTCCACTGTTGCACCAGTTCAATTGGCGGACACAAATCTCGCCGTTGCATTGTTGCTACCTGCAAGCGCAAAATTTGTTGGTGCAATCTGTGAGTGGGAACCTGAGCTAACTGTACTACAGAACCAATTCCTGCATGAAGCAATAAACCGCAATATTGTGTGCCGACACTAGGAATACGCGCTAAATCAGCCAAAGCTACCCATTTATTTACATACTGGAGATGAACCTGTAATTTATTAGCGATCGCCACCCTAGCTGCTGGACTTTTGCCTTGTTTGAATAACATTCCTGTGGTTAAAATTCCACAATTTTGCAGTTGCGATCGTTCTTCCTGACTCAATCCAGGCAATTGCTCGATAGGCCAATCACAACAGATGACAGGACTCCTACTCTTTATGCGCTTAACAGACATTTCTACAACTCAAACAAAGGCTTATTTAAATATTGTGACTTACAAAAAATTCTTTGCTATGTTGCACAATATAG
>NZ_JAECZA010000052.1:0-27543 GCF_016056275.1 Dendronalium phyllosphericum CENA369 | reverse complement strand
GACTGGGGACTGGGGACTGGGGAAGAGCTTTCCCAATACCCGATACCCAATCGCCAATACCCAATCCACAATGATTTAGCACTAACTTGGATATTTAGTAGTAAATTTTACCACCACCCCATTGATTGCCAACAACTTTCGGTTGTAGGAGAATATGACCGGCGATCGCTTTCAAGTCGTCGTCCGTCAGATTTCGCATTTCTGTGAAAATATCTGCGCTCTTGGTGCTGGGATGTATTTCTGAAATCTCCTCTTCTCCGTCATAGGTAGTGGGATTTTTCATGTAGTCCACCAAGCTTTCAAGGTTGTTACGGTTGGGTGTTGCCAGTGCTAGGGCTTCTGGTTCGAGTCCTACGTTTTGGTTTGTTTTAGTAACACCCCCAACATGACATTGGGCACAAGCGTATTGAAATAAACGTTTGCCTTCTTTAACTTCTTTTAGGCTGAGTACGACGGTATCACCATCTGTATTTAATGGCACTGTTCTGGTAGCTTTGTCCAGTTCCACCGCTGTCGCACTACTGACAACCAGCTGAAACGTCAGCAAAATGGTAGCTACAACAACGCCAATTAGTCTTCTAAACATGTTTCCCCTTAAAGATTTTGACGCTCAACACAGCTAAAAAAGCAATACTCAATCTCTATATACTTAGTCGTTAGCGATTAACCAAAGCCTAAAATAGCCCTTTAGGTGACATCGGTATCATCCACCGAGTCGCTAGTACCTTTTGGGTGTATTTCAGACAATATTTGCGAAATAATTGCCTTTGCATCTTCTAACGCCAAACGGGTTTTTTGGTGTTTATAGGCAATTCCCAGTTGGTTGCACAGAGAAAACACTTTTTCTACAGGGAGACTGTAGTCTGCTGCTATCTCTGCGATCGATAGGTCTGCAAATCCCATAATGTTTTGTTAACTGACAAATAGAGATTGAGTCGCTGTAATACCAATATCATGTTAGGAGTGCAATTTGTCGCCCAAAATACGGTTTGGGATCGGGGACTGGGGATTAGGGACTGGGGATGAGGAAGATGAGGGGGATGAGGGGGATGAGGGAGATGAGGGAGATGAGGGAGATGAGGGAGTGTGGGGACTGGGCATGAGGAGGATGAGGGAGATAAAACTATTAACTCCTAACTCAGCACTCAGCACTCAGCACTCAGCACTTCATGACAACTGACAATTAACCTTTCCCCCCTGTAAATGTGGCGCTTTGAATGAAGTAGCGGTTGAAAAAGGCATAAATCGCTAAAGCTGGCAAAGTGAATACCATAGAAGCTGCCATAATGTAGTTCCAATAGCTGATATATTGCCCTTTGAAGGTGTTCAGCCCCAAGGGTAGGGTAAACATTTCTGGTTCAAACAAAATAACTACAGGTAGCAAGAAATTATTCCAACTTCCCATGAATACAAAAACTGCCTGTGCTGCTAGTGCTGGTTTTGCTAGAGGTAAAACAATACGACGGAAAATCCCAAAAGTATTTAAGCCATCAAGTTGGGCAGCTTCTTCTAGTTCTCGCGGAAAATTCACGAAAAACTGCCGCATCATGAAGATAAAAGTAGCATTGACCATACTAGGGACAATCATGCCTTGGTAGGAATTCAGCCAGCCGATCGCTTTTAAAATCAAAAATGTAGGAATCAGCGTGATTTGTGCTGGAACTGCTAGCACTGCCAAAATCAAGAAGAACCAGAAGCGTTTGCCCGCAAACCGCAGTCTTGCCAACGCATAACCCGCCATTGAGTTGAAAACCAAGTTTAACAACGTCACGCTGACGGCAATCACTACACTATTAAGCAGCCAACGCCAAAACAGGGGTTCTTGTAAAAAAATTTGCTTGTAATTGTCGAGAGTAAAATTCTTAGGGAAAAAATTGGGTTCGCCGTTGACAATCTCTGATAGCGGCTTAAATGATGCCGAAAGCGCCCACAAGAAAGGAATTAGGGTGATTAGGGCATATATAGTCAACAAGACATATAACAGTATTTTCAGCCAGGAAAAGCGAGAAATATTCATCAAGTTCTTTCCCCTCCGAAAAATCGCTGTTGAATCAAAGTAATGGTAATGATTATCGCTGCTAGCAAAAAAGCGATCGCTGCGGCATAACCCATCTGTAAATTACGAAATACAGCCTGATAGATCAGCAGCACTACAGTCAAGGTAGCGTTATTCGGGCCGCCAGTACCACCAGAGAAGATATAAGACTGGTCAAATAATTGAAATGTACCAATTACCCCGATTGCCACCACAAAGAAGGTGACAGGCTTGAGTATGGGAATAGTAATATATATAAATTTTTGCCATTCATTCGCCCCATCGAGTTCTGCCGCCTCGTAAAGTTTTTGAGGAATATCCTGCAACGCCGCTAGGTAAATTACCATGTAAAATGGCGCAGTTGACCAAATATTCATAAGCATGATGCCTTTGAGGGCAACAGCCGGATCGCCTAACCAGTTATACGTAGGCAGTCCCACGAAAGCAAGAAAATCATTTAGTAGCCCATCGGTGTTATAAATCCACATGAAGATGAGTGTCAGCACTGCTGAGGAAGTGACTGTGGGCAAAAAGTAAAGAATTCGCCACCAGTTTTTGCCACGAATGCCAGCATTCAGCGTTACTGCCAAAATTAAAGCCAGTACGGTTTGAGTTGGAACCACAATTGCTACATATTCTGCTGTATTTTTCAAAGCAATCCAAACTCTTTCATCTTCAACTAATTGCCTAAAATTGCGAAAGCCAACGAACTTGTACTCAATACCGCCCAAAAGTTTGACTTTTTGTAGGGAAAGAAAAACAGCGTAGAGAATGGGCAAGACTACAAAAGTTCCCACAACCAGAATGGTGGGAATCATGAATAAATACCCAGCGATGTTTTCTGTAATATTCCAGTTGCGGTTGCTGCGCCGTCCGATTCTCTCAAACACAATTTAACCTCCGCTTGTATTCCACACAACTCGAATGTAGCGGTGAGTCGTGCCCGATTATTTATCGTACCCCTAGCAGGAAAATCTTGAATCTTACAGGAAAAGCGATCGCTTGTGGAAGTTAGCTGCATGTGTGACTTAGGGAACTATATATTTGGTTTCCTTGTGATGCTAATTGACTCGACTAAAGCGATAGGATACAAAATGTCATATACAACCTACCTCCGTTCCATCAAAAACGAACTTCAAAGAACTGGTAAAACCAAAAAAAGCCTCAGAGTCAAAACCATCATGGAACAGTTTGGCTACCAGCGTAGAAGTCAATCTTTTATAGACGATTTTAATACTGCTCTCGAACAATTAGGGCTTTGTGCAGATCCAGGATTTGATTTACATATTCCTTTAGATACTAAGATAGCTATTTCTATTAAAGGAATAAATCCAGTAGTCGAATCGGAATTAATTTCAGCTAAACCACGAGAGACAATTTCGGTTAAACATGATTTTTTCTACTACTTGTTTGATTTTGGCTCTGAACAAGAATACGAACGATTTCAAGCATGTTTAGACTCTAATCAACCAGTAGGTATTTTTCTGATTCCCCAAGTGGAAGATTTCTTTTCTGATATTGTTGTCAAAATATTTAATTACGAATTAATTAGAAAATCTCAGTACGGAGGTAGTAATAGTATACCTAAAGCTTCTAACCGGAAACTTGCGACACATATTGTCTCAGACCGAGATTGTGAAGATGAACAAGAAGATTCTATCTCGGATGCTAGTATTTTTCAGTTTTATCGTTCAACGATGACTAGCATTATACTTGGTAACACTGGTTTAGAACTGCTGGATTCGGAAAAATTTGATGAGCAGTTTGAGCAGATATCTTTATATGCAAATAAATATAGTAACGAACAAGTTTTTATTTTATTTCATTGTCCATCAGTGACAGAGATTCAAGCTCATCAGCAAGAAGATACTTTAGGACATTTAGTAGACAGAGTTGCTAGTAAAATTCCTTTTACTTTTACTCTCAGGTGTAAATATCCAAATGAAGCGGCTGTTGACCGCAAAGAAGAAATATATGCTCATTTTCGCCTACTGCTGGAACTTCCCTATTACGACATAGAAGAAGATGATGTATCTTTACGGGATTATTTTCTAGAACTCCAAAAAGCTCAAACACAGGCTGAATCACAGTTATTGCTGAGGATGAAACCCGAACATTTTGATATTCTCAAATGGCAACAAGAAAGTAAAGAATATATTTATCTCAAGTATTTTGCTCTCAAAACTTTAGAAAGTTTAGGCTATGAATTATCTAACATCAGTTGTGAAGTAGAGTTAACTTCTAGAGATGAGGAAACAACAGATGAAGATACCTCATATGATGAAGAATATCAAAGTGAAATTATAGAAGTATATGTCAAAAATCAGGTAATAATTGAGATAGAAACTCTTCAATATCACGAATTTCAGGATAATAATCTTTTTTTAGATACAATTAAAAGAATTCTCAGAAAATCAAAGGTATGGCCTAATAAGCTAGAGAATGTTTGGTTGGTAATTCCCGGCTTTGAAATAGCACGCAACTACTATCAACTTAAAAAAGCTAAGGAAATATTAGAATATAAGCTTTCTCGATATTATGGCGATCGCTTTCAAATCCTAGTCATGGCTCCTGATTATGAAAAACATCAACTAGTTCCAGTATCATTTGACTCTATCGACTATCCATCTTTTACATATACAGCGAAAAAACCTAGTTTAGTACAAGCACATCCCATTACTAATCGTATCAGAGAAATTAAGCTTGATTTTAACCAAGTTAAAGGTCTAAATGAAGAGAAAGAAAAATTAAGCAAACTCCTAAAGCTACAATCTAAAGGATATAAAAATTATATTGGCGGTATTCTCTTCTATGGTTTGCCTGGATGTGGTAAAACTTTACTGGCAAATGCCTTTGCTAATGAATCTGGGAGATATTTCTTTAAGTTTTCTCCTGCTGATATTGTTAGTGTTTGGATAGGCCAAAGTCAAAAAAATATTCGAGATATCTTTGCTCAAGCCAAGAAAAAGGCTCCTTCACTTCTATTCATCGATGAATTAGACAGTATTGGCTTTAATCGTAACGAAGACAACGCACACACCGATCAAAAAGCAACTATTAACCAATTACTGATAGAACTGAATAATCTCCAAAATAGTGATGTAATTGTAATTGCTGCAACTAACTATCTAAGCGGAATTGATAGTGCTTTAAAACGTTCTGGCAGATTGGATTGGAAAATTCCTATCTTTCCACCAGACCGATCGGAAAGAATAGATTTATTCAAACATTATTTATCACAAATTGAGATTCATCAGCTAGTTAACTTTGAAATTCTCGCAGAGAAAAGTACAAGATTTACATCATCAGATATTGAGTTAATTTGTCGGGAAGTCAGAAATGCCATTATTTTGGAAGAGATAAGTTCTTCATTGACAACTTCAGATGTCATCACCTACATCAACAACCTGCAAGATGGCGGCTTAAGTCTCAATCAAGAACAAGTCAAAGAATTTTTAGATGAATGTAAGCAATTGAGTGTGAAAAATCCCAAGTTAGAAACTCTTAAATTAGAGTGGGGATTGGATTAGCAAGAGTCTAAATAAGATGGCGATCGCTTCTGCTTTAATCACTCCATAGTTTTAATTTGCTGATTAGCCGCATTCTGCGATCGCACCATCGCCTGTTTTAATGGTTGTTGCCCCAGTAAAGCGCTAATAAATTGGTTATCAAAGTTATTGACAATTGCCTCTGGATATTTACCGAACTGCCACGGGGTAGCATAATTAACTCCGGCTACCAATGGCGATCGCAAAGGGTCTTTGTCATAGCCCAAATTCTTTGCTACCGATTTACGTGTTGGCAAGGCAAACCCTGTTCCCGTCCACTTTTGCATCCCTTGTTTGCCAGTGAGATAGGAAATCAACTCCCAAGCTTGGGCTTTATGCTGTGCCTGTTTGTTCATCACGTAGGCTACCGTATACACCATCGTACCTTTTTTATCATTAATCGTAGGTACTTCTGCTGTCGCAAACTCTAGTTGAGGGAAAGTTTCAGTTAAGTAAGGAATTGCCCAATTACCCTCAATTACCATTGCCACCTTACTCTGACCAAACATTTCATTACCTGAGTTTGTGCCAACATCAGATTTCAGAGCAGAGGAACGGTCTTGGCGATACTGGTCTACTAATAACTGCAATCCCTGCAAACCAGCCTCACTCGCAAAGGTCGCGTAACCATTTTGGTCAACGACTTGTCCGCCAAAGGCTTTAATTGTGTAAGCCTGACGCGCCAACTCTGGGGTAACTCCAAAACCGTATCTGTTGAGTTTGCCTGTCAACCGCTTCGAGTAGGATTGTAATTCATCCCAAGTCTTTGGAGGATTACTCAAACCAGCAGCCGCGAAGGCTTTTTTGTTATAAAACAAAACGAGGGTAGAATAATCTTTGGGCAAACCATAAATTTGGTTCTGGTATTTGAAACTGTTCAGTAAAGGCTCTGCAAAATCTGCTAGGTCAAATTCGGGAGTGATGTAACTATCTAGCGGTTCTAGGACATTCTGGCTCATTAAAAAAGGAGCTTCTAAAGCATCTAAATAAAAAACATCAGGCGCTGCTTCCCCAACCAAGCGGGTTTTCAGTACATCCATGTATTGGTCGGAAATCACCTCATATTTGACTTTGATAGTTGGATGTTCTGTCTCAAAATCTTGCAATACTTGTTTTAATAGCTTTTGTTCAACAGGATTGCCTCCCCAGCCGCTAAGTTTGATAGTTACTGCGGTGGGACTTGACAATTTACTTGAGATTTGGAAACTGTGAAGAGTAATCAAAGCGATCGCGATCGCCGCTATCAGTCCCCAAAATTTAAACCAACTTTTTTTACTCACAAACAGATAAAAGTCTCTTTCTCTTTACTTATATCTTCTGTAACTGCGGGTTGTGATTTTAGTCCTCTGAATTTTTGTTAAGAAATGCAAGTTAAAATAACAAAGAATTATCACTAAAAGCTGATAAAGACATACTTAGTATTTCAACCAATACTTTTTAGATAATACTTTTTACCTCTGTTGTAGTTTAGGGAAAAGAGTAAAGGTTAAAGGGAAAGGGGAAGAACTTTGTTTAATTCCTTTTCCCCTTTCCCTTACCTCCCCTGCTCCCTCTGCCCCGCTGCCCTCCTGCCTCCTACATTTATGGATTCTGTTCAGGAAGAAACAACTGCGTCTTTGCCTTTGGAAATTTCCCAAATTGCCTCACCATCAACAGCACTTGTCACTTCAAAACCCAGCACTCGAATTTCTAAACAGGCGATTCGCACCAGTTTAAAAGCTTCCACTGCTGATGGTGTTTTATCAGCGGTTTTCTCCCTGATTACAGGCGGGATTTTGCTGAGTAATTTCTTAGTGGAGTTAGATGTCAGTCCAGTAGTGTTTGGGATGCTGTCCTCTATACCCATGCTGGTAAATCTGATTCAACCCTTGGGTGCTTATTTATCGGAACGTACCACCAGCCGCTTTCAGTATGCCTTGTGGACTTATGGAATTTCTCGAATACTTTGGCTGTTTTTAGTTGTAGGTATAGCCATTTTCTGTTGGGGAGGGATCGATTCGCACCAGTTGATGGTGTTGACACTGTTAATTGTCTTAGTTACTCATCTTTTGGGAGGACTAGGAAACGCATCGTGGTTAAGTTGGATTGCCATGATAGTACCCAGGCGATTGCGAGGTAGATATTTTGGGCTACGCAATAGTGCTGGCAGTCTAACTAATTTACTGTGTCTACCTTTAGCGGGTCTAGCTGTATCAAATTGGCCTGGTGGAACTTTACAAGGTTATGGAATAGTTCTGCTGATAGGTATTGTGTTTGGAATTGTGGGGTTGTGGTGTCAGCATTTTCAAGTGGATGTAAATCCGCAATTGCAAAATGCTGTTGTTCAGTACCCTCAAAATAGTGAAAGTTCTCTAGCTAAAAAAGATGACGTTGTTGAAAAACCGCTCATTACAAAGGATATTACTCCACCCGAAGACAATTTTTGGAGCAGCATTCAGAAAAACTCTAATTTCTTGAAATTTCTGCTTTATTTCGGTTTGTGGATGCTTGCTGTTAATATCAGCGCTCCTTTTTTCAACCTTTATATGCTAGACACATTAGATTTAGATGTAAGTGTAGTGACACTTTACACAAGTATCCAAGCAGGGGCAAATTTGCTCATGCTGATTTTATGGGGCAAGTTAGCAGACAGGATAGGCAATCGTCCTATTTTACTTTTGGTAGGAATTTTAGTTGCAGTTTCACCACTGCTTTGGCTGGGAACTAGTAATCACGATCTTGACATTTGGCTGTGGTTGCCGCTGTTACATATTTTAGCTGGAGTGACTTGGGCAGCAATTGACTTGTGTAACAACAATCTGCAAATAGAAATTACACCAGTTAAAAATCAGTCTATTTATTTTGCGATCGCAGCTGCTGTCTCTGGCGCTAGTGGTGCTTTAGGAACAACCATCGGCAGTTTCATCGCCCAGTTTATTGGGTATGGCGGGTTACTAGGATTATTTACCGTTTCTAGTTTGTTTCGACTAGTAGCCCTTGTCCCACTCATCTTTGTGAAAGAGCAACCAACACAATCTTTAACTCAGATGATACAAGTTTGGTTAGGTCGCAAAAAGATAGCTCCAAATTAGGCATTGAAGAGATTGATTTATCTTGACTCCAGCTCTATTAATATTAAAAACCTTGACTGCTAAATGTTAACAGTTAACTATCAATACAATATTCGTTGCATATTAAGTACAAAACCAGGTAAAACACTTTCCCCAGAAAGAGTTTGAGGTAATTTTAAAACTTCTACATTCTCTCCTGGGCGGTAAATTTCTACTTCTTGTTTTTTTCTATTTATCAACCAACCCAAACGACAGCCATTTTCCATATACTCTTGCATCTTATTCTGGGTTTTTTTCAAGCTGTCATTAGGTGAAAGTATCTCAATAATAAAATCAGGACATAGAGGAATAAATTTTTCTTTTTGTTCTTTAGTTAAGGCATTCCAACGAGATTTTTCCACCCAAGAAACATCTGGAGAACGGTCAGCTCCATTTGGTAAAGTAAATCCAGTTGATGAATCAAAAACTTCGCCCAATTGATTTTGGTCGTTCCAGAACCATATTTGAGCGTTAATAGTAGAATTACTTTTTCCTGTTTCTCCTCCCGTAGGTGGCATTATAATCAACTCTCCTTGGGCATTGCGTTCTAATTTTAAATCGGGATTTTCTTCACACAATTGATAAAATTGTTCTCTTGTAAGTTGAATTACAGAATTCAGGTTTAATGTAAGTGCTGTCATAAGAGTATCTCCCGTTTTTGTTTGCTGACTACGCTACAAACCTATATCTATTTTGTTCGACACCGCAATAAAAGGGGATGAAATACTAACTTATGGGTATTAACCCGGTTTTCTGTTCCAATGATTCTTGTACCTTTATTAGTGAATCACAAGCTAGACGGAAGTCCTGACAATAAAAGAAAGCAAAATAAAGGCACGATAATAGCGTGCCCTTAATGAATTCATAACTTTGTTATTCACTAGCTCTAGAACTTAAAGTCATTGTCTCCCACAACACCATCGGGGGTGTAGTTGGTATGGGCTGGTGCAAAGCAATCAGCTGCGCTAGGGTGTTCTTTAACTGGGTACGGGGTACGATGTCATCGACAAAGCCATGCTTGAGCAAATCTTCTGCCGTTTGAAAATCATCTGGCAGTTTTTCGCGCAAGGTTTGCTCAATTACCCGCCGTCCTGCAAAACCGATGGTGGCTTTTGGTTCTGCCAGAATGATATCGCCCAACATCGCGAAGCTAGCGGTGACACCACCAGTAGTTGGATTGGTCAAAACGGGAATATACAATAGTCTGGCATTGCGATGACGTTCTAGGGCTGCGGAAATCTTGGCCATCTGCATCAAGGAGAGCATTCCTTCTTGCATTCTTGCTCCACCTGAAGTACAGACGATAACTACAGGATACCGTCGCTGCGTCGCTTGCTCAATCAAGCGCGTGATTTTTTCTCCCACGACTGAACCCATGCTACCACCCATGAAGCGGAAATCCATCACAGCAAGGGCGACAGACAAGCCATTAATTTGACCCAAACCAGTTTTAACTGCATCTACTAAACCAAGTTTTTCTTCAGTTTCCCGCAAGCGATCGCTATATGATTTGCGATCGCGGAATTGCAGCGGATCTGTTGGTCGCAAATGCTCATCTATCGCTCTCCAGGTATTGGCATCTATCAATTGGCGGATGCGTTCGTCGCTGTCCACCCGATTGTGATAACTACATTCAGCACAAACCATTTGATTTGCTCTGAGGTCTTTTGTATATGTCAATACACCACACTGAGAACATTTATGCCATAGTCCATCAGCAATTTCACGTTCTTGACGTTCTGGGCTGGTAGATCCTGGTTTACGCCGATTTGCAAACCAATCAAATAGAGACTTTAAACCGCGTGATTCTTCGTTGTTCGCCATTTTTATTTTATTGAAGTGGTTATGAGGTCGAAAACAGGTCAAGTCGCTACGGGGCATTTATGGTAACAAGCCCTAAGTCTAGAGTAAATAATTGTAACTCTTGACCTTAGCTTTCAAAGTCTCCAGATTTGCTCTTATACAGACGCAAATTACACCCCTTTTTGGCTCTTAAATGCCAGATACGTCAGTCGGGCATTGCCCACCTACTGCACTGGCTCCTCTTGACTACATCATCAAATTACGCTTCTAAGCAATTTAGACCTTATTTTGCATCTTTGGTTGCCAGCTTAACGAAATTACTTATGCCAATACAAGTCCTTTGTTTGCTTAATCTTGTAAACGAACTCTAAAAGGATGAAGTAAAACCTGACATTGAAGGTAGTTAGTTGGGAAAAGGCACTTTGAACCTTGGTTTACGTACCTCGGCTCATATTTTTATTTTTCTCCATAAGGAATTTAAGAGCTTATACTGTTTGTTTATCTTTCATCCTCCAAACTTTAGACTTTTTTTACAATTAGTTGCTTACCAACGGTGACTCTTCATGAGAGGGTAATACAAGTCACAGGTTGATATTACCAAACTCTGAAGAGCCAGTGGCGTAATACCAGCTACAGTCAAGGAGAATGAAGCTTTCTAATGATGAACTGATGAAATAACAAAGACGAAACATCTCAAACATCAAATTTGATTTTCAATTTTTAATTTCGTTTTTGTCTTGCGATGTTCAACTCACTGGAAAAAACAACCGCAGATAGGCAGATAAAATTGCTTCGCCGCCAAACACAGTAATTATTGCTCCTAAAGCCAGAAACGGGCCAAAAGGTATCTTTTGACCCCATTTTCGTTGCGACAGTACGATCGCGCCAATACCTACCAATGCTCCCGCTGCACAGGCAACAAAACCAGCTAAAAGCAAATATCTCCAACCCAACCAAGCGCCCATCATGGCTGCTAATTTGGCATCACCTGCGCCCATTGCGTCTTTATAAAATACTTTACTAGCAATGGCGATCGCTTCAAATAGCCATAAGCCTAATACAGCTCCCACGATCCCCATCATCAGGTGACGTACTAATCCCACCCAGCTAGCGTCTGATAGAAAACCAACTGTCATTTGAAAAACTATCCCTAGTACCAAACCCGACTGAGTAAGTGCATTGGGTAAGGTCATGGTATCTAAGTCAATCAGCGATAGTGCTAATAACCAGCTACAAAAAGCCCAGTAACCTACTGTAAGAATTGAAACTTTAAATAACCAAAAAATGATTACAAAGATAATCGCTGTTACCGCTTCTACCACAGGATAACGGACAGAAATTTTATTTTTGCAGTATCGGCATCGCCCTCGTAACCATACCCATCCCAGCACTGGGACATTATCGTAAGCCTTGAGCTGGTTTAAGCAATGGGGACAGCGGGAAGGCGGCCAAAGAATCGACAACCTAGCTGGTAGCCGATAAACTACAACATTGATAAAGCTGCCAATAGATGCACCCAAGGCGAAAACAATGATACTCGCCGGGATGACGATCAAAATGTCCATATAGTCATTTGTCAGTTGTTAGTTGTTTGCTACTTATGTTTTGCCACTAACTACTGACTACTGACCAGTGACTAATACATATACGATTCAATTTGGCTCAACGGTACAAAACATTCTTGTGGTAAAAGGACTGGTTGGTTAGTAAAAATCACTTTACCCCGATGAGTAACGCGATTAATTGCTACTCCTGAAGGCTGCCCAACTATTTCAGGATGTACCTCACAGTGGGTATAGTAAATCTGCCCAGCAGCTCTAATCACCGCAGGATCGACCAAAGGAGGTTGTTTCCTGGAGGCAGTACTTGAGGCAGTATAGTTTGTTTGTTCTTGTCGTAATGCGTACACTATCGACCGCTTATATGATTGCTAGATTTCTCTCTAGTTTATCTGAAACTTTCAGTAAAGGCTGCCAAATTGCCTAGGAAATTGGTTAGGTAAACTAGAAATTATTTTTATTCAAGAGCCTGAATGAGCGCATGACCCATAGCACGGCATCCCAGGAGATTTTTGCCTTCAGATATAATATCACCTGTGCGATCGCCTTGTTCTAAAACTTGGAGTACGGCTTGTTCGATGCGGTCTGCTGCCTTGGGCTGGTCTAAACCGTAACGTAACATCATCGCTGCACTCAAAACTTGGGCTAAAGGATTTGCTTTATCCTGTCCGGCAATATCTGGGGCGGAACCGTGGACGGGTTCAAATACGCCAGGGCCAGAAGCACCTAAACTAGCAGAAGGCAACATACCAATGCTACCAGTGAGCATAGCAGCAGCATCAGAGAGAATATCGCCAAACAAATTGCCCGTAACAATAGTATCGAACTGCTTAGGAGCGCGTACCAACTGCATCGCCGCGTTATCAACATACAGATGAGATAGTTCTACATCTGGATATTCTTCGGAGAGTTTGGTGATGCGATCGCGCCACAACTGAGATACTTCTAATACATTCGCCTTATCCACCGAACAAAGTTTGCCTTTACGTTTTCGCGCCGCCTCAAACGCTACTTTACCAATACGGTCTATTTCTGATTCTGTGTAAACCATTGTATTGACACCGCGTTTTTCACCAGTGTCAGTGGCAAAAATTCCTTTAGGTTTGCCAAAGTAAATCCCACCCGTAAGTTCGCGTACCACCATAATATCTACGCCTTCCACGACTTCGCGTTTCAAAGTCGAGGCATCAATTAGCTGCGGCAAAATTTGGGCTGGGCGTAAATTGGCAAATAATTCTAACCCCGCTCGCAGTCCCAATAAACCTGCTTCCGGGCGTAAATTGGATGGTAGAGAGTCCCATTTATAGCCGCCAATGGCTGCGAGTAATACAGCATCACTGTTGCGGCAGGTATCTAAAGTAGCGGCGGGTAGGGGTTCGCCAGTCGCGTCAATTGCCGCACCGCCAATCAAAGCTTCTTGGAATTCAAACGCAAGATCGAATTGTTTCCCTACGACTTTCAACACTTCTACCGCTACTGTCATAATTTCGGGGCCAATGCCATCGCCGGGGAGTAGGGTAATGCGGTAGTTCTGGGTCATAGCTGGTGTTCACTAGGTAAATGCTTGCAGATTAAATATCATACCGAGCAACATGTACTTATGGATTTTTTAATTTGTTTAGATATTTGTTGCCCAATTGTCCTTTCGATAACCACACGCAGAAAAAATTTCTTTGTTAGCAAAGAAGGTATTAGTTATTACTTACCTTAACTAAATGTTGAAACAGTTCATTCGTTATGAGTAGAACGGTATAGCTTTAATAGTGTTTGGCATTGATAAATATGAAATGAAGCCTTTTATACACAACTAGTTTCTCAATTTAATTAATGAATGTTTAATAGTATTACGATAAAAATTAAAAAATAAAGAATTTATCTGCGTTTTAAATTTGATTACCTGTATGTTTTATTGTATTTCATAACATGCAGACAAAAAAATTATGAAATTCAATGAAATTAGCCAAGTCGCTATTCAACTTTTAACTCAGTTTGGACTTAAGCTTGTAGGCGCGATCGTTCTGTGGCTTGTCGCTCAACGTTTGATTGACTTTGGATTGAAGCTATTGCGGCGCGCTTTCAGAAACCAAAAAGTTGAGCCGACAATCATCAACTATATTCTAAATATCATTGGTGTAACGCTGAGAATTGTTCTAATAGTTGCCGTTCTTGGCTTTTTCGGTGTTGAAACAACTTCTTTTGCGGCATTGCTAGCAGCAGCAGGCGTTGCAATTGGTGCAGCATGGGGTGGATTATTGGCTAACTTTGCAGCAGGTGCATTTTTAATCATTTTTCGCCCATTTAAAGTTGGTGACTTTATAACAGCAGCAGGCGTTACAGGTACTGTTGTAGAAATTGGCCTCTTTACTAGTAATATCAATACGCCTGATAACGTGTTGACGATTGTTGCAAACAACAAAATTTTTTCTGATAATATCCAGAATTTTTCTGCAAATCCTTACCGTCGTGTCGATCTGCTTGCCCAACTCCATCAAGATGTTGAGCATAACGAAGCGATCGCACTTTTGAAAGCAAAAATTAGCCAAATTCCTCATGTTCTTTCAAGTCCAGCACCAGATATAGAAATTCTGGACTTTAATTTGGCAGGCCCCGTACTAGCAGTTCGTCCCTATACAAGTAACGAGCATTACTGGCAAGTCTATTTTGATACTAATAAAGCCATACGCGAAACCTTTGGTGAGGCTGGATATCCTGCACCAGAACATCGCTATACAGTTCGCGGTTCGTCTAACCCAGAAGTTAATGCCTTTGTCTCACCATTAGGGTAAATCAATGCTACAAAACAGTTAGATTTCATTTGCAAATATTTTGTCAGCAACAAAAACACATGTTAGTAAAATAGCTAAGGCAGATACTTCAGATTGTGTTCAACCTGATGCCCCTACTAACTGTTTCACTTGCGATTTGACTGCTTCGACAATGGCATCTGCGTCTATTTTGGCGGCATGAAGTAGTTCTTCTGGTGTTCCCGAACTTGGCATATCACTTACTGCCAGCTTAATTAGCCGCAGTTGCAGCCCATCATAGATAGGAGTATTGCTAGTACCAGCGAAAGCATCGAGTACGGCTGCACCTAACCCGCCTTCTAGCCAGTGGTCTTCAACAACTATTAAATTACCCTTTGTATCGCGTGCAGCCTGATGCAGCGTCTGTACGTCAATAGGTTTGACAGAGTATACATCTATAACGCGTATTATGATGCCTTCATTTTTCAAGCGGTCATAAGCTTTGAGGGCTTCATGCAGAGTAATACCTGCACCAATCACAGTAGCTTGGTCTCGATCGGAACTTTGGACTACTTTACTGCCACCAATGGGAAACTTTTCATCAGAACTATAGATGACTGGAGTGCTTTCTCTTGTGGTGCGGAGATAGACTACTCCAGGGCGATCGCTCATTTGAGCTACTATTTTTGCAGTCTGATTGGCATCGCTAGGATAAAGTACGGTGCTATTACACACTGCCCTAAAAGCTGCTAAATCCTCCAATCCCATCTGCGAAGGGCCATCCTGACCTAT
Organism: Dendronalium phyllosphericum CENA369; assembly: GCF_016056275.1. Lineage (GTDB taxonomy): Bacteria > Cyanobacteriota > Cyanobacteriia > Cyanobacteriales > Nostocaceae > Dendronalium > Dendronalium phyllosphericum. Next base: position 11,973 of record NZ_JAECZA010000052.1, on the reverse strand, counting down.
AGATACGCCAGCATGAGAACCCACTAATTTAATATTGGCACGGGAGACAGCAGCCATCCTGATAAAGTCATAGGCACGAGTCAAAAAAGCGGCGAAGGTGGAAGCAAAAGGTTTATATTTTCGTACTTGCAAGCCTACGGCAGCGGCTACCATTTGCTGTTCAGCAATATACATCTCAAAGTAGCGTTCGGGATAAGCTTCGGCAAAATCTTCGGCATAAGTGGAATTACTGACCTCGGCATCGAGAACAACCACATCCGGTTGAGCGGCTCCTAAAGCTAGTAGGGCATCACCATACGCTCGACGTGTTGCTACTTTTGCACCTTTATCATACGCGGGAAGTTGCAGTGGTTGAGCTTTACCTAGAGAAACTGGTTGACTTTGTTCTTCAGGTTTGTTTACCTGAATTTTGATGTGGCGTTCGCCGCCTAATTCTGCGATCGCTTGTTTCTCTTGTTCGGCTTTTAGTGCTTTACCATGCCAACCGCCCAAATCCTCCAAAGCAGCTACACCTTTACCTTTCTTTGTCCGAGCAATAATTACTGTAGGGCGATCGTTGATGGTTAAAGCCACGCTAAATGCTTGCTCAATTTCTGTCAAGTTATGTCCATCTATTTCAATCGCTTGCCAACCAAAGGCTCTGGCTCGTGTGGCATAGGCTTGTGTGTTCCAACCTAGTTCTGTTTGACCCCGCTGCCCTAATCTATTGACATCGATAATCGCAATCAGATTGTCTAAGGTATAGTGCGAGGCGCGATCGAAAGCTTCCCAAATCGATCCTTCAGATGTTTCACTATCACCCAATAACGTCCACACATGGTAGGGGAGTTGATCTAGATATTTACCTGCCAGAGCTATTCCTACAGCAATCGGCAATCCTTGTCCTAAGGAGCCAGTCGCTACATCAACCCAAGGTATAACTGGTGTGGGATGACCCTCTAAACGACTGCCTAATTTTCGTAACGATAGCAAATCCTCGTCTGAGATGACCCCCGCAGCTTTGTACATGGCATAAAGCAATGGTGCAGCGTGTCCTTTAGAGAGGATGAAGCGATCGTTATTAGGATTATGTAGATTATCAAAGTCGTAACGGAGATATTTCGATAGTAATACTGCCATCAGGTCAGCTGGGGACATCGAGGAAGTAGGATGACCAGAACCTGCAACGGTTGTAGCGCGAATGCTATCAACACGCAACTGTTGTGCTAGTTCATGCCATTGGTGCAGTTGCTCCTGTGCGTTCATAATAGTTTTCCTGTATAAGAATCAAAGGGATTGATGATACTCGATAGATTCTTTGTCTAATCGCTCTTTTTTAGCTTATTTTGCTTTTTTATGTAAATTTATCGCCAATATGCTTAACTTAAAAGACACAATTATCTCTTTTCACTAATTATGATTTAATTAAGTTTGACTTTAATGATGTGTTGTTATTTTTCAAACTAAAATTAATAAACTATACTCGGTCATAGATTGATGTAACTCTTCCTAGGTTTACTTTAGAGAGCAGGAAAAATAACTACTTCTTTCTAATGGAATAATTATCTTTTATCTCTCAGGGTATATAAAGTTTATTGTGCTATGGCAGTCCTAGTTTCATTTGTGAAAAAAGTACATTTGTACATCCTTCTTTCTGATTCTTTGTGACTTGTTGTTTGTTTATTGCCTGAGCGAGTATTTTCACAACTCATTTGGGATTGCTATAGCGCTCTTCTATGACTCTGCTCAAATAAAAATCTTAGCTAAATTTGAAAAAAGAGACAGAGACTGGGTTTAAATCTTTATTTTCTAATATTATGGCGATAATTATCTATTTTACCTGAAAGTCTGATGTAGTCAGGATTATTAATTATTTATTTGGAGAGATTGATGAAATAAGGACAAATTTAATATTAAAAAAAATTCTGAGAATAAGGGAAATAAAAATTTGACCTAAGTAGGTTGGGGTAAATAATTAAAAGTTTTTTGTTAGGAATTTAGCTCTTACTAAAAGCTAATTTCCATTTCGTAATAGGAATTTCAACAAATGAATTCATCTAGGTTATTTGTTAGTAATTTTTGACAGTTGACAATCAACTGAAAACAGCGATCGCCCATAATTTTCAGGCGATCGCTTTTGATATACTTATACCGTATTCATTTTGAATTTTGAATTCGTAAGAGTAGTACTAGTCTTACACAATGAAATTACCGCTATCTAAACTACTAACTTTGACGTTTTTCAGTGTCAGAAAACTTTCAAAATCGTTATCACCGCTTATGTCAATTTTAACAATTGTATTACTGCCAACTTGGCCTAATTGTATGTAGTCCTTGAAGGGATTAGCGCTGACCAATCCAAGAGTATCGAAAATTCTGCTCAGGTCAATCACTTCTTTTGCAGAGTCAAAACCGACGATCAGATCGCCTTTTTCTGAAAGGCTGCGGTAGAGAAATGTCTCATTACCTGGCCCTCCAATCAAAACATCCTTGCCGTTGCCACCAATCAAGGTATCGTTACCATAGCCACCAAGCAAGATATTGTTACCATTATCACCAATCAAAGTATCGTTACCTTTAGTACCATACCAGGAATTACTAGACCGAGCTGTTTCGCCACTCGAATCTGATGAACTAGATCTATTGGTAACAACTTCGTAAGCACCTATATCAGGTTGAGTGTCTCGCTTGACCCCACCTTCATCGACAGTTGGTACATTACTACCAGTCACACCAGCATCAATAGCAGGGCTATCTGATTCTAGAGGATGCACTAAAATCCCTCCAATGTCTTGCAGTTCATCAAGATGAGGGTCAACAATCTGACTGCCTGCGACAACTCGGCGACCGCTATAGGCAGGGGCAGGATATTCAATGTTGCCACCGCCATCTTTGAGGGAAAATGCGACTTGCTGTTGGTAGCGATCGCCTGCCGTATTGTAAGCAACAATCGAGTTAGTGAGGGTTATATTCTTATCACCACCGAACATAATTGCCCCAGCGGCCCGTCCCGCAGAATTGTTAACGATGGTGGAATTGACAATATTGACGGGGGAGGTAGAAGCGGTGTCAATAAACATTGCTCCACCCGCATCTTTAGTCACTTTGTTGCCGGAGAAAGTACTGTTGATGATATCGACTTTGGAGTTTCTATCTATCCACAAACCTCCTCCTTGCTTTTCGGCAGTATTGTTAGCAATAGTGACGTTCTTGATAGTGAGATCGCTGGTAGCTCGTACTCCTCCTCCTCGTGATACTCCTTGAGCGTTGTAACTTGCACTATTGCCGACTATAGTGCTGTCTTCAACCACGATTTTGTCTGTACCGTAGCCATAGAGAAAGAGAGCGCCGCCTTCGCCTTTGGTATGGTTATCTTCAAAACGACTACCACGGATGGTAATCGTACCTCCTACTGGAGAACCAGAACCTACGGGGTTTGCTCCATCAGTGAAGATTGCACCACCACCCATACCACCTGCTGAACTGTTGCCTTCAAAGACCGAGTTCTCTACAGTCAATGTGCCTAGCAAGCTATAAATCGCACCACCATTGACCCCTTTGTTGTCTGTAAATATGGAGTCTTTAACAACGAGGTTACCAGCACCAGCTGTGGCGATCGCTCCACCACTCCAACCAGAGTTTGCAGAAGTACCATCGTTCCCATCAAAGCTACTGTTATCAATGGTGGAACGACCACCATAGCCAAGGAAGATGGCTCCACCTGTACCACCACTATTGTTATTGAATTCACAGTTATCAACAGTGATACTGCCGTAGTCATAGACTTGAATCGCACCACCTTTTCCGGCTGTCTGACCGTCGGCAATAGTCAGGTTCTTCAACGTGGCATTGATTTGTCGTTCTACAGTAAATATTTTTGTGGCATTGTTACCACTAATCTTTAAATTTGCTGCTCCTGCTCCATCAATCGTCAGATCCTTGGTAATTACAATTTCACCACTGGTAAGTTTGATTGTCTTGTTAGCCAGTGTGGAAGCAAACTCGATAGTATCTCCGCTTTTAGCAGAGGCGATCGCCTCTCTTAAAGAACCTGTTCCGCTGTCAGCAGTAGTAGTAACGCTAATAGTAGCCATGCTTTGAATTCCTTTTTAATTCAAGGTTTCAGATAGACATTTTGGACAAAATCACTTTTGTTGTGATTTAGAAACAGTCGAACCATCGTTCAGATAATGGAATTCAGAACACTCTAGTTTGCCTTTTTATAAACTTGTGAACATGAAAATCTCACCGTGAATCTACTTAATTTGAGCGAAAGAGCTAAACCTCCTAATTTTTAACCAAGCATCTTCTCATACTTTTGATTTATTGCAATCAGTAAAGATTAGATGAAGGAACACTTCTTGCTTCTTTTAAGTCTTTCTATTACAAGCTGTTTCCCAAACCAAAAGTTAAAATATTTCCTGTTTTTGGTCACGCATAAATTAAACTTAATGTCAATTAGCTATAAGCGCTCTTGCCAAAATGCAAAATATGTATATCTCAACAAAAAATATTTCATCTGATTTTTTATTAGCCTACATTTAATTGAATTAACTCAATGTGGACAGGAATTACAGGTAATGTATCTACATTGAATTTATATTTATAAAAGATATAGGTCAGCTTTAAAAAATTATTTAATATTTATGTTGAGAATTATTTTTCCTATTCTTGAGATTGTTTAAATAGAAATTTTATGATTTTTGTATAAGTAAAAATATGCAATTTATTTATTTAATATGTATTAAAATTAACTTTAAAATTATTTTGTAGATAATATCAAGAACCAAATAGCAATTAGTATTATTTAATACTTACTATTTTTTAAATAAAATAGTACTCAATTCGTAATACAAACAAAAGAATTTAGATAAAAGCACAATAGCAAATAATAAAGTACTCTATTGTCAAAAATATTAGTATTAGTTTTGACTTTAATTACTACAAACTTTCAATCATTCTTCGGATTTTAATTAGAGTACATGTTTTTTTTATTACCTTAACCCATCTTTGTATAAAGAAATTAAATATACAATATAAAAAACAATAATACTTTTATATAGGATTATTCAAAAATAACAAATAAAAAGCTATCCACTTATAAGTAATCGTAATCATTAATTGCTTTGGGGTAAAAAAAATTCCTTGATAAAAAGTGTTACCGACTACAAAATCCGAAAGTCTTACTTTTCTAGTCAAATTTTTCGATTTATTAAATGTGTTAGTCTTATGAGATTGGTATCGTTTAATTAAAATGGAAGTTTTGTACTGAAACAGTTTCAAGAAAACAATATTGAAGAATAGAAATGAAAAGTTTTATCTATTCTTTGTCTCCTAGTTCCCCTTAAAAAGTTTGTGTTTAATCCACCAAATACGTAGTCGAAAGGCAAGAATCAAGAGAAGAAAACCGAAAATAATTGTATAGACAGCAATAATCCGCAGAATTGCGAATGCCCCAGCAACAGGCCAAATTATCAGCAGTACGCCGAAGAGTAGCGATGCAGTACCAGCTAATGCTAGTAACCACTCATTCTCGATTTGTTTTCGCACCTGAATCGCTGTTAGAATCTCGAAGATGCCAGTTGCAATTGCCCAAGCTGCGATAAAGTCAAGCAACACTAATGCAGCAATACCCGGCCAAATGAAAGCTAAGACTCCCACTGCAATACCAATTTCTCCTTCCAATAACAGTAACCATCCGCAGACATTATTCAGCTCGTCTCTGAACGCTGCGATCGCTAATAAAATTCCACCTATCAATACGAAAGCAGCAAAGAGAAAAACCAATGCTGTTAAGGTAATTGCAGGCAAGAATAGTGCGACTAAACCAAAGACAACAGCGATCGCGCCTCGTAATGCAACTATCCACCAATTTCGAGCCAAGCGGGTTCCCATTCTGATAGCATCAAGATTTTGTCTCATAGTTTGAGTACTTATTGGACTAGCTCACTCAGCCTGATGATGGAATTAGACGGCAAAAGGAAAAGTCTCTGGTGGTTCATTGATTTGTGAGTCAGCAGTGCGATCTAGGGGTTGTACTCCTTTGGTGTCATCAATGTGGATTACTGCGTCAAATTGTTCGGGGAGACGGGCATAAAAGTAATGACTGATACGCTCCGTTTCTGGTTGATAAATTACACCGATTGCCCTTTCCAGCCGCGGTTGCCGCAGATTACCAATTGCGGGATTATCATCTTGTAGAACTAACAAAAACTGGGGCAATCCAACCTGATGAAATAAAGCTTCGTAACTTTCTGGTAGGGCAGAATGAACTTGCTTTAATTCGGTAGTTCCCCCCCAATTAGAAGCAGCGGTAACTGTACCTGTATAAGTAGTAAAGCCGATCGACACCGAGTCACTCCCATAACGTTCGCGCACCAATTGACCAACATTCACCTCACCCAGGGTTCCCATATCAGTTGCTCGTGCATCTCCTATATGAGAGTTGTGTTCCCAAACAACAACTTTAGTTTGTTGACCTTGTCGATCTAGATAGTTAACTAGTTGTTCTAGAGTTTCTGCCATGTGGCGATCGCGAATATTCCATGATGACTCTCGATTTGTAAACATATTGCGGTAGTAGGCTTCGGCATTCTTCACCAGTCGGGCATTTTGCTCAATAAAAAACAATTCATCTGCCTTTATCCGACTATCTTTTTGGGCGTACTCGGCAATCCGTTGTTCTAGTTCCCGTAGTTGATTTACTACCTCTTCCTCACAGGATTTGGTAAGTTCAAAACTAGTAATGTACCCATAGGTCTGAGTATCCTCGCCAAAATGCTCAAAACAAGAGTAGCGATAACGGGCACGTTGGGCAGCTTCGGGGTCAATTTTATCTAGATAATTGAGAACTGCTTCTATAGAAGTGTACATACTATACAGGTCTAGCCCATAAAAGCCGACTTTAATGGCATTTTCGGGTAGAGCGTCATTATATTCCCGCAACCAAGTGACAAAATTTAGAATATCTGTGTTGCGCCACATCCAGTCAGGAAAGTATTGGAAACTTGAGAGCGCTTCTGTAGGCGTTAAGTCGTCATTTGCACCCCGTACATAGCGATTGACACGGTAGGCATCTGGCCAGTCTGCTTCAATTGCTACAACTGTAAACCCTTTCTCTTGAATTAGCCGTTTGGTAATTTCAGCGCGTTGTTTATAGAACTCATGAGTACCGTGAGAAGCTTCGCCAATCAAAGCAAAACGTGCATTACCGATTAAGTTCATCAAAGGGTCGTAATCTGCGATCGCACCTGTCAGTTGGTATACAGACTTACGTACCGCATCAGCTAGGTTGATTATAGTTGCATCAAGCATAAAAATTAACTGTTGCAAAACACTTTATGGGTTGCAAAATTTGTTTCATACGATTCCACAAGTATGCTAAAGATAAGCAGGAAACTAGAGGTTGAACGAAAAATAATTTGTGGCTATAATGTCTGCTTTGTTAATAGCGATCGGGTTTTCTTCTATCTGATAGATTCGTAGCTTGCTAAACTCAGCTTAAAAATCTCAAACGCCTCTTCCATCTGGCTAATGATGCAGATGCTAAACATCTATCTCTCTCCAAAGGAGGAGCTAATTTGCAGAGTAGGGATAACTGACTGCAAATCTTTCCTCATCTTTGCCGATCTTCCTCAAACCCAAGTACAATATCAGTCCTTCCGAAAAATTGTGGTTAAATGAGCTAAAGTGAACACCAATTATGATGCAAGCTATCTAACCTATTATTAGAGTCGCTTGCACGCGGGGGATAAAAAAATGAGGGTTTGGCTTGCCTGCTTTCTAGTATTGTTTGCCTTGGCAGAGTTATTTGACTGGTTACAAGAATTTAATCTGCCATTACCTATCTATATTTTAGGAGGGGCTTTTTTAGCTGTTGCTTCTAATTATGACAAGATTATTGGCTCTTATTTCAGTGATGCAACTATCGATACATCACCCGAACAGTCCTTGTTAGATTCACCAACTCAATCCCCTAAATCTATTTCTTTTACAATAGCTAGTCCAGTCGAAGATGCTCAACAATCAGAAACGCAGTGAAGGAACTGGGAAGAAGAGAGCGGGAGGAGCAGGGAAGCAGGGGAGGCAGAGGAGAGAATGATAATTCTTGACCACTGACAACTGACAACTGACAACTAACTTTTAACTCAGTACTTTCTTCAATCGTTCTTCGATGCCGAGATTGCCCTGCAAGCCTCCTGTGTGGATGAGTAGAAGGCGATCGCCTTTGTGGAAAAAACCTTTATGTAGCAAATCCATCACTCCATAAAACATTTTAGCGGTATATACGTAATCTAAAGGTATGTCATGTTCCTGGCTGAATTGCTGTTTGAACAGTAACAGTTCGTCGTTCACCTTTGCATAGCCGCCGCCATGGTAATCACACATTAATTCCCAAGATGCCAGAGAATTGGGTGGTAAGGGCAAACCACTAGCGTGATAATTTTTTAACAAGCTGTTGATTTCTTCGGCGAGAAATGCTCCATCTTTCAGTACGGGAAAACCGAGTATTCGCTGCTGTTTACGCAATGAAAGTGCGATGCCAGCCAATGTAGTACTCGTACCACAAGCTACGCAGATATAATCAAATGCGATCGCTTCGCCGCCAACTATTTCCATGCAACCGCGCACGCCGTTGAGGTTGCTGCCACCTTCAGGAATAATAAATACTTCACCGAAACGTTGTTGCAGATATTCATGTAAATCTGTTGTGTTTCTTTGACGGTACATCTTGCGATCGAGGTATACAAGCTGCATACCTTGTTGTACGGCAAAACGCAATGTAGGATTTAACGGCAGGCTTTCCTCCCCGCGAATTACACCAATAGTGCGGAATCCAAAAAGATTGCCAGCTGCGGCAGTTGCATAGATGTGGTTGGAATAAGCACCACCAAAGGTAAGCAGCGTTGTGAAATTGTTCTGCTGGGCTTCCAAAAGGTTGTACTTCAGCTTGAACCACTTATTACCATTAACCCACGGGTGCATGAGGTCGAGGCGTAGCACATACAAATCAACACCCGCGCAGCGGGCTATTTTGCTGTTGATTTCTTGTGTAGGAGCAGGTAAAAAGATTGGCGACATGAGGAAATCATAAGCTAAAACACACGATTGTTGCGCGATCGCTCTAACCTAAGTAAAGTATAAAAATATATATTTAATATAATAATGTCTTTATAACATCTTGATAATATTTCAGAAAATTTATCGATGGAAATAATGCTTGATATCAGCAGAATAGTCCTAGGAGAAAATTTGTAATTTTTTTACCCCTATGTAGTTAGTTCGAGCTAATAAATCAAGCTTAATTGTTCAAAAAACAACTACTCGATAGAGAATAATTCAGTTATTTTGTCTAATCTCCAACATTGGATTCAAGGGTTTTAACAACAATTAAAACTCAAAACTCTAACCCATAATCTTAATCAGATGAATATCAAAACTGCAAGCATTATTTTCTTTGACGCTTCTGTAAGTGACTACGAAATATTACTTGAAGCTGTTGTATCAGGAACTGAAGCAGTTGTTCTTGACTCAAGTCGGGATGGAGTAGAGCAAATCACTCAAGTACTGTCGCATCGCAGAGTTGAAAGTGTCCATATTGTTTCTCATGGTTCTCCTGGTTGCCTCTACCTGGGTAATAGTCAACTGAGCCTCAGCACAATGAAGTACACAAGTAGGGGCGCTGTTACGTTCGCCCTTACAATTATCTGTAAAATAGCTCTCTAAACCGTATTTATTTTTCTTTGTGTAAATATTTTTTTAATTGTATATTATTACTAAACAGTCTAAAGATACGTAAATCTACTTATTATTTAAGTTTTACCAATTGTGGAGCAACTTCTAAAAGCTGTAGAACAAATTCTGCAAAACAGGTCTTTTGGGCACATTCAACGGTTTGTACTTCATCAGTCTTGGTTGGGCAGAACATATGGTGAGATGGCGGATGGTTCGGGCTACCGTAGTGAATACTTCAAAGAAGTCGGCTCTCAGTTGTGGCACGATTTGTCTGAAGCACTGGGAAAAAGAGTTACGAAAAAAAACCTGCATTTAGTCCTCGATCGATATTATCAAGACAGTGCAGAGCAACAAAAATATAAACCTCAACAGGAACCTCTAGAAGAATTCAAACCTGAAAGTGTTTTTCTATACTCAATCTTAGCTAATAAAATGGACTTTCCTAGCGGTCCCGTACTTCTAGATTCTCCTTTTTACATCAATAGGCCTCCTTTGGAAGAACTGATTTGTAGCGAAATAATGCAACCTGGTTGCTTGCTGCGGATCAAAGCACCGAAAAAGATGGGGAAAAGTTCGCTGCTTAACCGGATGATTGCTCATGCTAACGAGCAGGGTTGTCAAACTGTATATATAGACTTTCAAGAAGCCGATCGAGACGTTTTTGCTTCGCTAGATAAATTCTTGCGTTGGTTCTGCGTCAATGTTAGCAGGCAGTTAAACCTTCTTCCCTGTCTGGATGATTTTTGGGATGCAGAGATGGGCAGCAAGGTTAGCTGCAAAATTTACTTTGAGGCGTATTTATTGCAATACGTTGATGAGAATCCCATAGTTTTGGCTTTGAATGAAGTCAATCGAATTTTTGAACATCCTAATATTGCCCAAGACTTCTTGCCAATGCTGCGATTTTGGCACGAACAGGCAAAGCAAGATCGGACTTGGCGAAAACTGCGGATTGTAGTAGTTCACACCACAGAAATTTATGTTCCGCTCAAACTCAACCAATCTCCGTTCAACGTGGGGATAACTGTATCTTTACCTCCGTTTACCTTAGAGCAAGTACAGAATCTGGCGCAGCGCTACGGACTTGATTGGGCGGCAAATACACAAGGAGCGCAACGGCTAGCATCTCTACAAGCAATGATTGGAGGGCATCCCTATTTGGCGAACCTCGCACTCTATCATCTGTGTCAAGAGAAAATGACCTTGGAAGAGTTATTACAAACAGCATCCACACCAACAGGTATTTATAGTCAGCATCTACGAGATTTGTTGGCGCTACTGCAAAAAGAACCGCAATCAATGTCAGCAATGCAACAAGTAATTGCGGAAGATGAGAGAGTAGAACTAGATGCAATTGCCGCTTACAAGTTAGAAAGTATGGGTTTAGTGCAACTAGATGGCAATCAAGCCCGTGTCAGTTGCGAGTTATATCGTCTTTATTTTCACCAACAACTGAGAAAGCAAAATAGTACTAATATTTTTGACAGTCAGTTAGTACAAAAACCAAAAGACTCGCTGATAGATAAAACTGATGCACTGCGTCATTTTATTAATTTACAATACTTTAAGCAATATCTAGAAATGGAGTGGCTACAATGGCAAACATCAGCTGTACCGCTATCTCTAATTGTGTGTGAAATTGAGTATTTGAAAGAGTACAGCGATCGCAGTTTTAATATTTTGCAACGCGTTGGCAGCACTATCCGCAACTGTCTAAAACATCAGGCTGCTCTCATAGCACATTACGAACAGACAAAGTTTGCTGCTATCTTGCCACAAGCGAACGCTGATATGGCTATTGGACTTGCAGAAAATATTCGTCAACGGGTTAAAACATTAGCAATAGCTCACGCTCATTCTCAGTTTAATGAGTTTCCTGAGCCTGTTTTCAAGGTTTATTTAGGAATTGCAACTACAAAACCTAGTGATGAAAACTCTCCTGAGATGTTGATTGTTGCTGCTGAAGAAGCACTTTTACAGTCGAAAATAAAGGAATGCTATTACTTGTCGAACTCAGTTTTAACTGAAGAAAAGTAAGCTTTTCTAAGTGCTGAGTGCTGAGTTAAAAATAGGGGCTAGGGGGTAGGGTGTTGCGTATAGTGAAGACGGCATTGGTAGGGGTTCAAGCCCCTACCAATGCAATTGCCTTAAAAGCTTAGTATTGTATGTATCCCAAGGGTGGTTGGGGCTATCTCTTCCCCTACACCCCACACCCCACACCTAGTGATGAAAACTCTCCTGAGATGTTGATTGTTGCTG
>NZ_JAECZA010000051.1 GCF_016056275.1 Dendronalium phyllosphericum CENA369 | reverse complement strand
CTGCTCCCCCTTCCCCCGTACTCCCCACACTACCCTACAATTATTAAAGGCTCCTTAACATTTCTTTGAATCATGCAGGCAACTACAGCCCCCTCTACAACCCCAATTCCTGGTAAATATTGGCAGTGGCGAGGGCACAATATTTACTATGTGCGTGCGGGAGAGAAACAACCGCAACGTCCACCCTTGCTATTGGTGCATGGGTTTGGTGCTTCCACAGACCACTGGCGCAAGAATATCACAGGACTGGATCGAGATTTTGAAGTATTTGCGATCGACCTTTTAGGATTTGGGCGATCGGCAAAACCTAAATTGCAGTATGGTGGAGACTTGTGGCGCGACCAACTTCATGATTTTATCAGTGAAGTGATTGGTCAAAAAGCAGTATTAGCAGGTAACTCTCTTGGTGGTTATGCTAGCTTGTGTGTTGCTGCACAACGTCCTGACAGTGCAGCTGGTTTAGTCTTACTCAATAGCGCTGGCCCTTTTAACCAAAGCCAGTCCACAGCCGAACCTGAAGCTTTACAAACAGAAATTCAGCCACCCAAACAATCCTCTGCTTTAGAGAATCTCCTGGGTGATTCAATGAAGTGGATTTTGCAACAACCTTTAGCCCAATTTTTATTATTTCAATACGTGCGACAACGTTGGGTAATTCGCCAAACTCTAGAAAAAGTTTATCTTGATAAAAGCGCGATTACAGATCAGTTGGTAGAAGAAATTTATCGCCCTGCTTACGATCCTGGTGCAATGGATGTATTTGTTTCTGTTTTTAATACTCCTCAAGGCGAAAAAGTTGATGTGCTATTAAAGCAATTAACTTGTCCTCTATTATTGTTGTGGGGAGAAGCCGATCCTTGGATGAATTCTAGAGAACGATCCCAAAAGTTTCGTAAATATTATCCCGAACTTACAGAACATTTTCTCAGAGCAGGTCATTGTCCTCATGATGAAATTCCAGAACAAGTAAATCAACTTTTATGCGATTGGGTTTTATCTGTTTCCCAGTGATATCGAATTGACTGTATATTCGAGGTAATGGTAGAGAAACATGTTTCTCTACCATTATTTTATTTAAGAATGTATGATTTAAGTTCTTGCTCTATTTGGTCGCTAATAATCTCAGTTCCCACACCCGGTTGTTCGAGATTAACTCTGATAAAATTTGTTTTGTCTGCTCCTGTAAACTTTTTATCATTATTTGAGTCTTTGAGAATTTTCAGAAAAATCGCATTTTGACTGGGAATTACAACCCAATTTATAATTTGGCTATTGTTTGGCGTAATTTGTTGGAGATTTTTGCCTGACAAATCAGAAAGATAGCCAATAATAGCATCTTCTGAATTGAGTTTTTTATCTTCGTTTGTATCTCGGTCAATAATTCTATACAACCAAAATTTTATCTGTGGTTTGGCTGATGCTTTAGTTTCTAATAAATCAAAGGAATTGATAATAGCCTTTTTATTTAATAAAAGATGCGTTTCCCCATCTTGTTTATGATAAAATATGATGTTATACAAGGGATTTTCTCTTTTATAAGAGCGTGAAGAATCTAAACTAATTCCTTTATCTGGTTCCGGCTCTATGACATTAACTGGAATCATCAGATAATCTAATTGCTCTTTGATTATTAACTCACCGTAGACAATATTCGGTTCTGACTTTTGCGGATCGGCAGCTTTTACTTGCTCTGTTTTTCTGGTAGTCATTGGCTCACAAGAAAAACAAAGAGTAGCCATAATAATAGCTGTAAATATTTTCTTCAAACATCTATAATTATTCATTATATTTTTCCTTTAGGGTATATTGCTGTCCTATTTTATTCGTTGATGACAAATTAGCCAGAGTTAGACCCTTTGGAAAATTAAAAATTTCAAATTTAAGATCCCATAAGTAAAATTAGGGGCTTAAAAATGGGTATTTCTGAATAAAAGTATAAAATTAAAAAATAGTTTCTTAAAACTGTTATTATCTACATCTGTGCGTAACTGACACTTTCATGCCGAAGGCAGAAACAAAAAAATTTAAGTTAAGTTAATTTCAGTTACATAATTATATTTATTTGTGGCTCTCTACCGATCGCTACTAATTATAAAAATCACTATAAAACTTAAAAACCTGGTGCAGATTGACCAGGTTTTTTAAAATTCACAGTTTTCAACTTGTTAAACTTGCTAAATTAATTGAGGAATTCAACAACTAAGGTGGACATAACAACGAGCAAACTCAGCATTTTTTGTTTTTCCGCTTTGGGATTTGGCTTTGCCTTGTAATCTTGGCTTTTTACCACTTCACTATTCATATGCTGAAACTTGCTTGGGCTACTGACCGGAGACACCAAGTCATTTGCCCGTTTAGTTTGGTTTTGCTTTATCTGGTGTCTTATTGACTAAGTTAACACTCACATGCTGGGGAAGATTCACTTGTTTACTAAAGTTGATGTTTTGTTGTATTTTGCAATCTAGATGCGAATTTTTTATCAAAAATCAAAATTTGGATTTTCAAATATATTACAAACATAGTTTGCAATTAGTTAGGAAGTAATATGGCTGGCTAGTCGGTATTGCGATCGCTAACACTATATCGTCAAAAATTAGCTAAATCGTGTTTAATTACTGTCTAAGCATACCTGAGAAACGTAATCAAGTAAAAAGAAAAGGACGCGATCGCGTTGTCCTCAACTTAGTTAAGGAGGAGAGAAAGATAGAGGAGTTGAAGAAGAATTCAGAATTCAGCAATCTTGAGCGTGGGGGATTGGAACCCGCCACTAATTGTAGACTACGCTCATCGAAGATTTAATGTGGTGTTTCACCGTTTATCCACGACTTTGCACAAAATTCATCCGCTCATTCTAGCTTCTGACTCCTGAATTCTATTTTGATAAAATTCTTAACTCCCCACTCCTAACTCTTTTTGCCATTACAATCACCGAACAGTCATAAGCGAAACGCCTAACCACCCTGCAAAGTTCTCTTTTTGTGTGGGATCGGGATTCTGTACGGGAATTACCTGATACTTAGTAGGAATCGGTGCACTTAGGGTGACACAATAGGTACGCAGTTCATCTTGATGAAAAACTGTCACTTGGATAGTGTCATTTGGTTGGTAGTCTTTAAGGCGATCGCTTAATTGATTTGCTGTGACTTTGATTCCCTCAATAGCCAGCAATTCATCACCTGCATCAATTCCCGCTTGTTGTGCTGGCGAACCTGCTTCCACAGACCTAATTATCTCCCGTCCATTGTCGGTTTTTACCTTCACACCTAGATAAGGTTCATCTTCTTGCTCTGCTACCAAATGCAACCCAAAAGGTTCCAAGTACTTATTAAAGGGTAATTCTTCAGTGCCATCTATGTAGAGTTCAAAGAAATCAGCTAAATCCATACCCGCTACAGATTCAATTACTTGTTGCAATTGTTCTGGGGTAAAGCCAATTTCTGCTTTTCCAAATTGTTGCCACATTTGCCGCATGACATCATCAAGAGAGCGCTGATTGCTATGCCGCACTCTAATCAACAAATCTAGCAACAAAGACACCATTTCGCCCTTCAAATAGTAGGACATTTGGGAATTGCTGCTATTAGCATCCGGACGATATAGTTTAATCCAAGCATCAAAACTCGATTCCGAAAGCGATTGCACTTTCCGCCCTGGTGTCGTGAGAAACCTAGTAATTTCTTTACTCCAATTATTTAAATACGACTTAGCATCATAAATTCCCGCCCGTAAAGGAATCAACAAGTCGTAGTAACTGGTAGTACCCTCACAGAACCATAGAGATGGTGTATAGTTTTCCCGGTCGTAATCAAAAATCTCTAAAGCTTTTGGCCGAATCCGCTTGACATTCCACAAGTGAAAGAACTCATGTGCCAGCAATTGCATGAAGCGCTCGTATTTCTCCTGAGAGCGAAATCCAAAACGCTGGTAAATCAACGAGCAGGAATTTTTATGCTCCAAACCCCCATAAGCTTGGGCAAATAAATGCAACAAAAACACATATCGTTCGTAGGGCAAACCGCCAAACATCTGTGCTTCGACTTGAATAATTTTCTGAATATCAGCGATCGTTCGCTGAATTTGGAAATTACCCTCTCCCCATATTGCTAGTTCGTGAGGTTTGCCCAAGACTTCAAAGTTATACAACTGATGGGAACCAATCTCAAAAGGGGAATCTACAAGAGTGTCAAAATCGACAGCACAAAAAGTATTAGCTTGCTCGCTAACAGGTGGTAAGGCAGTAGTTACTCGCCATTCTGGGCGTAGTGGTACGATGGTGACGCGAATGGGTAGCTTCTCACAACCCGGCAGTCTGAAAAACAACGCTGCACCGTTAAAATAGCCGTGGGTGCTATCTAAATGATTTGTCCGTACCGATAGCTCATTTGCGAAAATTCGGTAACGCACAGTTAATTCTGAAAAACCAGTTTTGTTGATTTGCCAGTGGTTTTTACTGATTTTCCGCCATGGCAAAGGTTTATCCCCAACAAAAGCGCCAAAATCTTGGAGATTTTTGGCGTATTCTCGGACTAAGTAGGAGCCTGGTGTCCACACCGGCATTTTTAAGTCAAGAATTGGTGACGGATAATTAACAAGTTGCAATGTCACCTCAAACAGATGTGTATCTGGTTGGGGCATTGCCACCTGGTAATGAATCGTCGGTACGGTGTCCTGGATGCCAATTTCGAGACGAGGTGCTGTTGCTTCAGTCATCTGTAGTTAGGAGTGATAAGTTCAGAGTCAATAGTTAATAGTCAATAGTTGTTAATAGTCAATAGTCAATAGTTAGTAGTAAAAAACTTTAAACTTAGGACTCAGCACATCACAATTCCATACATAACACCCTAGACTCAACACTAAGCAACACCAGTTGCCAAGGCTGTCGTTATTTGCAATATTTGCTACCCTAAAAAAAGCGTTCTACTTACAGCTTCAGGAAAGGGAGCAAGGCACTGGCTGCTCGTTACTTAGCACAGAGTTAGACTTTACCAGCTAAATTCATCAACTGTTTGAAGTTGATCAAATAAATGATGTTGTTGGTGCTGTCAATTGCGATCCAACCTTTTTCATGTAATTTTTCCATAATTTTAGTCGTTTCTTCAACTCCGATTTCTGTCACCTCTGCTAAATCTTTAAAGGGAATATTAAAAATTTCCTTGCCTTTACCTGATTCTTGCCCATAGCTTTCGCCCAAACTGACTAGAGTATGGGCAAGTTTGACAGCTGGTGGTGAAGAACGGATTTGCAAGCGTTGGTTATTTTGCCGCAATCGCCTTACCATCAATTGCAGCATTCGGTGATGTAACTGTGGATCTTTAAACAGTATTTGAATAAAACGCTCTCTGGAAATGCTGAACAATTTTACTGTTGAAAGAGCAATGACATCGGTTGAACGCGGAGATTCATCCAAAATCGCCATTTCGCCAAAAAAATCACCCCGTCCTAAAATTGCCAAAGCAACAGAATCATCTCCGCAAGTGCGTCGGACTTTAACCCAGCCAGAAACCACGAAGTAAACTGCATTACCCCAGGCATCTTCCATCAATACGGCTCTTCCAACAGGGTATTCATGTTCAATTGCAACGTTGAGCAGCCATTCCAAAGTTTGTGGGTTGGCTGTACTCAGTAAGGGGAAAAGTTCGCTAAAAACCTCAGTCTGCATGAAATATCTGCAAAATAATGACTTCAGGAGGGGAAAATTAAGCTGACTAATATAGGTTTTAAAACCGTTATCTTAATCTGAATACGGTATCAAAATTGTTACCAATCGAACCAAAACCTCTAAAGCCAATAGGTCTGAGGTTCCATTACAACATAACAATTATGGATGCGATCGCAATCAGCGCTTTCACTGACAGAATTTTTATTTGCTGCCTGTTGGAGGCTCGTTAGTTGCTGTCAATATTTTGATTTGTTGCTCTAAATTATCTACTAGTCCATTTAGGGTAACTAAAGCTTGTAGTTGCTCGGACTGGAGATTGGGATTGAGGATCAGTCTTTGGTGCAGTTCGCGCAATTTTAAGCTGAGTTGTTGAGAAATTCCTAGGGCATCTCGACTCAGACGGGTTAATTGTTGCTGCTGATAAAACTTTAAAGCTGCTCCCCGCAGTACTTGTAGTGTAGCTTCTTCACCATAGATTCCTGGCATTACACGCAGCCGTAATAACAAACGATTTTGTTGATATAGGCATTCTTTTTCTACCTGTTTTGGCTCTGCAAGGGTAGTCACAGGCAAGGAAACAAATCGTTTTAACTCATTCAGCACGCCTTGGAAAACGGATAAAGGCAGATTTTCTAATACAGACTGCAAAACTCCATTGTCACTCCAGAGTATCCTAGCTTTGTAAGGTTGTCTTTCTAAATACAAGCGACCAATTCCCCCACCCAGCACGCGCCCTAGTAATTGTTCTAGTAATTTTTTGGGTGGTAGTGTTGCTAACACTTCACTAGGACTAAAAAGTTCTGGAACTCGCACTTGCAAAATAGTCAAGTTGCTTGAATCTACTGGCTTGACAGTGTCTTCCTTGTTTGGGTTGATAGAAGTAATAGAATCTGGATGAGAGATCGGAATATTTGTTTGTTGCTGGTTTTGTTCAAAGGAGTTATTGGCAGAGGCAATCAAACTATCGGCGATACTAGTTATACTCTTTTCAGAAGTAAAGGCTGCTCCTGTTTGCTCAACTTGTTTGGCATCCGATCGCAATGTATTTTTATGGTTGAGATAGGCTGAAAGTATGGTGCGATGCGTGTCAGTGGTTATTTCCTGAATTACCATTGTGCTATTTATATAAGACAGTATGCGACTGACGTAATCCAGCGCTCCACTGTCTTGTGGATGAACCATACCTAGCAACAGTTGGCTATCCTCTAACCTAAAGGGCACAATCTGGTGGTACAAGCAAGCTTCAAAGGACAAAAAACTATCAATTAACTGGAATATCTGCTTGAGATCGCGTCCTTGCTCCTGATTTGCTTGAGTTTCAGACAAAATCTGCTGCCCACTTGCTCCGGTATCAGTTGGTTTGCCCTCTGAAGACAACATAGGTTTGATGGCTCGGTATTTCTTTATATTTTATTTTGCTCTAAGTTAGCAGTAAATAAAGATACTTTATTTACTGTATGGCAAGTCAAATTAAATACCAAGTTTTACGAGAAGATAGGGAGTGAGTTAGAGACGCGATTATACTCTTACAAGAAGCCGCTCTTATCTGACTTTTCACGGTATGTGGACGCATGAGCGAGGGTGTGGGGTGTGGGGTGTAGTCAGGCTTTCTTGTTTTCCCTACACCCTACACCCTACACCCTACCCCCAGTCTTAACGAGGGTTTGAAGACTTCCCGTGAAAAATCAGGCTCTTACGAGCGTCTACGCGGCTGTACAAGAGGCAATAGGCAAAAGTCGGTGGTGTTATCCGCAGTTTTGCGTCTCGCCGTCTTCCTTATCTGCTTCCAGTTTTTTGTACGAGTTATTCTTGAGTTCTCAAAGATTGAGCTGCAAGATAAATCTTTGTCCATTCACCCATTACCTGATGGGTTTTGAGTTTTAATTGTTGAGCTGTTGCTTCTATAGAGTTGCCTGCTTTCCGTAAATCTAGGATCTGCCGCTCAATGGGAGTTAATTTTTCATTGAGTTGCTGCCATTGGCTTTGTGTTAGCCCTAAATTATTTTCTTGTAAGGAAATCGCAAGCCAGTTATCCACGAGTTCTGGTTTATCTTTGAGGGCAAAGACACGTATAGCATGGTAACTAATTTTCTCTCGCAAACGATAGATTTCTTTAATTGGCTTATTTAGTTTCTTGGCAATTTCATCTTGAGACTTGCCTTGAAGATAGAGTTTTAACCACTCTACTGCATCTGTTCCTAAGTTTTCTTGTAAGTAATTGCCAAATTCTTTTTGTACTGTTTGCCGCTGTGCTTGTTGTTCTTCTAGTTGCTGTGCTTCTTGATATTCTGCGATCGCCTGATTGTCTACTAAATTTACTCGATTGTCGCTGTCGTCTGTGAGGATTTCTTCGGAAACTAGTCTCACTAAGTCACTGCTAGGTACTTGCGTTAAGCCGCCACGCTGAGTCCGACGCAAATAGTTTACAAATCGATACGCTAACAAAGGCTGATTGCGTACTGGTCGCAAACAATACTCTTCAATGCTGGCAAACAGCAAAGTATCTTGTAGTCGTCTATCGGTTGTGATTTCAGAAATCCAACCCATCTGCTGTTGGATGTAGGAATCGCTTTGCAATAATTCTTGGAGTACTTCTTGCAGTACATCTATCACACTGCGCTGGCGATCGCGACTTAAAGAAACCCAAGTCTGAATTTTGTTTCTTAATGTGACTAAACTCCCCAGCCGAGTAATCAGGTTGCGATAAGCACGTTCTCGCCCGATCCCCAAGTAGCGTTGGCGCAAAATCCGATAGCGATATTCCATTGCTTGCTTGGCGATGTCGAGTTCTTTAGGGTTAAGCAGATCGAACCGTGTCGAATCACGTCCCAAAAGCCAAAAAATAATACTTTCTCTATTATCTAAACTTTGTTCTGGGCACTCGGCAGCTAGCTGCTTTTGCCAATATTGCACCAGTTTTTCTGCTTCTGTTGCCATAGCGAGATTGCGTTCCTCGAAACCCTGTTTTACAGTGTGCATCACAACCCCCATTTATCGCACTTAACTTACTAGCTGGTAGTCCATGAGTCCGCCATCTTCATGAAGACATTTCAGCGCTTCTATTGTGATTACGTCTTTATTGACTAACTTTATGCAGAAATTTTCGCATTCGTGTTTTTGTTGTTAATCCCAAAACCTTAGAAATTATTGCATTTTGGGCATTTGCCTCAATTTATGCATAATTTAAAATTTTGTAAACTTTAGTTTTGGAAGTACATAATAGCAATTTAGATTTGTATGGGTGGCTATATCACTGGATTGAAAGAGGTGGAAAAAACTGACATTTTGCACCTGTCGAGAATACTAAATAGCATTTACCCCCATTTGGACGTTATTTTAACCATATAAGTTTCTTTGCTTTGTGTTTTGCTTCGACAAATGATGATTTTGGCAAGTTTCACTTTATTAGATAATTACCATTAAATTTTTAGGTAAGAATTTTGGGTTAAATATTTTCAATCAAAAATTCAAAAATTGGTCAGCATACTTCTAAACTCAAAAAAAGCTATTGAAAATTTAAAAGTACCCTTAAGGGTACTGTTTGAAGCAAGTAAAGTCTAGTGCTTGAATAACAGAATGTGGTATTAGTCGATATTAAACTTAATCACCGAGTTATTCGTAATAATCCACTAAATTGGCTGACTCAGCTTGCTAACATTAGTTCTATTAAATGACACTCTAATCCTGATATTGCGTTTTGCAAAAAATCGATAATCAAAGCTAAGAGTCAACAGTGAATAATTAATTAGTACGCTGGACTTTTAGCTTTTGTCGAATAATTAAAAATTCTCGCTTTAGCGCCCGTTTGCTGACCTAACGATTGGATTTTCCACAGAGTCGCGATACTGTTGGACTTCATCGGTATAAGCTATTGGTAGAATAGCTTCTACATTTTCATGGGGACGAGGAATTATTACCCAAGATTCTAAAGTGCCACCATAGACATTTTCTGCGGCTTCAACACCAGCAGCCATAGCGGTTTTTACCTCAGAAACATCACCGCGAATATTAACTGTAAAACGAGCGCTACCAACTCTGATATAACCAACAAGGGTAACTCGACCAGCTTTGACCATAGCATCTGCTGCTGCTAGTACAGCAGGAAAACCCTTAGTTTCAAGCGATCCAACTGCTTGTAATGACATTACTAATCTCCTGTATGAATAAACATATGTGGCGCTACAAGTTAATTGTACGAAGCTCCGCTACAGATTTTAATGGCAGAATCGCTTAGAAGATACGGAAAGGTTCGGATTTTTGAGTAAAGTGAATTGGTAGTATGGTTTCCACATTTTCCGGGGGATTGGGAACTATGTAATGGGTAATTACTGTTTCAACCTTTACTTCCTCTCCAGCATTAATGCCTTCTGCAACAGCTCTTTTTACTTCAGCCACTTGTCCCCGAACGGCGACTACAAAGCGACCGCTCTCGGCTAGACCATAATACACCAGCGTGACTGCGGCAGATTTTACCATTGCATCTGCTGCGGCTAAGACACTAGGAAAACCTAAAGTTTCAATTACGCCAACCGCCATTGGCATGGCATTAGCTCCTGAGTCAAGAATAAGTGATATTTATTGTACGAGGCTTTAGTCCTAATTTTGACATCTAGGAAAACTTTCTTCAAAGCAATAATCTTTGTTATGGCTAACGCGAGTCGAGGAAGCTAAGGGACTTTCAAATAAAAAAATAATCAATCGTTTGGGCGAGCTGGGGAAGCAGGGGAGGCTGGGGAAGCAGGGAGAGAAAGAGTCTATTCATCGTCTTCGCTCTCCAAATTGAATAATTTAATTTCTGGAAGTCCCTAAATTGCAATTTTTTAGGAAATACAATGTTGTGAATCAGTACGTATAGCTCAATTTTTGAGATGAGAACGCGATACTAGCAGGTAGTATGCAGGAGTGGGCAATTCAAGTAAACTAAAACTTATGTTTCCCAGCTTTTTACCTGCCGCGGCTAGTCAACTAACAGAATCCGAGTCGATCGCTTTAGCTCAAAGCATTCAAAGTCAAGCGATCGCAACTCCTCTAACTCGTCAACCGATTACCACAACCTACGCACATCTTGGAAGTGGCGGTACGCCAATATTACTGATTCACGGTTTTGACAGTTCTATATTAGAATTCCGTCGTCTTTTGCCACTGTTAGCAGCAGATAATCAAACCTGGGCAGTGGATTTGTTGGGTTTTGGGTTTACAGACAGACTTGCAGGGATAAAATTTAGCCCCAGTGCCATAAAAACCCATCTATATTATTTTTGGAAAACTCTAATTAATCAATCTGTAATTTTGGTTGGTGCATCGATGGGGGGTGCAACGGCGATTGATTTCACACTCACTTATCCAGAAGTGGTACAGAAACTAGTGTTAATTGACAGCGCAGGTTTAAGAGGAGGTTCGCTATTAAGCAAATTGATGTTTCCCCCTTTGGGTTATTTAGCGACTGAGTTTTTGCGGAATCCTCAAGTACGCGATCGCGTTTCTCGCGCTGCTTACAAAAATCCTAGTCTTGTCTCTGTCGATGCTCTCAATTGTGCAGCATTACACCTACAAATGCAAAGTTGGAGTCAAGCTACAATTGCTTTTACTAAAAGTGGTGGTTACAGTGCTTTTAGATTTAAAAAACTCTCAGAAATTAAACAACCAACTCTAATTTTGTGGGGCGATTCTGATAAAATTTTGGGCACGGAAGATGCCAAAAGATTTAAAAGAGCAATTCCCCAAAGTCAACTGATTTGGATTCCAGATTGCGGTCATCTTCCTCATCTAGAACAACCAAAAATCACCGCTCGACATATTCTGGAATTTCGAGGTTAAATAAAAATATTTATGTATGGGGTTGCCCTCTGCCTCTTCTTGACATACTCTGCGGACAGGTCTAATGGATACTTTGCGCCTAGTCAAAATCAGTAAATTTCTCAGCAAACATCTGCGCCACCAGCCAGATGGCATTGGTATAAAACTAGATCCTGGTGGTTGGGTTGCTGTTGAGGAACTTCTAGCTGCCTGTGCCAATCATAATTTTCCGATCGCTCATCAGGAATTACAGGAAGTAGTTGCCACCAGCGAGAAAAAACGCTTTTCCTTTGATGCTACAGGTACTTTAATTCGTGCTAATCAAGGACATAGCGTAGAAGTTGATTTGCAGTTGCAATCTGTGGTTCCCCCAGATGTGCTTTATCACGGTACGGGAAGCACAGCTGTCGAATCAATTATGCAAACGGGACTTCGCAAAATGTCTCGACACCATGTCCATTTATCAGCTGATATTGCCACAGCCAAAGTGGTAGGAGCAAGACATGGAAAACCAGTAGTTTTTGCTGTAGATGCGGCAGCAATGCATCAAGCAGGTTATAACTTCTACTGTTCTGATAACGGTGTTTGGTTGGTAGATTTAGTACCACCTGAATATCTGCATACAATTTGATGATAGCGATCGCTTTATTAATAAATGCCATTCTCTCGTCAAATGTTTCATAAGTAAAAAACACCATCTATTTCCTCATTTGCCTGCCAAATGTGGATTCTTTCGTTCATAAATTATATTTGGCAAAACTCATTACTAGCAACCAAATGCCGTCTATTCTGCTGTTAGCGTTAGGAAAAACGTAACTTTTGCTACATTTTTTTGAAGTTGGTTATTATATGCTTTGACCAATAAAGTTGGTATTAACCTTGTTTGAGTTGCTAATACCTAGCTTATTGAGTCTGGCTTGAGATTAGTCAAAAGCCTTAATCGTTATACCTCCATGCACCTTTCGCAGATAAATCTGGCAGATGGGTTACTCCAACCCGTCTGCTAATTTTTTTAAAATTTAACAGGTGTAAATAGCAATGGCAAAACAATCTGATTTTTTCTCCGATCTATCTGATTTCTTATATCCTCAAAGTTGTTACTACGGTCAATTCAAGCAAGAGTACTTAGTTTTTAACGCGAATCTACAAGAATTTGCCCAAAGAGTAAGCTACATTAGTGACTTGCAAAGCAATGGTAAGCTTTCACCTCAAGAGGCGTACGATCAAATTAAAAGCCTCTGGAAACAATTGAAACGTGCTAAAAAAGAACTCAAAATAACCTCTTCTACTTGAATGAATTCTGTACGGCAAATAAAAGTAAAGATGAAAGCTAGCTCTCAAAAACTAATATTTTCTTCAATAGAATGTAAGCGCTTGCGTTGTTTTAACCACTCTCTACAAACTTCTTGAGTAAGTTGTATTTCTTCGTAACTCAAAAGCTCATCTGGTGTCTCAGATGCTAAAATTTCTGCTGCTTTGGCAGCTTTGCGATAATGTATACCGTATTTAACTAGCTGCGTGTGCAATAATTTCTTTTTATCTTGACTAAAACTCATTTTTATGCAATTTGAGTATTTTTCAAACTTCTCTTCTAGTTTTCACAAATCATAAAATTAGTACTTCTTACTTTAGATAGATAAGTGAGTAACTTAATATTTTACTTAGATTTATTTAGAATAGTTATAGTTCGATCGCAGAACATATGCCAGCAAGACGCGGGATAAGCCTAAAATTAAGTTCAACAGCACGTCTAACATCGCTGTCACCGCACCAATAGCACTGACAAATACACCCGTCCCGACAATCGAACCCAGTCCCATCAGGGTTGCACCAAAAACCCCTAATTCTCTTTGCAGTTGGGGCGGTGAATTGGTCGCGGACATTGATTCTTCCTAATTTAAAAGTGCTGAGTGCTGAGTTTTGAGTGCTGAGTGCTG
Organism: Dendronalium phyllosphericum CENA369; assembly: GCF_016056275.1. GTDB lineage: Bacteria > Cyanobacteriota > Cyanobacteriia > Cyanobacteriales > Nostocaceae > Dendronalium > Dendronalium phyllosphericum. The sequence goes on along the minus strand of NZ_JAECZA010000051.1, from coordinate 16,202 downwards.
AGTAAAAATACTAGTTCTCAGTCCTTAGTCATAATTTTCATGCATAGCGATGAAAATTTTCTCATTGAAACTACCTCTAATACCCTTTCTCTAAAGTCTGGCTACACATAAATCTCCGCGTCTCCCCGTCTCCGCGTCCCCGCGTCATCATCTGTTGCCTCTTTTTGGAGAATTGGTATAAATTGTGGAGGTGTAATGTTCATTGCTGAGGATATCATTCCAGGTATTGAACATGGCGTATAGAAAAAAACATTTATAGCCAGGGGGACGCGGGGACGCAGAGAAATAACCACTGTCAACTGACAACTGACCACTGACAACTGACAACTCAAATTAACTCAAGTAAAGTTTCTGAAGCTGAACGTGGATGCCAGTTAAGTTCATTGCGGGCTTTGGTAGCATCTACTCGAACACAACGGTCATAAATATAGTGAACCCGCTCCCGACTGATGGGTGGTTGCCATTTCAACAGCTTTCCTATGGGAGTGAGCAAGTTTCCTGCAAGTCTCACCAGAGGTTTTGGAACTTCACGAGGAACTGAAACGCCTGTTTCTTTAGAGATAATCTCAAACATCTCGCGGCTTTTGAGTTCGCCAGCAGAAATGATGTAATGCCCTCCTATAGTACCTTTTTCGGCTGCTAAAATCATTGCTGTGGCTAAATCGTCTACATGCACAATACCAGTAATGCGATCGCCACCTGCCCACACCTTTAATCTTCCTTTGACAAATTGCTGCAATACTGGCCCGAAATGCGGGTCATCTGTACCAAATATTCCCGAAGGCAGAACGCTGACTACAGGAAGACCATCTTGAGCAAATTTATCTACTAATTGTTGAGCTTGATACTTTGTGCGATCGTAGGCAGAGGAAAAGTTTTTCTGCGTTCTAGTAAAGGTTTCATTGATGAGTTGACCTTTTGTATCGCCAAATATACCAATGGTGCTACAGTATACTAATTTAGATACACCAACTGCTTGGGCTACTTCCAACACTGCCCGCGTACCTTCAACATTCACCCGTTTCATTTCTGGCTCATCGACGATTCCTAGCTCTACATAAGCAGCGGTGTGAAAAACTGTGTCTACGCCATTCATCGCCGTTTTTAATGCATCTCGGTCAGTGATATCACCGTAAATCAATTGCACGTTGCGATCGCCTAGACGTGCTAAATTACTAGATTTTCGTACCAGTCCAACAACAGTTGTGCTTTGCTTTTGTAGAGCTTTTACTAAGTGAGAACCTGTAAATCCATTGGCTCCTGTAACTAATGCCTTCATAAGACTTTTTCGTAAATTCTATAGGTTTTATAAATTTTGCCACCAGCGGCTTCGATTAATTTACGTGAAGGAAAATTATCTTCAAAAACCCAAGAAAGCTCCGCTCTTTTATAGGGTTTGCCTTTTTGTTTTCCACCTTGCATTCCCAAATAAATCAAAGCTAAAGGAACCATTTTTCGCCGATACTCTGGTAGAGAACAAATAGCAATTACGCGTCCGCGATCGATTTGGCGGCGATACCAAAGAAACTTGAGAATTCCCAACCAATTTAATTTACCGTTAACTTGTTTCAATGGAATATTGTAATCAGGTAAACCCATCCAAAAGCCGATCATTTCGCCGTTATATTCCGCAACTGGAAACACATCAGGGTCGATTAAATCCCGCAAATCTTTAGCTTCTTCTAAAAATTCTGCCTCGCTGCGCGGAGTAGAACTCCAGTTAGGGGCAAAAGCACGATTAAAAAGCTGATAAATACTTTTGGCATCTCGTTCAAATGCTTCACCTTTGGTTGCAATTGGACGAAATTTTACACCTGATTTGCAAGCAATTCGATAAGCTTTCTCAAATTCTGGCGGTAGAGGTTTATCTAAAGGAAAATCATAAGCATAAGCATCTTTGGCTTTATGCCAATTATCCCGCTCCATAAACTCAGGATAATAAGCTGGATTGTAAGGCATCATCACCATTGGCGGTGAATCAAATCCATCGACTAAAAATAGACAATTATTGTGGGTAGATAAATCTATCGGGCCGCGACCAATAATCATACCTTGCTCTCGCAACCATTTGCAGGCAGTATTTAGCAAGGCTTGGGCGACAGTAAAATCTTGAATGCATTCAAAAAAGCCAAACAAACCAATATTCTGAGCTTCACGGTCAATCAAGCGTTGATTGACTGCGGCGACAATCCGTCCTAATGGTTGAGAATTTTCTTGAGATAGAGCAATAAATTGTTGTAGTTTTCCGTAATTTAAGAAGGGATTAGCTGGTGTAAATTGCTTGGCTATGCTGCTTGGAATCGGCGATACCCAGTAAGGTTCTTTGGCATAAATCTGCGCTGGGATATCCAGGAATATTTGATTATCAGCTGGGGACGTAACAGGTCGAATGTCAAATTTTGCTGTTTGAGTAATCACCTGATTTAAAATTTTTGATGTATATCCATATAAAAGATTAACTAACAAGCTGCAATTCTATATGTCTCATCTTAGTAATAATTAATATTTACTCGTGTCAAAAATACATGAGCAAAGTCAGAAAAGCATGTCTGCGTCAATAATTTAACTACACTTCAGTAAATATTTACACCGGAATCTCGATGAGAAATTCTGTACCTTGACCGATAACAGAGTTACAACTCAATTTGCCGCCGTGGGTTGATTCGACGATTTGTCGGGCGATCGCCAACCCTAACCCCGTACCTTTACCCACACATTTAGTAGTAAATAAATGGTCAAATATTTTTGATTTAACTTCTTCACTCATCCCTTTGCCATTATCAGCAATAGCAATTTGCAAGAGATTATCTGTTATGGAAGTGCTAATAGTAATCCGGTTGAGACTGGCTTGAATATCTGCCCCACTTCGCCCAATATTCGACTCTTCTAAAGCATCAATAGCATTAGCAAGAATATTCATAAATACCTGATTTAATTGTCCGGGAAAACATTCAACTTGCGGTAAATTGCTGTAGTTAGTGACAACTTCAATCGCCGGGCGTTCAGAATTAGCTTTGAGACGATGTTTCAAAATTAAAATTGTGCTATCAATACCTTCGTGAATATTAAAAGGTACTTTGTAATCGCGATCGGCACGAGAAAAAGTTCTCAAACTGGTGCTGATGTTTTTCAGCCTGTCGCACGCCATCGTCATGGAGTCAAGCATTTTTGGCAAGTCTTCTAAGCTGTATTCCAAGTCAATTTCTGACTCGTGGGCGATGATTTGTTCACTCTTATCGGGTAAAGTTTCTTGATAAAATTTCAAGTGTTCGATAATATCAGTAAACGTTGGTTTAGCTTGTTTAATACTGGCAGCAATAAAACCCAAAGGATTATTCATTTCGTGAGCTACCCCAGCAACTAAGTTACCCAATGCAGACATTTTCTCACTTTGGATAATTTGTAATTGTGCTTGTTGCAAGCCAAGTTCCGCAACTTTGCGATCGCTAATATCCAAAAACAATCCATCCCAAATGATTGAACCATCAGCACGCTGTTCAATTCTGGATTCGCCGTGAATCCACTTGACAATACCGGATGGAGTGACAATTCGCCCCTCCCAATGCCAGGGAGATAGAGTTTGAACGGTGGCAGTGCTTGATTGCTGGTAAGAAACTATATCGTCAGGATGTACCATTTTGTCAAAAAACTTCGGTTCGGCAGCGGCTTGCTCTGGCGTAATTTCGTACAAATTGTAACAATCAGCACTAATGTAGTTTAACGATAGGATTCCATCAGCACTCAGAGAGTATTGAAAAACCACCCCAGGAACATTATCTACAAGTTTTTCAAACCGAGAGTTACTCGCACTCAATTCGGCAAACGATCGCTCTAATTGTTGGGCATATTCTAAGGAAAGTTCGTAAAGTCGGGCATTTTCTAAAGAAATTGCAGCTTGAGCGCAGAGTAGATTGAGTAGTTCGACGCGATCGCTTGTAAATGCACCCGTTGCTAAATTATTTTCCAGATATAAAATGCCCTTCAACTGACCTTGATGCAAAATCGGGCTGCACAAAACACTCTGAGGCTGCTGACGCATAATATATGGGTCGTTGGCGAGAGTCGGATCGGTACTTGCATCCAGCAGCACAGCAGTTTGCCTTTCGTGCAAGACTTTGTAAATCAGCTTGTGGGGAATGTCTTGGCTATCTTCAATGGGAATACGCTGTAAAACAACAGGATTTGACTCTCCAGCAATTGACCCTTTGATTAACAGGCGATTATCCCGCATCAGCATCAGTACGCATCTATCAGCCCCGGCATTTTTAATGACGATTTCAAGCAACGATGAAAGTAGTTTTTCGAGTTCGATTTCACCTGAGAGGGTGTGAGAGGCTTTGAGAATGGCAGCTAAATCTAAACCCGCCAAGACACTGCTAATGTTGGTAGTAGACGAACTGGTGGAGGTGACACTTGCCAATGGGAAGATTGTGTCCCTAGTGAAAAAAGGAGTATGGGTTTGTTGCAGGATAGGAGCCAGCAGTTGCGGATAGCGTTTTTCTAAGTCAGCAATTTTGGCTTTTGCCCCCCAGCGAGCATAACCGTAGTAGGCGTGAGTCAAGTATTCCTGGGCAATGTGCTGTTTATCCCATTCCAAGTAGAATTTTGCTGCCAGTTCATTAGCCAATGCTTCTTCTTGGATGTAGTTGTTAGCTTTGGCTAGAGTTATTGCTTTGTCATACAGCTCAATTGCTTCGGCTTTTTGTCCTAAAACTCGGCATTTTTCTGCTTTTATTAAGTCAACTTTATGTTGGTGATTCATGGGGGCGTGGTGCGCCCATTGAGTAAGAGTAGTTTGATGAGTTTCTAGCAGAGCCAGAGTGTTAGCTTGTTCAATTTCTGACTGCGTAGAGTATACTGCCAAGTAGGTTAAACCAGCATAAAAATGAAAAATCGCAGTATGAACCATTCCCACCACTGCCATCAAATTAAGGTTAACTTGGGTGATGTAGTCTAGGGCATTGGTGTAGTTGCCAAAGAAATAGGCAAGCATCAGCTTGTAGATATAGAGATAAGCAAGCGAAGTCAGATCTTTATCGTCATGGTATTTAGGAAGCATCAGTTTTTCATCGTAAGCACTTCCAATTAATAAATCCGGTTGCTCGACAATTTCAATGAAGTGATATATTGTTTGATGTTTCATCTTCACGAGAACCAGAGGATAGTCTTGCTTCACATTTGCTAAGACAACACAGTAATTTTCTATTTCTGATTCCCATTCGTATAGAGCCACTCCGGCGAAGAAATTATTGTCAAAATAATTACCTATAGCGTAGCCAGCAAATAAAAAATTACCTGTTTCCATTCCCACTAAATAGGTCTGTTTCATCGTTAAGATTACTGCCTTTAGTGGTTCTTGACGATGCTGGAGAAATAGACCAAACAGATCCAGTGTCATAGATTTTAATTCTTGTACATTGAACTGATTGAGGACATTCAGTGCTAATCGTCCAAAGCGATAACCTTTTTCTACCTCTCCTAAAAAAGCAGACAGTACCACGCCATAACCGATATATGCGATTGTCGATCCAGGTGCATTTCCAAATTCTAAGGATAGACTCACCATTGTGGCAGAAACCAAAGGGAGCAAGCTAGGATTTCCGATCAAAACTGCCACAAACATCATTGCTAAAAGCTGTATTGCTGCAATGATTTGAGGATTGTTCATTACAGGGAGATTAATCAATTCTTCAATTTGTTTACCCTGGAGTTGCTCGGTTAGAGTTTGTAGTGCTTTATTCGTCAAAGTTTCATCAGGTTCGGACGAGAACTCAACTCCCAATTGTGCCAGCGCATTTTTGCCGACAGCGATCGCTTCTAATACCTGACTCTGGGCGATCAGTGCATTGATTTGAATCTCATAAATTTTTACTTTATCTAGGATGGTTTGAGCAGATTGCAATACCTGAATTCCTATTCCTTCCATTTCCTCGAAATCGCCATTCAAGTAGGCAATTTCTGCCGCAGCTACAGAAAGATTTAGGGTTAATTCATACTGATGTTGCCAACAATCTCTAGCAAGCAATTTCATCCCTGTTTGTACGAAACTTCTGGCAGATGAATAAGCTGTAGAATTTCTCGCTTTTCGCCCTGCTGCTAAGTTCAGTTGAGCTAATGCTTGGCGTTCCTCTGGTTGAGTCATTAACTCAATTCCTAAATTCAAATGCCCCACAATATCAAACAGATTTTCTTCTGTTGCTTTGAGTGATAAATTTTGCTGGAGTAACTGTCCGATTTTGAGATGCGTAGCTTTTTTGTGAGATTCAGGAATCAGAGAGTAAGCCGCTTGCTGGACGCGATCGTGCAAAAATCTGTAAGCGCAGTTAAAGGTATTGTGTTCGGGAACTTCTGAACTGAGTTTCGAGGGTTGATAAAATTTGTAGACTTCACTAATCGGTAGAATTAATCCTTCTTGCAGTGCCTTCCACAAATCTACCCCAAGCTCTGACTGTGAGCGTTCAGAGACAATCGCCAAGGTTTCTAAATCAAATTGTGCGCCAATACAGGCAGCAAGTTTGAGGACATTTTGAGTTTCATCGGGCAACTTTTGCAATTGCATTGCCATGAACTGCACAACATCATCGGTGAGCGCCAGTGTTTTTACTACTGCAATATCGCACTGCCAATGTCCGCCATTGAAGTCAAAAGTAATGTATCCTTCTTCGTGCAAAGCTTTGAGAAATTGGGTGGCAAAGAAGGGGTTGCCTTTGGTTTTTTGATAGACTAACTCACTTAAAGGTTGCGCTACAACTTTTGCACAACTGAGGGTGTCAGCTACCAAATCATTAATATGAGTTTGACTCAAAGGATTTAAAGTCAGGGTATTGACAATTGCCTCGGCTTTTTCAATCTCCTCTAGCATCAGCATCAGAGGATGTGCTTTTGAAACTTCATTATCTCGATAAGCTCCAATGATGAACAGATAGCCGATCTCGCTTTGACTCATCAACACCTGTATTAAGTTGAGTGAAGCGGAATCTGCCCACTGCGAGTCATCTAGGAAAATTACTAACGGATGTTCGACTGTCGCGAACACGGCGATGAATTTGCTAAATAACAAGTTGAAGCGGTTTAAAGCTGCACTCTGAGAAAGTTCAGTAGCAGGTGGTTGTTTGCCGATAATCTGTTCGAGTTCGGGAATCACATCGATTAAAACTTGTCCATTTTCACCAACAGCCGATAAGATTTTCTGTTTCCACTGCGTTAGCTGAATATCAGTTTCACTTAATAGTTGTGACATCAAGTCGCGGAAAGACTGCACAAAAGCACTCAAAGGAATGTTGCGCTTGAATTGGTCGTATTTGCCTTTGATGAAGTAGCCGCGTTGTCTGACAATCGGTTTATGCACTTCGTTGACAACTGCGGTTTTACCAATTCCGGAAAAACCTGCTACCAGCATTATTTCGGTTGCACCAAGGCTAACTCTTTCAAAGGCTTGCAGTAAATTTGCTGCTTCGCTTTCTCGTCCGTAGAGTTTGTCGGGGATGATGAAGCGATCGCACACATCACGCTGTGCTATTTTAAAACTCTCTACTCTACCATCGACTTGTAGCTGAGTTAAACATTTTTCTAAATCAAATTTCAACCCCAATATACTTTGATATCTATCTTCGGCATTTTTCGCCATCAATTTCATGACGATATCACCTAAGACTTGGGGAATTTCTTTTTTTGTTTTGCTCGTCAATTGTTCGGGAAGTTTTGCAATATGAGAATGTACCAACTCCATTGGCTCGTTGCAGGCAAATGGTAACTCTCCTGTCAGTAATTCGTAAAAAGTTACACCGAGTGAATAAAAATCTGTGCGATAGTCAATCCCTCGATTCATTCTGCCTGTTTGTTCGGGGGATATGTAAGCTAGTGTTCCTTCTAATACATTGGGATTTACTAGGGTTTGGGTTTCCCTTGGTAAAAGTGATGCAATACTAAAGTCAATTAATTTAACTTGTTTGGTTTGGGGATTAATTAATATATTGCTGGGTTTAATATCTTTATGTATAATGCGCTCTTTGTAGAGTAAATTTAAGGTGTCGCACAGAGCGATCGCAATTTCTAAAAACTCTTGTAGAGATTGTAAATTCCCTGTGAGTTGCCATTCTTTGAGAGAAACTCCCCCAAAATCTTCCATCATTAGTGCGTAGCCATTTTGGTAAGGTTCTAGGCTATAAGTTTGAACTATTAGAGGTGAATTCAGATTTTTGGCAATGGTGTACTGATTGCGAAACGACAAGAGTTCGCTAAAACTCGGATAGGGATTTTTCAGTAGTTTAATCACTACTGGTAAGGAATCAGTCTCTTGATATCCTCGATAAACGAGTGTTCTCGAACCATTGTAGAGTTCTTCAGTTAAGCGATATCCAGGAATCCTAACAAAAGTGCTGACCATACTGCTGAAAGAATGATGATTTACAGATACAGTATTCCCAGATATCTTAAGTTATTTAGGAACAAGAATAAAAATTTACACCGGAATTTCAATAATAAATTCTGTTCCTTCACCGATAATAGAGTTACAAATCAATTTGCCGCCGTGGGTTGATTCAACGATTTGTTGAGCGATCGCCAACCCCAAACCTGTACCTTTACCAACAGCTTTTGTTGTAAATAAATGGTCAAAAATCTTTTGTTTGATTTCTTCACTTATTCCCTTACCATTATCAGCAATGGCAATTTTCATGAGTTTATCTGCCATTGAAGTGGTAATAGTAATTCGATTGGGATTAACTTTAATATCTTCAAAACTTCGCCCAATATTCGACTCATCTAATGCGTCGATGGCATTAGCCAGAATATTCATAAATACTTGATTTATTTGCCCAGGGAAACATTTAATCAAAGTTAAATTTCCGTAGTTAGTTACAACTTCAATCGCTGGACGTAGTTCATTTGCCTTGAGACGATGTTTGAGAATTAAAATCGTACTATCGATACCTTCGTGGATTTTGAATTGCACTTTATAATCTTTATCGGCACGAGAGAAAGTGCGAAGACTAGTACTGATATTTTTCAGGCGATCGCACGCCATCGTCATCGAATTAATTACCTCATGTAAGTCTGATAAGCTATATTCCAAATCAATTGATTCGGCATGGTCAATAATTTCTTCACTCTTGTTTGGTAAAGTTTCTTGATATAACTTTAGGTGTTCAACAATATCAGCAATAGTGGGTTTAATTTGTTTGAGACTGACAGAAATAAAACCCAAAGGGTTATTCATTTCGTGAGCAACACTAGCAACTAAGTTACCCAAAGCAGACATCTTTTCACTTTGGATCATTTGTAATTGCGCTTGTTGCAGGTTTTGTAAAGCAGTTTCTAGCTCTTGTGCTTTTTGTTGAAGTTGGATTTCGGCAGCTTGGCGATCTGTAATATCATCTGCCAGCGAAGCAACTCCGATTAATTCGCCATCCGCACTCACAAGTGGATTATTATACCAAGCACAAAAAATAGTTTTGCCATCCTTGGTAACATTTTCATTGATACTGTAATTACCGCCCTGCTGCGATATAATATCGACGCTAACTCGCTGCATTTGTGCTTGAATGCTTTGAGGAATGATGAATCTGAAGTCACAACCCAAAGCCTCTTGTTTGGTGTAGCCAAAGATTCTTTCTGCTGCTGGGTTCCAGTCAGTAACCTGAAAATTGATATCCCACTCGATCGCTGCTAGGGGAGTTTGCTGAACCAATAACTGGAGTCGTTGCTGGGATGCTTGCAAGGTTGATTGTGCGGCGCTAAACTCATCAAACAATCGCTCTAATTGGTGGGCATATTCTAAGGAACGCTCATACAGTCGGGCATTTTCCAAAGAAATAGCAGCTTGAGCGCATAACAGGTTGAGCAGTTCGACGCGATCGCCACTAAATGCCCCCGTTGCTAAATTATTTTCCAGATATAAAATGCCTAGCAACTTGCCTTGACGCAAAATCGGGCTACACAAGATACTCTTAGGCTGCTGACGTATGATGTATGGGTCGTTGGCTAAGGTGGGATCTGCTGTTGCATCCAGCAGCACAATAGTCTGCTGGTTGTGCAAGACTTTGTAAATGAGCTTGTGGGGAATATCCTGGCTATCTTCAATGGGAATACGCTGCAAGACAACAGGCTGTAACTCTCCAGTAATCGATCCTTTGATTAACAGGCGATTGTCTAGCATCAGCATGAACACACATTTATCAGCCCCCGCATTTTCTATGGCAATGGAAAGCAACGATAAGAGCAGTTTTTCTAGTTCGATTTCGCCTGAGATAGTTTGAGAAGCCTTGAGAATGGCTTTTAAATCTAGGCTATCTGAGACACTACTGCTAGAACTCGTAGAACTGTTAGATGTGACACTCCCCAAGGCAAAGACGGTTTCGTTGACTGAGAGGGCGGCGCGGGTTTGCTGTAATATCGCAGCCAGCAGTTGCGGATAGCGTTTTTCTAAGTCGGCGACTTTGGCTTTTGCACCCCAACGGGCATAACCGTAATAGGCTTCAGCCAGGTATTCCTTAGCTATGCGTTGTTTGCCCCACTCTAGGTAAAACTTTGCTGCTAGTTCGTTGGCTAAGGCTTCTTCGTGGATGAACTGATGTTCTTTAGCAAGACTTATGGCTTGGTCATAACACTCACTGGCTGCGGCTTTTTCACCCAAAACTCGATGACGTTCAGCCTCCACTAGATACCATTTATGCAAATGATTCATCGGCGCATTTTGGGCCAATTGATGGAGAGCAGTTTGATGAGTGACGGCAACAGCAAGCAGCTTGGCTTGTTCTGCATCTTTTTGGCTGGGGAAGAGTGCTAGATGAGTTAGCGCGGCATAAAAATGGAAAATCGGAATAAAAAACATTCCCGATACTGCCATCAAATAGGACTTGCCTTGGATGATGTAGTCTAGGGCGGCTTGATAATTGCCAAAGTAGTAGGCAAGCAGCAGTTTGTAGGTGTAGACAATGGCGATCGCAGTGAAATCGTTATCCTGGTGGTGCTTTGGCAGCATTACCGTTTCATCGTAGACACTGCCCATTAAGCAATCTGGTTGGCTCACCGTTTCTCTCAAATGCTCCAGCGTTTGCAACACCATATCCGAATAGATATGCGCGGATTCTTGTTTCATCTGAGCTAGGACAGCATTGTAAGCAGTTAATTCGGATGACAACGCTTCCACCTCTACACCTGCGAAAAGCCCATTACAGGCGTAACCTGCTATGTTGTAGCCAGCGTAGAGAAAATCGCCTGTTTCTATGCCAGTGGTGTAGCCATCTTTGAGCGTCGGTAGCGTTGCCAAGAGTCCTTGCTGGTGATGTTGGATGAAAGATCCAAACAAGTTTAGAGTTACAGACTTCATGGACTGAGCATTCAACCCTTCCAGCAACAAGAGTGCTAATTTACCAAACTCGTAGCCTGTTTCGACTTCGCCCAAAAAGGCACACAGTATCATGCCATGCAGCCCATATCCTGCTGTCGAGGCGGGGGCATTGCCAAACTGAAGCGACAACCTCACCATCGTCGCGCTCAACAGGGGAAGTAAACCTGGCATTCCCAGCAACATGGGTGCAAACAACACCCCTAATAGTTGCATCGCGGCTTGGGCAGTGCGATCGCTCATTTTGGGTAAATTAACTAGGGCAGATGGATTGTTGCTGCCCTCAAGGCTGGCAAGGTCTTCTAGCACTTTGCCGATTTGGGCTTCATCTGGTGTACTGGGGAGATCCACCTCTAATTGACTCAGTGCATCTCTTCCGATTGCGATCGCCTCTAATACTTGGCTCTGGGCCATTTGGGCCGCGATTTGAATTTCGTAGATTTTCACTTTGTCGAAAATTGTCTGTGCTTGCTGCAATACCAATGCGGCTTGCTGTTCCATGCCCTCCAAGTCACCATTCAAATAAGCAACTTCCGCACCCGTAACATACAGATTCAAAGTCAATTCATACTGATGTTGCCAGCAGTTTGTCTGGAGTAGCTTTATCCCCGTTTGCAAATAAACTCTTGCTGCGGCGTAAGCTGTAGAATTTCTCGCCTTCACTCCAGCTTGCAAATTCAGTTTAGCTAATGCCTCGCGTTCCCTTGATTGACTAATTAACTCAATTCCTAAATTCAAATGCCCCACAATATCGAACAGTTTTTCTTCAAGTTCTAGCTCGGATAAATTTTCTAGGAGTAACTGTCCGATTTTGAAATGAGTTGCTGTTTTTTGGTCATCGGGAATCAAAGAGTAAGCCGCTTGTTGGACGCGATCGTGTATAAATTTGTATGTAACAGTTTCTTGATTTTCTTGAGTAATTGCAAGACTTTCTTGCCCAACATAAAATTTATAAACATCACCAATCGGTACAATCAATCCTGATTGTAATGCTTTCCACAAAGCAGCTGCCGTCTCAATTGGGGATTGTTCGGAAATAATTGCCAAAGTTGCTAAATTAAATGAGTTACCAATACAAGCAGCTAACGTCAATATATCTTGAGTTGATGACGGGAGTTTTCGCAATTGAAAACTCATAAAATTTACCACATCATCTGTAACCGCTTGTCTTGCTACTTTGGCAATATCGCATTGCCAACAGCTTAATTCCACATCAAATTTAATTAGTCCGTCTTGATGTAATGCTTTGAAAAATTGCGTTACAAAAAATGGATTGCCCTGAGTCTTTTGATAGAGTAATGTAGAAAGATTCAATGCCAAATCTTCTGGACATTTGAGTGTATCAGCAACTAATTTATTTACTTGTACTTGACTTAGTGATTCTAAAATAATTGTATTAATTGTTGCTTGATTTTTCTGAATTTCACTCAAAGTCAGCATTAATGGATGTGCTGGCTGGACGAGGCACTGCGTTGGACGGGTTTCCCGGCTTGTAGACGCTTCTGCGGCTTCCCGCAGGGTAGCAAGTGCCGTTTCGTTATCGCGGTACGCACCAATGATGAAAAGATGACCTGTATCAGCCATTAATAACTGCATTAATTTCAGCGATGCCGAATCTGCCCATTGCAAATCATCTAAAAATATTACTAAGGGATGCTCTGCACTGGTAAAGACTTTTGTAAAATTTTGAAAGAGTAAATTAAAGCGATTTTGTGCCGCTGTTCCTGATAATTCCACTGCGGGTGGTTGTTCCCCAATAATTATTGATAATTCGGGAATTACTTCAATAATAACTTGCCCATTTTCGCCAACAGCTTCTAAAATATTATTCTTCCATTGTTCTAGTTGGACATCACTTTCGGTTAATAATTGCTCCATTAAATCCCTGAATGCTTGCACAAAGGCACTGAAGGGAATATTGCGCCCAAATTGGTCAAATTTACCTTTAATAAAATAGCCACGTTGTCTGACAATCGGTTTATGCACTTCGTTGATAACCGCTGTTTTACCAATTCCTGAAAACCCTGCAACCAGCATAATTTCGGTTGCGCCATTACTGACTCTATCAAATGCTTGGAGGAGAGTTTGAACCTCCATGTCTCTACCATAAAGTTTATCGGGGATGATGAAGCGATCGCACACATCCTGTTGCGCTATTTCAAAGCCTTCAACCTTACCAGAAACTTGTAGTTGATGTAAACATTTTTCTAAATCAAATTTTAATCCCAATGCACTCTGATATCTATCTTCGGCGTTTTTCGCCATCAATTTTATGACGATATCTGAAAGCATTTGTGGAATTTCTTTTTTTGTTTTACTCCTCAATTGTTTGGGAAGTTTTGCAATATGAGAATGTACTAACTCCATTGGGTCATTTGATGCAAATGGCAATTCTCCCGTGAGTAATTCGTAAAAAGTTACGCCAAGTGAATAGAAATCTGTACGATAGTCAATCCCCCGATTCATTCTGCCTGTTTGTTCTGGGGAAATGTAAGCTAGTGTTCCTTCTAAAACATTGGGATTTACTAGTGTTTGAGTTTCTCTTGGTAATAGTGATGCAATACTAAAGTCGATTAATTTGACTTGTTTTGTTTGGGGATTAATTAATATATTGCTGGGTTTGATATCTTTATGGATGATGCGCTCTCGATAGAGAATATCTAAGGCATTGCATAGTGCGATCGCGATCGCTAAAAACTCTTGTAGAGAAGTTATTTGTCGCTGTTCTACAGAAGTGAAATATTCTTTTAAAGAAATCCCTCCAAAGTCTTCCATCACCAGCGCATAACCATTTTGGTAAGGTTCCAGGCTGTAGATTTGGAGGATTAGAGGTGAGTTGAGATTTTTAGCAATTGTATACTGGTTGCGAAATTGTACTAATTCGCACAAACTAGGATATGGATTTTTCAGCAATTTGATCGTTACAGGTTTGTCGTCAATCTCTCGATACCCTCGATAAACGAGTGTTCTGGAACCATTGTAGAGTTCTTCAATTATGCGATATCCGGGAATATTAACAATAATAGGAGTGTTGCTCATACTGCTTTTTGGTGAATTCTGAATTTAGTTTTCCCAAATCAGTAACGCCAGTTTAGTGTTAATTTCTAAACTAACGTTCCCATTTAATAATGGATTCAGAATTCCTAGACTTTTCTGTTATCTATTTTTATCAACCGAAAAGTGAAACAGTATTACTCACTTACACCTTCACACCCTTTGTTCAAATCCTGGATTTTTCGTATTGCTGCGTAAGTGCCTGAGTTTTCAAATTTGCTTCTGTTGCCAAAAATTGAGCTAATTGATCTTCAATCTGAGAGCGAACAATTTGACGATAATCTATGAAGTGTTCAAAGAGGGCACAATTAGTTATGTATGATTCCAGCACTTTTGGATTATGCAAAATAATTGCAAATAATTGATGCCAGAATTGAAAACGCGTACTGCGCTTGATTCCTTGTCGCCAACAAACGATCGCTAATGCTCGGATATCCTTAAATTCTACGGCGCGGAATTTCTTTTTGTGAGGCGTTGGCTTCATGGCCATGAAATGCCGAAAGACTCGCGCCAGATAACGCTTCGGTTCATACAGTTCCCAAAAGCATCTGATGTACTCGCGGGCTAGTTCCTCTAAAGGACGGGTGGGGATAAAATTGGTTAGCGTTGTCTGATTAATGTTAGCTTCTTCATTTAAGAGACGATCTTCTTTCTTAAGTCGCTGCCAAAGTGCGGTGCTGGGCAGTGCTTGAAGCATACTGCACATTGCTTGCGGAATAGCAGTCGCCTCCACAAAATCGATGATGCGATCGCCAGCCCCTGGTTTTTCATTATCGAAGCCGATAATGAAACCAGCCATGACGCGCAAACCCGCGCGATTAATGATCTGCACTGATTCCATCAAGGAATGACGGGTATTTTGGAACTTTTGCGTCAACGTTAAGCTATCTGTATCTGGTGTTTCAATCCCCAAAAATACAGCGCTAAAGTTGGCAGTAATCATTAAATCCAGTAGTTCTTCATCCTGTGCCAAATCTACTGAAGCTTCTGTTGAGAAGCGGAAGGGATAACCGTGTTCTGCCATCCAGGGGCCGAGTTCGCGCAACAACAACTTGACATTGCGCTTGTTACCAATGAAGTTATCATCGACTATAAAAATTGAGCGCCGCCAGCCCAAGTCATAGAGAAATTGCAACTCAGCCAGTAATTGTGCGGGTGTTTTAGTACGTGGCTTTCGTCCATAAAGCACAATAATGTCGCAGAACTCGCACTGAAATGGGCAACCCCGCGAAAACTGCACAGACATGTCACTATAAGCTTCCAAATCCAGCAGGTCATATCTGGGAATGGGTGTGATAGTGACATCAGGCTTTTCTCCTTTGGCGCTGAATACTCCTTTTGTTTCGCCGCGTTCTAAAGCCTCAACCAACATTGGTAGAGTAATTTCGCCTTCATCCAAAACCAGAAAGTCCACTCCTGCTTCTTCAGCTACTGTCGGAACAGAAGTCAGGTAAGGGCCGCCCGCCACAACCATTTTGCCTCGGCGTTTGGCCTCACCAATAACGTGCAACATATCTGATTTCTGGACAATCATGCCAGAAACGATTACCAAATCTGCCCAATTCCAATCCGCTTCAGTTTCAAACCGGACATTGCGGTCTACTAAACGGAACTCCCAAGTTTGAGGCAGAATAGCCGCAACTGTAATCATTCCTAAAGGCGGAAATGAAACTTTGCGACCAATAAGTTCTAGTGCCTTGTCAAAAGACCAGAAGGATTTAGGAAAAAGCGGATATAGAAGTAAAACTTTCATAGTCTTGCCGAGGACTGGGAACTGGGGACTGGGGACTGGGGACTGGGG
>NZ_JAECZA010000050.1 GCF_016056275.1 Dendronalium phyllosphericum CENA369 | reverse complement strand
GTCTTATTCTCGACAGATATCAGCCAATCGCCAGACGAAATTTATCGTTTCTACAAACTGCGCTTTCAAATCGAATTCATCTTCCGTGATGCTAAACAGTTTACCGGACTGAGTGATTGTCAAGCCCGTGATGTCAAAAAGCTTGATTTTCATTTCAATGCTAGTTTCACTGCTTTAAATCTTGCCAAGCTCGATGCTCATCAACAGCAGTCTGCTCAAAAACCCTTGATCTTTTCTATGGCAAGTGTCAAGCGACGGGCACTCAATGACCATTTGCTCGACACCTTTATTTCAATGTTAGACCTCTCGCCAACTGTAATTAAATCCCATCCTAACTACCAAAACCTACGAGCTTACGGCGTTATTGCTGCTTAATTTTGTCCAGAGTATTGTAGTATGAAGAGTTACTAAAAATAGCTCTTACTCCCCCAGCCCCCCCAGCTCTGCTATCTCACGAAATCGCGTTGCTCCCAAAACTACTAAGTCTGGGTCATAAGAGCGAAACGTTAAGAGTGCTTCTTCGCCATCACCTGCTGTGACCACATCGTAACCAATCATGGAAAGTCGCGTCTCCAAAATCCGGCGAATGCTTGCAACGCCCGTCTACCACCAAGATTTTTTCTTTATGGCTTTCCACGGTTTCAATACTTGTGTGCAGTTAAAAAATTATGATATTCGAGCAATTCACTGTTGAAGTTCTTGCTCTTATATATCTTATTTAAACTTTTGTTAAGTCCCAATTGCCGAATATGAGAAGACAGGTTTTGCGAATCGGGTTAAACGGCATATTACGTTACTATATATTCACAAGAGCATTGTATTAAGCAAAGCATTACTTGAAAATACCAAGTCTCGAATCATTGAGAGGAAAAGCTTATCGGAATTCAAAAGCAACTAATTAACTCGCAAATCAAGTCACCCCAAGTTTTCTTGATTGACCATGAAAATAACAATCGTGGTTTGACCAATACTAGTGAAGCTTTACAGTTAGCCCAAAGCGCAGAACTTGACTTAGTTGTAGTCTCCGAAGGCAAAGACGCTCCAATAGCCAAGATTCTCAACTATGGTAAGCTTCAGTATCAAAAGAAAAAGCGTCAGGGGAACAGTGCTAGACCGACAGTTAAGGAAATTCGCCTGCGTCCTAATATTGGTATGGCTGATTACAACTTACGTATCGAACAAGCTGTTAGATGGTTGAGTAAGGGCGATTCAGTCAAGTTTGCCATTCGCTTACGAGGTCGAGAGAATCAATATCGCGAGCAAGCTGGAGAATTGTTAGAACGAGTAGCAACTGCCCTAACTCAAGTAGGTAAAGTCCAATCACTGGATAAACGTTCACTTACTGCTCAAATTATTCCTGCTTAAATTAATTTCCTAGCTCTTTTTTAACCCAGAGTCGAATGGCACGCTTGTTATCGGCAAATCCAATATTCATAAGGATGAGCGGGTGTGGGCTGAGTGGGTGTGGGGTGTAGTGGCGAAGAAGTTTATTAATTTTCGCACTTGTTTTTAATTTTCTTGATTTTTTCCCTACACCCGACACCCGTTGCGCCACACCCTGCCCTGACGCTTGTTTCACGTCTTCGAGCGTGCCATTCGGCTCAAACTCTTTCTCTCCCTGCCCCCTGCCTTAGCCCAACAATAATTATTTACGCCGACCTACTTTGTTTTTCCTTGGTGCAGCGCATCACGAATTGAGCTGAGAATAAATTTTGGCATTTTGGCAGAACTATTAAGGCAAAGACGCAGCAGTCGATCCCGAATTTTTGGGATTGGCAAAGCATTGACATCGAATTTACCGCTATCTTCAATATAGTAGTGGTCTGTCCCATTAATTTTGCTAGCTTTAAAATTATCCCTTGTCCCCGTATCCCCGCGTCCCCGCGTCTCCGTATCAGCCCTAACCATTCAGAGCTAATGGAACAGACTAGTAGTAACCTCTTTCGGTGATTGTGAGGGTGACAATGCGGCATTTGGGATCTGCTGCGGACAATTTGCAATAAATCTTCAAATAAGAGGATGAGATTATGACAGCAAAGGCAACCTATCAGTTTATAGGCAAGAAGATTCTGATTACAGGTGGTGCGGGAGATATTGGCAAAGCAACTGCACACCGTTTTGCTGCTAATGGTGCAAGCGTAGCTTTGCTAGATTTGAATGAACCGAAGATGGCAGATGTGGCTGGGGAACTAAAAGATTACAACGTTCCAGTCGGCACGTTTCGCTGTGATGTTACATCTGCTGATGATGTTGCCAAAGCCTTTACTAGTGCTGTCGAGCAACTTGGGCGGATTGACTATGTATTTAATAACGCGGGTTATCAAGGAGTATTTGCCAAGACCGATGAATATCCTGAGGATGACTTTCAAAAGGTCATCAACATTAACGTTGTCGGCGTTTTTCATATTCTCAAAGCTGCTGCACAGCACCTACGCTTCGGTGGTGGAGGTGCGATCGTCAATATGGCGAGTTATGCAGGGGTAGTCGGGCCGCCAAATATGTTGGCATACGCCGCTTCTAAGTTTGCGGTGATTGGAATTACTCAGACAGCAGCAAAAGACTTGGCTCCTTATGGCATCCGGGTGAATGCACTCTCGCCTGCTTTGATCGGCCCTGGTTTTATGTGGACGCGGCAAACTCAATTGCAAGCAGCCGTGGGTTCGCAGTATTTTGATGCCGAACCCAAGGTAGTGGAGCAACAGATGATTAATTCAGTACCGATGCGCCGTTTAGGAAGTCTAGAAGAGGTGGCCAATGGGGTAGCATTTCTGATGAGCGATGAAGCAAGCTACATTACTGGATTTAACTTAGAGGTTACTGGAGGGCAATAGAAATTTCCAGAGAATTGAGCAAAATTTGGATTTTTGAGCGAAATGAATTCTTTTGGCTAGCTGTCTACAATGTCTGCAAGAGATACGTTTCATGAACTGGTCAGGGATGCCCTTAACATGAAAATTCAGGCGCGATCGCAACTTGGTTTTCATCAACTAGCTTTGTAGATAGCTGATGGAGAAAATCTCTATGTGTATTGCTCGCTGATTCGTACATAGCAATTACTTTTCGCTTCTTATATCTAGAGTTGCTTGTATTCTTTTTACGTGCTAAAACTCAACTGTCCTGCTATCGGTTTTTATCGTGCAAAATGTCTCAGACGACCTCAGCGTTTTTGAACCCTTTAGACACCATCACCGAACAAAGTACCCTTTCAGTGGAAAACTTGCAGCAAATTTATTTTTTACGATAGTGCGAGTTACGATCGCTTCAAAGAAGTAAAAAGCTTTTTAGCTTTTGTTAACGAAGATTAACCATAAGAGTAATGGAAAATTCACGCTCGTATTTTTGCTTTTAATTGCTCACAGCAAAATTCTATAGAAGATATCTGGTTGTATATTGCAACAAGAGTTTGTGGATGTCTGAATGGTTTGTTTGAAAAACTGTGTTTGATTTTATGTGTCTCATCATGTACGGAGTTGTTTCAAGTCCTATAAACAAAAGTGCTTGAACCTCTGAAGAAGATATAGCAAGTAATCATTAACTGAACCTTATATTATTTCAAAATATTTGCCAGCTATCCCAACCAGTAAACTAATAGCTATGATTGGCTAAGTAGTGTTTCTGGCAGTAGTTACGGTTATACAGAAAGTGCAGGGACTAAAATTAACCCAAATGTTTCTAAGGTAAATGAGTGCTAAGTAATACCTGAAAGTTTCTTTAGGTAAGTACGTTATGCAAAAACATCCAAAAATTTATTCAGGATAAGACTATGACTGCTGAACAGTTAACTATAGATAGCGACAATCTAGATTTAAAACAACTACTGAGAACGCTGACTGCTGTTAAACAAGGTGACTTCTCGGCACGGATGCCTGTGGATCGAGTTGGGATGGCAGGTAAAATAGCCGATACGCTCAACGATATTATTGAGCAAAACGAGCGGATGGCAGCAGAAATACAGCGGATTGGCAATGTAGTTGGCAAAGAAGGTAAGATTGCCGAACGCGCTTCTCTAGGAAATGTTCGTGGTTCTTGGTCAGATTGTGTGACTTCTGTCAATACTCTAATTACAGATTTAGTTCAACCGACATCTGAAACTACTCGCGTGATCCGGGCGGTAGCCAATGGGGATTTATCGCAAACGATCGCTACAGAAATTGATGGCAGACTCCTGCAAGGAGAGTTTCTGCAAACGGCTAATATCGTCAATACAATGGTAGACCGACTCGGCTCGTTTGCTAGTGAAGTGACGCGGGTGGCACGGGAGGTGGGAACTGAAGGAAAACTGGGCGTACAAGCCCAAGTACGAGGTGTGGCAGGCACTTGGAAGGATTTGACCGACAATGTGAACTTGATGGCTGGTAATTTGACTGGTCAAGTTCGCAATATTGCCGAAGTTGCCACCGCGATCGCCAATGGCGACCTTTCCAAAAAAATCACCGTCGATGTCAAAGGCGAAATTTTGGAACTCAAGAACACCGTCAATACGATGGTGGATCAGCTCAACTCTTTTGCATCGGAAGTAACCAGAGTTGCCCGTGAGGTGGGAACAGAAGGGAAGTTGGGCGTACAAGCAGAAGTGCGGGGAGTTGCAGGAACCTGGAAAGATTTGACCGACAACGTGAACTTAATGGCTGGCAATCTTACCGCCCAAGTTCGTAATATTGCCGAAGTGACAACGGCGGTGGCAAATGGCGACCTCTCGAAGAAAATCACCGTCGATGTCAAAGGCGAAATTTTAGAGTTGAAAAACACCGTCAACATCATGGTGGATCAACTCAACTCCTTTGCAAGTGAAGTAACCAGGGTTGCCCGTGAGGTGGGTGCAGAAGGAAAATTAGGCGGTCAAGCTGAAGTAAGAGGGGTTGCTGGTACTTGGAAGGATTTGACGGATAGTGTGAACTTCATGGCGGGCAGTTTGACAGCCCAAGTGCGGAACATTGCCGAAGTGACAACGGCGGTAGCGACAGGCGACCTTTCTAAGAAAATCACCGTCGATGTCAAAGGCGAAATTTTGGAGTTGAAGAACACCATTAACACGATGGTGGATCAACTCAACTCCTTCGCATCGGAAGTAACCAGAGTTGCCAGGGAGGTGGGAACAGAAGGAAAATTGGGCGTACAAGCAGAAGTGCGGGGAGTTGCAGGTACTTGGAAAGATTTGACCGACAACGTCAACTTAATGGCGGGTAATTTGACTGGTCAGGTGCGGAACATTGCCGAAGTTGCCACTGCGATCGCCAATGGTGACTTGTCCAAGAAAATTACTGTCGATGTCAGAGGTGAAATTTTAGAGTTGAAAAATACCATCAATATCATGGTGGATCAACTTAGTTCCTTTGCATCGGAAGTAACCAGGGTGGCGCGGGAAGTAGGCAGTGAAGGTAAGCTAGGCGTACAAGCTGATGTTAAGGGCGTTGCAGGTACTTGGAAAGACCTCACCGATAGTGTGAACTTCATGGCGGGAAGTTTGACAGCCCAAGTGCGGAACATTGCCGAAGTGACGACGGCGGTAGCAACAGGCGACCTTTCTAAGAAAATCACCGTCGATGTCAAAGGCGAAATTTTGGAGTTGAAAAACACCATTAACACGATGGTGGATCAGCTTAACTCCTTCGCTTCGGAAGTAACGCGGGTGGCGCGAGAAGTAGGAAGTGAAGGAAAACTCGGCGTACAAGCAGAAGTGAGGGGCGTTGCAGGTACTTGGAAGGATTTGACAGATAGTGTGAACTTCATGGCAGGAAGTTTGACAGCCCAAGTACGGAATATTGCCGAAGTGACAACAGCGGTAGCCAACGGTGACCTCTCAAAGAAAATCACCGTTGATGTCAAAGGCGAGATTTTGGAGTTGAAAAACACCATTAATACAATGGTGGATCAACTCAGTTCCTTTGCATCGGAAGTAACGCGGGTGGCGAGGGAAGTAGGAACCGAGGGGAAATTAGGTGTACAAGCCGAGGTGCGAGGCGTAGCGGGTACTTGGAAAGATTTGACTGGTGCGGTGAATATGATGGCGGGGAACCTCACCGACCAAGTACGGAACATTGCCGAAGTTGCCACTGCGATCGCCAACGGTGACTTGTCCAAGAAAATTACCGTCCAAGTCAAAGGTGAAATTTTAGAGTTGAAAAACACCATCAATATCATGGTGGATCAACTCAATTCCTTCGCTTCAGAAGTAACGCGGGTGGCGCGAGAAGTAGGAAGCGAAGGTAAACTCGGCGTACAAGCCGATGTCAAGGGTGTTGCAGGTACTTGGAAAGACCTCACCGACAGCGTGAATTTCATGGCGGGAAGTTTGACAGCGCAAGTGCGAAACATCGCCGCCGTGACAACAGCGGTAGCGAATGGCGACCTTTCCAAGAAAATTTCTGTTGATGTCAAAGGTGAAATTTTAGAGTTGAAAAATACCGTCAACACGATGGTGGATCAACTCAACTCCTTCGCCTCGGAAGTAACGCGGGTGGCGCGAGAGGTGGGAACCGAAGGAAAATTAGGCGTACAAGCAGAAGTCAAAGGAGTAGCGGGAACTTGGAAAGACCTCACCGACAGCGTGAATTTCATGGCGGGAAGTTTGACAGCCCAAGTGCGGAATATTGCCGAAGTGACAACGGCGGTGGCAAACGGCGACCTCTCGAAGAAAATCACCGTCGATGTGAAAGGGGAAATTCAGGAACTCAAGAACACCATTAATACAATGGTGGATCAACTCAACTCCTTCGCCTCGGAAGTAACGCGAGTTGCCAGGGAGGTAGGAACCGAGGGTAAATTAGGCGTGCAAGCTTATGTTCGAGGAGTCGGCGGTACGTGGAAAGATTTGACCGACAATGTGAACTCGATGGCGGGGAACCTGACAGCCCAAGTGCGGAACATTGCCGAAGTCACAAAGGCGGTGGCAAATGGCGACCTCTCGAAGAAAATTACCGTTGATGTCAAAGGCGAAATTTTAGATTTGAAAAACACCATTAATACAATGGTGGATCAACTCAGTTCCTTTGCATCGGAAGTAACGCGGGTGGCGCGGGAAGTGGGAACCGAAGGGAAACTGGGCGGACAAGCCTTGGTTCAAGGAGTTGCAGGCACTTGGAAAGATTTGACCGACAACGTGAACTCGATGGCGGGGAACTTGACAGCCCAAGTGCGCGGTATTGCGAGAGTTGTGACGGCGGTTGCTAATGGCGACTTGAAGCGGAAACTGATGTTGGATGCCAAAGGAGAAATTGAAACTTTGGCGGAGACAATCAACGAAATGATTGATACCCTAGCGACCTTTGCCAATCAGGTAACAACGGTGGCAAGGGAAGTGGGAATTGAAGGAAAATTAGGCGGTCAAGCAAGAGTACCTGGGGCGGCTGGAACTTGGAAAGATTTGACCGATAACGTGAACGAACTGGCTGCCACACTCACAACTCAGTTACGGGCGATCGCAGAAGTAGCGACAGCGGTGACGAAAGGCGATCTAACTCGTTCTATCGCCGTGGAAGCCTTGGGTGAAGTGGCAATCCTCAAAGACAACATCAACCAGATGATTGCCAATCTGCGAGAAACAACCCAGAAAAATACCGAACAAGATTGGTTGAAAACCAACCTAGCTAAGTTTACTCGGATGCTGCAAGGTCAGCGAGATTTAGAAACCGTATCCAAACTAATTCTCTCCGAACTCGCACCCTTGGTAGGAGCGCAACATGGCGTATTCTTCTTGATGGAGACAGCCGAGAGTAATCCTTATCTCAAACTACTCAGTAGCTATGCTTACCGCGAACGCAGACATCTAGCAAACCACTTTCACTTGGGTGAAGGTTTGGTGGGACAATGTGCTTTAGAAAAAGAGCGGATTTTGCTGACGGAAGTACCGAACGATTATGTCAAGATTAGCTCTGGTTTAGGAGAAGCTAGTCCACTCAATGCCGTAGTGTTACCCGTACTATTTGAAGGACAAGTAACAGCGGTGATTGAATTGGCTTCATTCCGCCGCTTTAGCGAAATTCACCTGACATTCTTCGACCAACTCACCGAAAGTATTGCGATCGTTCTCAACACGATCGCCGCTTCGATGCGAACTGAAGAATTGCTCAAACAGTCTCAGTCTCTAGCCGAAGAACTGCAAACCCAGCAAAACGAACTCCGAGAAACCAACAAGCGCCTCGAACAACAAGCCCAATCACTCAAAACCTCCGAAGATTTACTCAAAGGACAACAAGAAGAACTGCAACAAACCAACGCCGAGTTAGAAGAAAAAGCAGAATTATTAGCGCAGCAAAAGAAAGAAGTCGAACGCAAAAACCGTGAAATCGAACAAGCAAGACGGTCTTTGGAAGAAAAAGCCGAACAACTGGCACTATCTTCAAAATACAAATCTGAGTTTTTGGCGAATATGTCCCACGAATTGCGGACACCGCTGAATAGCTTGTTGATTTTAGCTAGGCTGTTGGCAGATAACATTGAGGGGAACCTTACCCACAGACAAGTCGAATACAGCCAGACAATTTACTCCGCAGGAACCGATCTGTTGGCATTAATTAATGACATTTTGGATCTCGCCAAAATTGAATCTGGAACTATGTCAATTGACATCAACCAGATGGTATTGGCAGAATTGGCCGAGCAGATTCAGCGTACTTTTGGGCAAGTAGCTCAAAATAAAGGACTTGCCTTTGCCATTGACTTGGCTGCCGAATTGCCAAATCTCATCCATACCGATGTAAAACGCTTGCAACAAGTGTTGAAGAATCTCCTCTCCAACGCTTTTAAATTTACAGAACGCGGAGAGGTACGCTTACGAATTGAAGTAGCAAACCAAGGATGGAGTCTCAATCAAGAAACCTTAAATCGCGCCCAAACGGTAGTTGCTTTCTCAGTTAGCGACACAGGAATTGGTATTGCCCCTGATAAGCAGAAAGTAATTTTCGAGGCTTTCCAGCAAGCCGACGGCACTACCAGTCGCAAATATGGTGGCACGGGATTGGGCTTATCAATTAGCCGTGAAATTGCCCGCCTGTTTGGCGGAGAAATCAAACTTATCAGTCGTCCCGGTCAAGGTAGTACGTTTACATTCTACCTACCGCAATCCAGTTCTGATTTGCGAGTTCCAAATTCCGAACCGAAAACAGCACTACCCCCCACTCCTCACTCCCCACTCAGCGAGAAGTTGCAAGGAGGGTCTCCCTCCGGGCAAACTTCGGTGACTTCCCACTCAGCACTCAGCACTCAGCACTCAGCACTCTTAGGTGACGATCGCACGATCATCGAAAATGGCGATCGCGTGCTGCTAGTTGTCGAGGATGACATTAACTTTGCGCGTATCTTAATAGATATGGCACGGCAGCAAGGATTTAAAGTGATAACCGCTCAAAGCGGCAGTGCAGGTTTGCACTTAGCACAGCAATTCCTACCTTCAGCCGTTTTGCTAGATATCCGATTGCCAGAAATGGATGGTTGGACAGTATTAGATCGCTTGAAGCACGACCCAAATACGCGTCACATTCCCGTACATATTATGACAGTTGAGGAAGGACGACAACGCGGTTTGCAGTTAGGAGCGATCGCATATCTGCAAAAACCTGTCACCAGCGAGGCAATATCTGAGGCATTAACTAAAATCAAAGGTTTTGTCGAACGTCGGGTAAAGAGTTTGCTAATCGTCGAAGATGACGATACTCAACGCCATAGCATTGTCGAACTGATAGGTAACAGCGATGTTGCTACCACTGATGTTGGTACTGGAAGTGAAGCATTAGAAGCCATCCGTTCTCAGCATTTTGATTGCGTCGTCATCGATTTAGGGCTACCAGATATGACTGGATTTGAACTAATCGAGCAGATTAAGCAACTTCCCAATGGCGAAACTTTGCCAATTATTGTCTACACTGGTAGGGAAATTAGCAAAACCCAAGAAACTGAACTCCGGCGGATAGCGGAAACGATTATCCTCAAAGATGTGCAATCGCCCGAACGTCTCCTTGATGAAACAGCATTATTCTTACACCGAGTCCAGGCGAATATGCCTGCACCTACACGCCAAATATTAGAACAACTGCACTCTAGAGATTACTTACTCGCTGGCAAGAAAGTGCTAATCGTAGACGACGATGTACGTAACATCTTCGCGCTGACGAGTCTGCTAGAGCGCTATCAAATGCAGGTTTTATATGCCGAAAACGGCAGGGAGGGTATTAGAGTTTTGGAAACTACACCAGATATTGATGTAGTTTTGATGGACATCATGATGCCAGAAATGGACGGTTACGAGACAACAAGTCTAATCCGCCAGCACCAGGAATTTCAAAGTTTACCAATAATTGCACTTACCGCTAAAGCCATGCAAGGCGATCGCGATAAGTGTATTGCCGCAGGCGCATCAGATTACATCACCAAACCCGTTGATACCGAGCAATTGCTTTCGCTCTTGCGCGTTTGGCTATATCGATAAATCCTCAAGCTTCTTTGATAATTAATTCTGCGTTGCCCGAAATCCTTAGTAGGGGCGAACGGCCGTTCGCCCCTACATCATTTCACCAGATGTCTAATAGAATATTTTTTTACTTGAAAGTCCTTAAATATTCCCAAGTATGCATTAACGGCGCTTGAGTGCTAAAGTCAGCCCATCGCCAATTGGAACAAGAGAGAGCGTTACCCGTTCGTCATCATGTAACTTTTGATTCAGAGCGCGGATAACTTTCGTACTTTCATCTTGAAATTGCGGATCGGCAACTCGTCCAGACCATAAAACATTATCAATAGCAATCAATCCACCTGGACGTACTAATTCTAGAACTCGTTCGTAATAGCCATCATAATTTTCTTTATCGGCATCGATAAAGGCAAAATCAAATGTCCCAGTTTGACCATCTGCCACTAGTGCATCTAAAGTTTCCAAGCCTGGTGCTAGACGCAGGTCAATTTTATCGGCAACTCCTGCTTGCTGCCAATATCGCCGCGCGATCGCTGTAAATTCCTCACTCACATCACAAGCAATAATCTTACCATCAGCAGGCAACGCTAATGCTACAGAAAGCGAGCTATAACCTGTAAATACCCCAACTTCCAAAGTTTTCTTCGCTCCTATTAGCTGTATTAACAGTCTCATAAACTGTCCTTGTTCTGGTGAAATCTGCATTGTGCCTCTGGGATGGCTGGCAGTTTCTTGACGCAACTTCCAAAGAATCTCCGGTTCGCGCACAGAATTAGATAAAAGGTAATCGTAAAGCTGGGTATCAAGTCCAAGAGTTTGTTTTGACATAATAGATTAGGGAATTTAACGCATCTACCGCTATACTATCGCTGGAGAGTGAAATATCAGAAATTCCATGGTGCGGCTCGTTTTTATCGCAATTTTGCTAGTACTATTGACAGCTTGCGGCAATATTGGATTGCTACCAACTAGCCAGTTAGTGCAAAAAGCGATCGCACTTCAGCTATCGCAAACCCAACAGCAACTCAACCAACAACTGAATTTAGATTTTCAAGGATTTGAAATCAAACGGCTGGCAATTACTCAAGAGAAACCACTAACGATTGAAAACTTACCAGCTTTCCAGGTTCGAGGAACTTACGATTTGATTCTCAAGCTACCAAACAGACAGTTGAAGCAACTGCAACAACCATTTGATGTTTACCTGCAAATTCAAAAAGAAGGCAAAACCTGGCGATTACTACTTCCAGATAAAAGTGGCAAAGATACTCAACGCATCTGGCGTAGTTATTTAATTCAGTGAAATCGTTGTCTTTGTGCAACTAGAAAAACCATCACAAATATATTTGTATAATTGAAAACTCCTAGCCACAATCGAGGTGATAGTTTCACTAAGACAGGGCAAAATGTATTTTAACTTTTTCATCAGTTCCATTGTGGGAATTTTAGTAGCGGTACTGCTAGGTTTTGGCGTGCTGCAATGGTTCCACATACCTGCTGGCAACTTCCTTGACTGGGCGATTGGTGGTGCAAGTTTTTGGTGGTTGCTAGTAATTGTTACCGTCCCTTGGAATGTACATTTTCAAGCCAAAGAAGTTTTAGCAGAAGCAGCACAGTCGCAAGAGAAAGGTATTCCAGTCGATAACAAACAAGTGAAATACGTTCAGGTGTTGGCAAAGCGATCGCTTTGGGTTGCCCTTGCTTTACACGTATTTTCGGCAGTTGGTCTTTATACTCTCGCTGCTACAGGTATTAGTACCGTGGGGTATATCAGTTCTGGTGCAGCTTTGTTATTAACTATTCTCCGTCCAGCTATCCGTGCTTACGAATATTTATATGCGCGGTTGGCGATGATTCGTCAAGAATGGAAATATCCCCGTGAAGATATTGTCGAACTCCGCGATCGCTTTTACTCTTTAGAAGAGAAAGTTCGGCAGATAGAAGAACAACTCAATCCCGAACAACCCTACTCTTTGCCAGCAACCCAACAACGCTTTGCCGAAGAAACTCGCAGAGATTTAGCCCGAATAACTGCTAACTTAGAAGAATTACGCGCTACAAATCAAACCGAACACGAACGACTGGCAAGGGAAGCGAGAAATGCGATCGCGCAACTTTCTACCGACGGACAATTTCTCGACCATGTGCGCGAAATAATTCGATTTTTTAAATCAGCCTAAATCATATTTGTTCGGTCTTGTGAAATTCATCAGATCCAGGTTAGAAACACAAAGTGCGATCGCACTTTGGCCCAAGCGGTGTGGAAGAGTAAGAAAAATCGGAGTAAACCAATTAAAATTACCATTCCACGTTTTCAACAAGAGCGTTGTTTTGCTTGGTTCCAACGAAAATATTGCCAGATAATACGCTGCTGGAACAGACCTTTGGCTATATTGCGATCGCTTTTCTCGTGCAGTCTGTCAGGGCAATTATAGCCGTCGCCAGTAGTGTTAAGACATTAACAGACGATCGAACCTAGACACAAAAAGACTTTTCACCCAGTCCCCAGTCCCCTAGATTAAAATCTGAAGGTAGTACGCAGCCATGCAACTACACTATCAGGATTGCTGTCATCAGAATTTGGTGCAGTAATCCATATTACACCTGGTGTAATAGCGATATTGTCGCTGAGTTTATATTGGTAAAATCCTTCAATATGTAGAGAAGTATCTTTGTCTACTCTACCAGCACCCGCGCCCAAATCAACGTTCGCACTCAGACTAGTGAGTTTCGGCTCCATACCTACAAAAAGACCTCCTAAACTACCTTCTTTAAACAAATCGGGGAATGCTAATCCTAATGCCCAGTCCCAGACATCAGCATCTCCGCGCCCTAGATAGCGGTGTGCTGAATAACCTACCCATCCATTGACTGCAAACTTTGGACTAAATCTATATAACGCCTGTACGCCATAAAGATTTCCGACAGTTCCGGTTCCTGGTACGGTGCTGTTTGCTAGGTTACTGCCGATTACTGGGCCAAAGTTTGTTCCAGTAAGACCTGTGGTATTTGGTGGGCTATAGGTATTGGCGTAAGTTAAAGCCAGCCGAAAATTTTTATTGGGGGTGAAGTATGATAACTGTCCTAAGGCTACATATCTGCCTGAAAATAAGCCATTATTAGGCGCGGGATTGTTACCATTAATGGCGGTATAAGCTAACCCTAATTCAAACTGCTTACCCAATTTCTGGAGTACGGCAATTCCAGGCCCGGTATCTCCATAGTCATAGACCATATTCCGTCGTGCATATCGTGAAATCGCATTAGCAGCAGACCCTTCAAAATAGGGGTTAATGGGGCCAGTTAAGCCGATTTCAAAAACTCCATCGGACTGGGTAAAAATGTTGACTTGGGTAGTTTTAGTAGGTTGAAACCGATAGCGAAGTCCAGCAAGGTAAAGCTGATTGTTTGGAAAAGCCGGACTAGCATTATCTGAAGTTCTTCCGTCAGTAGTTCCAAATAATCCACTTCTTGTTCCTCCTAAAGAGGCTATATTTCCAGCTGTCAGTGTCGTCCGCAACTCATCAGTGCCAGTAAAACTAGTGTTTAACAATAGGCGAACTCGGTCTTGAAATGTAATGTTACGAGGTGCAGGTCGCTTAGTAACAACATTATTACCTGCAAGAATTCCTCCAATTACAGTCTCAACTTCACCTGTAAGTTTAGTTGTAGTGGAAAACTGTTGCGCTTGAATAGTTGCAGTTCGTGTCTCTAGCGCATCTACTCTTCCTCGTAGTGAAGCCAATTCTGTTGTAAATTGACTTTGGAGTTTTTGCAATGTTTCTAAATCTTCTTTTCTAACCAAATCGCTTGTTCCGGCAGCAATCAATTCATTAAGCCGATTTAATACAGCATTTAGCCCTGCTGCAAACTCGTAACGGGTCATTGCGCGGTTGCCTTGAAAAGTCAGATTGGGGTAACCCGCGATCGCACCATATCGTTCTACTAATGATTGCAATGCTACAAAAGCCCAGTCAGATGGTTGTACATCCGTTAATTGTGAGACAGAGTTGACCTGACTCATAGTTGCATCATCTGAAATATCATTGCTTGATGTTACGTCAGGCACAGATGAGCCTATTTGTGACACAAGCGGATTTATTAAAGAATTGTTATTTTGAGGAATAGATGTGGAAGATGCCTCAGAAGATGTTGTGTTTGTAGTAGAAATCTCAGCAGATTTAGATATTTCAGCTTTGATTTTTGCTGGATGAAAAACCACAATCGTTAAAATCTCTAAAAGGGAAAGTAAAAACATTAAGCATCTAAAATTCCAACACAAATTCGACATAACTCCTCAACCTGAAAGATGAATAAACTAGCTCTAAATTGAATAGATAACTAAGCCTACATACTTAATAAAATATTAAGTAATAGACTTAGCTAAGTTTTTAGGTGGGAAAAAATGCATTTAATACTGTAACTCTACCGAATTACCGTATTTTATGTGGATTTATCTTTGCATATAGTTGTATAAAATGCAAGACCCTAGACTTCAACAAAAAGTAAAATGTAGTATTTAATACATAACGCAAGTATTGACAATCTTCACTTTTTGTTTTCTAAAGAATTCAAAGTTAGAGATTAAAATAAGCGGATGAATTCTGTAGGAAGCGTGTAAAATTAATAACAATGCTTCCGATGGAGCGATCGCTAAACTCTTATAATTATGTCCACCTACTTATCATCTTAAAATCAGACTTAGCGTAATTTAGTCAGTGTATATATAATCTACTCAACTAATTAAAAACCCCTCCTAAATAGGAGGGGTAAACTATCATCTTGTGTAATATAATTGACGCGCTTATCGCCTAAAAATTGAATCGCCAAGAAATCAAATCTTAATCAATTATTTGTGGGCTAGGAACTTGTGCATCAATATCTGCCTGCGATAACGTAGGAAGCAACCAGTTGCTTTCACCAGCCTTAAAAACTTTGGCAGGTGCTACATTCAATTCAATTGCACCAGTGGCTGGATTAGTTCTAGCAATTGATTGTGTACCATCGACAAACTTTACAGCGATTGGTTCAGTTAACTCTTGTACTTGAGTATTCGGACTGAAAACTACCTGAGAACCTGCGGGTAAGTAGATACCATCGCAATCCCAATCATCATCAGTGATTTGCCCTGCCGCTAAATAGTAAAGTTGCGTTGGATATTTTTTCGGTTTATTAGCATAGATACCTAAAGTTCTTCCTGTCTCATTACGGCATTGTGCCCGCTTTTTAGCTGTTTCCATCACATACTTCTGAGATTGTAATTGTGATAGTCGGGCTTGAAATTGCTCAGGTGTATAGCCAGCTTGTTCCGGGCTATTTTTCACGCTGAGAAGTTGGTTGAGTTCCTGAGTTACTTCAGCATAGTCAGTCCCTTTGGTGAAATCTTTGCCTGCCCAAGAAGGTTGAGCAATTACCAGATTCACAATCAATACGAGAACGACAAGAATAATTTTGATGAACTGCATATTTTTCTCCCTGGTTTGAGATTCTTAGTAATCAGATAAGGAAATTATTAGCTGCTTAAGATTTGAGTAAAAAGCAGAATTATTGCCAAGCTAAAGAAGCTTATTGAAGATTTTTGCATAAATATTGATTTAGTTTAACGCTGACTCTTGATTTTTAGGAGAACTCTCAAGTCTATTAGGATTGACCCATCGATTGACAAATTCACTATTATTTTTGCGTACTTTAATTTGCACTTGCTTAGAGCTTAATTTAACTACTTCAGCCGGAATTTTTTGGATATTAGCAGAGTCAGGACGAGCTTTGTAAAGCCAAATAACTTTTTGACCAACTTCAAAGTAGTTAGGATTATTGACTAAAGAGAGATGAGTTTCTGCCCAAGATGGACAAGCGGCTACTAAGGTGATTAAAAGCACTAATCCTATAAAACAAAGAGAAAAGAGTTTCATACATAACTGGCTAATTTATCGACAAGCTGTTGTCCGGTGTTAATTGTTATATGGAGGCGTATAGAGCTTTTTGTGCGATTTGGTTGTTTTGAACTACTGGTACATCAACGCTATTTGACAAGATTTTTTTGCTGGTATTCATGCTGCATCCGTGTAGTTAATTCAGTATGTGTTTGGCTTAATGCCTTAAAATTACACTTTCCCCGCGATAGAAACAAATATTCTTTATTTTTAAAACGATAAATACAATTTATGAATGTTAAGAAGGTTTTAAAGGACAATGAGCAATATATTTATTTGAAGCTGAAATTGGAAAAATTCAAGATATGAATTCAGCTATAGTTGAGAATAAAAAATAAAACTCCCAATCACTGTAGCTCTTAAAAATTATATTTTTGATTATAAATATAGTAAAATTGACTATATATCAAGTGCACGTATTTTAATAAGTATGCAGAATTTAAGTATGATAGAAATTTTTTATAAATAAACTGAATTTGAGAAAAATAATGTTGAGTAATTTGGTAATATAACTTAAATAGTAAAAAAATTAGCTAGCTAATCGAACGCATAGATATTGTGAAAATGGAAGCAAAAAATTTAGAAAATAAGAATTTAGAAACAAAAAAGTATAGGTCAGATCGAATTCGGGATCACTTAGCCAATGAACGTACTTATTTAGCATGGATGCGGAGTGGTATTGCACTCATGGGTTTTGGTGTTTTGATTGTACGGTTGCGGATTATGCGTCCTCCATTAGCACCACAACCTCCTGGTAATGGTTGGAAGTTAGGTTTAGCATTTGCCTTGGTAGGAGTATTAACAGTTTTACTATCAACACAGCATTATTTCGCTGTTCGCCAAGACATTGACGAAGATACTTATCAACCGCCAGATCGTTGGATACTTTTGGCAAGTATAGCTGTGCTTCTGTTGGGAGGAGGTGTACTGTACTATGTGTTTACTGTTCCTCTAGATTATTTAAATACTTATATTCTGGAGTGATGAATTTACCCAAAAAGTCAGTAAATCAAAAAGTTTTGCGATCGCTCAATATTTTGTGCCAAATCTTCAATCAGCAAGATTCTCATTGCAAAAACACCTTCTAATGCTTAAAATTTTTCCTAGTTGGCTTAATGTATGTAACGAGTAAAGATTACTCGTCTGTGTTCCTCAGTTAGCTGAAAAATCTTTAACAAATATTTGTGCAGACAAAGTTAATTACATCTACCAAACCTTCGTGAGTTTTCAAATTAGTAAAAATAAAGGGGCGATCGCCACGCATTTTTTTCGCATCCCGTTCCATGACACTTAAATCTGCACCTACATACGGTGCGAGGTCAGTTTTATTAATGACTAATAAATCTGACTTAGTAATTCCAGGGCCGCCTTTGCGGGGAATTTTATCACCAGCTGCCACATCAATAACATAAATTGTTAAATCTACTAATTCTGGACTAAAAGTAGCAGCTAAATTATCGCCACCACTTTCTAAAAATACTAAGTTTAAATTAGAAAATCGTTGTTCTAATTGTTCAATTGCTGCCAAATTCATCGAAGCATCTTCACGAATAGCAGTATGAGGACAACCGCCAGTCTCCACACCCAAAATGCGATCGCTTGCCAATGCTTGAGAACGCACCAAAAACTGAGCATCCTCTTGCGTATAGATATCATTTGTTACTACCGCAATCTGGAATTGTTCGCGTAATGCCTTACATAAAGCATCGACTAAAGCAGTCTTTCCCGAACCCACCGGGCCAGCAACTCCCACTCTAAATGTACTCATATAGTTAGTTGTCAGTTGTCAGTTGTCAGTTGTCAGTTGTCAGTTATCAGGAGGTGAGTCATTTTCTTTGTTCCTGTGTCCTTATATCCCCACGACCTTATGTCTCCCTCAATTCCTCCTAGCTTCTAAACAACCTTGTATACTGCGTTTCATGCTGCATACTGGCTAGCGATAGACCCCAGCTACAACAGCTTAGTTCATCATCCTTTAATACTATTATTTCTGTTGACGCAGCACTAATCAATGGTTGCAATTCTAGTAATAGTTCTTGTCCTGCTGTTTGACCAAGGGGAATGAGTTTTATCCCAGCAGTAATTAAATTACTTGCCCAGCTATGCAGATATCCTAGCAAGGCAGCTTTAATATTAATTTGCCAATGAGCAGCAGCAATACCAACTGCGATCGCATAATTGCAGGGATTACCAACAGCGTTAGCTAGAGGCAAGATTTGCGGTTGGAGTTTACTAAGTAACTGTATCAGCGATCGCCCCATTTGCCAGCTGGAGTTACGTAACTCTTGAGTTTCCCTAGCAGCTGATAACCACATATTCCAACGACATAATGCTTCTAGATCGCCTTTAATCCCAGATTTGTATCCTCGTACCATCACTGCTGCTTCTAAGCGAATTGCCCCATAATCCAGTTCGGCTTGTAACCAGTGCTTTAAAGTCGTTTGATTTGCGATCGCCTTATTTTCTACTAGCGTTTCCAATCCTTCAGAATAACTATACGCTCCTACAGGTAAAGCTGGGCTAGCTAGCTGTAAAATACATAAAAACTGGCTATCAGTGAGCGTGATGCTGTTGTCCATAAGCACCTAATTCTGGCTGAAACGGTAAAATTTCTTCTTTAATTTCTAGTCCCAATTGTTCCAACATGGTGCGTAAAACTGGATCGGTCGATAAACGTAAATAACTTGGGGTAATTTCTACTGGTACGTGACGATTCCCTAAATGATATGCTGCGCGCATTAATAAAAGCGGTGTTTGGGTAAAGACAGTTAAAACTGATTCTGCTTTGGCAGTAATTCTGATTAAACTACTATTTGTTTCGTCTTGCAAAATATCGCCATCCCGCAAAACTGTTCCTCTGGGTAAACGCAAAAACACCACTTTGCCATCTTCAGTCTCAAAACGATGACGACTGCGGGTGCGTTCTTCTGCTGTGAGCGCTAGAGTCAAAGTAACTACTGTATCGGGATTAGGTGGTTTCAGTTTGGTCAGCGTCAGCATGATTCATGAAATTAAAATAGCAAAATTGTCTAGGGAGAACTCCAAGAAATCAATTATCAATTTTTGCTTGTAACCCTATTGATTCTTCTCCCCCAGCTTATTTTTTATTTATAGCCATAGTCATACCCTTTAGTACAGTATTGATTGCTCAAAGCCTAGAAATAACTAGGTTTCTACTCAGCAATGCCAGTTGCTTCAACGGAGGGAACCTCCGCAACGCACTGGCTCCTCAGCACTCAGCACTTTACTATAGAAGTCCCTAAAAGCTGTGGGGCGGACAAAATAGCCCACCCCACAAAGCAAAAATAAAAAGTAAGATTTTAGGCCGAACCACCAGCAGCTTGAAAGCGAGCGCGGGCACGTTTAAAGGCTTGTGTTGCCTGGATTTGGGCTTGACGATCGCCTTGTGGTACTTGATTTAGACGTGCTTCTGCTTGGTTATATGCAGCACGAGCTTCTTCAAGGTTAATTTTGTCGCCGCGTTCAGCACTATTGACCAAAATAGTCACTTCATTTTCTTCAACTTCGGCAAAACCACCCAAAAGAGCGATCGCTTGCCAAGGCTGATTTTTAGCTGCGCGTACTCGCATCACACCTGTATCTAAGGCAGTCAAAAGTGGCGCGTGTCCGCTCAAGATACCTAGCTGACCAGTTGTGCTGGGCAAAATTACCTCATCAGCTGGGGCATCCCAAACTGTTTTATCGGGGGAAATTACACGAACGGTTAATGTCATTTGTCGTTTGTGAGTTGTCAGTTGTCGTACAGACGCGATTAACCCAAGTCAGTTGTCGTAGAGACGCGATTAATCGCGTCTTTCCAATAGTCAGTTGTCAGTTGTTTTTTACTACTGACAACTGACCACCGATCGCTAACTAATTAACCCTTGAGCTTTTGGGCTTTGGCGATCGCTTCGTTAATATCGCCTACCAAGTAGAAGGCCTGTTCTGGTAAATCATCTAGTTCGCCAGACAGAATCTTTTGGAACCCTTTGATGGTGTCTTCCAACTTCACATACTTACCGGGAGAACCGGTGAATACTTCTGCTACGAAGAACGGCTGAGACAAGAAACGCTCAACCTTTCGCGCCCGCGCTACGATCAAACGGTCTTCTTCAGACAGTTCGTCCAAACCCAGAATGGCAATAATGTCTTGGAGTTCTTTATAACGTTGCAGAGTTGACTGCACGGCACGAGCAGTACTGTAGTGTTCGTCACCAACAATATTGGGCTGCAACATTGTGGAAGTCGAACCAAGAGGGTCTACCGCTGGATAAATTCCCTTAGCTGCCAAACCGCGAGACAGCACTGTTGTTCCATCCAAGTGAGCGAAGGTGGTTGCAGGTGCGGGGTCGGTGAGGTCGTCTGCGGGTACGTACACTGCTTGAATGGAGGTAATCGAACCTTCTGTGGTTGATGTAATCCGCTCTTGCAGTTCGCCTACGTCAGTTCCTAATGTAGGCTGGTATCCTACCGCTGAAGGCATCCGACCCAGTAGCGCGGATACTTCCGAACCTGCTTGTACGAACCGGAAGATGTTGTCAATAAACAGTAGTACGTCTTGCTTGTTAACATCCCGGAAGTATTCTGCTACTGTCAAACCTGACAGACCAACCCGCATTCTGGCTCCGGGTGGCTCGTTCATCTGACCGTAAACTAGAGCAATCTTCGACTCGTTGAGGTTGTCTTTATTGATAACCCCAGATTCAATCATTTCGTTGTAGAGGTCATTTCCTTCACGGGTGCGCTCGCCCACACCAGCAAAAACAGACACACCACCGTGCTGGGTAGCGATGTTGTTAATCAACTCCATCATGATCACGGTTTTACCAACACCAGCACCGCCGAATAGACCAATCTTACCGCCGCGTCGATAGGGAGTCAGAAGGTCAACAACTTTAATCCCAGTCTCAAACACGGAAGGTTTGGTTTCCAGTTCAGTAAATTTGGGAGCAGAGCGGTGAATAGGTAAGGTTGTCTCAGCATTTACAGGCCCCTGATTGTCTACAGGTTCGCCAAGGACGTTGAAAATGCGACCCAAGGTGGCTTTACCAACTGGCACACTGATGGGAGCGCCAGTATCAACGACTTCCAGACCACGCACTAAGCCATCGGTGGTACTCATAGCAACAGCCCGCACCTGATTGTCGCCCAGTAGTTGCTGTACTTCAACGGTAAGGTTGATTTCTTGTCCAGCTTCGTTGGTGCCTTTGATGGTCAAAGCGTTGTAGATTTGTGGCAATTTTCCGCTAGGGAATTTAACGTCTACAACAGGACCAATAATTTGGGTAATGTAACCAATGTTTGTTTTTTCTGCGGTTGTGACCATGCTGCGCCTAATGATTGAAGCTATATTTCAGATAGGGTCGTAGAAGACATAAGATTAAGCAATGTCATCTTTAACTTTAGCACTGCAAGGGGACACAACTCCCTTAGTAATTCCTTAAAAAGGAGTTTGGCTATCTTAATAGATGATAAAGAGTAAAGAGTCCTGAGTGCTGTAGATGCTTCTATGGCTACTCTTGTAGCAACTGGTGTTGCTTTGATAAAAAACTGCCGTGTCTAAATACTGACAAACACAGCAGTCATCAAAACTCTTATACCCCTACACCCTGACTCCCTTACACCCTCCCACAGTAGTCCTGTTTAATCTTGGGTTACAACTTGTTTGTTTTGTTTGCGATTGAGCCTAAACCCACCAAAAGCAATGAATGCTAGCAACCCTAACAAAGCGGAAGGTTCGGGTACAGATGTGGAAGGTCTGGAAGTTTTGAATGTGCTGGTAACAAATAGACCATACACATTATCGTTATTACTGGGGTTTGTAGTTTTCAATTCCACAAATGTATCACCCGATTTAATAAAAGGGCTAGCATCAGTAATATTGCCAAGAGCTAGATTATACAGTTCATCATCTGTACGAAAACCACCTTCACTGGAAGCAAACGGGTCTGGATTAGTAGGACTATCGCCAATACCGCCAGCGGTAATTAACGCACCATTCGCTGGTTCTCCATCATCTTGACCGCCAGCAGAGCTAGTTAAGCGACGAGAGTTAGTAGAGTTTGTTGTTACATCCACAGTGGTGAACTGACCAGATGGTTGATAGCTGTAGGTACTGGCGAGAGATACTAAAAAATCCCCATTATTATAAGGTTGAGCAAAATTAAATTTTGTTGTGTCACCTGTTGTAGCTAGTGCTCCGTCGAAAATAAAAGACGAGAAGCCTGTGGTGCTGGCATTTTTATAAGCTACTACTAAAGTCTCACCATCGTTGTCTCCTAATTCTTCAATAGTATGATTTTGCAAACCACCTAAAGAACTTAGAAGGCTGGTAACATCCCAAAGGACTGTAGTTGTTGAGTTGGTGTCAGATGCGACTACAACTGCATCAGAAACTTTTAATAAATTTCCGTTGAGTTTGACATCATTAATCGGACTATAATTCCAAATTGAAGATGCATAAAGATAAGCTTTCAAAATACTTGCACCTACAGGTACATTAGTTTGCAATGTACCATTGTTACTGGTGCTACCAAAAGCATCAATTGAGAGGGCAGCATCATTGAAACTATCACGAACAAACAAAGCAGCAGATGCTGGCGAACTGAATGTAGCGAATCCAAAACTCGCACCTAAGATAGCAAATGTTGTCAGACTAGCTTGACGTATGTTGAGTTTGCGACTAGCTTGATGCATCATTTCTACAGTAATAGATTTTGCTTTTACACCAGCTTTTTGGAAGTTTTTTTTTATCTTAAATCTAGTCATGTAACTAACTCCTAACAATGATGTTAATGGTGAAAGTGTTGTTGATTACAGATGCAAAAATTTTGGCGAAATTACACATAACGCCTTTTATGCAACAGGAAAATTCAGCGGAATTGAGCCGCGATCGCAGATATCAACATCAATGAAAATGACTAAAGCTTTGAGTGAGCTTTTATCTTCTATATATTTAGTGAGTTAGTTATCAGTGTTTCCCTCACTTGCTTATTTATATAGATTACTTGTGAATCGATTTGATAGCTAGCGTTTTTACTGAGATTCACAAAATAATTACATTCTAAACTAGAATGCATAACAGACAAAACCTAGATGTCAAGTGGCAAAGCACTCATTATGCTGTAAATAATTGAACAAAACTTTGTAAAAACATGCTGTAGTTTTAAAAGAAATTTATACAAGTGTCTCTATTTCTGAAATGTCATGAGTGATATCTATAGGACTAGGGAAACCCCCCTTCGGGTTCGCCACTTTGCCATCGACGCAAAGCGCCAAGACGGCAAGTGGACTCACCAAGACTATACTGGCTCTACAGTTGCACAGAATTCAAGCCTGGATTCTGGCTTTTTACTGCTGAATTCTATTTTGGTAAACAATATTTAAAATACAAAAATGCTGTGTCAGGGAACCCAAACACAGCATTTTTCAAAATTGATTAAGTATGAATTTATGCTTTAGTTGGTGGTTTCTGTTGTTTGCGCGTCATAACTGAAGTAGTGCCAAAAATACCCACAGCCAAAACTCCCATAATTGAAGCGGGTTCGGGAATAGCAGTCACGCTAGTCACGCTAACATAGTCTATGTAACTACCCAAACCATCAGATTTCTCATTGAGGTTGTCAAAACTGAGGCGAGTTGTTGCACTTGTCGCAACGAGATCGTAACTATATGTCTTCCAGTTTGTATTAGTAAATCCGACTCCACTAGCAGACAGGGAATCAACTGCGTTTCCTCCCCACTTAATATTTAGGAGATTTTGGGCTACCTTTGGACGCGCTGAAAAAGCAAATGTTAATTCATATTTTTGACCAACTGTAGTTGCCAAGTCTTGAAAGATACCAGTAACGGCACTACTATCTAATTCTACAAATTGAAACCCATCAAATGGGCTTCCAGCTACACGGTCCTGTATCTCAATACGCCCCTTAGAGCCAGGTAACAAACTCCATCCAGGGATGGAAGACAAAAATTTAAAAGTGTTTTTAGGTATATCTGGACTTTCAAAGCTGCCATTGTTAACAAGATTCACAGCTGTGGCTGGTTTAGTAGCCATTAGAGACAAGAAACCCAGAGTCAATCCTACACCAATTCTGAAACCTAATCTTTGGATAAACATAGCCGTATAACTGAATTTCTCCCAAGAAGTGAATGTTGACAGTGGAAATAATCCCAATTTGTAAAGGTAATCGTTTCAGTTAAATTGCACATTACGCTTTAAGTACGTCACGTGAAGTTAACCTTTAGTGAAGGCTAAGATAAAATTGCTGTTAAAAATGTGACATTCTTTAATTACGTTTTTTCTTTGTAACTAAACGAGCAAAATTTTCAATTGAGTTTTTATTGTACTTATATAGAGTACTAGGTAATGGCTCGTGTGGCTAGTGCTTATACGTGTATTTACACAAAGAATCAATTACACACAAGTGAATGGGTGTTTATCGATCGCCAGACGAAACGCTTCCTATAGCCCTTAGCAGGCAGCACTTTTCGAGAATGGAGCAAATATGACAATGTTACAGTTTGTTGCAGTCTCTATTTTCAAGTTGCTATCTCAAAGTCGTTTCGATTACATTATTAAAATAAACTCATAACGACTACGAATAAATTATTGTTATTTAGAATTTAATAAGAGATGATTTGAAGCGATCGCCCGTGGCGACTATCCTAAGTGGCGAGTCTGTTCTTTTGTTCTAACTCAGCAATTTTTTTATCTTGGTCAAGATTTTTTTGCTTAAGTTGCGATATTTGTTTGTCTTGTTCGGCGTTCTTTTGTTCTGATTCAACAACTTTGCGATCGAGTTCAGCATTTTTCTGCTTGAGTTGCGATAGTTGTTTATCTTGTTTGGTATTTTTTTGTTCCGATTCAGCAACTTTTTTATCGAGTTCAGCATTTTTCTGCTTAAGTTCCGATAGTTGTTTATCTTATTCAGTGTTATCGTGTTCTAATTCACTTCCTTTCTACTTCAGAGGTTGTTTGAAAAGTCTAATTGATTACTTAACCTTGGGAACGAGAGGTCGTGGCTATACTTAATCTTCAGTGCTACAGTCTGTAACTTTAAGTAGCGCAGAATGAATCAGCTCAAGCTTCTTGAATCTCAGGGAGCTAGGAATAGAGTGGTTGCGATCGCACACTACAAACGAGGCAAGATTTCTGCTAACATTCGTTGGGTTTATCTGTATGCTTGACAAGCAACAGATAAATTACTTGCTTGTCATTTATCAAGAATTGGTAATGAATCAGATGATTTTTGCACGAACAACTGACAACTAATACCCCTCTTCATCCAGCTTGTTTCATCATATTCATTGGTGTTTTTGTATTCCAGACTTGTTCAAATTCTGCTTTGGTAATTCCAAATTCTTGGATATCCTCTTCACCTAGCGGTTTATCGCATAACATTCCGTAATTATCTGCAAAGTGGCTGCTATCATAAAACAATACATTTCCGTTTTCATAAACTTCTATTTGTCTTACGGGACACAAATCAGCTCCTACTTCCATAAAGTAGGTGCTAGTACCCCAAGCATCATATTCACCACCGAGGGATTCGTCCCAAAACCATTTGCAATAGTTCTTTATCTTTTTTGATATAGACATAATTGATTGACTCCTATGGGAAACTGCTACTTTCAAGCAATGTAAAAATCTACATTCCGTGAGTTTAAGCGAGCGTACCTTTAAAAGTTAAGTGTTGCAAAACACTATTGCAAGGTAACGCACTACTAAAAACGGCTAGCTATGAAGATTAATTTCACGCTTTTAGACTGCTTTCCCTTGATTACCGATTTTAGGCATCTACAAGAGCAAACATTCGCTGTAACTGCTCTATTTTACAGCAATATTGCCAATCTCTGCACCATCCGGATGGCGGAGTTTCTCTCGAACTTCCATCAAAATAGTTCCCAAACGATTTTGACCGCTACCATCGGCCCCACAACCCCAGTAATAATCAATCGGAGAATTCTCCACAATTTCTTCATTGTCTGTGGAAAGTAAAATTTGCCTAATATCTGCATGAGTTTCAAATTTGCGTAATACAGCTTTCCGCATAATGTCATCTTTAACTTGTTCCCAATCTGGACGTAGAGGACGACTTCTTTCACGCCCCATTCTTGCTACATCTTTAGGGCTTTTTACCAGACGGATTTGTTCTACATGAAACGTTCCGACGAACTTTTGTGCTTGAAAATAATGTTCGCTAGTATACCAATACAAATTATCCAATTCAAAGCCATGGGGCGAGAAGTTGGAGAAACAGCCATATTCTTCACGAGTACTGTAGAAGTAGATTGTCATAGAATTTATACAGAATTTAATGTGCTAAACAAGAGACTTTCAAATAAATAAATATCCTAGCCCAATAGAACTATCACAGTCACGTCGCAATTAACTGATATTGCGATCGCCATACCCCACTATCTGTTGCTAGATGATACTTAGTACCAGCCTAGTTTTTGTTGCCAAAATTAATCATTATCAGCTATCTAACTTTTTTACTGGAGTTTAGAGGATGTTTGAGGGGTGCGAATTGAGTTTTAAAAGCGGATGGTACGATCGCTGTTACGCTGTTTGCAAAGAAGCATTAATTATGGTGTTAATTGCTGAAGGCATTGCTTTATGAAGATTTTATAAAAGCGGGCGCAGATTTATTTACTTCGCTAGATATCACCTTAAGCTTTTGAATTGATTCTTGAGTTAGTTATTTAGTAATTTGTACTCATTCATAATCAAGTAACTACTTTAGAATACATCTCTAGACACATTCTCTTATCAATTCTGTTAAGAAAACTATGTCTAGAGATTTTATTTACAGCAGTTGTACTTAAGTAAAATTATTTGCACAGTAAAGTTTAAAATTTGATTACAAATACCCATAAAAGGCAAAAGCCGCTCTAGAGATATCTGGAACGGCTGGAAGAGAGTTGTTCTTGCATTCGGGGCTTCATAACTGTCATGCCCCATGTTCTGTATAAAAGGTTCAGTATATATCCTTATACAGCCTGCTTTTGGCTGTTTCCGGAAAGAAGAATCAAAGGTTACATTGATATAGTTCCCAAAATTACTCCAATATTAAGGGTGCATTGCATAATCAGCAAGTCAATGAAGAAACGAAGAGTATGGCTATTGACAATACTTTTTGCTGCTATGGTGGCAATAAGTGCGATCGCAGGCGGTCATAGCAATCCCCTACAAGCCGCTTCTATCGGCAAAGACACTCTGACAATGATTACCTCGCCAGA
Organism: Dendronalium phyllosphericum CENA369; assembly: GCF_016056275.1. Classification (GTDB taxonomy): domain Bacteria; phylum Cyanobacteriota; class Cyanobacteriia; order Cyanobacteriales; family Nostocaceae; genus Dendronalium; species Dendronalium phyllosphericum. The sequence goes on along the minus strand of NZ_JAECZA010000050.1, from coordinate 2,591 downwards.
TTATCCTCCCTACGAATTTTATGATACCAAGGGAGGCGATCGCCAAATAGTTGGCTTTGATATTGATATTGCCAACAGGCTGGCGAAAGAACTGGGATTCAAACTAAGAGTGATGGAGTCCGATTTTAATGGATTAATTCCAGCACTCCAGGCAAATCGGGCAGATTTTGTGATGGCTGGGATGACTCCCACTCCAGAACGCCAAAAAAATGTTGATTTTTCAATTATCTATTACGAAGCGAAAGATACGATTGTCGCGCCCAAGGGTAGCAACCTCAAGCAGCCAAAAGACCTTTCTGGGAAAAAGGTAGGGGTGCAACTAGGAACTATCCAAGAGCAAAATGCCAAGAATATCGCTAAAAAAGTAGCAGGCGTACAGCTCAAGCAACTCAACAAAGTCCCGGAAATCATTCAGGAAATGAAATCTGGACGAATCGATGCAGCAATTGTTGAGGATACTGTAGCTAAAGGATTCGCCCAAGCTAACCCAGACTTAGAGTTTAATGCGATTCCCTCTGAAGAAGCAAGTGGCTCGGCGATCGCTTTTCCCAAAAATTCCTCCTTGGTTGCACCTTTTAACAAAGTCCTTCAGCAAATGAAAGACAAGGGTGAATTAGAAAAACTAGCAACCAAGTGGTTTTCTGTCAATACCACCGCTACTGCATCCTCATCTGCTGCTAAAAGCGGACTGAATCTCGATTTCACCAGAATCTTTCCCGATATTCCCTTTATCCTCAAGGGCATACCCATAACTTTGTTGTTCACTTTATTATCTGTATTTTTAGGATTAATCTGGGGAACGGTACTTTCACTGTTAAAGATTATTGGTATCAAACCGCTGACTTGGGTTGCAAATGCCTATACCTCCGTATTTCGAGGCACACCACTGCTTTTACAGTTGGCTTTGGTTTATTACGCCACGCCCCAGCTGACAGGCTATGACATCTCAGCTTTAGAAGCAGGAGTGCTAACTTTTACCCTCAATTCTGGGGCTTATATGTCGGAGACCATTCGGGGTGGAATTCAAGCGGTAGATAAAGGACAAGCTGAAGCAGCGATGTCTATGGGTGTACCTTATCGGTTGATGATGTGGGATGTGATTTTGCCCCAAGCATTGAAGAATATTCTCCCCGCCTTAGTTAATGAAACTATCGGACTACTCAAAGATTCTGCCTTGGTATCAACTATTGGTGTAGTAGAAATTTTACGCAGTGCCCAAATCGTGGGTGCAAATAAATATATTTATTTTGAACCTTTGTTATTTGCAGGTTTAATTTACTACATTCTGGTTATGGGTCTGACTTTTGGTGCATCAGCTTTAGAAAGGAGGTTGAGGCAAAGTGAGTAATGCTGTGATTCGCACAGAATTTTTGTGTAAGTCCTTTGGCAAACTCGATGTACTCAAGGATATTTCCACAGAAATTCAACGAGGGGAAGTCGTTGCGATTTTGGGGCCTTCTGGTTCGGGTAAGTCCACTTTTCTGCGATGCATGAACTGGCTAGAACGCCCCACCAAAGGACGGATTTACTTTCACGAACAAGAAATTACTCAGCCGAAGGTCAATATCGCCAAAGTTCGCCAACGTTTGGTAATGGTATTTCAACACTTTAATTTGTTTCCCCACATGAACGTGCTGCAAAATGTCACCTATGCGCCAATTAAGGTGAAAAAGGTAAACAAGCAGCAAGCACGAACTAAGGGGTTGGAGTTGCTAGCTAAGGTAGGTTTGGCAGAAAAAGCAGATGTGTATCCATCTAAATTATCGGGGGGACAAAAACAGCGGGTAGCGATCGCCCGCGCATTGGCGATGGAACCAGAGATGATTTTATTTGACGAACCCACCTCTGCTTTAGACCCGGAAATGGTCAAGGATGTGCTAGAGGTGATGAAAGCTTTGGCGCAAACCGGAATCACGATGGCCATCGTTACTCACGAAATGGGATTTGCCAGAGAAGTGGCGAGTCGGATTATGTTTCTCGACCAAGGAAGTTTAGCAGAAGATACGACACCTAGCGAGTTTTTCCACAATCCCAGATGCGATCGCGCCAAGCAGTTCTTGGAAAAAATGCTTTAATTTTCTTAGCGAACTGGGGCTGATAGGTTTTGGAATGCGATCGCATAATTTTCATACAATCGTGATAAATATGTCATATCCCGTTGTTAGATTGAACTGAAGTAAACATTCAGTTTGCTCCTCACACCATACCACTAGCCTCTTGCTGTTCACAGGCAAGAGTTTTTTTTATTGGATACTACATCAGGGTTATGTCCGGCTATTTCTCTATCTAATGGAGGAATTGAGCTAGCTACTATAAATATTAAATAAATAACTATTCCGATCACCTGACGAACTTTAACTTGATAATCTCCTCGCTGCTAGATAACAGCGGGAGATTTTTTTCATAAATCACTAAACATTTTTCAAATACAGTTTATGGTTTATGGTACAGACACTGTAACAATTCGACAAACTTCAAACCTGACTCGATCTGAGTCAGCAACAGGGTGTAGGGGGTAGGGTGTAGTGAAGACGGCATTGGATACTACATCAGGGTTATGTCCGGCTATTTCTCTATCTAATGGAGGAATT
>NZ_JAECZA010000005.1:11627-104269 GCF_016056275.1 Dendronalium phyllosphericum CENA369 | reverse complement strand
CTGTTTCACCGTGGAAGCTCCCTATTAACGCCAGTGTCAATCCATAGCGATTGTCTGATTGCGTCCTGTTCCCAGCTTCACTCTGCAAGAATCGAGCTTGCTCGGTGTGGGCAGGTAAGGAGTCACGCCTGAACCTGGCGGGTAGGACTTTCACCTACATCTGGTTGAGAGTTCAACTCGTAAGAGTTGGTAAGTTTATTTACGGACTGGATACCGGGATTCACTTACAACGAATCGCACGGGGATTCACTTTACACAGGTTGCTGGGGACTGGGGACTGGGGATTGGCAATACCAGGTACAGCCAAACTCTGGGAATCTAGTCCTTGTAGATTAAGCATTTCAGACTTTTACTGCTAGTCTTTGTATAATTGGCGGTGAGTAACTAGTAACCTAACTCAGTTAGCCGCTGATACTCCTCATCAGTGAGTATCCCCAAATCTTGCTTGCTCCAAAGACACCTCAATTCTTCGGTGGCTTCTTCAAGTTCAACCCAGCCATCTCCGCCGCAAAGGTCGCACTTCTTGCGTTTGTGTAGACCTGTACCCTCACATTTGGGGCAATTAGTTATTTTTGGTTGATTCATTCTAGTAAGTTACTGGGGATTGGGGTATACCCGGATACTTTCAACCTCGTAAAAGCTTTCGCCAGGCGAGCGATCTACAATTCCTGTACCGCCGCACGAATGACATAACCCATAATCACGCTCTCCTTCGCCGTTGCACTCTGGGCAGTCTTCAACATCTTCTTCATGTGCATAAACCGTGTAATCTTCAGTCATTGGTCAAAATTCCCTTTTTGTCTCATCTCTGCAATGAGTAGTATTTGAGTAGTGCGATCGCCTCTCAAAGTGGCTGAAAATCTGTTCAAAAATAGTGCTTTTGAGTAGTAAGTGAGTAGTAAAGAAGGTTAAAAGGTTGAAAACCCTTGTTTTAATTAGAATCTTTAGACTTCCCAATAGTTATTCGGGTACTGTTCGCCAATGCCAAAGGGCTTCCAACTCGCCCAATGCTCAGGTGTCCAATTTTTTTTGGGTTTCGGCAACATGACTAAATAAACACAAATAAATTATTGTTTAGTAAAACTAATTTGCCATCTGGATGTACATAATATAGTTTTGTCTAGAAAATCTTTATTTTTTTTACTTCTCTCACTAAAAAGTATAGATGAAAACTAGTTTAATTTGGCTATATTAAAGTTAGAATTTGTGTCTTTCGCTATCTGTCCTAGAGTAGTGGGCAAAATCCAGATTTACTGGAAAATGAGAGAATCATGCGACTGCTTACTCAAAGAAAGAAGTGTGAATATTAGGTGTTTAATCGCTGAATTAATGCTAAAAGATGCTGAAACTTCAACTTTCGACTAATAATTTTTATATTTAGTGAGACTCTAAAAGAGTTCTACAATGTAGTTTTTCAGTATTGCAGTCAATTCTTCCTTTCTAACTTTGTGTTCGGCAACTTGTATTATTAATTCATAAGCTTCTGGTTGTGCCATAGCAAGGTCGTAATCATTCATATTCAAAAATGTTACCATGACATCAAAAGCAGTTCGCTTATTACCATCTACAAAAGCATGGTTGTTAGTGAGATGAAATAGGTATGCTGCTGCTTGTTCAAAGATTGTAGGATGTAAAAGCTGTCCCCCAAAAGTTGCTTTAGGTTGGGAAATAGCAGATTCTAGCAAGCCTTCGTCGCGTATACCTAATGAACCACCATATAGGTTAATCTGCTTCTTATGTATACTTAAAACATCTTGTTTTTCAATGAATTTAGGACTAAGCAAGATTTTTGTAAACCCAATCCCATTTTTGTGTAGATGCTAAAGAAGTCAGCATAGTTTCCGATTCTTGAGGAGTGATATCTCCTAAATTCAGTGCATTAACCTCTTGTTCAGATAATGCTTTAACTCGTAAACTAGCTTTGATAAGTGATAGTATTACATGTTTCAATGTTTCTAAAACAATGTAGCTATCATCTTTTTGAAAATTTTTTAGGTCAGTATTTTTTTTTATTTCCATGTAAAAATTTGTAGAAGTTACTGTTAGTCCTTTAAGGACTTCTTTACTATCTTCATCGAGAAAGAACTCCCAGTACTGGTCTACAATTTCCTTTAGGAGAAAATTTAATCTGACAAAAAGCAGAACTACTATTTCACCCTGTTCTACTTTTAGATTAAACTTATCAGCTAGCTCAGTAAGCTTATTAAACTTTTGCAAAAACTGTCTAAACTCTTCCCTAAGCTGACCGAGAGATATTTGCCTACTATTAGCCAACTCAAGTATCTTAGCCATTGCTTCATCTTGTATGTTAGCGTTATTCAGGCATTTCTCAAGTATTTCTAACCGCTCTTGAATACTTGAGATTGTTTGTTGTGGGAGTATGAAGCTGTGTAGCATCTTTTATCTACTTAACTTATTAAGTTATGTGTATCTCCTCAAATCACTTTAACCAAGAAATGCAAACTTTTATGTTATTAGCAGGAACTTAACCATCAAGTAGCTGATGTGCAAACTCTGTCGCCTCCGCTGGTGTCGAGACTTTTCCCTCAGCTTGTGCTACAGCAATCTCTGTCAGCAGTTCTCCTACCAGTGGCGAAGCCGGAATATTCAATGCTATCATTAATTCTTTACCACTCACTAATTGAGTGGGATGAGCGACCAGATCATCAGGGTTCAGGTAGCGGCGTATCAAAGGTGCGTAGACGCGTAGCGACTTGTTGCCAGACATCGCCTCTACCAGAGTATCATCTACCAAGGCTAACACTACTGTAGCCGCAAATACAATACCCACTTCTCGGAACAAAAAATACTGTTCTCGCAAAGACATATTGGTTAATTTTAGCTGCGAGAACAGTTTCAAAGCAGTGGTGACAGCACGAATTTCTGCACGGCTATAAGTAAGTTCTTGCAGTTCAATTTCTGCCACTTCTGGGTTTGAATGAACAAGACAAGCAAGTTTTGCAATACCTAACCAAGTAGTTTTGACTGTATCGCGTACATATTGTTCCAATTCCAACCCTAATTGCGGCCAATTTTCTGTAAGTAAGGTGGCTGCTGTGTCAACTAATGCCAATTTATTGAAGCTTTCGCATGTAGCGTTTTTGAAGTAAGGCGCAATTAAAGCATCTTCTCCAGCCTTTACTATCCAAGGAGTACCTTGAGGACTTGCTAGCAAATAGCCAATTTCTACCCGCACTCGTTCTGCGGCTACGTGAGTGATGTGTGATGCTAAAGAACGAATTGCACTTTGGGTAGCTGGCTCAATGGTAAAACCAAGTTGGGCGGCTTGGCGATAAGCTCGCATTAACCGTAAAGGGTCGTCTTTTAGGTTAGTTAACGATACCATTCGCAACAGACGCTGTTCTAAATCTGCATAGCCTTGTAGAGGATCGATAATTTCTTGGGTGTGAGGATTGTAAGCGATCGCATTTACTGTAAAATCTCGTCTGTGCAAGTCAGTTTCTAAGTTATTTCCTTCTTGTTGGGCAAAGTCCGCTGTAGCGTGGGGAAATACTACACGGGCGATTTTCCGTTCGGGATCGAGCAATACAAAACCAGCTTGGTAATGACGGGCGATCGCTCTTGCTACCTTGACAGCATCAGATGGTATCACAAAATCTAGATCCAGATATTCACGAGTTCTGCCAAGGAGCGCATCCCGCACCGCACCACCTACCATATAAGCTGGTTGCGGCAACCATTCTAAGCTAAAAGGCCAATTTTCGGGAGCTAAGGTAGAAGGAACTGAGCCATGCATTGTAATAAAAATCAACCTGTAGCTAGTGAATAAAGCTTGTGCTTAAGCTAGATTAACAATAAAGGTTCCTGGAGTTGGTTCTATTATGTGTATTTGCGTGAACTGCCACTATGTAGACCGCTGTGTAACCTATCACGCCGTAGAAACGCAGCATCAACAGCCCCATTTAACTGAAACCCCTAATTTCGATCCTAATGAACCTTCGATTAATGTTAACATCCGTACCCAAGAGGATGTCATTGAAATGGAATGGGATGTTGTTGGTTGTCTTAGCTTTAAGCGGGAAATGGGCAAGTGGTCGAACTTACGTCCTGGTGAATTAGTGCCGACCTGATAGCTTGTGGGTGCATTTTCAAGGCGACTACTGCCGTTTGATGTAGTAGTCGTAAATATTTTTGCGATTATAAGTTAAGTATTATGTGGTTAAATAAATCAACTCAACTCTAGAAAAATAAATATTTTAACTGACTTTGACAACTGAATTGGAATCTCTGGCAACTAAAAAATACGCTTTGTCACTACACACTACTACACCCGAATTAGGTTTAGCAATTAGTAATTTTGCAGGCGACACTCGCTCTGATGTTTGGAATTTAGGACGCGATTTATCTAGTTATGTACATCAATATTTAGTTGACTTCATCCAACCACAAACTTGGGCAGATTTAAGGTTTATTGCAGTAGCTAAAGGCCCTGGTGGTTTTACTGGAACTCGTATTGGTGTTGTCATCGCCCGTACTTTAGGGCAACAGTTAGATATTCCTGTATTTGCTATTTCCACTTTGGCAGCAGTAGCATGGGCGGAAGAAAGTAAAAGTAAAAAAGGACAAGCAATTGCCGTGGAAATGCCAGCACAAAGAGGTAAAGTTTTTGCTGCTATTTATCAGCCTCAGCCAGATGCCTCTAAAATTACAGTCTTATTACCGGATACTGTATTGACACCAGAAGTATGGCAAGAAACTTTAGCTAATTGGAATACCGATTATCAACTAGTTGAAGCAAAATCAAGTTTAGCAGCAACAGTGACAAGGATCTTAGAACTGGCTTATTTAGAATGGCAACAAGGTAAGCGTCCCAATTGGTCAGAGGCTTTGCCATACTATGGGCAACATCCAGTAGAAGTTTAATTATCTTCTGTCACTGTAGGAAGATAAAAATCCTATAAAGCATCTTAAATATATCACAATACTTGGCACGAATTATTAGACAGTATTTTTTCGGAAATTTCTATATATGTACTAAATATTGACAGTATTTAGAGATATAGCAAAGTGCTGAGTGCTGTAGACGCTTCTGCGGCTTCCCGCAGGGTGGAGCCACTGCGTTGGGCGGGTTCCCCGACAGTCACGCAAGTGGCGTTGCTGAGTAAAAACCTAGTTGCTGTAAGGCTTTGAGCAATCGCAATTGTTCTAAAGGGTGTGACTACGGCTATAACTAAGTTAAAAACATTAATCTTACAGAATAACAATCAAAATTTTGTCAAAAAAAAGGAGCATTACGCTCCTTTAGTTATTTTTTGGATGGAAACCGTAGTCTCAATTGGATACTTTTTTTAACTTGCGTTGTGTAACAACAATTCCAGCAACACCCAAAATTCCAAGTACTACAGAGGGTTCTGGTACTCTAGTTGAATATCCAGGTGTTTTCCAAGTGTAAATCGCACTGTAGGATACGCCGTCATCAGAAGCTGTAATACCAGATGCAGTGGGGTTAAAGCTGTAAGCGTAGTAAGTTTTACCGCCAGTAACTACCTTAGCAATTTCACTAGCACCTATTTCACCTTGGTATCCGTTTAATGTAGCTTGTAGGGTTAGTATGTCTTTAAAAGATGTAAGTTGAGTGATTTGGCCTGGCAGTTGAGTTTTAAGAGTGTTCGCTTGAGCAATTTGGTTTGTCAGTTGAGTTTTGAGAGCGGTCGCTTGAGTGATTTGGCCTGGCAGTTGAGTTTTAAGAGTGTTCGCTTGAGTAATTTGGCCTGTCAGTTGAGTTTTGAGAGCGGTCGCTTGATCGATTTGAGTTTGCAGTGTTTTCTTGTCTGCTGCGTTTGTAGTTATTGCTAGCTTTGCTTGCAGTGTTGTAATCTGTAAAGAAGTTGCTGTTAGCTGTGTTTGCAGTGTTGCAATCTGTCCAGGAATTGCTGCTAGTTGTGTTTGCAGTGTTACAATCTGTCCAGAAACTGTGTCCTGTTGTGTTTGCAGTGTTGTAATCTGTCCTGGTAGTGCTGCTAGTTGTGTTTGCATTTGTGGAATCAGAGTTTCCACTTGTGAAAGAGTTGGTGGAGTTGTCTGTGTGGGAAACAGTGATTTCATTCCATTCCAGGTGTCCGAAATCTGAGTAGAAATAGTACTGGACAGTTTGGCTTTTACATCCAAGTGACCGACTAATTGCAGTTCTACGCCTCCATTTTGACCGAATTGGAAGCCACCAATGTTAGGATCTCCCATTCCTAGTAAAGGAAAATAACTGGTTACTTGTGCTTTGGTGTTGTCGGAAAATCCGTTCCACACAGACTGAAATGGTGTGTAACTACTTAATAAATCACCTAGCCATTGCGAACCAAAACTATTCCAGTCGCTAGCCGTAACACTACTAACAGTTGCGCTGTCTTTTCCTTGTTTAGCAGTGAAGCCAACGTTAGAAGTAGGATTTTCGGTACTGTACCAAAGTTCGACGTTGGAACTAGCATTTTTATCCTTGAGGGCTTTGGCAGCAGCTGTTGCATCTCCACGAATAAATGTACCGTTTGAGCCACCTGTATAGGTATTGATTTCGTTGAGATTGTTAAAAGTAAAGTCTACTGCGCGTGCTGGGGCATTGGCGATCGCACTTACGCCAACAGCCATTGAAGCACCAATTACAAGTGTCTGGAAAGTTTTTTTCATTTAAAGTCTCCGCTATGGTTGAGGTAATTTCCTATACTGTGTTTGCTTCTAGAATTGGGTCGATCTGACTACAGGCTTGGGCTTGTTGAGAATGCAAGTGCTGAAAAGTGCAACCGACATTTTTAGCCATGTTTGGTATTTGCACATTACAAACCCAGTTTAAGAAAGGCGAAGCCGTAATTAGGTAAAGCTGCCGTAGATTATCAATGAAAAGATGACAAATATTTTGCTGTTTTTTCTAAGTATAATTACATGATTGGTTTTTAGCGTTTAGTAATTTAAATAACTTAAATTAAGATAGAAACACTGTATAAAAGACAAAGCTCATACAGCACACAGACAAAATACTATTTAAAACTTTTTAGCTTGAGGGTAAGATTGACTATGCCTTTAGTTTTGCAGCAGTAGATTTAAGCGATCGCAATAATACTATTGACAAAACATTTCACACTGGCACTGACTCCTAGACTCAGAGTTATACAACTGCGTTTGTACCAAAACCTTCTGCATTACTCGGTTTTACGGTTATCGGTGCTCTAGTTGTATGCAAGCTTATGAAAAACGTCACTTCTCAAGAATCACTGAAACGGCTGAAAGCATTACTCTGTTAGAGCTTTAGAAAATATCAAGACATCAAATTAACCTGCAAAATGATTAGTGTCTTTAATTTTCCGTATCAATGCCCATAGGTAAAGACTCAAGGCACTAAGCTAAAGCGCATTTAATTTTCAGAAATACTCATAGTGGTTGTTGAGAGTTGACTGTTAACTGTCAACAGTCAACTTTGGTCAATGTAGGCTTTAAAAACGTAGCAGCTTAACTGTTTTTTATAGCAAATCCAATTTCATTTGTGAAAAACATGGATGGTAACAGCTAATACGCAAATTTTCACAAATTATTTAATAACGCTATAGTTAGTGTTACTATATTACACCTTCGACAGTAATTTCTCAACTAAGAGCGACTTCAAGTCTTACGGTGACAACTACTTTCATTTATATTCGGATAACAAGCTTTTTAATAATATAAACTTTATTCTCTGTCGGGAGAATAAATAATATGTATTTCAATGAAAGTCTATCTTAAGTAAGATTGAAAAAATATTGCTATTTTACTGTAAAATAAATTTTGTTTTAGCGAATTCAACTGATATTTTAACCACTACTAGAAAATAGTAAACAAGGAGACTTATATTAATTAATAATGAATCAGACGAAGAGCAGAAAGAAGAGCTAATAGCAGGCGGTTTGCAACTAATCATGACCGCAGAAGTAAAGTCAGATTAATTGATTGCAAGGGTCGCTATTATAGCTGAGAAATTGGAAAACTTTGATTGAATATACTGGAAAAATTTAAGCGCGATCGCCAACTTATTGTATACTGATTTCAAAATTGTCATTACGGTCTTCTATCTAAAGGTTGAAAGTTTTTTTTGAAAACTTAACCTCTAGCTAGTTGCGCGACTGAGATGATAACCCGAAAATCTTAGCTAGTATATGACCGATCGATTCTTCTCTCAAGTACTACTAGATGTCATGCCGACCCAACTTGACGGTATCTGCCTTTTTCCACAGTTATGAAGAGAAGAATATCCAATACATATTTTTCTGCTAATGGCGCAAGTAGTGGAACCGCTCAACTTGTGTTGTATGCATTTTCCAGCTGTTGCACAGGACTATGCGATCGCAAGTGTTGATTTATAAGAAAAGGTCAACGTCTCACATGTATGCTTTTGATGTCAAGATGAAACAAAAAATATTTCTAAATTTTTTTCCTATTCAGCCTTGCATCATGCAGAGTTTGCCAATAGCTAATCAATCTACTCGTACTTGCTTAAATTGCTCTAACTTTTCAGGAGAATATTTTCATGCTTAATTTCTTTCGTTGGTCTTCAACAAGCACAACTTTATTAGTTTTAGGAATGGCAGCAGCTACAATTGCTCCCCTAACAGTTGCTACTATTGCCTCAGCGCAAACCACAGAACCAAGTACAACACCTACAGAACCAAGTACGACTCCAACTACAGAACCAAGCACAACTCCAACTACAGAACCAAGCACAACTCCATCGACAACTTCAACTTCTAATTTTACTGATGTTAGCTCAGATTACTGGGCGCTTCCGTTTATCCAAGCCTTAGCCCAAAGAGGTGTAATTACTGGCTTTCCTGATGGTACGTTTAAACCCGATCAATCTGTAACTCGCGCAGAATTTGCCGCATTAATTCAAAAAGCTTTTAACCAAAACCCAGTTCGGCAATTAAGTTCTAGTGGATTTAGAGATGTTCCTGCCAACTATTGGGCAGCAAGTGCAATTAAACAAGCCTATGAAACTGGATTTTTGACAGGTTATCCAGGAGATTTATTTCAGCCCAATCAGCAAATTCCTAAGGTTCAGGCGCTAGTTGCTTTGACTAGTGGTTTGGGTTTGAGTTCTAACGACAATGCATCAACTATTAACAGTACTTATTACACAGACGCATCAGCGATCCCGAACTACGCCGTTAATAATGTTGCAGCAGCCACACAAGCCCGGATTGTTGTCAACTACCCCAACGTAAATCAACTTAATCCACAAGTTTCGCTGACTCGTGCTGAAGCAGCAGCGATTTTGTATCAAGCTTTGGTTAAGCAAGGACAGTTACAGGCTCTTGGTAGCAATGTACCTGCTGCTACTTATATAGCAGGTGGAAATACTGGCGGTAACCAAACTTCCAGTGACATTGTTTCTCTTGCATCATCTAGCAATTCCTTTTCAACCCTGACTTCTTTATTAGAGACAGCAGGTCTAACAGATGTTCTCAAACAACCAGGGCCTTACACAGTTTTTGCTCCCACCAATGAAGCATTTGCTGCTTTGCCTGCTGCAACTTTACAGCAGTTACAACAGCCAGAGAATAGAGAAACTTTGATTAAGATTTTGAGATATCACGTAGTTCCTGCTGAACTAACTGCCAGTCAACTCTCCACAGGAGAAGTGAAGACGGCTGAAGACGCATCTGTGAACATTAAAGTTGATAGCGCCACTAATCAAGTTTCGGTAAACAATGCTCAAGTTCTACAACCTGGTGTGCAAGCCAGCAATGGTGTTATCTATCCAATCAACGCAGTCCTGATACCACCGAACCTTAACGTCAGTCAGCAGCCACAACCGGGAACTGGTAATGAGGTTACGCCAGGTAGAGCGACCCGTGGTGGCTCAAGCTATATTGGGGTTGCAGGCAACATTGGTTTGAGTGGTGGTGACACAGCTCTCGGTGACACTAACTTTTCAGTAATTAGCAAAATTGGATTGACACGCTCTATATCAGCGCGACCTTCGGCAGTTTTTGGTGACGGCACAGTAGTTCTGGTTCCCCTGACTTTCGATTTTAACCCACGCTCGGTAAATCCCACAGGTAACAGAACATTCCCGATATCTCCTTACTTAGGTGCTGGCGTAGCTATTAAAACTGATGACGGTGCTGATGTTGGATTCCTAGCAACTGGTGGTATAGATATTCCTTTAGGTTCTCGTTTTACAGCCACAGGTGCTGTAAACGCAGCTTTTTTGGATGATACTGATATCGGGCTGCAACTCGGAGTTGGCTTCAACTTCTAGTAAAGAATTCAAGCCTTAACCAGCATATATCTTGGTTAAGGGGAAATAGCACACTTGTAATTGATACAGAATCCCACCCATTCAACGGGTGGGATTCTTTATACAATTGAGTGAGATTAGATTCTATCGGCTGTTATACATTGCAGTTGAGAGTCTGGAGAGTGGAAAAGTTGTAGAGAAAAGCGATCGCCCATTATCATAATCTATAAATTAGGCATATCGAAACTAAATAGCGATCGCCTCTAGCCCTATCCAGTTATTTAGTAGTAATTCCTTGATGCTGATAATACTTATGCGCTGCCATAGCCATAGCTAAAAATCCCCAAAGAATCATACCCATCACACTCAGCATCCCACTACTAATAATTAATTGTGCACAAGAACTTATACCAATAGCGCGGGCTGCACTGACAAAACTATCAAAACGAGCTTCTGTATACTTGCATACGCTAAATACTATCAAGATTAATCCACCCATATAAGGAAGAGCTCCAAACCAGCCCAAGGTGAAAAACATATCTAAAATGCCGCTGTCAACTACAAAAACCTCGATTTTCCCAGTTTTTTCGTTGACCTTCCAAATGTTTCCTAAACCGTTACCAAGACCATTAGTTAAAGCTAAACTGAGGTTTCTGTCATAGTTTCCCGACCTATCTCTAAAACTACTATCCTCTTGCAGATTAGAAAAACTTTCCATTCGATCTGCTACAACCTCAGAAATAGGCTCGATAGTTGTTAATGGCACAACGCACATTGCCATTACCAAAATTATGCCTATCAAACGCATTTGAATACGTGCCTTGGCTGACACGAAAATCATAATCACTCCGAGTAACCAGCCTCCCCAGTTACTACGTGCTTGGGTAAGTAAAAATGACAAATAGCCAAACGCGGAAGCGGGAAAAGATAAAAATCCTTGGCGATCGGTGAACATTAACAATAGACCAGTTTGCAGCACAGTTGCATACGGCCCGACTGAGTGCATTGTACTCCACACGCGCATCCCAAAGGGTACGGGATTTCCAGAACTTGTAAATAGTTTTGATTCTATCAGCCAGTAACGATCCCACTCAGGAGCTACTACAAATTGATAGACACCATAAACTCCTGTAATCAACACGCACCAAAAAAATGTGCGCTGCATGTTTTGGCGATAGCTAGGATAATCTCGCCAGTTCATATATAAGTGAAAAGCAAAAACAATCGGACTCAGCCAATCCAATAAACCACGTGCAACAGGAAGCGGTTGATTAGAAATTATACCGACTAGAAAGCCATAGAATACTCCTAAAGCAGCCAAAATAAAAGGTAAGCCTCCCTGACGAGACGCACTAGGAAGGTATCGTAAAAAGGTGGCTATGCTTACAAAAGACACTAAATAAGGCGCTATAAGCATCTGACGGGTGGGGTCCCAGCCAACTCGATAGTCAACTAAACGCGCAACTAAAGGTGTGAGAAACCATACCCACCAATTAAAGCCAATGTAGAGGATAGGATGCCGCAAGTATAAAAACACGGCGACAATCAGGGCTGCTGCTGGATAAAGCAGGCGCAGCATGGCAGCAGCACCAGCGAAATAGCAAGCTACTGACAGGAATACTAAGCCGAGGATGACTATCCAACCTTGTTGCGATCGCTCTTTAGGAGAAAAATTTGCTTTTAAAAAACTATTAAAAAGTACTTGGTTAGAAATCATATAAATTCGTAATTAAGAAGGTTAGATTTAATAGTCTTATTTTGGTTATTGCGATCGCGATGCCAGCTTAAATTTGGAATTTTTAATTTTGGATTGTTGATATGTCTGCCATCCTTGCCAACGTCCGCGCCATGATGCCAAACACTTTTTAGTTGCTAGTTGGCCTTGACTGGGTAAAAATCTCACCCATTGTATGAAACCGAAACTATCTCTTGTGCCGACTAATATGGCCCAGAGCAAAAATACAACCCGACGTAGAGGTGGTAAATGCTCTAATAAAACGAGAGTTTCATTATGAACTAAATTAATAAAAGCAATTTCATTAAAATTATGACGCTGGTCTTCATCAAAACGTTGTGCTGGATAGTGATCTACCGCAACGCTAGGGTCGTAAATCATCTTCCAAGCAGCTCGTTTTAAAGCTAGAGTGAATGCCATTTCAAAGTGTACTTGTGCTCCTGTGCCGCGCATCCGCTCATCAAAGCGTAGTTGCTCAATTGCTTGGGTACGAAAACTCATGTTTACGCCCTTGAGAACATCAACTTCGCGGGGTTTTCCTATTCCTAAGTGATGATTGCCAATTACTCGTCCGAACCACTGCAACTTCCCAACTACTTGGCGGGAATCATCTTCAATTTTGGTATCGCGGTGTATGCGATCGCGTCCACCCACGCCAGCAATGCAACTATCAAAAATAAAGTGAGCGTTAATTCGTTCTAACCAATCAGGATGGGGTGCAGCATCATCATCAGTAATTGAAAGAATATCTCCTTCTACTGCTGCCAGTCCAGCGTTCAAGGCTGCTACTACTCCCGGTTGTGTCACCTTGACAGTATGCAATGGTAGATTTTGCGCTTTGAATTCTGAGAGGAATTGCCAAGTTTCATTATCCGTATCGCGAACAACTACTATGACGCGATCGACTGGTTTAGTTTGCATTTGTAGCGCCGAAAGGCAGCGTGATAGATCCAGAGGACGGCGATAAGTTGGTATGAGAACGGTGTTCCTCATTCTTGATTAACTCCTCAAATAAATCTACATAGGTTTGTGCCATAGTCGTCCAACTGTGTTGTTCTGCTACTGTACGCGCTGCTTTACCCATACGTTGCATTAGTGAAGGAGCGCTTGTTAAAGACAACAACGCCGCTGCTAAAGCATCAATGTTGTCTGTGTCGGGCAAAACGATGCCACACTCTGGTGTGACGATTTCAGCACCGCCGGTTGCCGTGGCAGTAATTACGGGCAATCCAGAAGCGAGGGCTTCTAACAATACCAACGTGCAAGCTTCGTATCGGGAAGGGAAAACAAATAAATCCACTACCCGCATAATTTCGGCGATGTCACGACGGTATCCGAGAAAATGCACTCGTTGAGTTAACCCTAGAGAGGCTGCTAGCTGTGGAAAGGGGCTACCTTTAATTGCACCCACGACCGCTAAATGTAAATCCGGAACTTTGGTTAAGGCGTGTAGCACTGTATCTAAGTTCTTCCTAGGTGTGCGGATATCTCCGGCAAATAGGGCTAAAGTTACGTCTTTGGGTAGACCTAATTGTTGTCTAGAAGCTGTGCCAGGGATAAACTCTTGTAAATCAACACCATTGACAATGACGCGAATGCGAGAACGAGGTACGCCAATGTTAACTAATTCCTGGGCGACTTTTTCAGAGACTGCGACAACAACTTTGGCTTTTTGGAATGCTTGTTTTTCCCAATGGGCATTCAAAGCTGTATATAACCACTGGTAAAAGCCGTAAAAATCGCGGCGGATGCGGGAAATGTGAGCAGGCGAGTTCAACCAAGAACTGTGGACAAAATGCACAGCGTTCACATCGGCAGCAGTTGTAGTAATTGCTCCGTTGACTTTTACTAAATCAAGTTCAGAGCGATGTCGATCTAACCAATCGCTACTTTTTTTTGCAAAGATGAAATTACGAATAAATTCTGTGGGGTAGCTTTCGACTGGGATAGAAATCCAGTTTACTTGAGGATTTTGTTCTAGTTCTGGTGCTATTTCGCTGGCTACTAATGTTAGTTGATGACCGCGACGAATGGCTTCTTGAGCAACTTCGTAGTTAACTCGTCCTTGACCATCGCCTTTTTTAAGTTTGTGGGTAACAATGCAAAGTTTCATTTATTTATAAAATTGTAGTGATATATCAGTCAGATATTTTTTGTGAAAAATACTTTGGATAAACGAACCGCAAAGGACACAAAGTAATAATTTTAGAAATAAACTCTCTGCGTCTGTGCATGAAGAATTTTTATTTCTTCTTATTTAGACACACCAAGTAATTGATTAGCTAAAGGTTGGGGAGTAAAACTAAGAGTAAGTGCTGCTAGAGTTCGCAAGTTAAACTTTTGCTGACTAAGTGCTTGCCAAAGATAGGGACGTGCTGCTGCTGTTTGTTGATTTCGTAGTAAGCCAATACCTAAAGTTGTATGAGCTTCTAACCATTTTTGTTGAAAGTATGGTTGAAATTCTTTTAGACGCTGGTCTTGACTAAATATTTTGTAGCAAAACATTTCGCTTTTAGCTTTGCGAATTTTGGCTTGAGCATCCTTCCCACCACTGAGAATAGTATCAGTTTGCTCGTGGGTGCGATATCGCGTCAATTTTTCAGGATAATAGTAGGCACTATAACCAGATATACAGCAAAGATAGGTTAAATATAAATCCCACATTCCACCAACTTCTGAAGGAATACTCTCCCAATCAATAATATTATTGCGAATCACACAAGCTGCGGCGGTGGGTATACTTTTATCTACTAAGCCAATTTTATAAAAAGATTGGTAAACTCCTGGTGCTAATTTGTCTCGCTTGTAAGCTTTTGTATTTTCTTCAGTTAAAGCGCGATCGATTTTGCCTTGGGCATCGATGATATATTGATCGCAAAAAGCAATAATTAATTCGGAATTTGCTTCGAGATGTGGTACTAGCTTTATTAAAAAGTCTTCGTTCCACATATCATCATCGTGGAGGCTAGCAAGGTATTTGCCTCGCGCTATTTTGCAGGCGTACACCTGATTAGCAAGCATCCCAATGTTTCGTTCTTGTCGCCAAAATTTGATCCGCGGATCGCCAAAAGATTCAACGATCGCTCTTGGATTTTCAGAGCTACAATTATCGGAAACAATTATTTCAATATTTTGATAAGTCTGTTGAACAGCGCTGGCGATGGCCTGCTGCAAATACTCTGGTCTATTATAGGTAGGAATAATAACGCTAACCAGCGGTTCGTTTAATTTACTACTCTCAAACATATTTTATTAATTATCACTGATATTCACTATATTTGCCAATGTTCTACTTAAAATTCAACTTCTAAATCAGTTTAAAATAGCTTAAAATTGCTCTGGTTTGAGCATATGATTTAGCACTAATATCCGCAATTAAATTCAATAATTTAGATTGTTTGGGAATTTTACAATTTGGGATATCAAGCATCACTTGTGATTTAGCATATTGACGACAAGCTTCCCAATCAAATTTCCAAATATCTTCCATCCAAAAGCGATGCAATCCGTATTTATGGAAGTAATGAAGAACTTCAAAATCGTAATAGTAATATTTTTGCTTGAGAATTGTATGCATATCAATTCCCTGTTCTTCCCAGCTTGTAAACCATTCATTGGGAGCAGTTTCGACATTACCAAGCTTCAAGTAATCCTGTTTTGAGGTATAACGAGACCTTCTACCAATGGTATTACCAACTTCCAATACATTCTCGATAACACTATACATGCGAATTTTTGAAGCATGTGCATCCAAACGAGTTAGAGCATAGTGCAGAATTTTAATATCATGAATATGCAACCTTGTAGCATATTCCGGCATGGGAATTCTGACGCTATGAATAGATTGTGGTTGATGTTCGGCTCCATCATCAACATAACCAAGAGGTGTCAGAATACCAGTTCTGATACATTGATGGGTTGTGATAAATAAATCTGGTTTTTCAAAAAATAATACTGTTCCTGGCTTGGCTTCAAGAATTTTTTGCCAGCTTTGGGTTTTGATGGCATTAGCAGCTAATATTTCATCAGCATCCAAAGCCAAGATTATTTTATGTTCTAATATTAACTCTCTTGCTGTCCGAATTAACAATAGCTGTCGTTCGGCTTCGTTGAATTTTTCTGATTTATTTTCTATTAAGATAACTTTTGGATATTTTTTACAAATAGCTTGACTGCCATCTGTGGAATTTTGGTCAGCGATAATGATGTAATCAGCAAATTGACTAGTAACAGATAAGAAGCGGTCTAAAATCCATGCTTCATTTTTGACAGGTGTAATAACTACAATTTTTGGTGTTTGGCTGTGCATTATTGATTTTTGTGTTTTAATAATTGACAAAAATAAAAGCTTGTATCTTCTCTTTATTTTCCTCTCTTCGCGCTCTTTACGGTTCGTTGAAAAAATATAGAGTAAGGAACCGCGAACTACACAAAGTACACAAAGAAAAGAATGATTAAGAAAAATTTTGTATCAGTTATTTCCTTGATTGAGCATGGAATTCAGCGATAGTTCTTTCGTAAATTTTTTCTAGCTGTTGAACGTGAACATCGATAGTAAATTCCTTTTGGAACCAAGCTTGACCTTCTTCACCCATATGTCGGCTTTTTTGATAGTTTGATGCTAGTTCGTTGATGGCAGCAGCTAATTGTTGAATATCATTTGGTGTTACAAGAATACCCGTTTCGCCATCTCGCATATGTTCTGGTATTCCACCAACTGCACTGGCAATTACAGCACGATAACGAGCGTAGCCTTCTAGAGTTACAAGACCGGCTGGTTCGGGCCAAACGCTAGGAAAAACCACGGCAAAGCACTGTTGATAAAGTGCTTCTAACTTGTCGCCATTACACCAGCCATGCCAAGTAATGCGATCGCTTAACCCCATCTGATGTGCTAATTTTTCCATAGCTGGCTTACCCCAACCATCACCAGCTATATCGAGATGAATTTGCGAATCGGTTTTTGCTAAAGCTTTAATTAGCCATTCAATGCCTTTGTAAGGAACGATGCGACCAGCAAACAAAATTCGCTGATTTTGATGAGTTTCCCAACTTAAAGGTGCAGTAGCACTCTTAGGTGACTGAACACCACAGCGGAGTGTGAACACTCGCTCAGGCGATAAACCACTCATAATGACTTGCTGTCGCACATAATCACTATTAGCAATTACAGGAATTTTGAGTTTTTTCAGTATTTCCAAAGGATGGTAAGCATTCCACCAGTCTTGAAGAATATTTTGCGGTCGGCGGCTACCACAAGCATCGATTAAATGTCCCCAAGTACATCCTAAAAAGTTCATAGGGCGATCGCAAAGTCTGCCGCGATCTGCTAAATATTTTGTACCGCTAGGACAGTAACTAGAGTGATTGTGCAGAGTAAATATTGCCGGACATTCCAGGCGCAAATCCATTAACATATCTGGATCGTGAACGTGCAGCAACTCAAACTGACTTTGATCGACATTTTTCAAGTCAGCGATTGTACGATGACTGATTCCAGGAATTTGAGAAAATACTAAAGAAGCTATATAAGTCTCAATACCACCGCCTCCTCTAATATCAGCTTGAGAGCAGTGACAAATCATTTTTCGGTCGAGTAGTTGATAATTCATATAAAATTTGTTTACTTAACTTAAAGACCTACATTCATCCAAAATTTATGTCTGACATCATTAACGTAATGTCTTAAAGCAATATTTTTACCAGCAAATCTATCTGGATAAATGAACTGATCTTCTACATTCAGTACATATTGCTCTGAACACAGAGGCTTACCCTGATTGTGATGCATTGTTAAATGCACTATTGTTTGTTCGGTAAAATAACTAGGTATTTCTTGAAGTTTTACTAAACGTTTAATAGCAAAACTCCAATCTAATTGATGCCTAAATATAATAAATCCTCCATTAACAGGATTTAATTTTTCGGTATCATCGTAAATAATTCGCTCGTCTACTGATAAAGAGCAATCAGGTAGATAAAAAGAGTATTTAGTATTGGAATTAGCTAACTTAATTAAGTCACTTCCGCCTGGGAAAAATAAAATATCTGAGTCTGTATAGATAGTTGTACCATTTACAGGAATCGACATTAAAGCCGCTAACTTTTTACCCATAGGATGAACTCTGGCATAATCAGAAACACATTGAGGCAAATCTGTTTTCAACAGTTTCTTTAAGGGAATTACTTCAACACAAGGATGGATGCGGCACAGTAAATTGCAGCTAGAGGCTGTGTAACTTCCATCAGAAATTACAGTGAATGTATCTGGAATACCAACATGGCGGATGAATGAGCGAATACTTGCTACTTGTTCTGGTAAATCTCGCTCGCATGAAAAAGTGTAAACATTAATTGGCACATTGCGAGTTGTTTGGATGGGGAAACTAGCTATCTGAGCTAGTGCTGCTTTATATAGTTGACGATTAACTCTTCCTTGAACTCTAGCAGAGTGGTAACTTACATTTACCATTGATTTTTACCTTGTAAAACTATTAGGAGGATGAGTAGACGCTCCCGACGCAGAGAATAACAACTGACCAATCTAGAGACGCGATTAATCGCGTCTCTACCTACTAATGATTAACTCGCTTGTCCCATTTCGTATTGCATTTTGTGATATTCCCAGAGCTTTCCTTGACAGTCGAGTAACTCTTGATATTTGCCCTGTTCTACTATGCGTCCTTGTTCTAGGACGACAACTTTATCTGCTTTGGCGATGGTAGAAAGACGGTGAGCGATCGCAATTACTGTTCGACCGACGGAAAGCTGTTCTAATGATTCCTGAATTAAGCGCTCGGTTACGGAATCTAAGGCGCTGGTAGCTTCATCCAAAATCAGAATTTCTGGGTCGCGTAGCAAAGCTCGTGCGATCGCAATTCGCTGGCGTTGACCTCCAGATAACCGCACGCCCCGATCCCCTAATTGGGTATTAAAACCTTCGGGCATTTCTTCAATAAATTGAAGTGCGTTTGCTAGTCGCGCAGCTTCTCGAATTTCTACTTCACGCGCTCCCCGCGTTCCATAAGCAATATTATTCGTGACGGAAGTGTTAAAAATAAATGTATCTTGACTGACAACGGCTATTCTGCGTCGCAGCGAATTGATGTCAAATTCTCGCACATCAACTCCATCAATCAACACACTACCTTCTGTGGGATCGTAAAATCGGGGAATTAAATCAATTAATGTACTTTTACCTGCACCAGTCGCCCCAACTAGCGCCGTTGTTTTGCCATTTTCAATGCTCAAGGTAACATTATTTAGCACTAAACTCTGAGGCTCGTAGCCGAAATCCACAGATACTATATCAATGGAATGCTTGAACCCATTAAATTTTAGTTTGCCATTTGCTAAATACGTTTTATTGTCAGTTCTTACCAGTTCTTTAATATTATCTGCTGATCCTTGTAGTGTACTTAAATGCGCTCTAGTACCGTTAATATCTTGGACGATTGGCACAACCCGAAAAAGTACAAAAAAGAATGTCAGCAAAGAAGCAACTTGTAAAGTTCCATTGACAACAAAAACAGTAAACGCAAAAATAATCATGCCAATGAGAATTGTACTAGCTATACTTTCAGCTAAAGGTCTGACAAGTGCCCAGGTTAATACAACTTTAGTTGAAGTATTGACTACTCCATCGCTAGCACTATAAAAACGTTGCCGCTCAAAATCTTGAGTGGCAAATGCTTTCACTGTGCGAATTCCGTTAATGAATTCTATTGCTATTGAGGTAAAGTGACCGTTAGCTATTGAAGTGCTAAAACTCGTTTCTCTGGCTCGTTTATTTAGTGTTGATAAGCCCACTCCCACAAGTGTAAATAGAAAGAAAGAAGTAATTGAAAGCTGCCACGATAGCCAAAACATAGAAATAAAGTAGACAAAGGCTGTCATGACTCTAGTCATCAAAAAGGCAGAACCACTGAATAACTGTTTTACTCTCTCAATTTCAGTTGTAATAGTATTAATTAACTCGCCAGAACGAGTTTTAGCAAAGTAACTTAATGGTAATCCTTGCAACTGTTCAAAAATTTGTTTACGCAAGCGATCGGCTAGGTGTAGTTGAGCCATTTCAGTGTACACCTGTGCTAAGTAATTGAAAGCAGCTCGCATCCAAGTACTCAACAAAATTAGAAAAGATATTCGATAAAGTCTATTAATAGCCGAAGTATTAGCAGCTAATATCCAGATATCAAACCAAGTAAACCCTGTGCGAATTGGTTCGGCGTTGGGAGTAGTTAAACTTTGTAAAAAGGAAAGTAAAAATCCAATACTAAACCCTTCAAATGTTGCCGCTAACAATGAAAATACTAAAGCAAGAATCGTAATTTTTTTGAAGTGTTGAAATTCTTGCAATATCAAGTAGTTTTTTTGCCAAAAGCGAGTAGCTTTGATTAAATTACTTAGTGGTTGAGGAAGTTGAACAATCATGAGTAATTTTGAACAAGATTTTAGCTAGCAATTCAGATAGGCAATACTAATTCGTAATTAATAAATTTAGATTCTATCTGTGGTTTTTGGGTTGAATTTGTAGGAACGCAATACCTTACGTCCCTACTAGTTAAATTAAATTGGTAGGCGGGAGATTATAATGTTTGGCTATCCAAATGCAACAATTCTGAATCTGTTTGTACTTCCCAAGAATTCTGAATTATGGGTAGTTTATTGAGCTGATGTTGTCCTTCTAAACTTAGCTGTATTGCATCTTCCAAAGTCCAACAACGAGAACTTGTCAAACTCATTTCACCTCGCAGCACATTCAATAACTGCGGTAGACCATCCAAACCATATTTACACATCCAATGTCCCAAGGGTGTAATGTTATGATTTGCGGTTGTGTGAAACTTGATAGCCTTAAAAAATTTACCCTGCTCTCCCACATACCATTCATAAGAAAACAGCGATTTTGGCGAGTAAACCTGCGTTAGTACAACTAATCCCAGCATTAACGGACTAACTAAGAGCAACAACACCAAAGCTATAATCCAGTCAATTGTGTGCTGCAACCACCCCAAAGGTTGGTTACTTTGTTTGAATAGTTGATTGGCTGAAGATGTACGGAGAAATGTTGGCTTATGAGCTTGTTCGCACGCCCTAGCCCAAAACCGCAGCGAAGCTTCACCAAGTTTTGGATCTATGCTTACCAATTTAACTGGAGAATGTTTTAAGCATTCAACTAATAATTCTTCGTTATATAGAGAAGGAAGATATGGTTGTTTTTCTTCAGCGCTAGACTTCACCCACAGTTGATTTTGTCGCCACTGGAGCATACAGTATGGAGAGCGATTATTGTGGTGTTGAGCGGTTGCGGTATAGTAATTCTGTAGAGGAGGAATTATTGCAATTGTCATATGTCTTTGGATTTACACAATAGTGAATTGCTGGGCTGACATCAAAGGTTATTAATGCCAAAGACTCGGAATTTAATTCTGTTTTGCTGACACAAGCTGTAGATAATTGCGTGCAAAAATATACAATTTTTAGTTGCTCTCTAGGTAAGTAGTCATCTTTGAAAATTATTTTGCCCAAAGATGTACAAACGACAAATATACGAAGTATATAGTTAGTAAAAAACCTAATATTTCAAGTTTTTTAAGATGGGGATTAGTGCTGGTAGGGAGATGCAGAGGAAAGTGGAAGTCATCCCGTTAATCTATTGCCCCATAACTCCGTACATACGTTTGATTGTGTTTACCTACCTATTGTTTGGATAAACCTGACAGAACTGGGTCACTCTTACCTTTTAGTTATTTGTAAGAAGTTTCAATATAAGAATTCAGGAGCCAGAATGCAGGAGTCAGAACAGTGGAAGAATCAGGAGTTAACTTTACTCATCAATGTGTTGTAATATCAAACCTTCTATCAATTCTGACTTCTGATTGCTGAATTCTTACGTTTCAATATTAAGGATATAAGACTCTGTAGAAATAACGATCCGATTGGACGATTCTTTATTTACTCTTTAAATAGCCAAGGCTTTTCTTAAAGATTATAAAGCTCTCATAAATATACTTACGTTATAGATGATAATAGCATGACTAAATTTTACTTTAAAATAGTTTAATAATTACAAATAATCGGAACTAGCTAATTAAAGCAAAGCGAGAAATTAAGTGTGAATATATATTTTATTGAACTCCAATTAATCAACTGTATAAACATAATTTTTTGTAGAATTGTTGTTTGGAAATATCCCAAAAAGGAGATGTGCGCTCGCCTCTTGAATACGTGCGATCGCACCATCCCCAAACTAACAAAAGCATGAAGTAACTAAAAAGGTTGCAAAACTTTCCTTTTGCCTTCTGCCTTCTGCCTCCTGCCTCCTGCTAATTATTTCTCCACTGCTTGCGGTAGGGCAAATCGATATTGTTTGGGATACTGTACATAGGTACTGCCAGACTTAGATACGCCATTTGCCACAACCCCAATGAGATTTAACTTACTGAGCATACTTGTAGCTTGAACAACCTGAGTGCGAGTCACTCTGCCAATGCTTGCTGCTAGTACCACGCTACGACAAGATGATGCTGTGAGCATGGCATCCACCAGCCCAAGAACTGGCGAAGCATCTATAAGTACCAAATCATAGTTCTCCTCAAATGCTGCCATCAATTGCGTCATTCGTGGCGAACTCAAAAGATTTGCTGGGTCAGCAGGCCTCGGCCCGGCAGTCAAAATATCAATATAAGCTGAACCTGAAGATTGAATACTAATCTGATTGGGCAGAGTAATATCACTAGCTAGTAGAGTTGAAAGTCCTTGTTCGTTAGGAAGATTCAGCTGTTCGTGCAGGCTAGGGTCGCGTAAGTTGGCATCAATCAGTAGTACTCGTTTGTGTAAACGAGCAGCACTCATTGCTAAACCCAATGCTAAAGCTGACTTACTCTCATCAGCCAACGCCGAAGTAATCATCAAAGATTTCAAG
The DNA here is from genome assembly GCF_016056275.1 of Dendronalium phyllosphericum CENA369. Taxonomy (GTDB): domain Bacteria; phylum Cyanobacteriota; class Cyanobacteriia; order Cyanobacteriales; family Nostocaceae; genus Dendronalium; species Dendronalium phyllosphericum. The sequence goes on along the minus strand of NZ_JAECZA010000005.1, from coordinate 81,388 downwards.
CTGGGAACAGAATTCATCAGCTCGATATTTTTATAAATCAGATCCAGCGATTCCCAACGTGGAGGAGATTGCAACACTTCAACTGTCCAAGGAGCCAAGACTTCTGGCTTCCCAAAAGGCAACTTGATGACTGATTCTCTGCTTCTGGCTGGGGGTAGCTTGGGAGTCGTGCCCAACAAAGGTAAAGGAACCTGCTTCTCTAACTCGGCAGTGGTATGAACAGAATCATCAGCAGCTTCCCGAATGAAGGCGGCAATGCCTCCCAACATCAACCCAACTACCGCACCCAACAAGAGGTTTTGCTTGAGATTAGGCCCTAACTGCGTACCTTTTTGAGGTTCTTCCACAACTTCCCAATTAAATCCACCTTTGGCAAGTTCTTGGCGCAATTGTTGTTCTGCGCGCAAAAGCTGCTCTAACCTTTCCCGGCTAAATTGTAACTGCGGTAGTATCCGATTGTAATAAGCCAACAAAGGCGGAAAGCGTTTGATTTCAGCACGCAGTTGATTTTCTTTTTGTGCCAAAGTTTGATCGCGGGCACTTAAAGCAACAAGAGATGTCTGCGTTTCTACTAACTGACTGGCAAGAGTGAGATCGATTTGACCGAACTGTCCTTGTTCGAGGAGAGGCTGTTTGGAACCGAATACATCAACAGATTCTACACCTAAAGTTCTGCCTACCTCTTGTTGTAATAATTCTTTTTGGCTTTGAAGTTGGTCTTTGAGCTTTTGCACGCTCGGAGTTGCATCCGTAAAGCGCAAGCGTTCTTGAGCTAGGGCTAGTTCTGTTTTTTGAATTTCGTTGAGTAAACCTTGGTAGCGAGTAGACTGACTCAGCCGCGAAGCTACTAAGGCATTTCGTGGAGAACGATTAAGTTGTTCTTCCAAAGATTTTTGGCGCGCCACACCTTCTTCATATTCAGAACGAGTTGCACGGCGATCCTGCTGAATTTTATTCAAAGCGTCTTCCAGCGCTTTTGCCTGTAACTCCGGATCGATTAAATTTTGGTTGCGGCGAAATCGTTGGAGGTTTGTTTCAGCTGCATTGACTTCATCACTGGCTTTGCTTAACTGTTCCCTAATAATTTGCAGACCTTTTTGTAAACGCGAATCTTGCTGTTGTTTGTTATATTCCACATAAACTTGCCGAATGGCGCTCAGAACTTTCTGTGTCTTGTCTGGGTCTGTATCGGTATAGTCTACATGGAAAATCTTCGTGGCAACATTATCTTCTTTTGTCCTTAATTGATCTAAGGCTAAAGCGTTTTTAATTTCGTCTACAGTGATGTTGGGATATTCAGAATGAAGTTTATCAACAGCTTTTTGGATGAGTCCCGAACTTTGCATCAGATTCAACTGAGTTGCAGTATCTATCTCAACATCGGGCTCTGTAAACTGGCTTTCTATCCCAGTTCCTTCTTTTTTACCTTGATAATTAGGTTCTACGAGCAACTGCATTGAGCTTTTATATGTAGGTTGCGTTCTAGCAGTTACGAAAGCTGCGATCGCTATTGAAGCAATAAATGCTGCTAAGAACCAAGGAAATCTGCGAATAAATACTGCAAATATTTGTCCATAACCAGCTTCTGGCTCAGAAACTGTATTTGGACTGGGATTTAGACTTTGAACCACGTTTATTATCCTTCTGGGCGAGACGCTGCGCGAACAGCAAAAGTTAAGTAGCTGACAAGTCTTATGTACATCAGCACTGATGAGGGGGCAGGGGAGCAGAGGGGCAGAGAGAGGGGAAAAATTACAATTGACAACTGACCACTGACAACTGACTCCTAATTACAAGTTTGATTAATAATTTTCTCAACCTTGGTAAAAAATACTTGCTCCGAAAAATTGTTCACTGCATGATTACGAATATTTTCATAATTCCAAGCTATTTGTCCGGACTCTAATAGTGCAGCTTGCAAAGATTCGGGTGTTTGTCTTTTAAAAAATACTCCTGTTTGGCCGTGTATTTGTGTATCTAATACGCCACCTGCTCCATAGGCAATAACTGGTGTTCCACTCGCATTTGCTTCTACCGGAACTAATCCATAGTCTTCTAAGGCTGCGACTATGACGGATTTAGCTTTAGAAAATAAGTCTTTGCGCGCTTTATCGCTAACATGTCCTAAGAATTCAATATTATTTAATGCTTTGGATTTTAAGCGTTCTTTTTCTGGCCCATCACCTGATATTAATAATCGCCAACCCAGCCAATTAAAAGCTTCGACTATTATATCCAGACGCTTATAGCTAATCATTCTGGCCGAGGCCAGATAATATTCGTCTTTTGTCTGGGAAAAAACAAAGTTACTGGTATCAATTGGATAGTTAACTACAATTGCTGGTTTACCATAAATACTTTGAATGCGACGAGCAACAACGCTGGAATTAGCAATGTAAAGGTCGGGTTCCTGTGCGTATTTCAGGTCTACCTTCCTCATCAGTTGAAAAATCTTTTCTATCAAAGGTGCAAAATATCTATAGTCTCCATACTCCCGTAAATATGTTGCTGTATCCCACAAAAAACGGGTAACGTTATGACAAAAACAAATGTGTTGTGCATCTGGGCGTTTTCGTACTGCTTTAGCAAAGCTGGTGCTACTGCTAACAATCAAATCGTAGTCTTGCAAATCCAAGGCGCGAAAGGCAGGAAAATAAAAAGGAGCCATTAATCTAAAATACTTAGCTGCACCAGGAATTTTTTGTAAGCAAGTCGTTTTGATTATCCGCTCGCCCATATCAATAGTTTTTTGCGGATCGTATAGAGAAGTAAAAATATCCGCTTGGGGGTAGCGCTTACAAAGCAATTCAAATACGCGCTCTGCTCCACCGCGCTGGGTCAAGTAATCATGGACTAGAGCAATTTTCATAGGCTCGATTTAATGTGCATCTGAATTTAGTTTGAACACTTCCCAGCAAGTTCCGATGAGAAACTTCAGTGTTTTGGAGTATAAATATTCTTTTTATAGAGATTATTTGAGCGCAATAATCCCTAGAAATATCTGTTGAGGGATGACGGATGGCTGAGTGGTTTGTTGTTTGTAGGGTAGGCATCATCAATGCCCACCCTATTTTTTCCCAAATCGAGAGAGTTATTAGTGCTGATTGAAAAAGTATTGGATACTACCCAACAGTTGCGAGAATTTTCTCTGGAGCAAAATAAGCATTTTGTTCGGCTCTCAGTTGGTCGCACAATCTGCCTTCAGGCAACTCTACATCATCGTAAGTGAGGACGCGATCGCGCTTAATATCTCTTTTCAGACGGCATCCTTCGGCTAAACCCATTGGTAAAAGTTTTTGCTCTTGGACAATGTTGGAATTTTCACACTGTCCATAGGTCATGTAGTAGCCGATGCCATCGAGAGTTTCTCCGGCTTTCAAGTCGATTTTGGCTGTGGTGACTACATCTACTAACGGGCCTGCTAGTGGAGACATAACTGCATCACCAAACAGTACAGCACGAGCAACAGATAGTGGGACTTCAAAATGACACAGATGATAGGGAGTATAGAAGCTGTAGAGGGGGCCTTCACCTAACTTGTATAAGTTGAGGTAATGGCGCTGTTTGGGGTCGTCGTGAGTGGCAAATACGAACACACCAGGGCCGGGTTTTGCACCAACTACATAATCGACAATACCACCTAGTTGCTTGAGTTGTTCCACGTCATACATTTGGGTCATCTCATCGACATGATCGGTGAAGTCATATCCCAACATTCCCCGCTTGGCAACTTTCATTCCTGTGGCATTGGCAACGATCGCTTGCTCGAAAGAAATTTTCGTTCCGTCAGCAAAGCTTGTCACCATGTGGGCCTTTTGACCCCAGCGTTTCGCAAATCCTTCCTGGGTAGTCGGATTGCGATAGGGGTCTTGGAGTCCTTTAATGTTACCGCACAATAGCGGAATCAGACCAATACTTTTGACAAATCGGTAAAGATTCATCTGTACCCCTGGCTGGTCGCCATCACAAGCGCTGAGAATCACTCCGGCTTTGTCGGCATAGACTTTGAGGATGGGGCCGATAGTGCCGTCGAGTTCGGCATTCATCATAATGACATGCTTGCCATGAGCGATCGCTTCCATGACAATATGAGCGCCAAATTCCACTGCGCCTGTAACTTCAATAATGGCTTCGATGCCTTCGGCGTTGCACAGCAATTTAGCATCTTCGGTGACTGCATACTTGCCTTGAGCGATCGCATCTTCTAGTTTGCTAGCAGTCGCTACAACTTGAATATCTTCAATTCCAGCTTCTATATAAGCTTGTTTAGCAGCATCAATTTGACGGTTAGAGATAGCAACCAACTCCATTCCTGGAACTGAATTAATAATCTGATTGGCAATACCTCGACCCATAAAACCAGCACCGATCATCCCCACTTTGATCGGATTTCCTGCTGCCGCACGTGCTTGTAAAGCCTTATCAACAATAATCATTATGTCTAAATTCCTCTGTTATTTATTTAATTCAATAGTCAGTTGTCAGTTGTCAGTTGTCAGTGGTTAGTTGTCATTTTCTCTCACTCCCGCACTTTCCCCATCTCCCTCTGCCCCTCTGCCTTCTTATATCGTTACTTCTATAGGATCTGGAGTGCCAATAGGAATAGTTTCTAACAACGGCCAATTTAAATCTTTCTCAGAAATTTCAGTTACTTCTATAGGCCATTCAATATTAAAGAAGGGGTCATCATAGCGAAGTCCCTGCTCATATCCTGGTGTGTAAAATTCACCAACTTGATAGACAACTTCAGTGTCATCTGTGAGTGCTTGATAACCGTGAGCAAACATTTCTGGCACATACAAAGCGCGACGATTTGCTGCTGTTAATTCCACACCAATATGTGATAAAAAGGTCGGAGATTCGGGGCGCATATCAATAATTACATCATAAATAGCGCCCTTAATGCAGCGAACTAATTTTGTTTCTGCCGCTGGACTTAGCTGATAATGCATTCCCCGCAATGTGCCTTTGATGTAGTTAAAAGACAGGTTACATTGAGCAACTACAGGCTTTAAACCATGTGCTTCAAATTCTTGAGCGCAGAAAGCACGAGCAAAAAAACCACGGCGATCGCGTTTTTCTTCTAAATCAATGATGAATGCATCTTGGAGTTCTGTGGAGGTAAAAATCATGGATACCTTTAATATGAATGTTGAGTAGAGAAAATACTTGATAACTGTTTAGCTTTTACAGTAGAAAACTTACTAAACAGGAACTTTAACTGCTTTTGGTCTGGCGAAAGTATCATCCCAATATTGCGTACAAAGTTCTGGTCGCTTGGGAGGGTTGGCGGTGTATACAAAAAATAGCGCCGACCGTTCTTGCGAACGTAGAGTGCCATGATGTAAAGCAGTTCTGGGGTCTGTAATAATCACTGTACCTGCTTTTCCCGGACAAGATTTCCAAGCTGATGCTGGAATAATTTCTTTTAGTTGTGCATCATTGATGCCTAAATATCCTGATTGCCATAGCTTGTAATCAATTCGATAAGAATTCAAAGCCGGGAAAGAAGTTAAAGATAGCGGAATGTATTCAAAAGGGCCGTGCTTTTCTTCAACATCAGTCAAATAAATGATGACTTTAACCATCTTGCGGTCTTCAGAATCTTTATGCCATAACAGCGTGCCAAACTGATGTTGATTGGAAAAATCTTTGCGGAGATGTACGCCTTGAAAAGCGACGGGAAGACCGATGTAATTTTCAACGATATCTAATAGCCTTTTTTCATTTCCCCAAGTAGCAAATTCTGGTAAATCTGTAACTGTATAAATTTGCGGCAGTTTTTGGGTTTGGTTGCTATCATTTGCTAACATTTCAGACATTTGCTTGTTAGCAGAATTGAGCAAGTTGGAGGTAGATGAAAATCCTAGTTCAGCGAGTGTTGTAACGTAAACTCCCTCCGTTTTGAGAGTATCAACAATTAGGCGATCGCCTTTTGTTAATGCAGGTAAATTTTTCCGATGCTGCCGCAGTGCTAATCTATAACCTAACTCAGATTTCAATGTCAATATTTTATCTTGTAACATCTTTCACACAGGATGACTGACTTATTTGGTTAAGGTAGTTAATGTACTTAATCTAGTTTCTTCAGATTTTAGATAAAACTCTGGTTTAGGATAAGAATCGTCCCAGAAATGAGTACAAAGTTGTGGTTGTTTAGGGGGGTTAGCAGTGTAAGCAAAAAATAGTGTTGACCGCTCTTGAGTGCGAAGAGTCCCATGATGTAAAAGTCGTCTTGTATCAGCAATAATGACTGTACCTGCTTTTCCAGGACAAGATTTCCAAGCTGATTTGGGAACAATTTGGTTTAGTGTTTCATCGTTGATTCCTCCAGAATTCTTAATCTTATTTTTAATTCGATAATAGTTAAGTGTATATTTGGAGGTCAGATGTGAGGGCACGTATTCAAAAGGCCCGTGCTTTTCTTCTACATCATTTAAGTAAACCATTATTTTGATAACTCGGCGGTCTTCTATATCTCTATGCCATAGCAATGTGGCAAACTGATTTTTGTTAGCAAAATCTTTGCGGAGATGTACGCCATGATAGGCAACAGGAAGACCAATATAATTTTCAATGATATTGAACAGCCTTTGTTCTTTTCCCCAGTTATAAAATTCTGGTAAATCTGTGACTATGCAAATTTCAGGCGGATTTTCGCCCGAATCATCATAGTTAGCTTTTCCCATGCTTGGTAATAAACTATGAGCAGCATCAAGCAATTCGGAGGTAGAAGTAAATCCTAATTCGGCAAGGTTTGTAATGTAAATACTTTTGCTTTTGAGAGAATCAAGAATTATGCGATCGCGTTCTTCTATTGGTGGTAAATTTTTCGTATGTTGCCACAGATTGACTCGATAATTCAACTCATAATTAAAGTATGAAACCTTATCTTTAATATTCATAATCATGCTATAACTACCTATTTTTGATTATAAATTGATTGAGCGATCGCTACCCTGACGAGAACGTATTTCTTGACTAGCTGGTTCGTTAACTTCAGCAATTTTCAACTCTTTGAAAGCCATAACATCAAAAGCAGAAATACTGACTAAAGCTAAAAAAGGAACTACTGTCTTGATAGCAGATACAGGCCATCTTCTCAAAGCACCTAAGAAAACTTTCCAGCTAACATCTTTGGAGTTTTGTAAAAGCATTCGTCTACAAAACTGCTTAGAATATCCACTTTCCTCAAGTTTTAAAATAACTTCAGGTATATGTTTGTATTGCATTAAAAGTGCAGATTTTGGCTCTTTCTGCCAATAACTCACACCTACAATACATTCTAAATAGGTTTCTTTAGTGACAATGACACTGCCATTAGCAGCACAATAACCAGCCAAGTATGCTAAAGATATCCAATTACTTGCAGCATCTAGCCAAATTTGCAAGGCACGTTTCACTAAGTCGGTACGGTAGACAGTAGCAGTGAGAAAAATTACTGCACCGACACTTTTAGAAAAACAATGTTCAAATATGGCTTTGCCATCACCACAAGCATCTTCACTGTCAGCATCAAACCAGCGGTTCCCAACTATTGTTGGTGGATGTACTGCTTCACCAGTAATTTTATTTTTTCCAGAAAAATTAAGAAATAATAATGATAAATCTTCATGTTGTTTAATTTTATCGATTACATAAGTGATAGCTCTATTCTGAATTGGATCGTCATCGCCAATTGTCCAGACATACTTTGTTGTGGCTGAATTTAGGCAGTACATAATATTTCGCATTACGCCTAAATTCTCCGGATTTTTGTTCACCTTAAAGGTAAAATCGCTCAGAATTTCTTGCCACTTTCTAATTACACACTGAGTATTATCGGTAGAACAATTATCAGAGATTAAAATTTCACACTCAGATTCAAATCCTTTGATGGCTTGAGCTAACCATGCTAACTGTTTATCTAGTAACTCAGCACGGTTATAAGTAGGAATGGCAATGGTCAGTAATTTGTTCATTGTTAAAAGCATCACTTTTGAGGTGCGATTATTCCGAATCAAATATATTTGATTCGGAATATAGAATATAGTTTGAGATGCTATTTAGATAGCCAACCTACTTTTTATTCCAAAAGAAATCTTGATTAATTTGCTGAGTACGAATCAAGTACTCTAGTTGTTTTAACCGCGTAAATCCTCTAAATAAGAAAGTATCTTCAGTCATGTCAATTTGACTGAATAAATCAAATAACTGTCGTGCCCCACGTTGGGCATTCCAATCACATTTGAATCCAGGGAGGACGGTGTTAATTTTCTCGAACGATACTCGGTAGCTGCGGTTATCTGCACCATTATCACCAAAGGACAATTTACAACCAGGAAAAATATCAGCAATAATTTCCGCAATTTCTTTAACGCGATAATTGTTAGTTGTATCTCCGACATTAAAGATTTGGTTGTGTACGATGTCGCGGGGTGCTTCTAAAGCACAGACAATTGCCTTACAAATATCTAGTGCATGAACTAGTGGCCGCCAAGGTGTACCATCGCTAGTCATTTTGATTTCTTTGCTAGTCCATGCCAAACCAGCCAAGTTGTTTAAGACAATATCAAACCGCATTCTAGGGGAAGCGCCAAAGGCAGTGGCATTCCGCATAAAAGTAGGAGAAAAATCATCGTCAGCTAATGGTTTGACATCTCTTTCTACGAGAGTTTTACATTCTGCGTAGGCTGTTTGAGGATTGATCGGAGAATCTTCTGTGACATCACCTTCGGTAGCAACACCATAGACACTACACGAAGACATATAGACGAAGCGGCGCACACCCATTGTTTTAGCTAAATTAGCCAAACGAACTGAACCTAGATGATTAATTTCGTAGGTGATATTAGGTGCTAATTGTCCGGTGGGGTCGTTGGATAGTTCCGCCATGTGAACTACTGCCTCGACACCTTGCAAATCTTCAGGGGTGATGTGACGAATATCTTTGTTAAGAGTCTTGGCTGTGACTTCAGTACCGTTGTACAACCAACCTACTTTATAGAAACCCGTATCTACGCCAATAACTTCATGTCCTCGTTCGATTAACAGAGGAGGTAATAAAGAACCTAGATAGCCTTCTGTTCCAGTTACCAATACTTTCATTGCAATCCAATCCTCTGTGTTTAAAAGTGCTGAGTATCGAGCAGAAAGATGCTCATGTGTTGTTACTTACAACAACACACGGTATGTTTTGCTGACTTAGTTAAATGCGATTTCTTTGAGCAATTACCTTAGCAGGTATGCCGACTGCTATTGAGTAAGGAGGAATATCTCTATTGACAACTGCTCCAGCTCCGATGACACTGCCACGACCGATAGTGACACCATCTATGACTGTGACTCCATGACCTAACCAACAGTCGTCCTCTATGACTATTCCTTTTCTGGTAACTCCTTGGTCGCCAATTGTCTGCGATGGATCTGCAAAAATATGGCTGTTACCATAGATGCCAGAATGGGCTGCGATTAGACAGTTTTTACCGATTTTGATGTTGCCATAACCAGTAATGCAGGTATACAAACCGATGTATGTTTTTTCACCAATTTCGATAAAAGAATTTTGTAGCGTACCAATATCAACGCCGCGTTCCAAAGTTACTTCAGAGCCAAGAGTAATCCGATTGTTTTCTGCGCCGAGGCTGTTAAGCCGAACGCCACTGCAAATTTTGACTTTATCTCCTAGCCGGATATTAGAAGTACCATAAAATTTCACATTGGTTTCGATGCAAATAAATCTGCCAAATTGACCAAAAATCTGAGAATACAATAGCTTTCGCAAGTGGACTCCTAAAGCAATTGTCGGCAGATTTCCTAATAGTATAGTTAATAAAACCTCTTTTAGGCGTGCCAATTTGGCAGGAGCGATCGCTGGGTTCAAACTCCCATTGCTTGCCAAGCTATTCATTGTCTATGTCTATAAGTAACTATGCTATGCAGTTACTACTGTCTCAAGATGTGAAAGTTGCGGAATTTGTGCAACGATCGCTTTCCCAATCTCCAGAGAAGAAGTGGCAGCTGGAGAAGGCGCATTGCAAACATGGATGGAATTTTCACCGGGAACGATTAAAAAGTCGTCCACTAGAGAACCATCGTTCATCAAAGCTTGGGCGCGGACTCCCGCATGGGTGGGGACTAAATCCTCGGCTTGGACTTCGGGAATTAGTTGTTGCAAACTTCTAGTAAAGGCGGCTTTACTAAAGGAACGAATGATTTCTTGAATGCCTTCGTCAGCATGTTTGGCTGCCAGTTTCCAAAAACCGGGGTAGGTGATGACTTCGGCAAAATCTTTCAAGTCAAAGTCGGTTTTGGTGTAACCTTCGCGTTTGAGGCTGAGGACTGCATTTGGCCCGGCGTGAACGCTGCCATCGATCATCCGAGTGAAGTGGACACCCAAGAAAGGAAAATCGGGATTGGGAACTGGGTAAATGAGAGTTTTAACCAGATAGCGTTTTTCTGGGGTGAGTTCGTAATATTCTCCCCGGAAGGGGACGATTTTCGCACTTGGTTCAACCCCACCTAATTTAGCAACGCGATCGCTGTGCAATCCGGCACAATTGATGACAAAGCGTGTTTCAAAGTTGCCTTTGTTGGTTTCTAGTACCTGATTGTTTCCACTGGGGGAGATTTTCAGGACTTTTGTATTCAGGCGTAAATCTCCCCCCTGCTGTTGAATTAATTCCGCGTATTTTAAACAAACTTGCTTGTAATTAACAATACCAGTTGAAAATACTTTAATTCCACCTACACAACTAACATGAGGTTCAATTTCTTTAACTTCTTCTGAGCTAATTTTTTGGACTTCTATGCCATTTTCTAAACCGCGTTTGTAGAGGTTTTCTAGGCGCGGTAGCTGTTGTTTGTCGGTTGCAACAATTACCTTACCGCAGATTTCATGCTCAATCCCATACTCTTGGCAGAACTCTACCATTGAGCGACTACCGTCACGACAGAATTTCGCTTTGAAACTCCCTGGCTTATAGTAAATGCCAGAGTGAATCACCCCACTATTATTGCCGGTTTGGTGGAATGCCCAGTTATTCTCTTTTTCTAATACTAAAATTCTGGCACTGGGATAGCGTTTACCTAAAGCCATCCCTGTAGACAGACCAACTATTCCCCCACCGACAATAGCAAAATCATACATTGGTATTATTGCACTCGAAACGACGACACAAAAGTTAGGAGTATAGACGTGATTAATCGCGTCTGTACAATATTTAAGAGACGCGATTAATCGCGTACAAGATTTAGAAGTTAGAAGTTAAATTCAAGTTATAACTCATTACTTACCACTTTTATAACTCATAACTTATTACCACACCTGCCAAGGAGCCTGACCGTTCTTCCACAGGTCTTCTAGATAGTTTTTATCTCTTAAGGTATCCATTGGTTGCCAAAAGCCATGATGCTTGAAAGCAGATAGCTGCTCCATATCGGCTAGCTTTTCTAATGGTTCTTTTTCCCAAACTGTAAAATCATCAGCAATTAAGTTGATTACTTCCGGTTCTAAGACAAAATAACCACCATTAATCCAAGCTCCATCACCTTCGGGTTTTTCCCGAAAGCTGCTGATTTTAGTTTGTTCTTGTCCTAGGGAAATTGCGCCAAAACGTCCTGCTGGTTGAACGGCTGTGAGAGTCGCCAAGCTTCTTTGTTCTTTATGAAAGTTAATTAGCTCTGTGATATTGATATCACTCACCCCATCACCATAGGTAAAGCAAAAAGTATCATTACCAATATGCTCGCAAACTCGCTTTAAGCGTCCGCCTGTCATTGTGTGGTCGCCCGTGTTTACTAAGGTGACACGCCAAGGTTCTGCATATCCAGAATGCACATTCATCTGGTTAAAGCGCATATCAAATGTGACATCTGACATGTGTAAGAAGTAGTTAGCAAAATACTCTTTAATGATGTAACCTTTATAGCCGCAACAGATGATGAAATCATTAATACCGTGGGCAGAGTAGGTTTTCATTATGTGCCAGAGAATTGGTTTACCACCAATTTCTACCATCGGCTTGGGTCTGATACTAGTTTCTTCACTGAGGCGCGTACCAAGCCCTCCAGCCAAAATCACCGCTTTCATTCAATTACCTCGGAGATTTGCAAGGAAATTATTATTTGGAAATTTTCGAGATGAGGAAAATGCACTTGGTAAAGAGAAAAATTTTTCTTGGATGTTGTTTTTCTCCGTACATAATTTAACTAAAATCTATCACCATAATGTAAAGAGCAGGTAAATAAAAATCTTTGATGTGTAAAAGGTTTATGAATATCTATGAAACAAAAATTGCCTAAGTTCAAATAAGTCAAAATAATACCTAATAACTAATTATATTTAGCTTCTATAACCCTTGCTATGCAGGAATTTAGGAGTTAGCTACAAAAATAATACTAGTAATAAATTGTGGCAAAATTTACTAACTTTGAGTTAAAGTAACTCCAATAAACTAATTATCTGGCTAAAAGGTGTTGACAGTCATCAGTCAACAATTACAATGGAGTATTTATTTATTGATTTCTCGTACTGTTTCACTTAAAAAATGATACAAATACAGACGTAAAGATGTATCAAGAGGATATTTGAAAAGGTGGGAGTATCGTAAAAAAACTCACAAGGCATATGCTGATAATTGTAGATACCAGCGCCGTGTGAGCAAATGACTAAGCTCGACTTTATCCAAATAAAAGAACGTAACTTTTGTTATTTGGCAAAAATTCTAGCTTTGTGGCAAAAACTTTTTCCTATATGGTTAGTTTTGATGAAATCGAAAAAGTCAAAACCTAAATTATAGCCGTCGCCAGTACTGTTAGGACATCAACAGACGAGCGAACCTAGACACAAAAAGACTTTTCACCCAGTCACCGAAGGGTGACGCTCCTGCGTCGCTACCGCTAGCGCTAACGCAGTCGCCTGATGCCACTTTGCTCAAGTCGAGCCACTGTCTTGCGGGGGTTCCCCCCGTTGTGGCAAGTGGCGTGGGAAACCCGCCCACACAAGTGGCTTCGGAGGGAAACCCTACCAAGAGCGCTGTCTCACCAGTCACCAGTCCCCAGCTATATATAAAGGTTTTAGCATATGCGTCGCTTTCTATGAAAATGGATAAAGTCGAGCTTAGTGTTATTTGAAATTATTCAACATACTAGAACCTTGGAATAAATTATTACATTTGTCTTCTTCTATGACGCAAAGACTGCTAAGTGCTTGTTGGTAATTTTCTGTATCTTCTTGTTCCATTGCCAATTTAGCAGCTGTGTTTAAATCTTGAATGGCTTGCTGATGATTTTGGTCTGATTCGCTACTAATATATTGTGCAAGTTCGTAGCGAACCATACCACGTTTGAGATAAACTTTCGCTAGTTTGTCATTAATTAGTAATGCTTGGTCGAAGTCAGCAAGGGCTTTTTGATATTCTTGACTGTAATCGCCACTATATTGAGCCATTTGATAGCGCACAGAGCCGCGCTGAAAATAAGCTTCTGCTTTGGATGGATTGAGGGCGATCGCTTCTGTAAAATCCGCAATTGCTTGTTTGAAATCTTCTATAGCTACACCGCTGTATTTAGCCATTTGCGAACGAACAACACCCCTTCTGAGATAAGCTTCGACTTCTCTAACGTTGAGTTGTAGAGCATGATTGTAATCGGCGATCGCTTGTCTGTACTCGCGATCGGGGTCGTTGCTGTATTCAGCAAGCATGTAACGAGCGTTACCTCGATTCACAAAACCCTTGACTTCACTGGGATTGATGTGTATGGCTTGGTTATAGTCTCCAAGCGCACCTTCGTAGTCTTTGAGATTGTAGCGAGCATTACCTCGGTTGACAAAAGCTCTAGCATAGGTAGGTTGCTGTTTGATCGCTTGGCTAAAATTTGCCACTGCTTGCTCGTAGTCTCGCGTTCGGTAAGCAGCATGACCTTGCTTGTAGTAATCGGTAAAGCTGAGAGTAGGATTGTTAGTTTTGGAACGAGTCATCAACGATTGTTGGCTGTATGCATTTTGGGATACAAATGGACGCGTAAATTTAATCATTACGTCCAGATATCCCAACATCCCAAAACCCAGCAAGCCAAAAATTACAGGATAAAACTTTGTCTTGCGGGAACGTTTGCGGGGAGAATAGGTTGCGGTGTTTGTTTGCTGCCAATAATTAAATTGGTGTAATGGTGTTACTGGCTGTGGTAAACCAGGAACTTGGGTGTAACGCCGCTTTGGTTGGATTCTCGGTTTGAGATGTTCTTTATTTTCTATTGCTCGATGTGATGGGAACGGATCGCGTCCGCCTAAGCGCAAAGCGCGATCGCACCAAGGACAGTTATGTAGGTGATTGTTGTAGCGATGCTGGGGATTGACGGTACAGGTAATCAGGCTATCTTCGGCTTCAGCTACTGCTGATAACCAATTTTGGGCATTGGGGCGTAATTGTGGGTCGTTGTGACCATCCTCAAAACAACGGAGAAATAGTTCTTGTAATTTGGGATGCAGAATGTCCCAAGCGGGTGCAATGGGTGTAGGCAGATAGGGAACTTGCCGCTTTTGACTGTAAGTAAAATGTCCAGCGGCAATGCGCGCTTCGTAGGGGGGTGGTTCGGAATTACCTTGGAAGATGCCAGAGAAGGGATGAGTGCCTTCCATTAAGAGTTGAAATATCAACACTGCCAAGCCAAATAAGTCATGGCTGACTTGGCGATCGTGTTGAGCAAAAATCTTATTCTGTAGTTCTGGTGGGGTAAACTCTGGTTTACCTACTGGACAACGGTAAACCACATTGCCTTCTGGGTCGCGCACTTGGAAGGAGTCGGTGTCTACCAAGGTGACTAATGCTGTGTCGCTGACGAGGATATTGGATTCATTCACATCGCCAACGCAATATCCACTGTTGTGCAAAGCGGCAAATGCTGCTGCTAAATTACGCGCAGTTCGCAGTAGGTACTGATAATTGAATAAAGGACAGTGTTCGCGACGAGTTCTAGGGTTGTAAAAGTCGATGATCGGACGCATCCCGCGAATCCGTGGCATTAAAAAGCCAATGATGCGATCGCCCTTGATTTTGTCATCGTCAGTGTCGTTGACTGGTGCTAGTAATAAATCCTCTGGCCAAGCGATGGAAATATGCCCTAAGTTAGCTGTGGGGTTTTCCGGTGGGTTAGCTAGCATCGCTTGGAGTTTGTTAGCGTGAGCTACTGTTGGCTTGTGATAAACCTTGGCTACTAAGTCACCATCAGACGGCACAGCATAGATACAAGCTTCACCGCCACGCCCTAGACTGACGCTGAGGTTGATAAGTTCTTTAGGAAGACAACGAAGTACCTGCATGATAAAGTTACAGTTAACGGGAGTTATTTAAGAGACTAGATTTGCAGAATCCCCAAAAAATTGCTGAGTGGTATGAGGATTCAATATCAGTGGCATCAGAGGAGCTATTGTTACTCAGCACTCAGCACTCAGCAATCAGTACTCCTAAAGGTTTATGTGTTGTTGAAGGCAGCAATAATTAGCGTCAAATCGTCATCGGTACGTTGCGTAATCCGTTCCGAATTTAAAAACTTCACCAACTGCTCTTTTGCGATTGTCCTGTCTTCGGTGTTCTTGACAAAATCGAATAAAGGAAAAAAGAACGGTTTGTGAGGTTCGCCAACAACCATATTTAAAGCCAGCATTTGCAGACCATCAGTGAGGGCAGCAACATTAACTATTGCTTCGCGCCACAATCTCATTTGGGCTGTATCGATGGCATCCAGTGAAGTCAAAAAAGTTGTTTCGTTGATGTATTCGCCATTGTTAGGTATAGTCAGTGCAATTAAGTTACCTTGACGATCCTTTACCACTGCCAAACCATCACCAATTTGGGCCGCTGCTGCCATGTCTGGTGTAGCGATCGTAATAATTAAGGTAGTTGCTAAATCTTGAGGCTGTTTGCTACAAGCCGCCGCCTCATCTTCCACTGCTTTTTTGGCTGCTAACAAAGCTTCATGTAACAGCGATTGAACGATCGCATCATCGCTAAGGGAGTCTGTGGTAATTTCTTGAATTGCTAAGTTTTCGATCGCTGCTTCCACAGCTACCATCGCTCCGATTTTTCCCTGACTGGCGGAACCCGCTCCATCGGCGGCGGCGGTCACTAACACATTACCCGGCAATACCTGCCAGTGGTGGGCATCCTGACACAGCTGCTTGTTTTTGATGTGGCTTGTGCCACAGACAGATGCGGCGACTACCCGCCAATGAGAAATCTGTTTTGATGTGTTCATAGATTATGTTCTGTCAGCTAGCTGTGTGAGTATGAGGCCGCGATCGCATTTAAATAGATCCCCAGCCTATCGGTGGTAGTGCTACCTGTTCGTCTACTTGCGAATGGGAAACCGCTGACATACTAGCCGATAACCAAACAAACATTTCAATAAAGTTTAGTCCTTTGAGTTTGAGAGGTGTACGCACAGCTATTTGATTTAAACGCCCCATATTAGCATTTTCCACACCCACGGAGAAAAAAGCTACGCGTTTATTAGCTTCATCTCCTTGTAAGCGCTGTGCCGCTTGTTCTACTACCTGCTCTAGTTCGCCCTGCGGCTCTCCATCAGTAATCATGAATACCCAAGGGCGGTAGTAAGCTATGCCGTTGGCACGATACAGGGATTTGCGCTCTTGAATCATATCTAAAGCTTTATGAATTCCCATACCCATAGTCGTTAATCCCTGGGCTGTCAGGATGGGCGGATTGAATTGATCGGCAGTCACAAAGTCTTGCACTACGTTCACATGACTATCAAACGTGACGATCGCCACCTCTACCCGTCTGGAAGCTAAGGAATTTTTCACTAATTCATCTTTTAAGGTCAGTAAGCCTTGATTTAAAGCTTCTATCGCTTCTCCTTGCATCGAGCCAGATGTGTCTAGCAACAATACACAAGGACAACGCGGTTCTGGGTTTTCAGCAAACTCTACTACTTCATCAAGTCTTAAGGTATCGTGCATAACTTCTTGTGTTATGTTATAGTCCAAAGCTTTATTTTCCTTTTTTCAAAGTATATAGTTTAGTTTCCGGAGCTTACGAGCCTAAAGGTAGATGTTTGGTCGTAGCTGTTGGAATCTTTATTAAAGAGATTTTTCTTAGCGATTTTTTTACAATATTGAAGCAATTCTTGACCATAATTTAGCTGAAACAGTATTTACCTGGAGTTAGCATCGTTTACATGAGTAAATCTACTAACCTATATATATAGAGTACACAGAACATAAATAAATGATAGGCAGATTTACGTATGCATAATGTTAAAGATTTTATGTAGAAAGTTTATTGTTTATATAAAACAAATTAATTGAAATCAACCATCTCAGGATGAAAAGTCTCAGGGCCTGGCTTTAAGAACTTGAGTCGAAAAAGAATATCCATAGCGCGCGATCGCTCTACACGCAACGAACTTTTTAATATATGTACATATTCTTCAAAAGAAAAATATTTTTTTTGAGGATAAAAATTACAACTAATAAGATACTGCATTGTCATACTTACCTTCTGTAACATTTCTCAAAATAACTTCAAAACATGAATAATTTTGGTACATTCACGGTACTACGTCCCCAGAGTTTGTTAGGCCAGTTATCTAGTTGTTCTGAAACTACTTGTTTGCAAGTTTTGAGCAACTCAGTTACCTGGTCTATTTACTTAGAGCAGGGGACAATAACTTATGCGACCCATTCAGTAGAACCCTTCGATCGACTCGAACGCCATCTGCGTCGCCTTAGCGATAAAATTCCTCGGCTGACTAGTGAAACTCGCGTCCAATTACGCTTGATGTTTGAAATCGACTCACAAAATCAGTTTACAGAAAATCGCACTGCTGAAATAAGTCAACCTTCTGAGTATCAAGCTATTCACTGGCTGATTAATGAAGGACATTTAGATACTACACAAGCCACAGTCCTGATTCAGGAATTGGTTAAAGAAGTGATGGAATCATTTCTATTAATCAAAACAGGTATTTTTTCATTAAGCAATTCGCAGCAGACAGTAGCAAAAATTTGCAGGCTAGATGTAGAAAAACTGATAGTTCACTGTCAAATGCAAATACAGCGTTGGCAGTCATTATCGCCTCACATTTCTTCTCCCTATCAGCGTCCGTACCTGTTGATTAGCAATGAGATACACAGCAAAAATTTTCCAGACATCCAGCCAAACTTAACTAGTTGGATGAAGGGTTTCAGCTTGCGCCATCTTGCTGCGATCATGAATCAAGATGAAATCCAACTGGCTAAAAATTTATACCCTTACATCATTCAAGGCGGGATTATATTGCACCAACCAGACCCCCCCTTTGATAAATTACCAAAGAATTTAGCTCAATTGTCATCATCTCCTAGATATACAACAGCATTACTTGATAGAGAATTAGTTGACACAGTAGTGTTAGAAAAAGATAATAATGCTGCCCCAGATTTTACAAATATTCCTATAGAAAATATAGCTAATGTTCGGGAGTTAGCAAAAATTTCTACTCCTCTAAAAGACAATATTCAGGAATTAACAATATCAAATAACATAAATCTTCCTCTTGAAAGAGTAACGGCTGCTACCGTACCTGCCAAACAAGTCTATAAAATTGTTTCTGTTGATGATAGCCCCACAATTCTCAAAGAAATTAGCCGTTTTTTAGAAAGTGAAAGTTTTTCTGTGGTTGCTATTGATGACCCATTAAAAGCGGTGATGTCGATTATTAGACACAAACCTGACTTAATTTTACTAGACCTAAATATGGCAGGAATTGATGGCTATGAATTATGTCGGCTGATACGAAATAACTCAATATTTCAGAAAACTCCTATTATTTTTGTCACAAGTCAGAAAGGCATTGTAGATAAAGTAAAAGCTAGATTAGTTGGGGCATCTGGGTATTTGACTAAACCTTTTACGCGGGCAGAATTATTAAAAATAGTCTTTATGTATTTGACTTGATAAAGTATTGGTTCCGATCGAGTCACCCGTGAATTACAAGCAGTTGAATTAGATTCTTGGCAAGAATATATTCTATGAAAAATAGATAACGATATCGAACTTGAACCAATTGTTGTATTAAAAATGACTTGTCAGAGTACAGGCTTTATCCATATCTTACGAGTTCCACCTGAAATGACATCGGCAAGAGAAGCTATTAGCTGGATCGATTGGGGAGTCGAACCGGATAATTTTAGCGTACAAACTTAAGTCCGATCTCGTTATTTTACTGTTTTCAAATTAATCAGGTAATATTCCCATACTGTAAATGTATCTTGGGCATAAACGTAGAGCGATGAGTCAGCACATATCGTTCGCTATGCACATTGTATGAGAAAATATTTTTATGAATACTAATCTCAAAGTTGTCGAAAACTTAATTCAAGAAGCCCTGGAACTTGGTGGTCAGACTTCTAAACGTGCCGTTATTGAAGAGGCACTACGAGAGTATGTGCAGCGTCGAAAGCAGTTGAAAATTTTAGAGCTATTCGGCACAATTGAATACGATGATAATTATGACTTTAAAGAACAGCGCCAAAGAATGTGAAAGTCATTGTTGATACATCAGTTTGGTTTTTAGCTCTCAGACACAATTCCAAAGTTGAGCATTCATCCCATGTTGTATTGTTTCGAGATTTAATTACAGATGGTCGAGTTGTTTTGCTGGGTGCTATTAGACAAGAAATACTTTCGGGAATTCGTCATACAGCTCAATATAATATACTGAAAAATTATCTCCATGCATTTCCGAATCTTGAGTTAGATATCGAAGACTACGAACTTGCTTCTGAGTTTTATTATGCTTGCGATCGCCAGAGCATTCTAAGTACAAACACTGATTTACTAATTTGTGCCGCAGCCGTTCGGAGAAATTATAAAATCCTAACCACAGACAAACATTTTGAGAATTTTAGTCAGTATATTCCGATAAAGTTAGTTCAATGCTAGTTATAGAAAGTGCTGAGGAGCCAGCACTTTGCACTTAAGGAATGGTAAGGGCGATCCGCATGGATTGACCTCTCCCCCAGCCCCTCTCCGCGTCGGAGAGGGGAGCTAAATTTCTCCCCCTTCCCTCGTAGGGAAGGGGGTTGGGGGGTTAGGTTTCTTTACAACAAGCCTGAGAAATAAGTATCAAAACCTTATCAAGTTCCTGTCTTACTTCTTCATTTTTAATCCGTAACAAACGCAGTCCGCATCCTGTCAAAACTTTGCCTCTTTCTACATCATATTCAGCTTGTTGTTCATGAATTTTTCCATCCACTTCTATCACTAATCTAGCCGCGTGACAGTAGAAATCTGCAATAAACCCATCAATGATTTGCTGACGACGAAAGTGTAAACCATGCAAGCGATTAGCACGAAGATGTTGCCAAAGTATTTTTTCTTCTGGTGTCATTTGGCGACGAAGTTCTTTTGCACGTTGTAGTTTAACTGGATTTACTTTTTGTCCAATAACAATGTTGCGATTTCCCTTCTCTTCCCGTGGCGAGGGTTGCTGTGATGTTGGATTGCTCATGTGTAAAGCATAAAGGCTTGTGTTGATTCATACATTATGGCTGACCTCTCCCCCAACCCCTCTCCGACGCGGAGAGGGGAGTCAGATTTCTCCCCCTTCCCTAGTAGGGAAGGGGGTTGTGGGGTTAAGTTTGTATGTAACTTTGGGAAGTACGATGCAAATTTAAATTGGTATTCAAAATAACTTATACTTTTAACATCAAGTTAATTATAAAATTTACTTATAGTTTTTGTTGATTTAGTAATTTTAGATTATACATTTTATTCAACTAGAACTTTTATGGAGGACTAACATAAAAGTTTCTAAATAACCATTTTTATTTATCTAACAAAGAATATTTAAAGAACAACCTTTAAATATTCTTTGTTAGATAAATACGTCTCTATATTCTCTAATATTTCTCTTAAATAGTATCTAACACTTTTTTGAATTTTCAATAACTCATCAGCAGTAGCGTTTCTGCCAACTTCCTCAAATGACTTAAAACCATGTGCTAAATCGTTTCTATTCGTTTTAATTGTTAATAAATCACTGCCATCTCTAGTTCTGATATTATTAGTTTGTGATGAAAATCCATAAAGTTTTGCTGTATTTCTTATTTCTCGTGCATCTACATTACCTGAAAATAGTCTTTTCTTATTCTCTTTCTTAACAAGAGCATCAAAGGTAACTGATATAATATCAACTGAAATATTTTGGAGACCTAGTAAAAGAGCATCTGTGGATTGTATATCTTTATCTCTAACATGATTAATAATAATTTTTCTTATTTCTTCTCTCACTTCATCAAAAGAAACTCTTTGAGTTATTAATTCATCAAAAATTGTTTCAATAGCATTACGCATTGTAGCTTCAACTAGGTTGTAGAGTAACAAATATCCTGTTGCTTTAAGAGTTTTTTCTAAATCATTGTTTATTGGTTTAGTTTTAATATTGTTAGCATTACCCATACTTAACAGAATTGAACCTTGCTCTAGGTTTTTCAAAAATAAAAAGTATTTACTAACTTCTTGAGCGAGTTCATCAAAATTTTGAAATAATATACTTCTCATGAATTACCTAAAAGCTGATCGCGAACATACTCAATACGATTAATAACTTTATTTTGCGAACTACTTGCATCAGATTTTGTTAATTTTTTAAATTCCTCAGAATCTAAAAAACTGGTAGATTTTAGTATTAATGTCGGATATTTTCTTAATGCTAGAGCAACTCCCACTGTAATAGATTCAAACTTAATTCTAGTTGTAGGTTCGTAGCGATTCTTGCTCTTTACGTAAGTATGCAAAGCATCTGGAAAATATTTTGTAACAAAATGCAGCATTGAAGAAAATTCATCTTTATACACATTAATATCTAATGTTTTTGATTCATTTTCTTGTTTTAAATAATCATCTAAAAACTTATGAATATTACTTTTACCAGGGTAGTTTCTATAATTATTTAAAAATGCAAAAAAGCGTAGAATAAATTCCTGTGGATCTCTCTTATTTATTTGAATTTCAGTAAAAGAGCATAAAGCACGAAATTGTTGTTCTTTTGACAATTCCTCAATTAAATCGAGAAACTTTCCTGGTTGAGATCCCCTTCGTTTCTCCATTTCATTCAATTCAACACTACCACTATTGATTCTCTCAAAAAGATCCCTTCTAATTTCTTCATCTGCTTCTTCTGTTAATTGAATCATTCTCATCGTGGTTCTATTAAAACGTCTTTGACGTGGTAACGGTAAATCTCGAAAAGTAAACCCATTCAGATTCTCCAATTTCTTAAGATTTTGTAATTTTAGCTCATTGTTAATAAAATTAGCTAAAGTCCGAATACGTTGGGTTCCATCTATAATTTCTAAACGTGCTAAATCGTCTGAACCTGATATATCAGCAACAAAAATAGAGGGGATTGGTAAACCTAACATTACAGATTCGATGAATTTTGATTGTCTATCTTCATCCCAAGCCATTTCTCGT
This sequence comes from Dendronalium phyllosphericum CENA369, assembly GCF_016056275.1. Classification (GTDB taxonomy): domain Bacteria; phylum Cyanobacteriota; class Cyanobacteriia; order Cyanobacteriales; family Nostocaceae; genus Dendronalium; species Dendronalium phyllosphericum. The sequence goes on along the minus strand of NZ_JAECZA010000005.1, from coordinate 58,928 downwards.
TGATAGTCTGGAATAAATAATTCATTTTCGTCTTCATCTTTTCCATCTAAGTATTTTTGAACAATCACTTCTATGGGATATTCTAAGGTGTTGTAGTCAACACGCTTTGTTTTGTCACGAATTTCTGCTTCAGCGTTTTCTTTACGTTCATCTGTAATTTCTAATTGAGAACTCATAGTTGATAATTTACTTTTATTTATGTTTACAGATAGAAATGTTTCTACTACACCAAGTTAAAATGTATTCATATTATTACTCCTAGATTAAATTACAGTGTTTTAAGTATAAATTTTATCATGTAATAAAGTTCATAACTCATTTGAAATGCCGTAAATAAAATGTTACTTATACAGTAAAGGTGAGCCATCAAGACTCACCCTAATTAAACTACACTAACAACGCTTGATCCTCTTTAGAAATCACGCGCCCTTCATCCTCAAAACCAGCGATGCGATCAAAGTTCAAATACCGATACAAATCATCAGCAAAAGGATCGATCTTCTTCGCCACAATATCCATATATTCTTGCACCGTAGGAATGCGTCCTAACAATGCACAAACCGCTGCTAATTCTGCTGAACCGAGATACACTCGTGCATCTTTACCCATACGGTTGTTAAAGTTGCGTGTCGAGGTAGAAAACACTGTTGTGCCATCAGCAACTCGCGCCTGATTTCCCATACACAAACTGCATCCAGGCATTTCTGTCCTAGCACCCGCAGCACCAAAAATGCTATACACACCTTCTTCTTTGAGTTGGTGTTCGTCCATACGGGTTGGTGGTGCTATCCACAGGCGAGTTTTCACCTCCCCTGCACCTTCCAAAACTTTTGCTGTTGCCCGATAATGACCGATATTTGTCATACAAGAACCAACGAATACTTCTTGCACTGGGTCGTTAGCAACTGACGATAATAATTTCACATTATCGGGGTCATTGGGAGCAGCAACAATTGGTTCTTTGATTTCGTTCAAATCAATTTCAATGATTTCAGCATACTCCGCATCGGTATCTGCTTCCATTAATACGGGGTTTGCTAGCCATTCTTCCATTTTTGCCACACGGCGCAGGATGGTACGGGCATCGTGATAGCCTCTTGCTATCAAGTTCTTCAACAGCGCTACGTTGGAACGCAGATATTCAGAAACTGTTTCTACACTCAGTTTAATGGTAGAACCCGCACAGGAACGCTCGGCAGTAGCATCAGCAAGTTCAAAGGCTTGTTCCACTTTTAAATCGGGTAAGCCTTCAATTTCCATAATTCGTCCAGAGAAGACGTTTTTTTTATTCTGCTTCTCTACCGTCAGCAAACCTTTTTGAATTGCCACGTAGGGAATGGCATTCACGACATCCCGTAAAGTAATACCGGGTTGTAATTCACCTTTGAAGCGTACCAAAACTGACTCTGGCATATCCAAAGGCATGACACCCAAAGCACCCGCAAACGCAACTAACCCAGAACCAGCAGGGAAGGAAATGCCCAAGGGAAAGCGAGTGTGAGAGTCACCGCCTGTTCCTACGGTGTCGGGTAACAGCATCCGGTTCAACCAAGAATGAATAATACCATCACCAGGACGCAAGGCAACGCCACCACGTTGGGCAAAAAAGTCTGGGAGTTCGTGATGAGTTTTGATGTCAACTGGCTTGGGATAAGCGGCGGTGTGACAGAAACTTTGCATTACCAAGTCTGCACTGAAACCCAGACAAGCGAGTTCTTTCAACTCGTCGCGGGTCATGGGGCCTGTAGTATCCTGGGAACCAACTGTAGTCATAATAGGTTCGCAGGATGTACCGGGACGCACACCAGGTAAGCCACAAGCTTTACCTACCATCTTCTGTGCTAGGGTGTAGCCTTTGCCTGTATCGCTTGGTTGTTGAGGACGGATAAAGACGGTGCTAGGTTTTAAACCGAGTGCTTGGCGGGTTTTATCGGTGAGGGTACGCCCGATAAGTAGGGGGATGCGTCCACCCGCACGGACTTCATCGAGAATGGTATCGGGTTTGAGAGTGAAGGTGGAAATGACTTCGCCTGCTTCGTTGGTAATTTCACCTTTGTAGGGATAGATGGTTATCACCATCCCTGTTTCTAGCTTGGTGACATCGCATTGAATTGGCAAAGCACCAGCATCTTCAGCAGTGTTGAAGAAAATAGGCGCGATCGCACCACCTAAAATATACCCTCCAGCGCGTTTGTTGGGTACAAAGGGAATATCATTTCCCATGTGCCACAACACTGAGTTGATGGCAGATTTACGGGAAGAACCAGTACCAACTACATCCCCCACGTAAGCAACAGGATGTCCTTTCTTCTTCAACTCGGCAATAGTTTCTAAGCTTCCCGGTTGTCTTGACTCCAGCATTGCCAACGCATGTAAGGGAATGTCTGGGCGAGTCGTGGCTTGGGTGGCGGGGGATAAGTCATCGGTGTTGGTTTCGCCGGGGACTTTAAAAACGGTGACGTTAATATATTCTGGTAGCTGCGGACGAGTAGTAAACCACTCAGCTTCTGCCCAAGAGTCAATCACTTGCTTGGCGAAGGGGTTAGTTTTAGATAACTCCAAAACATCGTGAAAGGCATCATACACCAACAAAATTTTGCTTAAGGCAGTGGCGGCGTGTGCGGCTATTGGTTCTTTTCCTTGTCCGCCCATTACCAAAGGTGCATCGGCAGATTCTGATACAGATTTGGTGGGTAATTGCAGCAAGTCAATTAAAGCTTGGACGTTGTAGCCACCTACCATTGTTCCCAGTAATTCTACTGCTTCTATGGATGAAATCAAGGGACTGCTGATTTCCTTTTTGGCAATGGCGGTGAGAAATCCAGCTTTGACATAAGCAGCTTCATCAACACCAGGAGGAACGCGATCGCGCAATAAATGTAATAATGTACTTTCTTCACCAGCTGGCGGATTCTTCAATAGTTCGCACAGTTCTGATGTCTGCTTTGCATCTAAAGGTAAAGGAGGAATTCCTAGTGCTGCTCTTTGGGCAACGTGTTGACGATAAGATTCTAACATTCTACACTCCAAGATATTTAGCCAAACATTTGTTAAGTATTTATAATCACTTCCGAAGCTTTATGATAATTCAACTTCATAACTCTTGACGGTTGAATTAACAACGAAGTGAAGCTCATAACTTTAAGTTTTTCGTCTGGCTAGGACTTATAATTACACTGTAAAGCTACTTTTGCCGATAAAGCTATTTTAAATTGAAGAATTCAGGAGTCAGAATTAATTAGTGTGGGATTTAGACTTGCCACTAAATTTAAGAAGACTAAATCGAAGATTTAGTGTGGTATTTCACTGTTTATTCATACGCCACTTGTACTTAGGCAAATTCTGAATTCTGGACGGCAGTTGCTACAACGGAGGGAACCTCCGCAACGCACTGCCTCCTCCTGACTCCTGAATGCTGTATTGTAAAATTTGTTTTTGCATCTATCGATCGGATAAAATAATCCATTTGACTGTTGGCACACACCTTTTTTCTATATGTCCAAAATTTACACCGTAGAAATTAACCACCAAGGCAAAACTCATACTTTGCAAGTTCCTGAAAACGAAACTATCTTGTCGGTAGCTGATAGCGCTGGTCTAGATTTACCGAGTTCTTGTCATGCAGGTGTTTGTACAACTTGCGCCGGTCAAGTAATTGAGGGAACTGTCGATCAAACTGATGGTATGGGTGTGAGTCCAGATTTGCAAAAACAAGGTTATGTATTGCTTTGTGTTGCTTATCCCCGTTCGGATTTGAAAATTGATACCGAAAAGGAAGAAATAGTTTATCAGTTGCAATTTGGCAAAGACAAATGAAAGGTTTAAGGATGAAGCTAAATTAAACTCAAGTTTTTTACTTCATCCTTGATTCAGCTATTCTATAAATTACAAATCACAAGGATGTACCGTAATGACTACTCATTTTATTACCGCTGAAATTGACCTGCAAGAAACTCCTACAGAGTTACAAAAAGCAATTGAAGCAGAGTTGAAAAAACAAGGAGAACCCTTACGTTGGGCAATTACCTCTGTAGACGATACTCAACAAAAAGCTGTTGTAGAAGCCGTTGTGACTTCTGAGTGCTGAGTTCTGAGTTACCGAAGTTTGCTCAACGGGGGGAACCCCCGCACGCAACTTCTCGCTGAGTGCTGAGTGCTGAGTGCTGAGTTCTGCATAATTAGAAGTGCTAGAGGATTAGCAGCCTAGAACTTGAAGTTAGCGAATCAATCTGAAATCATTCTTAATGATTCCGACTCAGCACCAGACTTTTTATGAATCGACCTTACACTACTATTTTAATTATTCCTACTGGCGTTGGGGCAGCAATTGGAGGTTATGCCGGAGATGCACTCCCAGTTGCTAAAGTTTTAGCACAGGTTTGCGATCGCCTCATTACTCATCCCAATGTCCTCAATGGCGCAAGTTTGTACTGGAATATTCCCAATGCTTTCTATGTTGAAGGTTACGGACTTGACAAATTTGCCTCTGGATGCTGGGGTTTGCGTCCGGTTCGCAACAACAAAATAGGTTTACTTTTAGACCAAGGCATTGAGCCAGAATTGCGGTTGCGACATTTGCAAGCAGCCGACGCAGCGCGGGCAACACTAGGCTTAACTTTAACAGATTATGTGATTACTGATGCTCCCTTAAATGTAGAATTACGGTGTGCGCCATCGGGGGCGAGTTGGGGAACAATTGGCAACCCCGATAGTTTGCTTAGGGCAGCTGAGATATTAATTAAAAAAGCGGGGGCAGAAGCGATCGCAGTTGTGGCTCGTTTCCCCGATGATATGGATGAAGAAGCAGTGCAAAACTACCGTTACGGTCAAGGCGTAGATCCCCTAGCGGGTGCAGAAGCGGTAATTAGTCATTTAGTAGTACGAACCTTTCAAATTCCTTGCGCCCATTCTCCTGCCCTTGCAACCGCACCCCCAGATCCAAATTTATCGCCCCGTTCCGCTGCCGAAGAATTAGGTTATACTTTTTTACCGTGCGTACTTGTCGGCTTAAGTCGTGCCCCACAATTTATATTAGAGAAAGAACTAACGACATCTTTACAAGAAGATATTTGGGCAGATCGAGTAGATACTGCGATCGTACCTGCAAATGCTTGTGGCAGTAGTGCCTTACTGAGTTTAAGCCAGAAGCAATGCCAAATAATTACAGTGGAGGAAAATAAAACTTTAATACAAGTTCCTCCCCAACCCTTGGGGATCGAATCCATACAGGTAAACTCGTATTTAGAAGCAGTAGGTGTGTTAGTAGCACACAAAGCAGGTATTAATCCATCTGCTCTCCGTCCTAAATTATCCTCTTTGCAGTCAGTTGTCAGTTGTTAGAGACGCGATTAATCGCGTCTGTACAATGGTCAGTCAGTGGTTATTCTTCCCCTGCCTCCCCTGCTCCCTCATCTCCCTAAATACCCGTGGTAGAACAACAAAAACACGAACCAGAAATTCCCTACCTCACACGCATCCAAGTACTAGTAGCAATGGGAGCAACGGCAATTATCTTGTGGATAGTTGCCAAGCTGTGGTTGCACTTTGGTAATGTATCGCTGTTTAAGTGGTACTGGGATCAAAAGGATTTACTCTTGGGGCTGGCGTTGGGGTTAACAATTACAGCCTTGAGTGGTTTAGCCTATCGCTTTTGTCTTCCCTACCGGAAAAGTGCAGATTATTACCTGGAAGTAGTACTGAGTCCTTTAGCTTTGCCAGATTTAATTTGGTTGGGGTTGCTACCAGGGTTGAGCGAAGAATTATTATTTCGCGGTGTAATGCTACCAGCTTTAGGCTTAGATAGTGTGGCTGTCATTGTATCGAGTCTTTGCTTTGGTGTCTTGCACCTCAGCGGTTCCCAACAATGGCCTTATGTAATTTGGGCAACTATTATAGGTCTCATACTGGGATTTAGCACCCTCATTAGTGGCAACTTGTTAGTACCAATTGTTGCTCACATCACAACTAATTGGATTTCTAGCTATTTTTGGAAAATGTGGAAATTGTCGCAAATTAAAAATTAAAACAGGAGCAGAAGTAATAGGGAAAAGGTTAAAGGGCAAGAAATCTTTTTCCATTTTCCCTCTTTGTCTTCCATGCTCCCCCTGCTCCCTACCCCTTCATTGCTCTGAATCGAGCATAATCTAAGAAATCCAAATCTCGAAGCCATTACGGAGGTCTAGATGGACTTTACCGTTGCCATTTGTACTTATAACGGAGCTAAACGCATTCCAGAAGTTCTCGAATGTCTGTCCAAACAAGTCGATTTAGAAGGAATCAAATGGGAGGTGTTAGTTGTCGATAATAATAGCACTGATAACACAGGAGAAATTATTTCTAAATATGCTCAAAAATGGCGTTTAGATTGTCAGTTACGATGTGTATTTGAACCTATACAAGGATTAGCAGCAGCCCGTCAGCAAGCTATTGAAAGTGCCAAAAGCAATTTAATTGGTTTTTTAGACGATGACAATCTCCCTGTAGAAAATTGGGTATCTGAGGCTTATAGCTTCGGTCATAAAAATCCGAAAATAGGCGCTTATGGGAGCATTATTTATCCTAAATTAGATACACCAATTCCTGCCTATTTTAAACAAATTAATAGTCTTTTAGCAGTCAATAATCCTGGTGACAGCTCCTTTTGTTATGCACGAGATGCCAAACCTCGAAAAGTTCCGGCGGGCGCTGGATGTGTAGTTAGAAAGCAAGCATGGCTGGAGTGCGTTCCATCCAAATTGTCGCGTCAGGGTAGAGATGAAAATAAAAGCAAAATAGCCGGATGTGGCGAAGATACTGAAGCACTCTATCATATTCAAAATAGTCATTGGGAAATCTGGCACAATCCCCAAATGAAAATATATCACCACATTGAAGCCAGACGATTAGAAAGAGATTATCTTCTGAAACTATCTCGCGGTTTCGGACTAGCAAACTATACTTTTCGACTAACTCGACTTTATCCTTGGCAACGTCCTTTCATGGTTTTCTTAACTCCTTTTTATATAATCTCAGATGGTTATAAATTGATTTCCTACTATCTACGCTACCGCAACCAATTTGCTACAGATATTGGCAAAGCCTGTGAATATCAAGGTAGAATCGGACGCTTTATGAGTTCTTTTTCACTTTTGAAGTAAAAGGGATTGGGGATTGGGGATTGGGGATTGGGTTATAAAACGAACAATAACGATCTTTCTACCTTCTCGTAACTATGACAAACTCAAGACCTCAAATTGCTGTGTTCCTTCGCAGCCTTGCCAATGGCGGAGCCGAACGATTGATGGTAAATTTAGTAAACTATTTTGTTCAACAGCAATACAACGTTGATTTAGTACTAACTGGGATAGATGCAACTTACACCTCTTTAGTATCGCCCCATGTGCGAATTGTTGATTTGAAGTCTCCTAAGTTACCAATGAGTTTGCCCAAGCTGGTGCGTTATTTGCGACAGCAGCAACCTATCGCCCTCTTAACTGCACTGCACTATCCCTGCGAAATTGCCTTGTTGGCAAAGCAATTAGCTGGAGTTTCAACGCGGGTTGTGGTGTCGGAACATAATACTCTTTCTGTAGAAGCGAAAAATCTACCCCAACTGACAGCGCGTTTGAGTCCTGTCGCCGCACGCTTATTTTATCCTTGGGCGGATGCGATCGTTGCAGTTTCTCAAGGGGTGGCGCAAGACTTAGCTAATGTCACGCATTTGCCCTTGGAACGCATCCAAACTATTTACAATCCTGTTATTACTTCAGATTTATTAGAAAAAGCTAAAGAACCCATCAACCACCCTTGGTTTGCATCTGGAGAACCACCTGTCATACTTGGGGTTGGTAGATTAATAGCACAAAAAGATTTTCCTACTTTAATCCGCGCATTTGAGAAAGTGCAGCGCCAACAACCCTGTCGGTTAATGATTTTAGGAAATGGCAGAGAGAAGCAAAATTTATTGTCTTTAGTTCAAGAATTAGGCTTAAAGGATAAAGTTGCTTTACTTGGATTTATTAATAATCCCTATGCTTATATGGCTGCATCAGCTTTATTTGTTTTATCTTCCGCTTGGGAAGGTTTTGGTAATGTTTTAGTAGAAGCAATGGCAGTGGGAACTCCGGTAATTTCAACTGATTGTCCGAGCGGCCCGGCAGAAATTTTAGATAATGGCAAGTATGGCGAATTAGTTCCAGTTGGCGATCCTGAAGCAATAGCACAAGCAATTTTGAGAGTTTTGTCGGGTGAGATGAAATATGTCGAGCCAGTTTGGCTTGAGCATTTTACTTTAGAAGCGATCGCACAACAATATCTCGCTGTTTTAGGTGTTTAATATTAATAATTAGATTGAGTAATTGGGCAACGCCAGATATGTTTTAATTTATAACTTAGTGAGAATTTCTGGCAACAACTGACTAGGTACTTTAGATAAGGCAAGATTTTGTCCTTGGATGCCTAATTCGTTGTGGAAAGCCCGAATTGTTTTCACCACATAGGCAAAAGTTGTTTGATAAGCCTCTGGTTGTTTTCTCAATCCTTTTAAGGCTTGTAAATGATTGTTTAATGCTACTTCTAAATGTTGCGATCGCGTCGCTTTATCACCATTAAAAGCATTATCTGTTACTAGCTGATAATGAGCTAGTCCTAAATTATTGTGAGCAGCAAACACATCAAAACTTAAAGAGGCACTGTTTAGTGAATGAGCTAAAGCAATGGCTTCTTCGTAAGCGCTGATGCACAATTGTAGTAATTTTTGCCGCACATCTTTTGTTGTCTGAGACAAATTTGCGAGATGCCAGTATGCCGTACCAAGATTATTGTGAGTGGCGGCGCAGGCATTAGGAACATGAACGGGAGTTCGATATTTTAAAGCTTCGCGGTAGACATCGATAGCTGACTTGAGGTTTTCAGCTGGTTGTTCGTATTGAGCTAGGTTCCAGTAGGCAGTACCGATATTATTTTGAATCATGCCATACTTTAGCGGCTCCTGTTCTGGGTTGTAGCGAACCAGTGCTTCATTGTAAGATGCGATCGCTTGCTGCAAATGCACAATTGGTTGATTGTGTTGTGCGAGATGCCAGTAGGCAGTACCTAAATTATTCTGACAAGCAGCATACTTTAACGGATCGGTTTCGGCTGTTCGATAACGCAGTGCTTCGCTGTAAGCTGAAACTGCTTGCTGCCAATTCTCGGCTGGCTGAGAAAAACGAGCTAAATCACCGTAAGCTGTTCCCAAATTATTTTGCACCCGCGCGTAAGTTTCGGCATGTGTCTGTGGTGAAATTAACTTTAAAGCCAACTGATAAAATTCAATTCCCTGCTCAATGTAAGTTTGTCCCTCTTCGGAACTATGTGGTGTGCGATATAGCATCCAGTAAAGTGTACCTAAATCATTTAAAATATCTGGCAGTTGTGGTGAGGCTTCATCGTGAGCGATCGCTTCTTGATAAGCAAGAATTGCCACCATCAAATTTTCGATGCTTGACTGTCCTTGCTCAATCCGAAGGCGATATAAATTTCCTAACTGATGATAAGCTGCTGCTAGTGTTTCTTGGGAAGCTTGTTGTGAGTGTAATTCCTCTATTTCTAACAAAATTTGTTGTGGTTGCCAGTTCTCTTCTGTGTCTCGATCCTGCGGATTAATCGTTGCTGTGACTAACTCTACTAATTCCTGACTCACATAAGACAGTGATAAGCTCTGGTTTTCACTCGTACTAGCTGCATGTTCCTGCTGCTGTAGCTCATTGTTCAACAATTCTGAAGTTACAGGTGGAGTTTCTTGTACTTTACCTGCTCTTGTTGGTATTTCTGGCGACAAATTAAAATCATCCGCAAACTTGAGATTTTTTGCAGCTGCTTCTTTAAGTTCTGCTTCAATTGCTGATTCTTCTAAAACAGATCGCTCAAAATTTCCTAAGTCCAAACTTCTAGAACTAGAAAAACGTTCTGGATAATCTGAATTATGTGTCGTAGGTGTAGGTTCTCCAGCAAATATAAATACACCAGTACGCCAACGCCAAAACTGTGGAGCTGACTGCTGAATAGCAGATAACCAAGGACGCGATACCCACAACAGCAGGCTAGACTCAAGGAATCGGCTAGATTCTTGGCTAGAGAAATACTGTTCGCTTAAGCGCAAATTGTGTAAAAAGGAACGTTGTACTGCTACTGGCTGCTTAGTTAGCTGCTCTACCCCGACAATCTGAAATGTTGGTATTGGTAAAGGTCGTCCAGGTGTATCTTTTGATGCCCCAACAATCGGCGGTGGATAGTTAGTTAGCCATTGATTTATCTGAGCTATAGGGTGAGGTTCGCTTAAATTCAACCGCAAAGTCACTAATCGCGGGTAGGCTGGAGTACTAGTTGCCTGGCCATCTAATGGCTGATATAAAATTTGCCCAACTGGATAAGCCAAAGTGGAATGCAAACGAGCCGCCACTTGATTTCTTAAGTGTAAATCATCACATACCGCCAAAAATATTTGTCGCCGTAAGTCGAGACTGAGGGCGAGCTTTAGACGGTGATAAACTTGCCGATTCCAAGCGAAATTATCGGAGTGTGCAGTATCATTCACGCTCATGGCGGCTAAAGAGCCAAGACAAAGTTTACATCCCCTGATAGGGCGCATTCAAAATAAGCTAACAATCTCACTAAGCTAATGCACGCTAAAAAAGCATAACTACTCGTGGTGGTTGTTGACTGTTAACTGTTGACTGTCAACAGTCTAATCGAGCAAAGCAAGGATAGCTCCGCCTCCAGTCAATGTGCAATTTTTATGTGGAACAGCTCATGACTGTCATCAAGTAGATGTTATTCTACTTTGGATATATTAAGCTTTTCAGATTAGCCAAAAATAAAGTATATAATTATACTACAATATGATAATTCTCGCAAAAAATCAAAAATCAGGCTCCCACCATAATGGAAACCTGAAAAACGAAAAAATTAAATTTTATTAAAAACTTTTTGCTCAACTAAGATTGGAAACAGAGAAGGCGACAAAAATCAAACCACCTACCAAAGCTGTAGCAGCGACTCCTAAGTAAATATAAGTCCGCTTTTGCCCATCTGTGGGAGGTTGGGCTTGATAAATCTTTGGTTCCTTAGCAAAATTGTTTAGAAGACCGCCTTCTTCTTGTGTATAGGGCATGAACCAGTTCCTTATTTCCTTTGTTTATTTAATGTTACAGAAACATATATATTATGCTCTCATACTAGGGGACTAAATCGTTACATTTGTTAGTTGTCAGTTGTTTTGCTATTGACGACTGACAACTGACAACTGACTAACTAGTAATTGTGCCGGTGAGTGGCGAACTAGCACTTGCATAGTCTTTGAGAGGCATTCTGCCAGCAAGGTATGCTAAACGTCCGGCAACTGTGGCTAAATTCATCGCCTGAGCCATAACTGCTGGATTTTGGGAAAGAGCGATCGCACTATTAATTAATAAGGCATCTGCCCCTAATTCCATTGCCTGTGCTGCTTCTGATGGCGAACCAATACCAGCATCTACCACCACCGGCACATTAGCATTCTCAATGATAATTTGGATATTGGCAGTTGTCTTCAGCCCTTGTCCCGAACCAATGGGCGATGCTAAAGGCATGACTGTAGCACAGCCGACATCTTCTAAGCGCTTGGCTAACATCGGGTCAGCGTTGATGTAGGGCAATACCGCAAAACCTTCTTTCACTAGTTGTTCTGCGGCTTGTAATGTTCCAATCGGATCGGGAAGTAAATATTTCGGGTCGGGGATCACTTCTAACTTGACAAAATTGTTATCTTCCTGTCCTAATAGTTTGGCCATTTCTCGCCCCAAACGAGCAACGCGAATCGCTTCTTCTGCGGTTTGACAACCTGCTGTATTAGGCAACATCCAGATTTTTGTCCAATCTAGGGCTTCGGCTAAACCTTCGTGTCCCGGTGCTTTGGTTTGTACTCTTCGTACTGCTACAGTGACAATTTCGCAACCACTAGCAGCAATACTTTGTTGCATTTCCTCAATACTGCGATATTTGCCAGTTCCCGTCATCAAGCGAGATTGGAAAGTTTTGCCAGCGATAATAAGTGCTGAGTCGGGAGAGACGCGATTAATCGCGTCTGTACAATAGTAAGGAGTAGGGAGTGGGGCGGGGTGATGTCCGTTGGAGAAATTGCTGGAGTGAGTGAGCATGGAGGTAGATGGCTGGGTGTGGAAGCGGGAATAGTGGAAATTAGACAGTAGAGGATCTGATTTTTGTTCGCAAATTAAATCGGCAAGTAAAACTGCGGTTATCGGCGCAAGCAAAATGCCATTACGATAATGACCTGTGGCAAAGGTTAAATTTTGACAATGACTAGCACCAAGGATAGGCAATTCATCGGGGGTGGCTGGGCGAAATCCCCACCAAAATTGCTGGATAGGATAATCCTGTAATTGGGGATATAGGCGAATTGCTGATTGGAGTAAGCTTTGAATACCTGCGGGGGTGTTGTGTGGGATAAAACCGACATCTTCGCTAGTTGCACCAATAATGAGCGCTCGCTCGCCTCTTGGTACTATGTAAATGTCTTGACCAAATAAAATTCGCTTTAAAGGCAATTCTGGTAAAAATTCTGGGACGCGCAAGCTGAACATTTGCCCTTTGCGAGGGCGCACGGGTAACGGTAATAATTCATTTGACCAAGCACCTGTAGCTAAGACATAATGGGCAGCGCTAATGACTCCAGCACTAGTTTGCACGCCTATCACTTGTCCTTGTCGCTGTAAAAATGCTTCTACTGTAATGCCGTCTTTGAGTTCAACACCAACAGACTCAGCGGCTGTCCAAAGTATATTAGCTAACGCTCTATTATCAACTTGTCCATCTTCTGGATACCACCAACCACCAACAACTTCATTTCCCAATCCCGATTGATATTGATGAATGGCGGCTCGATCTAACCAGTAAGCAGGTGACTCACGGGCGTGAGGAGAAGATGAAGAGGACGGAGGGACATGGGGACGCGGGGACGCGGGGAAATTACTCTCCGCGTCCCTGCGTCTCCCAATCTCCGCGTCTTCTTCCTCTGCTTTCCTGCTTTCTTCATAAATGGGTGCTAAAATGCCACAGGGTCGATAACCAGTATTTAAACCAGTCAAATCTTCGAGTTTACGCGTCCAGTTTGGATATAAAGAACGCGATCGCCAACATAAAGAATACATTCCCTCATCTGGGATGTTTTCTGCATCTGGTGCTAACATGCCAGCGGCTGCATGAGTGGCAGCAGCTTGAAAATCACGGCAAAGCACGGTGACATGTGCCCCGCGCAGTTTGAGTTCAATGGCGATCGCCAAGCCAATAACGCCGCCACCGATAATTAAAATGTCGCTAGTCATTAGTTATTTATGATTTATCATCTGCTATTTCTTATTAGTACATAACTAATAACTCATAACATGTAACTAACGACTAGCGATCGTTACCATAAAGCTCGAATCGGTTCGTTATTTTGATTTGTCTCACTTGAGGTTGACGTGTCTGTTGATTGCACGTTGGTAGCGCTGCTATCTGGTGTGTTCTCAGATGATGACGATGAATCACTAGGAGCGTTGTTTTGAGCAACGCTAGTCCTGTTTTCGCTAGAGTTATTATTTTCTTCGGTAGAACTTGTCTTGTCTTCATTAGTGCTGAGTTCATCCGAGGCAACACTAGTCTTACCTTCAGTTGGCGTATTATTACTCCTATTCCTGCTGGGAGCAGAGCTATTAACATTAATATTAGCTGGCAGGACTTGTGATTTTCTGCCCGTAGGAGTATTACTGGCTGTTTGTTGCCCCATTGGAAAGTTGATGCCTAGCAATGTACCTAACAAAATTGCCAAGCCTCCAGCCATTAAAATTAACGGTGTCCATCTACCCATTTTGTTTTGCTCCTTTGTAACCTAACCTTTTGATTTCTATACCGTTTGAGAACCTTGACCCCAAAATCCGTCAAATTTTGTTACTGTCACATCGCCTAAAACCTGAGTTTGACAGGCTAAACGTAGGTTTCTTGTAGGAGAATGGGGAGGAAGCGAGCGTCGCGCTTTGTCACGCCAATTCGCCACAGAAACTTCACCCTCTACTTTGACAGCACAAGTACCACAACTGCCAATTCCTCGACAGTTTATTACCTTAGCACCGCCATTGTAGAGGTCAATGCCATTTTGCAGCATAATTTTTCGTAAGTTGGCTCCGCGATTGCACTCAATTGTTTTACCTTGAGCTAGTATCTTGGGCATTTTTCAATTACCAAACTGGCTTGTTGTAGTATCTTGGCACATTGCCATAAAAGTTGTCTCCAAAGTCCCTGTCTTATGACCACAAATCCCACACCTCAAATTTGGCTCTATGACACCACGTTACGGGATGGCACTCAGCGCGAAGGGTTATCAGTTTCTATAGAAGATAAGTTACGCATTGCTAAAAGACTCGACCAACTCGGAATTCCCTTCATTGAAGGTGGTTGGCCTGGGGCCAATCCTAAGGATGTTCAATTTTTCTGGCAACAGCAAGAAGATCCGCTCAAACAAGCAGAAATTGTTGCTTTTTGTTCAACTCGACGACCCAACACTAATGCTGCTGACGAGCCGATGCTGCAAGACATCCTCGCTGCGGGCACGCGTTGGGTAACAATATTTGGCAAATCTTGGGATTTACATGTCACAACAGGTCTAAAGACAACTTTAGAAGAAAATTTGGCAATGATCCGCGATACTGTCGAGTTTTTTCGCGCTCAAGGTCGGCGCGTCATCTACGATGCAGAACACTGGTTTGATGGTTATAAGCACAATCAAGATTATGCTTTACAGACATTAGAGGCAGCATTCAAAGCTGGTGCGGAATGGCTAGTCCTCTGCGATACGAATGGCGGCACTTTGCCCCACGAAGTCAGCCAAATTGTTGAAGCAGTCAATAGTCATTTGTCAGTAGTCAGTTGCCAAGAACAAATGACTACTGACAACGGACAACTGACGACTCCTCAAATCGGAATTCACACTCATAATGATTCGGATATGGCAGTAGCCAATGCTTTAGCTGCTGTAATGGCAGGGGCAAGGATGGTACAAGGGACAATCAACGGTTATGGCGAACGTTGTGGTAATGCTAACCTCTGTTCGTTAATACCCAATTTACAACTGAAGCTAGGTTACAGTTGTATCGGAGAACACCAGCTAAATCAGCTTACAGAAGCTAGTCGCTTTGTCAGCGAAGTGGTGAACCTCGCTCCTGACGAACATGCTCCCTTTGTAGGACGTTCGGCTTTTGCTCATAAAGGTGGTATTCATGTCTCAGCAGTAGAACGCAATCCCCTGACTTACGAACACATTCAACCAGAACAAGTCGGTAATCGCCGCCGCATCGTAATTTCCGAACAGGCTGGACTGAGTAATGTTTTAGCGAAAGCCCGTACTTTTGGCATTGAACTGGATAAACAAACACCCCAAGCTCGGCAGATTCTCCAACGCCTCAAAGATTTGGAGAATGAAGGATATCAATTTGAAGCCGCAGAGGCGAGTTTTGCCTTGTTGATGTATGAGGCATTGGGCGGTCGCCAGCAATTTTTTGAAATCAGAGGTTTTCAAGTTCACTGTGATTTGATTGAGGAGAAAGAAGCTAGCAATGCCCTAGCGACAGTGAAAGTAGCTGTCAGTGGCAAGAATATTTTAGAGGCCGCAGAAGGTAACGGCCCGGTTGCAGCTTTAGATGCAGCCTTACGCAAGGCTTTGGTTAACTTTTATCCCCAAATTGCCACTTTTGAGTTGACAGACTACAAAGTGCGAATTCTTGACGGACATACAGGTACAGCAGCAAAAACCCGCGTGCTGGCAGAATCAGGCAATGGTTATCAACGCTGGACAACTGTAGGGGTTTCCACCAACATTCTGGCAGCTTCTTATCAAGCAGTGGTAGAAGGATTAGAATATGGTTTGTTGTTACATTCCCAAGCTGAAGCGGCGTTGAAAGCTTCGAGTTGAGGAGTTAGGAAAGATGAGGAGAGAAGTCGCAAGGAGGAGCCACTGCTTTGGACGGGTTTCCCGGCTTGAAGCAAGTGGCGTGGTCTCCCTCCGGGCGAACTTCGGAGGGATAAGGGAGGGTAAGCAGCAAAAGGGAAAGGAATTCCTTTGTTCGTTTTCAGTGCTACTCCCCCTTTTCTAGACAATATTGATTGGGAGGCTGTAAATCCAGAAACAGTAGCTCAATTGACAATCCCAGACAAATAAGCTGTTACGCTTTTAAATCGCACATTGACCAAAGTTGACGACTGTTGACAGTCAACAGTCAGCCGTCAACAACCACTATGAGTATTTCTGAAAATTAAATGCGCTTTAGCTTAGTTTTTATCGATTCCCACACCTAAGAAAGCGATGTCTCACGACAAACTGTTTTGCATCTACACAATTTGAGCCAAAATTTCCAAACATTAATACAGTCACACAGCAGAAGTCACTAAAACCCTTCTGCTTCCTGCCTTCTTTATGGAAGACTTTCCCAAGCTTGGCTGACCAATTTACTCAGCCAGCGTCTTTGCTGTCGATCTAACACTGTATCATCGGCTAGTACTTGAGCGGTTAATTCTTCCAAGGATTGACCCTGAGAGCGAACAATTTTAATCACACCAGCGATCGCTGAGGCGACTAATTCTTCATCAATCGGCTTTTGTTGTAGGTCAAAAATTTCTTGGGGACTATCTGGGATGGGATAATTCATGGCGTGGGTTTACAGAAATTCAAAATGAACAACAAATTTGAGAAACTATTAAAAATTCTTTACTGAATCTTTACTTAACTAATAGGGCGGAGTCTATCGTAATTTCTGTCTTTTTAAAATCTGTCTTAATGAATAGATTAATCGGAGATATGAGTAAAACATGAAAGAAATACTGTATTTAGAAGTTCCAATTTCAGATATCGCGGCTGTACGCAGCTGGTTGCAAACAGATTTTGAACCAGGAAATGGTGAAAAAGTGCTGACTCCAGATGGCTTTCGCCTCAGAATAACTACTGAGACTACAACTGCTGGTGCAGCTATTTCCGAAAAATTACCGATAGAACTTTCTGTATTTGTCTGGTCGGTGCAGCGCACCACATATTTGAAAGTTTTTCGTTGGGCAGACCGACCGTTTCCTCAGGAAAGGCAAATCCTGCAACGCTTGAGCGCTGAAATCAGAAAGCGCTTTGGGCATAATTACCCGGAACCACCAAAGATTGATTCTAAACAATCAATTTTTGAGGCGCTAGCCCCTTATTACCCTCTGACAGTCAAATATTTTCAGCAAATGCCCAATGGGGAATACGACCTCAAGCGTGCCTACTGGTGGGAGCAAAGATGGCGCGAAGGAGTACGGAATCCTCAGCAGCCTAGGCAGGTGGTTTTTAAAGGAGATGGGGGAGATGGGGGAGATGAGGGAGCAAAATCCTCTTCATCCGCCACTTACGACCTGATCTACATCGGTGGGGCATTGGGTGTTATCCATGCGGCAGTTATGGCCAAACTGGGATATAAAGTGCTACTGGTGGAGCGAATGCCTTTTGGGCGGATGAATCGAGAATGGAATATTTCTCGTGATGAAATTCAAAGTTTGATTAATCTGGGTTTGGTGACATCTGCCGAGTTAGAAACTGTAATTGCGAGAGAATATAAAGATGGATTTAATAAATTTTTTGATGGCAATAATCCAGCTAAACTGCGATCGCCTGTTTTGCACACACCCACAGTTTTGAATGTAGCTTTAGACTCTGACAAATGGCTGCAAATGTGCGGTCAAAAGCTACGAGCAGCAGGTGGGGAAATTTGGGACGAGACAGAATTTATTCGTGCCGATATCAGTGAAGCACAAGTTGTTATTACAGTCAAGCATTTACCCAGTGAAAAAGAGCAACAAGTGAGTGGGCGACTGTTAGTCGATGCGATGGGAACCGCCTCCCCTATTGCTTGGCAATTAAATGGCGGTCGTGCCTTTGATAGTGTTTGTCCAACGGTGGGAGCAGTAATTGAGCGCGGGTTTGCGCCAGAAGTTTGGGATTCTCAGTATGGAGATGTGCTTTACAGCCACGGAGATATTTCGCGGGGAAGGCAGTTGATTTGGGAATTGTTTCCGGGAGTGGGTGAGGAAATGACGATTTATTTATTTCACTACCACGAAGTTAATCCGCAAAATCCCGGTTCTCTGCTGGAGATGTACGAAGACTTTTTCACGATTTTGCCAGAGTATCGCCGCTGCGATGTAGACAAGTTGGTGTGGAAAAAGCCGACATTTGGCTATATTCCGGGTCATTTTAGTGTCGGGAGTAGCGATCGCAAGGTTGCCTTTGATAGATTGATTGCGATCGGTGATGCTGCATCTCTCCAGTCTCCCCTTGTCTTCACGGGTTTTGGTTCTCTGGTTCGCAACTTAGAACGGTTAACAACCCTATTAGATACCGCCCTTAAGCATGATTTGCTCGCTTTTCGTCACTTAAACCGCATTCGCGCTTACCAAAGTAACGTTTCCGTAACTTGGTTATTTTCCAAAGGCATGATGGTTCCGACGGGGAAATTTTTACCACCCCAGCGGATTAATTCTATGCTCAATACCTTTTTTGGGCTGTTGGCTGACGAACCCCCAGAAGTAGCAGATAATTTTATCAAAGATCGGTGCGATTGGTTAACTTTTAACCGCCTAGCACTCAAAGCAGCTCGCAAAAATCCCGCCTTGTTGTTGTGGATTTGGCAACTCGCCGGGCCAAAAGATTTAATGCGCTGGCTTGGTAATTATTTTAATTTCGGTCGTCATGCTTTAGTCAATGCTTTGCTGAGTAAATGGTTCCCGCACTTCCTGATACAGATTCAACCTTGGCTCGAACCTCGCTATCCCGCTTTGTGGTTGCGGTGCTTGGCTATTGGCTACGCGATCACAACTGGTAGGCCGCGATCGCGTCATCAATTAACAACAGTCAATTCAGAAACCAGAATTCAAAACTCTGAAGCTAGAATACTCAATTAGATTATTAGTCAGCGAGCGGTTGTCACGAAGAGGGTGTAGGGAGTAGCGCAACGGGTGTAGGGAAAACGGCATTGGTCGGGGCGAGGATGCCCCACCAATGCCATCGTCTTGAAAAGCTTAGGATTGTGTCAATAGCGGTTGTTGGGGCTATTTCTTCCCCCACACCCCACACCCCGCCCCAACGCAGGGCTGTTTCATTCCCGCTCATCTTTATAAGTAGTTTAACGATTAACTGTACTCATGTCCGGGTAGCGATCGCCTGCGGTAATACCTTTTGGTGCAACTGCTTCAATTCGCCTGAGATCGTCTGGAGTCAATACAATCTCAGTCGCTGCAATGTTTTCCTCTAAATAAGTGCGCCGCTTTGTACCAGGAATGGGGACAATATCTTCACCTTGCGCCAATAACCATGCTAAAGCAAGTTGACTAGGTGTTACTTGCTTTTCATCAGCGATTTCCTTGACTTTTTGCACTAGTTGCAGATTTTTATTGAAATTCTCACCCTGAAAACGTGGATTATTTCTCCGGTAATCGTCTGCGGCGAGGTCTTCAGGACGGGCGATCGCTCCCGATAAAAACCCACGACCAAGCGGACTGTAAGCTACAAAACCAATTCCTAGTTCCCGTATAGTAGGTAAAATTTCATCTTCTGGGTCGCGACTCCACAGTGAATACTCTGTTTGTAGTGCGGTAATTGGGTGAATTGCAACTGCTCGGCGAATTGTCGCGGGAGCAGCTTCCGAAAGCCCTAGATAGCGCACTTTTCCAAGTTTTACTAACTCTGCCATTGCTCCTACAGTATCCTCAATTGGCACGTTTGGATCGACGCGATGTTGATAGTACAAATCGATCGCGTCCACTCCCAAACGCTTGAGTGAAGCATCGCAAGCTTGACGAACATATTCAGGGCTGCCATTAACTCCTTTCCAGCCACCATCTTCAGTACGAACATTGCCAAACTTGGTTGCTAGTACTACTCGATCCCGACGATCCTTAATTGCTTTGCCTACTAGTTGTTCATTGGTAAACGGCCCGTACATATCAGCCGTATCGAGAAAATTTAACCCAAGGTCTAAAGCACGATGAATGGTGGCGATCGCTTCTGACTCGTCACGACCGCTGTAAAACTCAGACATTCCCATGCAACCAAGTCCCAGTTGAGAAACTTCAAGTCCTTGTTTGCCCAGCTTTCTAGTTTTCATCGAACAGTCTCCTGGTCAGTAATTAATAAGAAAAAATAACGCACTTGAGCATTATCCCTCTGGCTCTGGCCAAGTCATCTATTCTTAGGAGTATTTTTTTAATATGAAGAATAATTTAGGAGTCAGAATAGTTGAAGAATCAGGCGAAGATTTGATACATGAATATCTTACTGGATACTAGAGTCTCGATAAATTCTGACTTCTGACTCCTGGGTGCTGAATTCTTACTTATCAACTAAACTTTTGAAAAGTTGATGTTCTCGGATTCCATCAAAATCACTGTCAGTTTTGGCAAGTTTTTGAAATCTTTTCGGTTCGAGTTTGATTGCTTTTTCTAAGTTTTGAGTTGCCAGGGTTACATTATTTAGTAATGCATAACAACAGGCTTGATTGTACCAATAATCAGCATATTGTGGCTGAATTTCAATGGCTTTTTCGTAGATAATCAAAGCCTCTTGATATCTTTTTAATTTTGTTAAAGCCAAGCCTTTGTAATTCCAAGCAGCGGTATTATCTGAATTGAGAGAAATAACTTTGTCATAAGCGGCGATCGCTTGTTCGTACTGGTGTAAATAATAGAGTGCATTTCCTCGATCCAACCAAAAACCGTAAAAGTCAGAATAGATAGTAATTGCTTTGTCATAAGAGTATATAGCTGCTTTATAGTCTTGGTTTGCTGCTAAAGCTTGTCCTCGCAACCACCAAGTATTACTATCGTCAGGTCTAATTTCAAGCACTCGATCGTAAGCTGCGATCGCTTCTGCATAACGCTGTAATTGAGTTAAAATTACACCTTTGCTATACCAAGCTTGGTGGAAATCTACCGACAAAGCGATCGCTTTATCGTATGCTTCTAAAGCTTGTTCCTCTCTTTGTAGTTTTTCTAAAGTCAAACCTCGGTAATACCAAAGGTTAATAGATTCTGGTTCAATTTTCAGTCTCTGGTCATAGATATTCAGAACTTGTTCGTACTTTTGTAATTTTTCTAGCAATTGAACTTGGTTAATCCCAGCTTGAGAGTCGGGTTTTAGTTGTATTCCTTGGTTATAAGCAATAAGCGCTGCTTTATTTTGTTGTAACTTTTCTAAAGCTATACCTTTTTCAATCCATGCTTCTGCATATTCTGCTTGGAATTGAATTGCTTTGTCATAAGAAGCAATCGCTTCTTCGTAGCGTCCTAAATCTTTCAGAACAATCCCGTGGTAATACCAAATTTCTGGGTCGTCAGATTTAATTTCTAGTGCTTTTTCGTAAGCAGCAAGCGCCTCTACATATCTTTGTAATGAATAAAGTGAATAACCACGCAAAAACCAAGCTTCAGTGTAGTCTGGTTGAATCTGAATAGCTCGGTCGTATGAGGCGATCGCTTCTTCATATTTCTTCAATGAATAAAACGCATAGCCTCGCCAGTACCACGCATCAGCATTTTTGGGTTGATTTTTGAGTGCTTTGTCATAGGATGCGATCGCCTGCTCGTATTGTTGCGAAGAAATTAATTTATTGGCTTGTTGCTGTAAGGTTTGATTCTTGTCTCTAAATATCCATAAAAGCAAAACTAATCCGATAACTAAATATTGGGAGTTTTGTCTAAATATTCCACTACCTAATATAGTTAGATGCAGCGGAACTTTTAAGAATTCACCTATATAAGCAGTTAAATCCCATAAAAATTGATTAAAAGGTCGAGCAAACCATAATAGACCAATCAGTACCCAAATACCATATTTAGCAACTTTGTTGAATTGCTGTCGAATTGGTTGTGGCAACCACGGCTCAATAATCCCGTAACCATCTAGCGCCGGAATGGGTAATAAATTAATTAAAACAACATAAATATTTAGGGAAATTATATAAGCTAATGAAACTACAAAAGGGAATAAAATCGAATTTTGATTTTCTAGGTCTAGGAAATACCAACCCAACATAAAAGGCAGAGATAGCAAACAAGCTAAAATCAGATCCGCCATCGGCCCAGCAGCGGAAACAGCACTTTTCCATAAGCGATTGCGTAATCGACTATGGTTAATGTAAACTGCACCTCCAGGTAGAGCAACACCACCTATTAGAAGAAAAAACAGCGGCATTAATAAACTCAAATTTGGCTCAGTATACTTGAGTGGGTTTAAAGTCAAATATCCCTTATCTTTAACAGAAGTATCTCCACCCCAATATGCCACTAATGCATGACCAAATTCATGCAAGCATAAAGACAAAACCCAACCCAAACAAATAAAAACTACTACTAGCCACATCATAAAATTTAATAAAAAAATTTATATTGCTAAATGAAGAAATGAAAGTTTTCACGTCAGCTAACTGCTTTTCTAAAAATAGCAGGTAAGAAATGGGTAATTCCTGTCAAATAGTGATTCCGTCAACTACTAAGCTGCTACGCTTTTAAATTGTACATTGACCAAAGTTGACAGTTAACAGTCAGCGGTCAACAACCACTATGAGTATTTCTGAAAATTAAATGCGCTTTAGCAGATATCTGCTTTGGCTTGAGCGTTAGCACAATCTTGGGTGGCACATCAGTTAAATAATTCGGCGTTGCATAATTGGAATATCAATTTTAGCGATCGCTACCTCTATCAAAAGTATGATTTTTTGTATTAGTTTCAAATTACATTGTATTACAAAATCTGCTAGTGGGTACAATCTTTGCTCTCCAAGCTATTAAATTCTCGCAATCAGAAACTTCCCTAGCTTTCTCTCAAATCTCAGAGTTTATTCGTAGTCGATTTTGCTAAAAATATCACATAAAACAAACTCAGTTTTTGTTTTTACTATGCGATCTAAAAAATAAATCAGGGAACACTAAAACTAGATATTTAACTTTCTTTACACTGAACTATGACAATAACAAACGGTTATGAAACATCAAACCTCTTAGACCTACAAGAATGTCACAAGCAGCTACAGCTTGCCGTTCAGTACCAAAAAATCCTGGGGAGAATTCTGGCTAAGATTCGTGCATCTGTAAACTTAGAATCCTTATGTTCGACTTCTTGTCAAGATATTTGTCGGCAATTGAAGATTGAGCGGGTAGCAATCTACCGCTTTAACACAGATTGGAGTGGTAGTTTTATCAATCGTTTTGGCTTTGCAGAGTCTCCTTGGGATGCACTAACTGCCTTTGGACAGGACTTAGTGTGGCAAGATTCGCACTTGCAAGAAACCCAAGGAGGACGATATCGCAAAAATGAGCCGTTTGCTGTGGCTGATATCTACGATGCAGGGCACGCTCGTTGTCATGTTGAGGTGTTAGAACAGTTTCAGATTCGGGCGTATGCGATCGCGCCTATTTTCGTGGGGGCAAAACTGTGGGGAATGCTTGCAGCTTATCAACACTCCGCACCCCGGCAATGGTATCCTCACGAAGTTGAATTCTTCGCCCAAGCCGCCAGCCATATCGGTGTGGCAATGCAGCAGATAGAAACTCTAGAACAAACCAAACAACGGACAGCAGAACTGCAAGATGCGATCGCTCGCCAACGTGCCTTAACGGAAGTAGTGGGGAATATTCGCTCGTCTGTCAACACCGAAATTATTCTAGACACCGCTTGTCAGGAACTCTGCAAACTTCTGAAGTTGGAGCGGGCGGCAATTTATCGCTTCAATGAAGACTGGAGCGGTGAATTTGTCAGCCAATTCGGCATGGTAGAGGCGCAGTGGGATAGAATCCATCCATTTGGCAAAAATTTGGTTTGGCAAGATACCCACCTCCAAGACACCAAAGGAGGACGCTACCGCAATAACGAAAGTTTTGCTGTCAACGATATTTATCAAGTTGCTCACTCGCGCTGTCACATCGATATTCTGGAGCAATTCAAGATTCGGGCGTATGCTTTAGCGCCCATCTTCATTGGGCCGAAACTATGGGGATTGATCGCAGCCTACCAACACTCCGGGCCGCGCCAATGGGCAAATTATGAAGTTGAGTTCCTCGGACAGGTGGGGGCACAATTGGGAGTTGCCATTCAGCAAGCCGAAAATTTAACTCAGTCGAAACAACAAGCGATGGCTCTACAAGATGCGATCGCTCGGCAACGGGCGCTGACAGAAGTGGTTGGGAAAATTCGCTCCTCCCTAAATATTGATTTGATTCTCAAAACCACTTGCCAGGAAGTATGTAAATTGCTGCGAGTTGAGCGAGTCGGCGTTTATCGCTTTAATCCCGACTGGAGTGGCGAATTTGTCAGTCATTTTGGCATGGTTGAGGCACAGTGGGACAGTATCAACCCGTTTGGTAAAAATCTCGTTTGGGAGGATACTCACCTCCAAGAAACCAAAGGCGGACGCTACCGCAACAACGAAACTTTTGCTGTTAACGACATTTATCAAGCCGGACACTCGCGCTGTCACCTAGATATTTTGGAGCAGTTCAAGATTCGCGCCTATGTCCTAACTCCAATTTTTGTGGGACGAAATCTTTGGGGATTGCTAGCTGCCTACCAACATTCTGCACCGCGCCAGTGGGATAGTGTGGAAGTGGAATTTTTGGGACAGGTTGCTAGCCAACTAGGAGTGGCGATGCAAAGTTCAGAAATGGTGACGCAAATCCAAACTCGCGCTGATGAACTGCACCAATCGGCTGAACAACGGCGGATATTATTCGATTTGGTCGTCAAAATTCGGGAATCGTTAGATTTAGAGACAATTTTAAAGACCACAGTACAGGAAGTGCGGCGATCGCTCAACGCAGATCGCGTCGGCATCTTTCGCTTTGATTCTGATGTCGGTTTTTGCAGTGGTGAATTTATCGCTGAAGATGTCCTACCCAAGTTTGATTCTACCCTCGCTGTGAAGGTGCAAGACTATTGCTTTGGCGACCAGTATGCACCGCAATACCGCCAAGGCAAACTGCAAGTGATGTCTGATGTCAACAGCGTTGGCTCGAAAGTGCCGCATCTAGATGTGATTGAAAGATTCCAAGTCAAAGCCCAGATTATTGTGCCGCTGATGGAAGGTGATGAACTGTGGGGGTTATTGTGCATTCACCAATGCACCCATGCCCGCGATTGGGAAGAACCGGAATTGGAATTTGTCAGCCAGGTAGCGGCTCAACTGAGTGTAGCACTACGTCAAGCCAACTTATTCCAGCAATCGAGTTTGCTGGGTCAAACCCGTGAAGAAGCAAATCAACTCGCCCAAGCATTAAATGAACTGCGTACTGCCCAACTGCAAATTATTCACTCTGAAAAAATGGCTAGTTTAGGGCAACTAGTTGCGGGGGTTGCCCATGAAATTAATAACCCAGTGAATTTTATTCACGGCAATTTAGAACACGCCCATCAATATACGCAAGAGTTACTGCGCTGTGTGGAGCTTTACCAACATTATCATCCCGATGCCGGCCCAGAAATCAAAGAGTTTTTAAAGAAAGCTGAAATCGAGTTTTTGTTCGACGACTTACCGAAATTATTTCAGTCTATGAAGGTGGGCACTGAGCGCATTCGTGAAATTGTCAGTTCGCTGCGGAACTTCTCGCGTCTAGATGAAGCCGACTTCAAAACCGCAAATATTCATGAAGGCATCGACAGTACATTAATGATTTTGCAAAACCGCTTGAAGCCTTCAGGCGATAGCCCCACGATTCATGTAAGTAAAGATTATGATACTTTACCTTTAATAGAATGCTATCCCGGTCAGTTGAATCAAGTATTTATGAATTTGCTGTCTAATGCCATTGATGCATTAGAAGAGCGAAACGCCCAAACTAGTGCCGAAGCCGCCAGCCCTGGCAAAATCAGAATTTCTACCTCTGTACTCAATAAAGATTGGATTGATATTCGGATTGCCGACAACGGACTCGGTATGAGTCAAGAGGTACTCTCGCGGCTGTTCGATCCATTTTTTACTACCAAGGGTGTGGGCAAAGGCACAGGGCTGGGACTTTCTATCAGTTATCAGATTGTTACAGAAAAACATAACGGTAAAATTTACTGCCAATCTGAACTCGGCAAAGGCACAGAGTTTGTGGTTGAGTTGCCAATTCGTCAAGCGACATCAGGCAAACCAGTAGCGAAAGCTAAGGTGTCAGATTAGTGGTCTGCCAACTCAAAAATGTTAGGTGGAGGTTGGGTTTAAAAGTAAAAGGGTAAGGATAAAAAACTTTTCCCCTTTCCCACGCCTCTTTAAAGCGCCAAGTTGCCTTGGCGTACTACTAGGAATCAGGTGAAAAAGGTAGGGGAAGGCTTCGCTGACTGCTGAACCTCCTACCTTTGTTGGTAACTACTCTTCTGGTGAAAAAGCATCATCAGTAGGTCGCTCTTTATGAATTGGAGTTTCTACTGTGTAATCGCCTTCTCCAGGAGAATCAGCAATTATTACCAACTCAGTCTCTTTTTCATGATTATGCCCCCATTCATCCAAAATATCTTTTATCAATACTTCTTGCAGCCAAATCTTGGCAACAACAGTCAGGGGTAGCGCCAAAAATAATCCTAAAAAGCCGAAGAAAGTTACAAAAAATAGTTGGGCAATTAAAGTCACGGCTGGTAGTAATGAAACTTGATGCGCCATGACAATAGGTGTGATGAAATTGCTTTCAGCTTGTTGAATAATAAAATAGAGAATCAAGACAGCAACAGCTTTCCAAGGGGCATCTAATAGAGCGATCGCCATTGCTGGTACTACACTCATTGTTGGCCCTAGATTGGGAATTAAGTTCAAAAATCCTGCCAAAACTCCTAACGCTAGCGCTGCTTTGACACGCAAAATTGATAAGCCGATTACACTCATCAACCCCACTACACCCATAGCAATCACAGCGCCTATTACCCAGCCTCCCAATGAGACTTCGCATTGATTTAAAATTCCATCTACTCGCCGTCGATAAAATGAAGGAAAAATTCGGATAAATACTTTACGGTAGGCCAGGGGGTTGGCTAAAGTCATTCCTGTCAAAACTAGTACCAGTAAAATTTTGAGCAGCACTTCCAAAGAGCCAGATACAAAGGCAAAAGAGCTTCCCAATGCCCGATTGATGAATGGCTGTGCTTGTTGGATGAGGCTATTGAGATCGGGAATGTAAGGAACTAACTGGCTAGGAATGCGAGTTCTGAGTTGGTCAAGCCAATCATTAAAGCGCTCAAACCCTTGGGGAACCCGATAAGTTAATTCGTGAAACTGTTGGGCAAAAGGCGGGACAATCAGCCAGAAAAAACCGACGATCCCAGCAAAAAAGATAGCTACCGACAACAAGACGGCGAATCCCCGCTTCATACCTGAGCGTTGAAAGCGTCGCGCTAGCCGATTTAAGGTAGTAGCTAATACAACAGCGGCAAACACGAGTAAAAGCACTTCTCGAATTTGCCACAATACATATAAACAAAGAAAAATGGCGATTAAGCCGATCCATTGACCAAGTTTCACAAATTAACTCCCAGTGGTTGGCGTGCTGCAATTTACCTAACGTGCAAGTAGGTTAGCTGATTTTAGCAACTTCCGCCTTGATGATTTTAGTTAATTTTGTTTCTGTGTTTGCAATCGCCACAACAGAGCGATCGCCAAGATCGCATTCGGCAACAAAACTATAATTAGAGCATTAGTTGCTGTTGCTGGAATCGCTAAAATCGGCCCCACCTGTTGAATTAAAAGCGATAACACAGCTGAAAGTAAAAGCAATTTCAGAACCAATCCTAACTGATTTTCCATAAAAGTACGGCAATACGCATTTTCTTGTAGGGTATGCACTCATTCGGGCTATTGCCTCTAGTTTCTAGAATAGACCTACAGATACAAACCTTTACAAATATATTTTGTAAATATATCAACTGTTAGTTGTCATTTGTTTTTTTTTCTGATGACCACTGACTACTGACAAATTCTATTTGAGGGTACATCAAAAATGCCTGTTGAAACTAATAACAAAAGACAAATCAAACCGCCGAGAGTACGGCAGTTTGGCGGTAGTTTACTGATTTTGCTAACTCTTCTATTACTGCTTAACTTTATTGTTCCTAGTTTTTTTGGGCCGCGGCTATCCCAAGTTCCCTATAGCGAATTTATTGCTCAAGTCCAAGCAGGTAAAGTCGATAAAGCAATTGTGGGTGGCGATCGCATCCAATATGCCATTAAAACCGAAACTCCAGATGGCAAACCTAGCGAACAGGTATTTGCCACGACACCAGTAGCACTCGATTTGGATTTACCAAAGATTCTCCGCGAACATAATGTTGAGTTTGCTGCACCACCACCAGACCAAAATGGCTGGATTGGCACTTTACTTAGTTGGGTTGCTCCGCCGATCATTTTCTTTGCTGTTTGGGGCTTTTTAATGAATCGTCAGGGTGGCCCGGCTGCACTCACAGTAGGTAAAAGCAAGGCTCGGATCTACTCTGAAGGCAGTACGGGTGTCAAATTCACAGATGTGGCTGGTGTAGATGAAGCCAAAGCCGAACTAGAAGAGATTGTGGATTTTCTCAAAAATGCGTCTAAATATACGGCATTAGGGGCAAAAATTCCCAAAGGTGCTTTATTGGTAGGCCCTCCCGGAACAGGTAAAACGCTGTTGGCAAAAGCGATCGCAGGTGAAGCTGCCGTTCCTTTTTTCAGCATCTCTGGTTCGGAATTTATCGAACTGTTCGTGGGTGTAGGTGCTGCACGAGTCCGCGATTTGTTTGAACAAGCCAAACAACAAGCACCCTGTATTGTCTTTATCGATGAGTTAGACGCACTGGGTAAATCTCGCGGCGGTGCTGGCGGGTTCGTTGGTGGTAATGACGAACGCGAACAAACTCTCAACCAGTTACTCACTGAAATGGATGGCTTTGATGCCAACACAGGGGTAATTATTATCGCTGCTACCAACCGTCCCGAAGTTCTCGACCCAGCTTTACGCCGTCCCGGCCGATTTGACCGCCAAGTTGTAGTCGATCGCCCTGATAAAATCGGTCGCGAAGCGATTCTTAAAGTTCACGCCAGAAACGTCAAATTGGCTGATGATGTCGATTTAGGTGCTATTGCCATCAGAACTCCAGGCTTTGCTGGTGCAGATTTAGCCAACTTGGTGAATGAAGCTGCATTGTTGGCTGCGCGGCAAAATAGTCAAGCTGTAACGACAGCAGATTTTAACGAAGCGATCGAGCGTTTGGTGGCTGGTTTAGAAAAACGCTCTCGCGTACTCAATGAAACCGAGAAAAAGACCGTCGCTTATCACGAAGTCGGTCACGCCATCATCGGGGCGTTAATGCCTGGTGCTGGTAAAGTCGAAAAAATCTCCGTTGTGCCTCGTGGTGTCGGTGCTTTAGGTTACACAATTCAGATGCCTGAAGAAGACCGCTTCTTAATGATTGAAGATGAAATTCGCGGTCGGATTGCTACCTTATTGGGCGGACGTTCCGCCGAGGAAATCGTCTTTGGTAAGGTTTCCACTGGTGCTGCTGACGACATTCAAAAAGCTACAGATTTGGCAGAACGCTATATTACGCTGTACGGAATGAGCGATAAACTCGGGCCAGTAGCATTTGAGAAAATTCAACAGCAATTTATCGAAGGTTACGGCAACCCGCGCCGTTCTATCAGCCCGAAAGTAGCTGAAGAAATTGACCGGGAAGTGAAGCAGATAGTAGATAACGCTCATCATATCGCTTTGAGCATTCTGCAAACTAACCGCGACTTGTTAGAGGAAACCGCACAAACACTGTTAGAAAAAGAAATTCTCGAAGGTTCGCAACTGCGCGATCGCCTCATAAAAGCGAGAGTTCCAGAGGAACTAGCAGAATGGTTGCGATCTGGTAAGTTATCAGAAGATAAACCATTGTTGCAATCTGTTCTAAACTAACAATTTGAGATTGAAGTGAAAAGCGATCGCTCTAAAATTGGGCGATCGCTTTTTTATCTGTATTAGGACTTATGCAAGATGTAGGTTGGGTTGAGGGACGAAACCCAACACCTCAAAGTCTTGTAACTGTTGGGTTGAACGCGGTTCAACCAACCTACGCATTTGAGGGTTAACAGTCAACACGAAAAAATGTAATCGCCAGGAAAAATAGTTAATATATAGGCAAAAATAACTGAAATGCTTGTAGGATAAGGATTGTTTGAGAATTAAAGTACTATTTGGAGTAAATTTTGAGATAGACAGATAAAAAATGAACATTATTTGAGCGTGTTGACTGAATCTTACTGAGTATATAAACATGCTCATAATGGCTCTAAAACACAGAAAATTACTCTTTTGAGCATTAACCGAGTATTTCAAATTAGTCAGCTACAAGTATTGATTTTAGGTTGTTTATGCGTATTTCTCTAAATTGGCTGCGAGAACTAGTAGAGATAAAACTAAAGCCGGAAGAATTAGCCGAAACCTTGACAATGGCAGGGTTTGAAGTCGAAGATATTGAAGACCGTCGCACTTGGGCAAATGGCGTTGTTGTGGGAAGAGTGCTTGAGCGTCAACCCCACCCTAATGCAGATAAGTTAAGTGTTTGCCAAGTAGATATCGGTGCAACTGAGACTTTAAATATTGTTTGCGGTGCTGCTAATGTCCGTGCAGATATCTATGTCCCAGTGGCAACTACGGGCACTTATTTACCCAACATTGATTTAAAGATTAAACCTGCAAAACTGCGTGGCGTTCCATCTCAAGGGATGATTTGTTCTTTGAAGGAACTCGGTTTGCCCACTGATGTCGATGGTATTCATATTTTTACTCAAGACAATCTGCCGTTGGGTAGCGATGTGCGTCCGTTGTTGGGTTTGGATGATGCGATCTTAGATGTTACTGCCACAGCCAATCGTGCGGATGCCTTGAGTATGGTGGGCATAGCACGAGAAGTAGCAGCTTTGACTGGTGGGAAATTAAGCATTCCCGAACCTGGGGAAGTTGCCATTAGCAATGGAGGTGGAAATCTTGCCTTAAAAATTGCCGATAAGCAAGCCTGTCCTGCATACATTGGTACAGTAATCGAACAAGTCAAAATTGCCCCATCCCCAGATTGGTTGCAACAACGCTTGCGGGCGGCAGGAGTTCGACCAATTAGTAATGTGGTAGATATTACTAACTATGTTTTGTTGGAATGGGGACAACCACTACACGCCTTTGACAAAGACCGCTTAGAATCTGTTGCAGAAAATGGAAATTTAACCATCGGCGTGCGTTTTGCTAATTCTGGGGAAACCCTCAAAACCCTAGACGGGCAAACTCGCAACTTGACAACTCAAAATTTGTTAATCACTGCTAACGAAAGACCCGTTGCCTTGGCGGGAGTCATGGGTGGAGAAGAAACGGAAGTTCATAACGGTAGCCAAAGCTTAGTTTTAGAAGCAGCGTTGTTTGATTCTGTGGCAATTCGGCGTTCTTCTCGCAGTGTGGGATTAAGAAGTGAGGCTTCTGGGAGATACGAACGCGGCGTTAACCGTGCTGAATTGGAATTAGCTACTCGTCGCGCTTTATCGCTGATTAGTGAATTAGCCGAGGGAGTAATTATCCAGCAAGAAATTGCCGACACTCGTCCAGATCCATCGACTTGGAGTCGTTCCATTGCCTTGCGTTTAGAACGAGTCAATCAGGTGCTAGGGCCAATCGATTTGGGTGAAGACACCGGAGAACTCGCCGCAAAAGATGTTGAGCGGATTTTGACTGCACTGGGATGTCAGGTAACTTCTTCAGGAGAAGATACTTGGAATGTTTCTGTACCACCTTATCGTTACCGCGATTTAGAACGGGAAATTGACTTAATTGAAGAAATTGCCCGTCTCTATGGTTATGACAATTTTTGCGATACCTTGCCAGACAAAGCAGAAGCTGGCTACCTACCTTTAGATCGAGAACTCATCCGCAAGTTGCGTGCTTCCTTGCGGGCAGAAGGTTTGACAGAATTAATTCACTATTCTTTGGTAAAACCAGGGGAAGACAGACAAGTAGTATTGAGTAATCCGTTGTTTGTAGAATATTCAGCTCTGCGAACCGATTTGATCTCTGGATTGATTGATGCTTTTCAGTACAACCTAGAACAAGGAAATGGTTCGCTGAACGGTTTTGACATGGGGCGGATTTTCTGGCAAGAAGAAGACGGTTTGCAAGAGGCAGAAGCGATCGCCGGGATAATGGGAGGCGATATTACCTCAAGTAAGTGGTCAAAAGGCGGTCGTGAGGAACCAATCAGCTGGTTTGAAGCCAAAGGCATTTTAGAAAGCGTATTTCGGCAACTTGGCTTGCAGGTAGAATATCAACCCGATCGCCAAGATGAACGCTTGCATCCAGGACGCACTGCATCTCTGTGGGTGAGAGGTAACAAACTAGGTATTTTTGGGCAAGTTCATCCCCAACTGCGGCGAGAAAAAGGCTTACCAGATTCAGTCTACGTTTTTCAACTAGATGTAGATGTGCTTTTGGATTCTCTAGATCAAGATGAACTACTGACCCCAGCATTCCAGCCTTATTCTACCTATCCCGCAAGCGATCGCGACATTGCCTTCTTCGCACCTGTAAAAGTTACAGTCGCCGAACTTGAAAAAGCAATTAACAAAGCTGGCAAAGACTTACTAGAATCTGTGGAATTGTTTGATGAATATCGCGGTGAAAACGTACCCGAAGGACAGCGAAGTTTAGCATTTCGCTTAATTTATCGCGCCAGCGATCGTACCCTCACCGACACAGAAGTAGAACCCGTACACAATAAAGTCCGCGAAGCCTTAGTGGAAAAATTCGGTGTTAATTTAAGAAGTTAGCAGTAGAGACGCGATTCATCGCGTCTGTGCAAAAGTTAGAGTAGAGACGCGATTCATCGCGTCTGTAATATATTTGATATTTGCAATTTTTCGTTTTTAATTAATTGCCATGCCTAAATACATCATCTGGGGAACATACTGCGAAGACGTTCTCGAAAAACGTGCCCCTTACCGTCAAGCTCATTTAGACGGATTAGCAAAACAGAAAGAATCTGGTGTGCTGATTACTATCGGCCCTACCAAAGATATCACAAAAGTTTTTGGTATTTACGAAGCTGAAGATGAAGCCACTGTACGTCAATTAATTGAAGATGACCCCTACTGGAAAAATGGCATTTGGACTGAATATTCTGTTAAAGAGTGGATTCAAGCTATTTAAATAATAATCAATAGTCGGATTTCCACACTGTACAATTTGGATTTTAGTTTCATTTTTGCTTAATTTTGTACATGTGCCAGTTCCATAATCGTCTACCAAATCAACAAAAATGGTTGAACCCAAGAAAGCAAATTCTAGCTTTTAGCAGATGAAATTGAGGTTTTACTCGTGCGAATATCAGAATATTCTCATGCAAAGAACAGTTGCTGTTGTCTAGACTAGAAATATAATTCTTCCCAACTGCAACAACCTTAATTTATCTTTAGCCGTTTGATTTTTTCACAAAGTGCTACCATGAAACAATTACTAAAACGCACATTTCTACCCAGTGTTATGGCTGCTAGTTTAGCAGGTGTCACCTTATTGCCTGCTCAACCTGCTGCTGCTGATAAGCGAGTATTAGAAGATGCAGCTATTGGCGCAGGTGCTGGGGTGGTAACTGGAGCTGTCACAAGATGTGGTTCTGCATTCGATAATGCCATTAGGGGTGGTCTTAGTGGTGCTGCTGTCAATGGTGCTAATGGTCTAAGAAGAAATACGAGAAACCGTAGCTTAGGTCAGGATGTTGGAGTCGGTGCAGGTGCTAACATATTAGCAGGCACATTTACTGGCGGTTGCAGAAATACCCTCAAAAAAGGTGCTAGTGGCGCAGTCGGTGGTGCAGCCATCCACATCCTTCGCAACAGAAGATAGTTTGCGATCGCAGGTGATTACGAATTATCAATTGTGAATCCGATTTGTAACTACCTTGTTTCTGTCAGGGATAGCTAACAGCAAAATTCCTCACACACGTTAAATAATATTAAGCCTGCTACAAAGCAGGCTTAATATTAGGCAAGGATATAATGACTTGAAACTTAATAGTAACTTCTAACCCTTTAACGCCTTTCTAAAGTTGCGACGATAGGATTGATTTGTAATAAACAAAGCTGGCCAAAGTAAAGACAAACCAATACGATTGGACAAAGACCGAGAAAAGTTAGTCCGCTCGAACCCAGACCAGAACTTCCAAACACCACCTACATAAACAACGATCGCGGCAAAAACAAGCAAGTTACCCATTGCCATTAACTCCGTTAGCGACTGACAGAACAGAACTTAAGTAAAGTATTCCTACCCTACACTGAGAATATATGCTCGATCTACTCAGTCTTCACATCTGAGTTACTAGATGATACAGTCTCATACTCCAGTGTAAAATAGCTGATTGCATCGTAGCTAGTCACTAGTTAGCAAAAAACACCTATTGCCAAAATAGAACATAAGCACAAGAAAGACAAATTAAAACATAAAAGGCAAAAAGATTGTCCATATTACTTTTTCCTCTTTGTCTGTAATGTTTCCAGGAGCTACCGTAAGTGACTTTCGGCACTGGAAACAATTTTTACTTATGGATGTTTCACTTTTATAGATTGTCTCCGGACAAATAAGCGATTGTGTTGAGTAAATATGCTTATTCTTTAGCAGATGTCTCTTGCGGAAGTTCCTTAAATATCAATATCCGTAAGAAACTAAAGGAAGAAAAACACAATATACAATCGCCGATTAGGAAGTTACAAATGCTACGAATATTTAAGGAGGATTTATGCGTGCAGTACTGATGGCAGGTGGTTCGGGAACGCGGCTTCGTCCGTTAACCTGCGATCTACCCAAACCAATGGTGCCCATCTTAAATAGACCAATTGCCGAACATATTATTAATCTTCTCAAAAGACATCAGATCGCGGAAGTGATTGCAACATTACATTATTTACCTGATGTACTGCGGGACTATTTTCAAGATGGCAGTGATTTTGGCGTACAAATGACCTACGCCGTTGAAGAAGACCAGCCTCTGGGTACGGCAGGCTGCGTGAAAAATATTGCCGAACTCTTGGATGAAACTTTTTTAGTCATTAGCGGCGATAGTATCACAGATTTTGACTTGAGTGCAGCGATCGCTTTTCACAAACAAAAAAAGTCAAAAGCTACTTTGATTTTAACCAGAGTTCCCAACCCAGTTGAATTTGGGGTGGTAATTACCGATGAAGAATCACGTATTAACCGCTTTTTAGAAAAACCTTCTACAAGTGAAATTTTTTCTGATACCGTCAACACAGGTACTTATATTCTCGAACCAGAAGTTTTAGAATATCTCCCAGATAACACTGAGTCCGATTTTTCCAAAGACTTATTTCCCTTACTACTAGCCAAGGGCGAACCAATGTATGGTTACATTGCTCAAGGTTATTGGTGTGATGTCGGTCACTTAGATGCCTATCGGGAAGCTCAGTACGATGCATTAGACCGCAAGGTAAAACTTGACTTTGCTTACAGAGAAGTTTCCGATGGGTTGTGGGTTGGTCAAAATACTTTTATCGACTCCACAGCTACGATTGAAAGCCCCGCAGTAATTGGTGACAATTGCCGCATTGGTGCAAGGGTGCAGATAGAAGGCGGAACCGTAATTGGCGATAATGTTACCATCGGCGCTGATGCTAACCTGAAGCGTCCCATTGTTTGGAATGGGGCGATTGTTGGAGATGAAGCGCAACTGAGTGCTTGTGTGATTGCTCGCGGTACTCGTGTAGACCGTCGCGCCCATGTTTTAGAAGCATCTGTGGTCGGTTCGCTGTCCACTGTAGGGGAAGAAGCTCAAATTAGCCCCAGTGTCCGGGTTTGGCCGAGTAAAAAAATTGAATCAGGCGCAATCTTAAACATTAACTTAATTTGGGGTAACATCGCCCAACGAAATTTATTTGGGCAACGTGGCGTGCAAGGATTAGCGAATATTGACATCACCCCAGAGTTTGCCGTGAAGTTAGGAGCTGCTTATGGTTCTACTTTAAAACCCGGTTCTAAAATAACGGTTTCCCGCGACCAGCGCAATATCTCTCGCATGGTGACGCGATCGCTGATTGCTGGTTTGATGTCAGTAGGGATTGATATTCAAAACCTTGATGCCACAGCTATCCCCATCGCCCGTACAGTTATACCCACAATGTCGGTAGCCGGCGGTATTCATGTGCGGGTACACCCAGATCGCCCGAACTACATCCTGATTGAATTTATGGATGCTAAGGGAATAAATATTACCAAAGCTGTGGAAAAGAAAATTGAAGGGGCTTACTTTAAGGAAGATATGCGGCGGGCGCTAATCCAAGAAATTGGTGATGTCGCTTATCCCAGCCAAGTAATCGACCGTTACTGTACTGCCTTTGAGAAGCTGTTACACGTTGAAACCCTCCGCAACAGTCGGGCAAAAGTCGTAATTGACTATGTTTATGCTGTATCTGGGGCTGTTTTGCCGCAAATGTTAGATAACTTTGGTGCTGATGCGGTAGTACTAAATGCCAGTGTGAATAAAACGGCCATGTCAGTAACCGATCGCGAAGGACTACTGACTCAGTTAGGTCATGTGGTGGAAGCATTGAAAGCTAACTTTGGCGTTCAGGTATCGGCTAACGGAGAACAGCTAATTTTAGTTGATGAATCAGGTTTCTCAATTCGCGGGGAAACTTTAACAGCTTTGATGGTAGACACGATCTTAACCTCTAACCCCAGAGGCACGGTAGTAGTGCCGGTTCATGCTTCCAGTGCTGTAGAACAAGTCGCCCGCCGCCATGATGGTAGAGTAATTCGCACCAAAGCTAATCCTACAGCTTTGATGGAGGCATGTCAGAAAAATTCAAATGTCGTCTTAGGAGGTAGCGGAGATACTGGTTTTATTTTCCCGCAACTGCATCCGGGATTTGATTCCATGTTCTGCATTGCCAAGCTAATTGAGATGTTGACTATCCAAGAGCGATCGCTGGCGACTGTGCGATCGGAATTGCCCCGTGTAATTCACAAAACTCATACAATCCGCTGCCCTTGGACAGCCAAAGGGGCACTGATGCGTTATTTGGTCGAAACTCACCCAGCCCAAAATCTAGAACTGATCGATGGCGTGAAAATTTGTCAACCCTACGATGACAGTTGGCTATTAGTTTTACCAGATGCTAGCGAACCATTAGTACATTTGTATGCAAACAGTAACGATCGCGATTGGGTAGATGAAACTTCCAGAAACTACCGCGCTCGCGTCCAGGCATTTATAGAAAGACAACAAGAACAGCATCCTGCGGAAGTGTAATTAGTCAGTTGTTAGTTGTTAGTTGTTAGTTGTGAGGCAATACTTCTCGGTTAAAGGGGAAAGCTTTAAATTCATCCTTGACCTTTTCTCAGACAATAGCAGAGGTGAAGAGTCCTTATCTGAGAAGTATCGCCTGACTACTGACCAAGCCCCGACCAATGCCGTCTTCACTACACCCAACACCCGTTGCGCCACACCCTGTTTTTGACCGCTTTTAATGCATTCTGGCAGTAATATCTACCTCATCACTCTTGAGCTGACCATCTTCCATATAAATAATGCGATCGGCAATGTCTAAAATGCGGTTGTCGTGAGTCACTAACAAAATCGTACAGCCTTGCTCTTTAGCTAGCTTCTGCATTAATTCCACAACATCGCGTCCAGATTTTTTGTCAAGTGCGGCAGTGGGTTCATCTGCTAAGACAATTTTAGGATGACTGACTAAGGCACGAGCGATCGCAACCCGTTGTTTTTGTCCTCCTGATAGATTTTCTGGATAGTAATTAACACGATCTGCTAAACCGACAGTTTCTAACATCGACAACGCTTTCGCATCAATATTTTGATTGAGAAATTCTTCATGCAATTCTAAAGACATTCGCACATTTTCTTTGGCTGTGAGAAAAGTCATTAAGTTATGCGCCTGGAAAATATAGCCAATTTGGCGGCGAAGCTTGGTTAATTGCTGCTTGCTGGCTCCACAAATTTCTTGTCCTAAGATTTTTAAACTACCTTCTTGAGCAGAACGTAAGCCACCCATGAGAGTCAACAAAGTAGTTTTTCCTGAGCCAGAAGGGCCAGTCATAATTACAATGTCACCAGCGTTAATCTCTAAATTAATATTGAATAAAACTTGCTTGCGAAGCGTACCACTACCAAAGTAGTGATTGAGATAATGGATAGAAATTACTGGTTCGACAGCAGAGATTGTTGAACTAGAAGCTGTTGGTGCGGATTCTTGCAACATATAGCACAGATGAGGGGGATGAGGGGGATGAGGGGGATGAGGAAGATGAGGGAGACAAGATAAAGTCAAAAGTCAAAAGGTAAAAGGTAAAAGAGAACTGATGAAATTTTGAGATTCAATTCTTAATTATTTTGTTTTTACTTTTTACTTTTACCTTTTGACTTACTCCAGCAAAGCTGCCTCCTAACAACTGACAACTGACAACTGACAACTAAAAAACATCGGCGGGGTCGGCAGCCCGGAGTTTTCGCATGGCGATCGCCCCGGAAAAACTACACATAATCACAGTTAAAATCCAAACACGAATTGCCCGATCTACCTTCATAAAAATCGGCAGCATTGTGGCAGCATAAGTAACCTGATACAACCCAAAGGAAAGGATGAATCCAGGCAGAAAACCTAAGACAGCTAAGAATAATGCTTCTTGAAGCAGGACTCCTAAAAGATAGCGATCGGTGTAGCCCATCGCTTTGAGCGTGGCGTATTCTGGTAAGTGGTCGGAGACATCGGAGTAAAGGATCTGGTAAACAATCACAATGCCGACAATAAACCCGACTGCTGTACCCAAACCAAAAATGAAACCAATACCAGTACCAGTTTCCCAGTAATGTCTCTCGACTGCGGCAAATCCTTCTGGAGTCAAGACTCTGACATCTTTAGGCAATCCGGCACTCAGTTGCGATCGCACTTTTTCGGGATCGGCATTTGGTTTGAGAGTTATTAACCCAACTTCGATGCGATCGGATTGACGCTCTGGGAATAGTTGTAAAAAAGTAGAGTCACTGGTAATCACATTACCATCGGCAGCAAAGGAAGCACCATCAGTAAACAAGCCCTTAACTTTAATGCCAATGCTATTCAGTTCCGTCTCAAAGTTGCCTGTTTTATTGAAAATGTCGGCAACTGTCCCATATTCCGGACGACCCGCCTGGTCAAACATAACTTGATACAACTGTTTGAGTTGATGCTGATTTTGTTTGGTTTCAGGCGATTTGAATGTCGGTTTTGCCGGATCGATACCCCAAACCAAAATAGCACGCTCTAACCGCGTTTCGGGGTTTCGCCATTGTCCAGTGCCAATGTAAACAGAATTCACTGACTGAACGCCGTCATAGGCTAATGCTTGGTAAAGCCGTTCTCTAGAAAAGCTTTTGACTGAAAATAGAGTTTGAAATTGAGGACTAATCAAAACTAAATCAGCTTCTAAATTACGATGAGGTTTCACCGCTGCATCAAACAGCGCGCTTTCAAACCCTAACTGAATGAACATCAGCATGTCTGCAAAGGTAATACCTGCAACTGCAACTGCCAGACGCGTTTTTTCTTTCATTAACTGCCGCCATGCTAGCGGTGTTTTGCGAAATAGTTTCATATTGGATGTTAGTCAATAGTCAGTTGTCAGTCGTCAAAAGGCGAGAGGCAAGAGTCAGCAATGATTCTCCGCGTCCTTGCGTCCTCTCCCAGTGTTTACAATTCAATCGCTGTCTGTACTTGCAAATTGGTGAAACCTGCAACTCGTTGACTATCTTCAGGATTTAAGCGAATTTTCACTTCAACGACTCGACTATCGAGGTTTTCGCCTGGCTGGTTGCTAAAAACGTTTTGCCGATTCACTTGTAAGCCAATATGGAAAACACTTCCTCGCAGTTCGCCAGGAAATGCCTGACTAGTAATCACAGTCTGCTGTCCGAGTTTGACTTTACCGACATCAGTTTGATAAACTTCCGCTACTACCATCATCTCCTCGGTTTGGGCTAAGTCTGCAATCCCGCTACTACTAATCTTTTCTCCAACTCTTGTATGAATTTTGAGAATCTGACCTGCCATTGGGGCTTTGATGTAAACTGCTTCTAAGTCAGTTTCGGCGCGTTTTAGGGAAGCGATCGCATTTTCCACTTCACTTTGTGCCGCTTGCACATCTACTGGTCTGATTTCGGCAATACTAGTAAGTGTGGCTTTGGCTTCGCTGACTTGCTTATTACCAGTAGCGTTAATGCGGTTGAGCGCTACTTTAGCTTCGGCTAGTTGTCTTTGAGCAGTAGAATTAATTCGGTTGAGAATTGCTTTAGCTTCGTCGAGTTGCTGTTGTGCAGTGTCAAGACTTAAGCGCTTGCTATCAAATGAAGAGTTAGAAATTGCTCCTTGGGAATATAGCTGTTGATAGCGTTGATATTCGGCTTGAGCATTTTTGAGTTCTGCTTCCAGCTTTTTGATTGTTGCTTGTTGAGCTGTTCTGTCTCCTTGCCACTGTGCTTCTAATCGAGCAATGGTTTCTTGTTGAGCTGTTTTGTCTCCTTGTGACTGGGCCTGGAAGCGTTCAACGCTGGCCTGCTGCGCTTGAATATCTCCAGCTTTAGCACCAGCTTTCACTTGCGCGAGTTTTGCTTGAGTGACTCTAACTTGTTTTTCGGCTTGCAGCACCGCAGTTTGCAAACGAGCTCGTGAGTCTAAAATTGCTACTACCTGTCCGGCTTTGACAGTATCCCCCTCTTTGACTAGGATTTTAGCAACGCGATCGCCATCCAAAACCAATGGCGCAGATAAGCTAATTACCTCTGCTTCTGGTTCTAGTCTGCCTAAGGCTGTCACTTTTGGCGTGACTGGTGTGGTTTCTACTGGTTCAGATGAAGCTTTTTCACCAATTTGCCCAAACTGTGAAATTCCATAAATAACAATTCCACCTGTAATCGCAGTAGCCGCAATTACTAATGCAATTAATCCTTTATTTACAGGTTTTAATAGCAGTCTTTCACCCATTTTTTTATCCTTTATATAATGGTAATTTTTCTGAGAAAATCAATGCCATTTAGTAACTAATTAGCTGAATATGATTTAGTTTTAGAACTCTCATTAGATGGATATTGCTGCAAATATGCTGTCAGCATTTTACCTAAGAGATTACACTGTTCGATAAAAGAAATCCTTTCATTTCCCAACAGCCTTTCGAGAATTAAGCCGTCGATTAAAAGCAATACAAAAGATATCAAATCTGAATCTTCAATGCCCAAAACATCCCTCACAGCTTGCTGACAACGCTCATCAACTCGCTGAAAAATTCCACTACCCCACATCTCTTTAGAGTCTTGATGTTGACAAAAATCAACTAAAATGTAATGCAATTTAATGTAATAATCTTCGTTTTTAGCAAGATATTTTCCCAATGCTTCCATCGTTTCTTGGAGTGTTTCCCTTCCTTCTAACTCAGCCATTGCTGTGAGTATTTCTTGCTGATTGATCTCCTCCACCAATTGTTCAAATAAAGCTTGTTTACTAGGAAAATAGTGATACAGCGTACCCGTAGAAACATTTAATCCTTGAGCAATTTGGCGCATGGTGATGGAACCATAGCCTTTTTGGGCAAATAAATCAAAGCAATTGGCGAGCAATTCTTTACGGTATTGGTCGCGGTCGACAATTTTAGGCATGATTTGGATTTATATCGAACGCTCGTTATTCAATAATTAGTATCTTTGCTACTCAGTTGTCAAGCTCTGACAAATTATTGTAA
Source organism: Dendronalium phyllosphericum CENA369 (assembly GCF_016056275.1). GTDB lineage: Bacteria > Cyanobacteriota > Cyanobacteriia > Cyanobacteriales > Nostocaceae > Dendronalium > Dendronalium phyllosphericum. The sequence continues at coordinate 17,111 of NZ_JAECZA010000005.1, read as the reverse complement.
CACTTATACTACAAAAAAGTTTTTTGCAACTTATGTATCAATAGCAACTGATAACTGGTTGTTTGCGTAATAATCTTGATGAATGCTATGAGACTGCTTATCGGAATTATAAGTTTAACTTACTACATATTTCTTAATGTATGCCGGGTTGGTAATCCTGTCAAGGTAAGCTTGAAGACTTCAATAGTTGAGTAAATTAGTGGTGCATATTATCTATGAGGTTAAGAGCCATCAAGATGAAAAATATTGTCATGCGCTGAGTAAAGGATACAGCGCGATCGCTTTTCAGCCATCTTCTTGATGAAAGACTCTTAACCTGTAAAATTACTGACTCGTTGTAGCTTTACTGAAAATTCGATAATACAGCCAAGTACTAGCTTCCTTCAAGGGAAAAAGCACATAGGTGAGAGGATTTATCGTCACAATAATATTGCGGTAGTCTCGTTGCGCTAAAAATAGAATGCCACGAGCTACTTGCTGTGCTGACATAACTCCGTAAGGATTGAGTTGGCTCTTAAACGGCCCGAGAATTAACTTGCGAATTACACAATCCCCATCCAACCGTTTGAGGGTGATAATATTTCCCAAAGCCCTTTTGCTGAGTTCATATAGCGGACTGAGAGCGGGGGAAACCTCAGCCTCAGAAGTATTGACCCAAATTTCCTTAGTTGCCTTAGCTTGTGGCCCCGTTACAGTTGTTAAAAATACATCCATCAACCGTAACGCTGAAAAAGCATTGACTTCATAAGAAGAATTAATTGCCTGCTGTGTACGGCTAGCATAGACATTAATTCCGTGGTTGATAATCAAAATATCGATTTTTTCTAAACTATCCTTCAGTTGAGCTTCATTACCCAACTCCCAGGAGACTACTTTTAATCCAGTCTGCGGTGCTAATTTTTCTGGGTTAGTAGTTAATGCTACTACCTTCGCGTTATGTTTGAGGAGTTCGGCAGCCAATGCTTGTCCTAAAGTTCCCGAAGCACCAGTTAAAGCAATGGTTTTACCTTTGAGGGACAGTCCCGTACCGAGTATTTTATCTACCAACGGAAATACACCACTATAGTAAGCATTGACATCATCAAAATGATGTCGCCAATGATAAGACCGATTCACCCACCAAACGGATGGAATTGTTTCTAAAGGGCCGGGTAGATGGTTGTAGTCTGTATCAATTGTCCCTTGGAAATAGCGCAGGGATGCACCAAACAAGAAACTAAAAGCATAGGCTACTCCTAACCATAACCCTAGTTGGTGGACAACCAAAGCAACTACTGTCAAAACTGCCAGCAATAGACTCGACTCTAAAATGTCGTGGTAAAGCTGAGAATCTTGATAGGCTTTGAGGGAAACAACTGATAAATCGCGACGATATGCCATATGATGCTTGTTGTGCCACTTAGCCAGCCAACTGACTTGGTGACACAAAGCATGGTAGCTGTCTCTTAATATTTCAGCGAGTAAAACAGAGAACAATCCCCAAATTGCAAATTGCAAGCAGGCATTTACTAAAATCCAATCTATGTGTAGCTTTGCCCCAATTTCAGTCAAGCTTTGAGCTAGCATCTTAATCATCTTATTTTACACACCACTTTTCTTAATCATTCTTTATATTCTGCCAAGAATGGATTAAGGTCGAGTTACACAGCAAAATCTTAAGACCAAAGAGACGCGATTAATCGCGTCTGTACAAGAGTAAAGATATTTTTCCTCCCTAGCTCCCCCTGCTCTCTTCTCCCCTCCGCTTCTACTATCTGTTGATATAAATTTTTGGCTGGAGAATTTAAAAAAGAGGTACTATCACGACACGGGGTAATTTTCTAAAGCTTATTTATACGCAATACTATAATATTCTTGCTTTTTTTGCTAAAAATTTGACATGGCTGAATTTGATGAACAGCTACGCTGCTTAGTTGCTCAAGCCTGTGGACACTCACCTGGAAGCCCTCAGCGTCAGAAGCTGCTCACGCAAATCATACGCTTGAGTTCTAGGAGACTTTGGAGGGAAAGTACTCCCTACTATCAAGATGCCCTACAACAAACTTGGTTGTATTTCTGTCGCAATGTTTGTGAAGGCTTGACAGGTCAAATCTACGATCCCACTCATGGCAGTGTTATCACTTGGTTGAATGCTTACTTAAAACGCAGATTACAAGACTTTTATCTGAACCAGTACCGGGAACAAGCCGTAACAGTTCCTCACAAAGTTTGGCAGTCAGGGTCGGGTAGAAATAGTGAAATCAGCGACCCTATAGACAATTTACCAGCTACTCCCCAAGCACCCCCAATTCTAGAAAACTTAGAGATATGGGTGAAGACAGATGCGAATGGAGAACTACGTAATACTCACATTAAAGGGCATCCGGAAGTGAATTGTCAGGTGTTAATTCTCAAACGCCTACCCCCAGAAGTTAGCTGGAAAGAATTATCTGAGACATTTGGACTGCCAATTCCGACTTTAAGCAGTTTTTATCAGCGTCAGTGCCTGCCACGCTTGCGAAAATTTGCTGAATTGGAGGGCTTGTTATGAAGATGAAAAGAAGTCAGTTGTCAGTTGTCGTAGAGACGCAATTAATCCTTGTCTGTACAAGAGTTAGAAGGCAATAGGTAATAGGCAAGAGTCAGTAGTTATTTCTCTCTGACTCCCCCTGCTCCCTTGCTCCCTGCCTTTTGCCATATTCATGACTAAAATAACTAAGATTTATTACCAAAATTTTCTAAAAAACAGAAGGCCAAAAGCGAAAGTTTTGACTTTATTACATTTGCCTTTGTATTTTCTGATAGCTTTGCTGTGCATCGTCGGCTCACCAGTGCTGGCAAAAGTTCCTGATGCAATTAACTTGTCATCTCAACTAGCAAATACAACTATTACTAATAATGTCTCTGTTTCGCCTTTAGAACAAGGCAAAATGTTATATGATGTCGGACGTTTTGCCGAAGCAGTACAAGTATTGCAGCAGGCAGCAGAGAAATATCAGCAACAAGAAGATAACCTGAGATTGGCTATCACTTTGAGTAATTTATCTTTGGCTTATCAACAACTAGGTGCATGGAATGAAGCAAAGCAGGCAATTACAGATAGCTTGAATCTGCTAAAAACAAGTAATAAAAATCAAAATTTGCAAGTATTAGCTCAATCATTAGATATTCAAGGTCGTTTGCAACTAGCAATGGGACAAGCAGAAGAAGCTTTAACAACTTGGCAGCAAACAGCAGAAATTTACAAGCAAGCAAAAAATTTTAATGGGGAAGTGCGATCGCAAATCAATCAAGCACAAGCATGGCGAACTCAAGGATTTTACACTCGTGCCGTCAAAATTCTTAAAGAAGTAGATCGGCAATTACAATCTCAACCGGACTCAATAGAAAAAGCAGTGGCGTTGCGATCGCTTGGTGATGCCCAGTTGGTAGCAGGGAATCTAGAAGAGTGTCACAATGCTTTAAATAGAAGTTTGGCGATCGCTCAAAACCTGCAATCTCATGCCAATATTGCAGCAAGTCTTTTCAGTTTGGGAAACTACGCCCGCATCAAGCAGGAAAAAGAAAACGCGATTACCTACTATCAACAAACAATTCAAATATCTACCTCACCCTTAGTAAAAGTTCAGGCACAGCTCAATCTTCTCAGCCTGCTGATCCCAGATCGACCATTGGCAACACAATTATTGCCATTAATTCAATCCCAACTCCAACAACTTCCTCCCAGTCGTGCTGCTATCTATGCTCAGATTAACTTTGCCCAAAGCTTAATGAAATTAAGTATTGGCGATCGGGAATCGGGGATCGGGGATCGGGGATCTGCGATTGAGAAAGAAAGTCTTCTCAATTCCCAGTCCCCAGTCCCCAGCCCCGAAAAAATTGCTCAACTTTTAGAAACTAGCGTCCAGCAATCCCGCAGTTTAGGCGATAAACGAGCAGAAGCTTATGCGCTTTTGAGTTTGGGTAATTTGTACGAGAAGACTCAACAATTATCAAAAGCCCAAAGTCTCACTGAGCAAGGATTAGTTTTAGCTCAGACAAGTAACGCCCAAGATATTGCCTATCGGTTAGAGTGGCAGTTAGGTAGATTGCTGCGAAGACAAAATGATATTAAAGGAGCGATCGCAGCTTATGATACTGCGGTAGAAAGTCTAAAATCTCTCCGCAATGACTTAGTAGCAGTTAATCAAGATGTGCAATTTAACTTTCGAGATAGTGTTGAACCAGTATATCGAGAGTCCGTAGAGTTACTGATGCAATCTCCATACGCAAACCAAGATCGAATTTTAGATAAAGCCCGTCAGCGAATTGAAGCATTGCAGTTGGCAGAATTAGATAACTTCTTCCAAGAAGCTTGCTTGCAAGGCGAAAGTGTAACACTCGATCGAGTCGTAGACCAAGAAAATCCGACTGCCGCCATCCTTTACCCAATTATTCTGCCCGAAGAACTCCAGGTAATTGTTAAAATTCCCAGACAACAACTACAGCATTACAGTACCAAAATTTCCCCAACAGAAGTAGAAGAAGCGATCGCCCAACTGCAAGAAACCCTTGTCAATCCTGCTGCTATTAACGTCCTCAAAAATCAGTCGCGGCAAGTTTACAACTGGCTGATTAAACCGATTGAAAAACAATTAGCCAAGAGTAAAGTAGATACCTTAGTATTTGTGCTGGATGGAGCGTTACGTAATTTACCAATGGCAGCGCTCTATGATGGCGAGAAATACTTAGTGCAAAAATATGCGATCGCTCTGAGCGTTGGTCTGCAACTCCAAAATCCCAAACGATTGAGGAGAAAACAACTTAGAGCATTAACTGCTGGGCTAACTCAGCCCCCACCAGGATATTCTAACTTTGGGTCATTACCTGCCATCAAGTCTGAAATCAACCTCATCGCTAGCGCTGGAATATCCACAACTAGTCTGCTAGATAAAGATTTCACCCGTAAGGCACTAGAAAACAAAGTCAGTACAGTTCCATTCAATATAGTGCATTTAGCAACTCACGGTCAGTTTAGTTCTAATGCTGAAAACACCTTTATTTTGGCTGCCAGCGGCCCGATCAAAGTCAAGGATTTCAACATTCTTCTCCGCAATCGAGATGAAAGCCGTTCGGGAGCATTAGAACTGTTATTTTTAAGTGCTTGTCAGACAGCTGTTGGAGATAACCGTGCAACCCTTGGTCTTGCAGGAGCAGCAGTACGAGCAGGGGCAGGCAGCACCTTAGCGTCTCTATGGCAAATTGAGGATGAACCCACAGCCTTATTTGTTGGTGAATTCTACCGACAACTTCGGGGCAAAGAAATCACCAAAGCCCAAGCTCTTCGTTGTGCCCAATTAAAATTGCTGGGACATCCCAACTACAACGCACCCAGCTTTTGGTCTGCCTATGTGTTAGTTGGTAATTGGTTGTGATGTAGGGACTGGGGATCGGGGATTAGGGAACTCCAAGAAATAAACTATCCAATTTTTGTCTGTAACATTATTATCTGGTTCTTCTCCCCCA